>JAEUIA010000132.1 GCA_016795245.1 Planctomycetota bacterium | reverse complement strand
TGACCCGCGCGTACCCGCGCGCGTCGGCACCAGCCGCACTGCGCGAACACCCACCAGCACAGCGCGCCAATGCCCCGCGACGCGCTAGCGTCGCAGACTACGGAGGGACTTGCGGCAGGTGGACGCCGAGCCCCCCCTCTCTGCCACAGACCCCTCTGCTACACTCCCCTGCTTCACTCCCACCGCTCATGACGCAAGCACACACTCCCCTCCAATCTGGCGGCGCTACTCGCGCCGCTGTGCGAGATGCTGGCCAGCGTTCGCCGCGCCCATGAATTCCCTGAACGCAGAGGTACAGCGGCGGCGAACGCTGGCCATCATCTCGCACCCCGACGCCGGCAAAACCACCCTGACCGAGAAGCTCCTCCTCTACGGCGGTGCCCTCCAGATGGCCGGCTCCGTGCGTGCGCGCAAAGGCCAGCGCTCCACCACCTCCGACTGGATGGAACTCGAACGCCAGCGCGGCATCTCGATCAGTTCCACCCTGCTCCAGTTCGACTACGACAACTACCGCGTCAATCTGCTCGACACGCCCGGCCACAAGGATTTCTCCGAAGACACCTACCGCGTCCTGACCGCCGTCGACGCCGCCGTGATGGTGATCGACGCCGGCAAGGGCATCGAGTCCCAAACCCGCAAGCTCTTCGAAGTCTGCGCGCGCCGCGGGATTCCGATCTTCACGTTCATGAACAAGTTCGACCGGCCGGCCAAGGATCCGCTCGAACTCCTCGACGAACTCGAGAGCGTCCTCGGCATCGGCGCCTGCGCGATGAACTGGCCGCTCGGCGACGGGGCCGGTTTCAAAGGCGTGTGGGATCGCATGACGCGCTCCTTGCACCTCTTCGAACGCGTACCCAGCGGCAAGTTCGTGACTCCGGCCGAGACCGCCGGCCTGGACGATCCAATCGTCCTGGAGAAGCTCGGCCTGGAGTTGCACGAGCGCGTGAAGGGCGAGGTGGCGATGATCGAAGGCGCCGGACATCCGTTCGACGCCGCCCAGGTCCTGGCCGGCAAGCTCACGCCGGTGTTCTTCGGCTCGGGCGTGAACAACTTCGGCGTGCAGCTCTTGCTCGACAATTTCCTGCGCTACTCGTCGCCGCCGACGGCGCGCTCGAGCGGCGAACGCCTGGTCGAACCGTCGGAGGAGACCTTCTCGGCGTTCGTGTTCAAGATCCAGGCCAACATGGATCCGCAGCACCGCGATCGCATCGCGTTCGCGCGCATCGTGTCGGGCCGTTTCGAACGCGACATGGCCGTCACGCACGTGCAATCAAAGAAGAAAGTGCGTCTCTCCAGCGCGCACAAACTGTTCGGACGCGACCGCGAGATCATCGAAGACGCCGTCGCGGGCGACGTGATCGGCATCGTCGGCGGTGTCGAGTACGGCATCGGCGACACGATCACGACCGACCCGACCATCTGTTTCGCCGAGATTCCGCGCTTCTCGCCCGAGAAATTCGCGCTGCTGCACAACCCGCAGACTTCGAAGTACAAGCAGTTCCGCGAAGGTCTGCGTCAGCTCCTGCAGGAAGGCGTCGTGCAGAGCTACGAGATCGAAGGCGCCGCCGCCAAAGTCCCGCTGCTCGCGGCGGTCGGCGAGCTGCAGTTCGAAGTGCTGCAGTACCGCCTCGAAAACGAATACAACGCCGAGTCCAGGCTCGAACCGCGGCCGTGGACGGTCGCGCGCTGGTGGCGCGAGAAGCCCGGCACCGGCGCCACGGAGACCGTCTGGCCGACCGGTTCCGCGCACGCGGTCGATCCCGACGGCGGACGCATCTTGCTGGTCGAAGAGGCCTGGCAGCTCAACTACTTCGCCGAGCGCAACGCGCACATCGAGCTCGCCAACGCGCCCTTCAAGCCGGACCCGTCGCAGAAGAGCGCGAAGTAGTCGCGCGCGCCCCGCCGGCGTACGCAGTCGTTCCCGCGCCGGAACGTCGATCTCGGCCCAGAGGCGCTGAATCGTTTCTGTAAGGACTTCGGCCCGCACGGCCCGGGCCTTGCCTTGTCGCGCCGCCGGACCGTCGTCCGCGCCTCGCACACGCAACCTCCCGCACCGGAGTTCGACATGCAACGCATCCTCTTCCTGACCGCCCTGCTAGCGCTGGGCGCGTACGCACTCTCCGACATCAGCACCGCCCACGGCGGCTCCTACCGTGGTCCAGGCGACACCGTTCCTCCCGGCGGCAGCGGAGGAGGAGGCGGCGGCACCGGCCCCGCCGTTCCCGGCGGCAGCGGTCCGACCACCGGCACCGGCGCGGGAACGCCCGGGCCGTCGCAACCACGACCCGGCGCCACGACCGGCGGCACCACCGGCAAGCGTCCGCTCGGCCCCGGCACCGGTGCGTTCGCCGAGTCGAAGGACGGCTCGTGGGAGACCTGGTGGGGTTTCAACAAGGACGCGTACCTGCAGCTGAAAGCCGCCGTGCACCGCAACACGCAATCGACCGGCGGGTTCTGGAACGACGGCGCCGCCGCGATCACGCTGCGTCCTTCTGAAGAGACGATCCGCGCCAAGGTCGTACCCGCGCTGACCGCCGCACTGAAAACCGAGCGCAGCAACGACATCGTCACGGGTGCCTTGATCGCGCTCGCGAAGATCGGTGATCGCATCAGCGGCGAAGACGGCACGTCGGAATTCGAGCCGCTGTTCGTGCCGTTCCTGAAGGATGCGAATCAGGAGATCGCCGAGACCAGCGCCGTCGCGCTCGGCATCCTGGCGAACGAGGCCGCGCAGCGCACGCTGGCCGACATCGCACGCGACAACGAGGGCGGCCGCGCTCTCGTCGGCAAGCAGGAAGTCCCCTTCCGCACGCGCGCCTTCGCCACCTACGGACTGGGCTTGCTCGGTGCGCGCACGAACCAGAACCACGTGCGCCAGGAGATCGTGCGCACGTTGGTCGAAGTGCTCGAGACTTCCAAGACCTCGACGCGCGATGTCAAGGTCTCCGCTGTGATCGCGTTGGGGCTAGTGCCCGTCGACCCCGCTCTGGAAGGTCAGGCCGATGCGCGCAGCGACGTCTCGCGCTCGCGCCAGTCGCAGATCGACTACCTGATTCAAGTCTTCCACGACGACAAGGTCCACGATCTGATCCGCGCGCATGTGCCCACCGCACTGGCGCGGTTGTGCGCCGGCGCGACCGCAGAAGACCGCGACGCCGTCGCCGCGGCACTGCTGCCCGTCCTGGGCACCTTCTCGAAACACGACAAGCACGTGATCCAGAGCTCGGCACTCGCGCTCGGCGTCATCGGGAGCCTGGGCGACTCGGACATCGACTCGCGCATCCGCTCGAGCCTGACGGCGGTCATCAAGGAGAAGCGCGCCGACCAGCAGGCGCGCAACTTCGCGGTGATCGCGCTCGCGCAGCTCGGCGGCCGCGGCAGCGGCGAAAACACAGACGCGCAGCGCGAGAACTTGCGGGCCTTCCTCCTCGATCAAGCCGCGCGCGGCGACTCGCACCTGCGGCCGTGGGCCGGTATGGCCGTCGGCGTGATGGAACGCGCGGTCATCGATGCCGGCGGCACGACGCCGCTCGGAGTGCGCGAGACGCTGCGTTCGCTCTTCGCCGACGCACGCGCGCCCGACGCGGTCGGAGCACTCGCGATCGGCCTGGGCATCGCGCGCGACACCGAAGCCGTGCCGTTGCTCCTCGCCAAGCTGGAGAAGAACTCCGATCCGGTGACGCAGGGTTACCTGTGTGTCGCGTTGGGTCTGCTCGACTCCCGCGCCGCAGTTCCCACGATCGAAGCACTCGTGAAGAAGTCGCGTTTCCAACCCGTGCTGATGCAACAAGCGGCCATCGGCCTGGGCCTGCTCGGTGACAAGGAACTCGTTCCGGAACTCGTCACGCTGCTGACCGAAGCCCAGAGCCAGGCCTCGCAGGCGGCAGTCGCTTCCGCACTGGGTTTCATCGGCGACGCGCGCTCGATCGACCCGCTGGTGACGATGTTGCAGCGCAAAGACGGTCTTTCCGACGGCGCGCGCGGCTTCGCAGCCGTGGCTTTGGGCATCGTCTCCGACAAAGAGATGCTGCCGTGGAATTCGAAGATCTCCGCCAACATCAACTACGTCGCGGGCACGACCACGCTGACGGACGGCAGCGGAGCGGGAATCCTCGACATCCTGTGAGAAATGGGCCCGCCGGCGTGCTCGCGCGCCGGGCAGGACTCTAGAGAAGGGGATAGACTTGGGAACTCTCTCCCATGTCGATCCCCTTCCCTTTCTCCCGCCTGGCGGCCCTGGTCCTGGCTCTGCCGGTCGTGCTTTCGCACCCGGCCGAGGCGCGCTCCGAGCGCGATCTCCTGTTTACGGACAGCGCGACCGCGACCGCCGCCCTGACCTTGGACACGCCCGTCGCCCGCGCGCGCACGGCCGTGTTCGACGTGGACGCACTGGCCGCACCGGGCGCGCGCGTGCGCATCGAGTTCTTCCCCGGTGACGCTGCGTCGTTCGTGGCCGAGCAGCGCGAGGAGAGCGCGCGCGACGAGTTCACGTGGAGCGGCAGAGCGACCGACGGTCGCACCGGCAGCGCCACCTTCGCCGTGTCTCACGGTGCCCTGTGCGGCAGCGTGCGCATCGGCGATCGACTGCTGCGCCTGCGCTCGCAAGGTGCTGCGACCGTCGTCATCGAAGAGATCGACGAGCGGCGCGTGCCGCCGTGCTCGACCACGAGCGCGCAGCGCATCGCAACGACCGCACCACATTCCCATCCACCTGCACCCGTGCCGACGGTCGCGTTCTCCGCGCTCGCCAGTGCACCGACGATCGACGTGCTGGTCGTGTACACGCCGCAAGCGCGCGCAGGTCAAGGCGGCACGGCGGCGATGCAGGCCTTGATCGATCTGGCCGTCCTCGAGACCAATCAGGCCTACCAGGCGAGCGGCGTCACACAGAAGCTGCGCCTCGCGCACCGGGCCGAATTGACCGGTTACGTGGAGGCCAACAACTGGGGCATCGACCTGGGGCGCTTGTACAACCCCAACGACGGCCAGCTCGACTACGTCCACGCCTGGCGCGCGCAGTGCGGCGCGGACATCATCGTCCTGATCGTCGACGCACAAGGTGGTTCGTGCGGTGTCGCGTTCTTGATGGGCACGCTGGACCCGAACTTCGGACCGAATGCGTTTGCACTCGTGTCGCGCACGTGCGCGACGGGCTTCTACACCTTCGGCCACGAGCTCGGGCACGTGATGGGGCTGGCCCACGACCGCGACAACGGCAGCGACAAGACGATGCGCGCGAGCTACAGCTCGACGCTGCAGCAGGGCAACGCGCCCTCGTATTCTCCGGTGATTTCAGCCTTGGGCGGTCACGTGGCCTTCGTCTCCAGCGCGAGCAATCTGGTGCCCGGCGACTCGAACGGGTTGGCGGATGTCTTCCTGCGCGACCGCAACAACTACACGACCGAGCGCGTGAACGTGAGCAGCGCCGGTGTCCAGGCCGACGGCGCGCCCGTCTCGGCCCCGGCCCTCTCGCAGTCGGGCGCCTTCGTGGCCTTCGACTCCACCGCGAGCAGCCTCGTCGCGGGCGACACGAACGGCGTCGCCGATGTGTTCGTGCGCGACGTCACGGCCGGAACGACGACGCGCGTCAGCCTCGCGACGAGCGGCGCGGAAGGCAACGGCGCTTCGTACGCACCCGCGCTCTCGCTCGACGGCCGCTTCGTGGCTTTCACCAGCGATGCGACGAATTTCGCTCACAGCATCACGACTACGCAGGTCTACCTGCACGACCGCCAGACCGGCACGACCCAACTCGTCAGTCGAGGCCTGCTCGGGATCGGTGGCAACGGTGCTTCCGGCGGCGCTTCCGTTTCGGCGGATGGGCGCTACGTGGCGTTTACCAGCACGAGCACCGATCTCGTGGCGCTCGACACGAACGGCAAGAGCGACATCTTCGTGCGCGACATGCTGCTCGGAACGACCGTGCGCGCGAGCGTCGCAACCGGCGGTTTGCAGTCGAACGACGACTCCCCCTTCGCACCCACGCTGACGCCGGACGGGTCTCGTGTCGTGTTCACGAGCAGTTCCTCGAATCTGGTCGCGAACGACACGAACGGCACGTGGGATGTGTTCGTGCACGACCTCACACTGTTCTCGACCGTGCGCGTCAGCGTGGGCGCCGCAGGTGCACAAGGCAACGGCCCCTCGGGCTGGATGGCACGCTCCACGATCACGGCCGACGGTCGCTACGTCGCCTTCGGCAGCCGTGCGTCGAACCTGGTCCCCGGCGACAACAACGGTTCGGACGACGCGTTCGTGCACGACTTGCAGACCCAGACGACGGTCGCCGTGAGCGTGACACCCTCGGGCCTCTTCAAGCCCGGGCATTCGGCCAACGTCGACCAGAATTCGGTGGTGTCCCAGTCCTCACCGAACGGAGACGCCGTGGTGTTCGTGAGTTCCGCGGTGCTCGAAGTGATCGACTCGAACAGCGTGCAGGACGTGTACCTGTTCCTCGCGCGCGAACCCAACCCGGCCGGCGTCGACGACTACTCCTTCGGCTACCGCACTCCCAACCAGCAGTACCGCACGATCATGTCGTACGCACCGGGCACGCGTCTGCAGCGCTTCTCCAACCCGAATATCAGCTTCGCCGGATTCCCGCTGGGGATCGCGGACCCCGATCCCTACGCAGCCGAGTGCTGGAGGACGCTGAACAACACCGCCTCCACGGTGGCCGCTTGGACGCCCAGCGTGTACTTGCCCTACTGCGCCGGCGACGGCAGCGCGGCGGCGTGCCCGTGCGGCAATGCGAGCGCCGCAGATTCGGAGAAGGGCTGCCTCAACTCGCTCGCGCTGGCCGGTAGCCTCACGGCGCGCGGCACGGCCTCGCTCTCGAACGACACGGTGGAGCTGCGCGGCGCAGGCATGCCCAATGGCGGAGCGCTCTACTTCCAGGGCACGGCCCAGGTCAGCGGCGGATCCGGACTCCCGTACGGAGACGGACTGCTGTGCGTCACCGGCACGATTCGCCGTCTGGGTGTGAAATTCAACACTGCCAACGCATCGCAGTTGCCCGTGAGCGGTGATCCGACGCTCTCCACGCTGGGCCTCTTGAGCGGTGCGGGCACGGCGTACTACCAGGTGTGGTACCGCGATGCCGTCGTGTTCTGCGCGGGCGAGACGTTCAATTTCACGAACGCGCTCGGCATCGTTTGGAGCTTGTAGCAGGCGGGTTGGCGGGAGCGCCGACCGCGGAGGCAGAGTCGGGCGCGAAGGGCTGCGGGACGAGGCAGCGACACCGGATTCCTGCGCTCCCTTCGACACTTCGCGAGCGACGTCGAACGCAACGCCTCGACCTTTCCCGACTGCCGCCGAACGCAACCCCTCAACGTTTCCAGTCCGACACCGCAACCCACCCCGCGACGTTTCCAAAGCGACACCGCACCCAACCCATCCACGTTTCCAGACCGACACCGAACTCACCCAACCAGACCCCACCCCATTGTTGACCTCGGGGTTCGCGATTTTTCCAGTGGCGCTCGTCCGAG
>JAEUIA010000129.1 GCA_016795245.1 Planctomycetota bacterium | reverse complement strand
AAACGTCTGCACCGAGAACGTGCGCATGCAAGCGAGACACAGGAAGCGCTGCACGAAGCGGCGATCGCAACGGCGTTGATAGCGGCCCTTGTGCTGCCAACGGAAGGGTGTGTTGCGATCCTGCCGCGTCGGGCAAGCGTCGTGCGGGCAACGCGGAGGCTGAAAGCGCCAGAAGCCGCGCGGGTACGGGTTTTCGAGGTCCATCGGTGTGTCCTGGGCGACACGGAGATGGTGCCGCCAGGCATCCCGACGAGCAGGAGTGAACGCGGTTGCGGAAATTCAGGCAGTTCTGGGCGAGTTGGCAACACCAAACGGGGCCAGTTTGACTCGTTGCGCGGCATGCCCTCGGCCGATGCTCCCGCAAATTTTCGACGCGGGCTAAGGGTCGCATTGGTAATTTGCGCGCATGCCCAGCCTCGAGTCGAACCTCGCCGGAATCAAGAGTCCCAACCCCTTCTGGTTGGCCAGCGCGCCGCCCACGAACAGCGGTGAACAAATCATGCGCGCCTTCGACGCCGGCTGGGGCGGGGCGGTGTGGAAGACGCTCGGCAATCCGATCGTGAACGTGTCGAGCCGGCTCGGGTCGATCGATTACGGCGATCGGCGCATGATCGGCCTGAACAACATCGAGTTGATCACGGATCGTCCCCTGGACGTCAACCTGCAGGAGATCCGCGAGGTCAAGAAGCGCTACCCCAAGCACGCGGTAATCGTGTCGCTGATGGTCGAGACTCGCGAAGAGTGGAAAGAGATCATTGCGCGATCGGAAGATACCGGCTGCGACGGGCTCGAGCTCAACTTCGGATGTCCGCATGGCATGTGCGAACGCGGGATGGGCTCCGCTGTCGGGCAAGAACCCAAAGTGCTCGAAGAACTCGTGCATTGGGTGATGGAGTACGCGCACATCCCGGTGATCGCGAAGCTCACTCCCAACATTGGCCACATCGAGGACCCGGCTTTCGCCGCGGTGAAGGGCGGCGCGAACGCGGTGTCTTTGATCAATACGATTCAAAGCGTGATCGGCGTCGATCTCGACCGGCTCGTGCCGCTGCCGCGCGTCGCCGACGCGTCCAGTCACGGCGGGTACTGCGGCCCGGCCGTTAAGCCGATCGCACTGCGCATGGTGGCAGTGCTCGCGCGCGACAAGCGCATCACCGTGCCGATCAGCGGCATCGGCGGCATTTCGACCTGGCGCGACGCGGCGGAGTTCATGGCGCTGGGTGCGACGAACGTGCAGGTCTGCACGGCGGTCATGCACCACGGATACCGCATCGTCGAGGACATGATCGAGGGGCTCGAGGGCTACTTGCGCACGAAGAACATGCGCAGCGTGAACGAACTCGTCGGCGCTGCCGTGCCGGGGTTCAAGGAATGGGGCGACCTGGACTTGAACTACCACGTCGTGGCCGCGATCGACGCCGCGAAGTGCATCGGTTGCCAGCTGTGCCACGTGGCGTGCCACGACGGCGCGCACCAGTGCATCCACAAGCCGGGCACGCATGCGATCTCGGGGCATGTCGCTCCGATGGCGAAGATTGCCGCCGAACGCGCACACGCGGCTCCGGCCGATGCGCCTTATCGTGTTCCGTGGGTCGACGAGACCGAGTGCGTAGGTTGCAACCTGTGCGCGCTGGTTTGCCCGGTCGAGGGCTGCATCACGATGGTCGAGCGCCGGCGTGCACCGGATGCGGATACCTGGCACGAACGCATGGCCAGCGGTCGCGACAAAGTTCCCGGCGGCCTCGAGAGCTCCAAGTGAAGCCGAAGACGACCGATCCGTTCCTGCGCGCCGCGATCGACGAAGCGCGCAAGGGTCTGGCGGCGGGCGGCATACCGATCGGTTCGGTGCTCGTGATCGACGGCGAGATCGTGGGCCGCGGGCACAACCAGCGCCACCAGAAGGGGAGCGCCATCCTGCACGCCGAGATGGACTGCCTGGAGAGCGCCGGACGCCGCACGGCGCGGGAGTACGCGCGCGCGACGTTGTATTCGACGCTGTCGCCGTGCGACATGTGCAGCGGAACGGCGCTGCTCTACAAGATTCCGCGCATCGTGGTCGGCGAGAATCAGACGTTTCAAGGGCCGGAGGAGTACGTGCGCTCGCGGGGCGTGCAACTCGAGATCGTGAACGATGCGGAGTGCATCGAGCTGATGCGCAAGTTCATTCGCGATCAGCCGGAGTTGTGGAACGAAGATATCGGGGTGTGACCTGGTCGTCGCGGGATGATGCCGGCTGCGGTTCCAAGTCGAGTGCGCAGACGGCATGCCGTCGCAGGGGCACACGTCGACGCACCCTCCTGCATCTGAAGACCGACATCCTCATACCCAGCCCCCCGGTGTTTCGCTGAACTCGTGGTTCGAGCCGCGCGGTACTCTGCGCGACTCGAACCACGAGTCGGCGCTGCGAAGCACGCCTGCGAATGCCGTTGCGGTTCCTCCTGCCTCGCGCTTCCTCCATCTGCTTCGCGCTGCGCGGTGCTACGAGCAAGTGTCTCTGTGGCTGCCCGCGCCGACAATTGAATGGAATCGAGCTCCATGTGACTTCACCGCGCGCGAAGCAGGAGAAGGAAGAGCGAGGCCAGCCGAAACGCAACGGCATTCGCAGGCGTGCTACGCAGCGCCGACTCGTGGTTCGAGTCGCGCGGAGTACCGCGCGGCTCGAACCACGAGTTCAGGGAAAGGCTGGGGGGCTGGGTATGAGGGTGTCGGTTTTGAAGCGCAGAGGGGTGGGACGGTCGTGTCGGCGGCTGGTCATGTTTGAGTAGCGGCAGCGCGACGGCGTGATTCGAGCGCGAAGTAGATCAGTCCTGCCAGCGCGAAGCCGACGAACCAGGCGTAGGTGTAGAGCGTCGTCAGGAAACCGCTGTCGAGGGCGATGACACGGGTCTGCGCCAGGAAACCGGGCACGTTGGGTGCGATGCCGAGGACCAGAGCGAGGATCGCGGATGGATTGACACCGGCGTAGCGTCCGTTGGCTCGGTACAGATCGGGCACGTCCAACTCACGCCGCCGCAGGATCCAGTAGTCGACGATCATGATGCCCGCGATCGGACCGAGCAGCGCCGAGTACCCGATCAACCAGTCGAAGATGTACGTGTTCGGGTTCTCAAGCAACTTCCACGGCATCATCAAGACACCCAGCACTCCGGTGATGAGGCCGCCGGTCTGGAACGAAATCTTCTTGGGCGCGAGGTTGGCGAAGTCGTTGGCGGGGCTGACTACGTTGGCGGCGATGTTGACCGACAAAGTTGCGATGCCGACGCCGAGCAGGGCGATGACCGCGACGATCGCGCGCGTGATCGGTGACACGATCAGCGGCACGGTGTCGCCGGTGAGTGGTTCGCTGGAAGTGATGCGCGCGAGGATGTAGACGGGATCCCACAGTTGCGCAGCGTCCACCCCGGTGAAGATCGCGCTGGCAGCGCTCGTGACGACGACACCCATCGCCGAGAACACCACCATCGTCGTCGGCAAACCCAGCGTCTGCCCCAGCATCTGTTCCTTCTGCCCGCGCCCGAAGCGCGTGAAGTCGGGGATGTTGAGCGACAGGGTGGCCCAAAATCCGATCATTCCGGTCAGCGCCGGAACGAAAACCGGCCAGAACTCAGCCAGATCCGCGAACTTCGACGGCGCGTGGAAGATCGGCCCGAGGCCGCCCGCGCGGTCGACCGTCCACCACACGAGCACCGCCGCCAGGATCAGCACGATCGGTGCGGCCCAGTTCTCGAAAATGCGTACCGCGTTCATGCCGCGGTAGATGATCCAGATGTTCAAGGCCCAGAAGATCGCGAAGGTGATCGCGCTCGAGACCGAGAGGCCCGCGATGCTCGCGTCGCCCCCGAGTGTCCCGAACGCCGGCCACAGCGCGACAGCGAAGACCTTGATCGCCGCGCCGCCGATCGAACATTGGATGCCGAACCAGCCGCAGGCCACGATCGCGCGCAAGATGGCTGCGATGTTCGCGCCGCTCGTGCCGAACGACGCGCGCGCGACGACCGGGAACGGAATGCCGTAGCGCGTGCCGGCGTGCGCGTTGAGCAGGATCGGCACGAGCACGATGACGTTGCCGAGCAGGATCGTGACGAGTGCCTGCCACCAGTTCATGCCGACCGCGATCAAACTCGCCGCCATCATGTAGGTCGGGATGCAGTGCGCCATGGAGATCCACAGCGCCGCGAAGTTGTACGTGCTCCAGGTGCGCTGCTCGGCGGGGACCGGGGCGAGGTCCGCATTGAAGAGCGGACTGGCGACGACGTCCTCGGGCAGGATCTCCCAGCGAGGCTCGCGCTTCATGCAGATCTCACGCCCGGATTCCGGCTGGCTTCCGGGATGCTCGCCGACCAATTGTCCCAGTCATCGCGCCGGGATTAGACTCTTGAAGGCCACCGGAAGCGAGTGCTAGCCTCCGGACTACCGCGCGGTCCCTACTCCGGCGCGGTAGTGCTGGTCTCCCGTCGGAGTGAGGATGAGTGATCCGGACTGGCATGGTTGAAACGGAGTTTCGTCATGAAGTGGACCACGTTCGCGGCTCTTCTCCTCCTGCTGCAAGCTGCAAGTGTTCCCGCCGCATCGGCGCCGATGCTGCCCTCTCTACTGCCCGCCCTGTCTTGTACAGGCTGCATCGGCAGCGGAGCCGCAGGTGACTTCGATGGGGGAGTTGGCGACTGGGTAGCCATCTCCATCGTCGTGACCAGCGGCTACTGCGACTCAACGACTTGCCTCCCCCAGCACTGCGAGGTCAGTGTCCTGCGCGAATGGGAGACGACTCCCAACTCGCAATTGGAATTCTGCTCCACACACTCCGGCTTTCCGCAGTGGTGCCAGGATCCTCACCCAGATTCAGGTGCCACGGGAGCGGGTTCAAACTCGACCGGTTCGTTCATTCGCTGCGGCGGCACAGCTTCATTCTTGATCAAGGGGCTACCCGGTACCGCCGAAGTCAGCGGCTCCTGCACGGGGTGTCAGTGACATGACTCGCGGTCGCCTGGGGCTGGGGTTGTTCGCGGTCATCTGCATCATCGCTGCCGCGGGATACGTCGTTGCCCGGCGCGCGCCACAGATCGATCGATCCGCGACAACCGGCCCTGGGCGATCCGCAACGGGAGCTGAATCGAACCCGACTCACTTGACAGCCTTGGAGCCTCCGTCGAATGAGCGCGAAGTGGCCGGCGGTTCACCCATGGACGATTCAGACTCGACTCCGCAATACACGCGCGCTGACGTCCTGAGGGAATTTTGGGGGAAACGCTGGCCTGAAGTCAGTGCCGTCTTGAAGGAGAAGAACAGGGATCTGACCCAAGCGGTTGCGAAGGGAGAACTCGTGCCCTGGGAGACCGTGGCGGCAGAGGCGTGTGAACGCATGCGCTTCAGTGGACCGCAGAAGAACCAATTCGTTTCGCTTTACCTTGCGCCCGTGCCCATGACGGAAGACTACCTGCGGGAGAAGTTCGGATTGGACGGGATCCAGATTCGCCCGGAAAACCTCATCGAACTCGATACGGTCCTCGAGGAGAGCAATCGCATGGGCGCCGAGGCGTTCGCCCGATTCGAATCTGCCGTCAACCTCGAACTGGCGAACAAGTGCGCGCGCGGTGATTTCTACTACGGGCCGTTCACAACCGCGGCGGACCTCAGACCACGCACACAGGAGCCGATTTTCGTCAGCACATTTGGCATCCGGGGCTGGGCTGTGAAGTGCGTCGTAGACATGAACGACATTCCACACGCAAGGCCTGACGTGAAGACTCTAGAGGGAATGAGGTCCGTCCAGCGACCCTTGATCGCGAAGTACCTCAAGACACTGCGCACTCAGTGATCGCCCTCAGGTTCCCTTGCGCAAGATCACGATCTTGACCGTATTGAACAGGATCGACAGGTCGAAGAGCAGCGACTGGTTCTTGATGTAGAACAGGTCGAACTGGAGCTTCTGCACCGCGTCTTCGAAGGTGCTGCCGTAGCGGTAGTTGATCTGCGCCCAACCGGTCAAGCCGGGCTTCACGATGTGGCGCTGACGGAAGTAGGGGATCTTCTTTGCCAGGTCTTCGACGAAGTGCTCGCGCTCGGGCCGCGGGCCGACCAGCGACATGTGACCGGCCAGGACGTTGAAGAGTTGCGGCAACTCGTCGAGGCGCGTCTTGCGGATGAATTGGCCCGACTTGGTGATGCGCGGATCGCCCTGCGTCGCCCACACCGGGCCCGACAGTTTCTCGGCGTCGGCGCGCATGCTGCGGAATTTGAAGAGCGTGAATACCTTGCCGTCGCGGCCGACGCGCTCTTGCGTGAACAGGATCGGCCCCGGGGAATCGAAGCGCACGAACAGGGCCGTCACGATCATCAAGGGCCAGGTCAGCGCCAACAACACCAGCGAGAAAGTCAGATCGACCGCGCGCTTGGCGAGTTCCGCCCACGGATGGCGCGAGAAGCCGGCGTTGAAGATCAGGTACGAAGGACGCAGCGCTTCGACGGCGATCTTGCCGGTGATCTGCTCGTACACGGATTCTTGTTCGCGAACCGTCACGCCCGCGAGACGGCATTCCAACAGATCGTCGACGGGCACGCTGTTGCGGCGATTCTCGAGCGCCACGACGACGAGCCCGACGTCTTTCGCCGTGACGAGTTCCAGCATCGTGCGCGGCTTGGAATCGGCCGCGGGATCTAGATCAGGCTCGGGCGAGAGCGGCTCGAGCGACAGGAGCTGCATGCGCAGGTCGGTTTCGTTCGAAGTCGGCGCGAGTTTGTCCTTGGCTTGCGCCAGCGCCGTCCCGCCTGCGACCGCCGTCGGGCCGCCGGCCAAAATCGGCGTCGGTCCGCCGCCGCGCCGCTCGGGTCGCGCGCCGCGCTCGGGCGCATCGGACCAGGCGTGCCGCACGCGTTGCGACGCGTCGCGCGTGCCGAGTCCGGCGCTCGTCTCGGGCAGGATGCCGACGAGCACGAAGCCGGCGTCGGGGCGCTCGATGATCTCACGCCCGAGTTCCTTGGCCGTGCTGCCGCTGCCGATGATCAAGACGCGCTCGCCGAACTCCACGCGCCGCAGGAGCCAGTGGAAGAACGAGCGCCAGTAGTACAAGAGCGCGAACGATGTCAGCATCGCGAACACGATCGTCTGCACGCGCAGACCGAACGTGAGCGGCGGGAAGTCGAGGATCTGCTTCAACCCCCAGAACGAAGTCAGCGCCACCGCGAGCAGCGTCAGCGCCAGCGCGGAGCCGGCCGACTCGACGAACTTGCCGGCGCGGTCGTAGCGACTGCCGGATATCCGCACGTCGTACAGTTCGTTGAAGGCGATCGCGATCTGCGACACGACGGCCAGCAGGAAGGAACTCGTCACGCACCGGTAGAACGCATCGTCGACGCTCATCGCCGGAATCGCGTTGTTCAACAGTTCGCGCACACGCTCCGTGGGATCCCACAAGTGCGCACTGGTCCACAACGCGATCACGAGCGTCAGGATCAGCGTCTCGCTCGCGATGAGCAACGCCTTGCGGATCGGCAGGTAGTGACGGAGTACGCGGAGCATCGATCACCGGATCGTGGGTATCCGGCTTGGGGGTGCTGCGGTTGCAGCGGGTGCTATTGCATGAGAACGGAGTGCGGACGCCCGTCCTCGCCCCTAGATCGGACAGAGCCGCCTCGGAGGTGAACGGGATGAGCGACGCTCGGCCGCCCACGACCATTCTAGTCGGCGAAACCTGCTCCGCGAGGTTGCGACCCGGAACGAGTTTCCGGATCCGCACAGCTACCGCGGCTGTGCGTCACGTCGAAGTCGTTCGAACGTGTGTTCCAGGTGACTTCCACGAGATCGACGCGGGCCGCTCGGGGCGGTTTGCGCGCCAATTCGCGCGCGGCGCGCAGGAGGCGTGCCGTCTGTTTCGCGCCGAGCCTTCCGCCGCGGCGAAAGGGCGGCGGCAGGGGATCGAGCCCGCTGCCGCGCGGGATGGGGATCGGCGCTACGCGCGCCGTCTTGACCTCGACGCAGACCAACGTGCGACCTTCGAGCGCCACGATGTCGACTTCCGCGAAGCGCGTGCGCACTCGGCGCCCCAGTATCTCGCAGCCGGCCCGCAGCAGTGCGCGCACGGCCAGTTCCTCGCCCAGCTCACCCAGTTCGCGCGCGTCCGGCGTGTACAGCCGCACGAAGAGACGCGGAGCGTGGCGCAGGATGCGCGCGCGCACGAGAGCGTAGGGGCGCGCCGTCATGCACTGCGCGCAGTCCGGCGAATTCGTCGCCCGCAGGCGGATCGAATCAGGCGTTCGTGGTCTTGGCTTCGATCGCCTTGTCGCTCGACTCGCTCTCGATCTGCTGGATCGCGGAGCGGGCGAAGCGCAGGCGCGTGCCTTCGGCGACCTGCAGCGTGATGCGGTCGTCTTGCACTTGCACGACCGTCCCGAACAGGCCTCCGGTCGTCATGACGTCGTCGCCCTTCTTGATCTGGGCGAGCATCGCAGCGCGCTTCTTCCGCGCCTTCTGCTCGGGGCGCAGGATGATGAACCAGAACACCGCGAAGCAGGCGACGATCGGGATGATCCCGCCGAAGCTCGAGAAGATGCTCTGCGGACCGGCCGGTCCGGCGGGAGCGGCGGCTTCTTGGATGAGTGCGAAAGGTAGGTTCATGGGCGGTTCTTGGTGCGGATTCCGGGGTCCTCGTCGCGCGCTTTCGAGCAGTACCGGACCGCTCACCCGCGAGAAGGGGCGAAGAAGGTACTAGAATCGGGCCCCCGTGCAAAATGAACCCGGCCCCAGGCCCGGCCCACGGTCCCCGCGTGCAAAACCCCGTCCCCAACCCTGAAAAGCGCTTCGTCGTCGCCATGAGCGGCGGCGTCGATTCCTCCGTCGCGGCCTGGATGCTGCGCGAAGAGGGTCTGTCGTTGGTGGGCTTGTTCATGCGCAACGGCGTGCACGTCTCCGAGGCCGAGTCTTCGAAGAAATCGTGCTGCTCCGTGAGTGACGCTCGGGATGCGCGCATGGTTGCGGCTTTCCTCGGAATTCCGTTTCAAGCCGTCGACTTGAAGGAGGAGTTCGGAGCGATCATCCGCTACTTCATCAAGGAGTACGGGCGCGGCCGCACGCCCAACCCGTGCGCCATCTGCAATCGCGACCTCAAGTTCGACCGCTTGATCTCGTTCGCGAAAGATCTAGGCGCCGAAGGTGTCGCGACCGGTCACTACGCACGCCTCACGCTCGTCGACGGGCGCGTGCACTTGCTGCGCGGCGTCGATCACACGAAAGACCAGAGCTACCAGTTGTTCTCCGTGAAGGAGGACAACCTGGCGCGCACGCGACTGCCGCTGGGCGGCTTGCAGAAGAAGGCCGTGCGCGCGCTGGCCGAGAAGGCCGGACTGCGCACGTCGCAGAAGAAAGACAGCCAGGAGATCTGTTTCGTGCCGTCCAACGACTACCGCAAGCTCTTGGCGGAAGCGCAGGCCGAACTGCACCCGGGCGAACTGGTCGACACGGCCGGCAATCGCCTCGGCGAACACGAAGGCACCGAACACTTCACCATCGGACAACGGCGCGGTCACAAGATCGCGGCGACCGAACCGCTCTATGTCGTGGCCTTGGAGCCCGAAGCCGGACGCGTCGTGCTCGGAACGCGTGCGGAATGCGGCGTGCGCTCGTTCGTGGCCTCGGATGCGAACTGGATCGGCTTCGACGTGCCCGCTTCGGGCGAATTCGAGGCCGAAGTCCAGCACCGCTACCACTGCGAGCCGAAACCCGTGACCGTCCACGTCGAGGCCGGAACTTGCACCGTCGAGTTTCGCGAGCCCGAGTTGGCTGTGACTCCGGGTCAGGGTGCCGCTTTCTACCGCGGCGAACGCTTGCTGGGCGGCGCCTGGATCGACAGCACGCAACGCGCGCGTTGATGCGCACCGCCCTGGGTCGTGGAGTTCGACACAGATGAGTACTGAGTCGCTCGTCACGGAACCGCGGAACACAGCGGCGAAGACCGGTCGCCTGCGCGCGCTGGCGTGGTGCGGCGTGTTGTTGCTCGCGGCGGGTACGTGGCTCGCACTTCCGCGCACGAGCGCCGCTTCACAGAAGCCGCCGCTCGCCGTGCTCTTGATCGACGTCTCGAAGAGCGCCGTCGCACCCGCCGCCGGCACCTTTCGCGCCTACACTCGTGCGCGGCTCGAGGAGTGGCTCGCCAGCCGGCAGACCGAGGGCTTCGACGTAGCCGTCGTCGTCTTCGGCCGCGAGGTGCGCGCGGCTTTCGAGCCCGCGACTCCGAGCGCGTGCCTGGATGCGCTCCAAGCCGGCCGCTTCGATCCGCTGCGCGAACTCGCACAAGCGGATGCGCAGTCCGGCGCGTCGGAGACACGGCTCGCAGGCGCCCTCGATCTGGCGCGTGTCTGGATCGGCGAGCGCTCGCAGGCCAGGGTGACGATCTTCGGCGACGGCACCTTCACCGGGCCCGATCCGGCCGCGCTCGCCGCGCGCCTCGCGGCGGAGGGTGTGCAACTCGAGATCTCGCAGCCTGAGCGCAAGGCCTGGAACTTCGCACTGGCGCCGCTCACCTTGCCGCGCGAATTGGAAGTCGGCGCGCCGCTCGTCGCCTCGACCGAGGTCCGCAGCGACGCCGCCGCTGGACCCGCGCCCGGCGTCCAGGTCGAGTTTCGACTCGCAGGCGAACGCATCCGCGTTCCGGTCGACGTCGCGCCGGACGGACGCGTCCCCGTCCACGTCGACCTGGGTGCCGCGCGCGCCGGCCTGATCGAGATTTCAGCGCGCGTGATGACGACGAGCGGCGTGCCCGATGCGATCGTCGAAGACGACACGGCGCGCGCGACGGTTCGTTGTCGCGGGTCGATCGTCGTCGGCGTCGTCGATCCGGAACGCAGTTCCGCGGCGGCATTCGAGCTGCTGGCGCAGAGCGGTGCGGGTATCGACGTCGTGGCGCTGCGCAGCGACGAACTGGCGACACGGATCGGGACGTTCGATCTCGTGGTGACGCTGGAGGACGATCTCACGCCGCTGCGACAGCGCGTGCTCGCGAGCTACGTCCTGCAAGGCGGCAACTGGCTGGATCTGGCCGGAGCGCAGTGGATCGGGGCGCGCGCCGCCGCCGATTCCGCGCTCGCGCCGCTTGCGGCGCTGGCTCCGGCTCGCAACGCGCAGCCTGCGCGCGACGTCGTCTTCCTGATCGATGCATCCGGCAGCATGTCGGGCGAGCCTTTCGCCGCCGTGCGCGCGCGCCTCTGTTCACTCGTCGATGCGGCCTTGCCGGCGGACGACGTGACCGTGCGCTTCTTCGCCTCCGACCTGTCCGAGCCGATCCGTTTCGGTGACGGGCAAGCGCGCGCCGACGTGAAGCTGAGGTCCGACGCGGAGGCGCGCGTCGGTTCAGCTCGGGCGCCCGGCGGTGCGACGAAGCTCTGGAACGCACTGGAACAGCTGGCGCGCGAGCGCTCGGGATCGGAGCGCGAGACGCTGTTGTTGCTGCTCTCCGACGGACGCGAGCCGGACCGTACGAACTTCGAGGCACGTGCGAGCGCTCTGCGCGCAGCTCACAAGCGCGCACGCATCCACACCTGCGCGGTCGCTCCGACCGCCGATGCAGACCGCGAGTTCCTGGCGGCGATCTCCGAGAGCACGGCGGAACTCGCGCCCGGACAGGATTGGGAAGTTGTCTTCAAGCGCGCGGTCCTGGAGCGCGGACTGCAGCGCGCGGCGCGCATGCCCGTCGTCGCCGTCGCCGCGGACTCGGAGCCCGCGGCCACGTTGACGCGCGCCCTGAACCACCTGCCGGACATCGAGTGCGCCGTGCGCGCGGAGATCACGCCCGGTGCCGTCGTGCTGCTCACCGATGAACACGGTGCACCGCTCGCCGCTTTGGCGCGGCGCGGGCGCGGGCTCGTCGCGAGCCTGGCTTTCGTGCCGGGATCTACGTGGGCCCCGGCTTGGGACGATCCGCGAACGATCGCCCCGCTCGTGCGTGCACTCGCGCGCACGCGCGCCGCCGAGGATCTCGCTCCGCACCTGCGCGCGGAGGGCGAGCGCCTGATTCTCGCGCATCCTCCTTCCGATTGGCCTGCGCCCATTCGCGCGCGCGCGCAGCGCTCGAACGGCGACGCATTCGAGTTCACCTTCGACGCGGGCGAACCCGGCTTCGATCCGCGTGGGACGCGCACGGCGCCGTGGCCGAACGATCTCGCCGTGAAGGACGGCGTCGCGCTCATCCAACTCGCAGGCGCGCCGGACCACAGTGTGGATCTCACGCTGGAGGTGCCGCGTGCGTCCGAATTCGCGTTCGCACCGCGCCGCTTCACGCCTCCCGCACCGCACGCGTCCGCTCCGCGCGCCCACCCGGAGCCGGCTCCGCACCCGCTTTTTCGCTTGAGCCTCGCGGCGGGCGTCCTGGCCCTGGCCGTGGCAGCCTGCCTGGGCGCCTTTTCCGCTCGCCGCGCCTGACATTCCCGCCCCCGCACCCACTGTCCTCGTCGGTGCGCCTTGTGTGTCAAGGTTTTCCGGGTCAGCGACGATCCACAAGGCGTCATGACCCTTCAAAGCATCCTCCAACTCCTCACGACCTCCGCATTGACCCTCGTGCTCGGCGCCTGCACGACGACCACGTCTTCCGTCGAGGAAGTCGGCGGCCATCAGTGGCTCAAGCCATCGCCCGGCCTGCGACAGCAGATCGAAGACACGGCGAAGCGCCTGCCCTGGACGCACGGCATGGAGCGCATCGACGCGATCTCCTGGTTCGCGCGCGTCGGCGAGCCCGCCTATCCGACGCTGCTCGCGATGGTGAAGGATCCGCGTCGCGACGTCGCCGGTGCCGCGTTGGCGGCGCTGGGCGCGACGCGCGACAGTCGCCTCGTCGAGCCGCTGCACGCAATCGAATTCTCGGCCGAAGCGAACAGCACGGATCTGAAGCTGGAGCGCGCGCGCACTCTGCTGCGTCTGGGCGACTGGCAATCGGTTCCGGAGTTGATCGAGGGTCTGCGCGACGAACGCCTCATCACGCGCGCACTCTGCTCGCAAGCACTGTACGAAGCCACGCGCGAGCGCTTCGACTTCGATCCGCGCGGCGACGCCGAGGCGCGCGAAAAATCCGTGCGCGCGTGGGAAGCCTGGTGGCAGGTTCGCGATCGCGATCCGCTGCTGAAGAACAAGACCGAAGCGCAGACCGCGCCGCCGAAGACCTCCACTTCGCGCGAGCGCTGATTCGATCCGAGGTCAACTCGCTTGAGCGCGCAGCCGATCGACGAGCACCCGAAAGCGCTGCAGTTCACGCAATGCACGGAGGTCAGGGTCGTCGGCCATGCCTTCGCCGTCGGCGTACCCGAGCGCGACGGACTCCTCGAGCGCCGTCAGGGACTCCTCGAGCGCTCCGGTGAGGGCCAGCGAACACGCCAGGTTGTAGCGCGCCGTTTCGCACTCGGGCTGCTGCCGCACCAGATCGCGGTCGACGGACAGCGCCTCGGCATGGCGTCCGAGGCGCGTCAACAAGTGCCCGAGGGCGCTCAAGGCCTCGAGATTCGAGGGATGGCGCTGAACGTCCCGCGCGAAGATTTCGGCCAGGAATTCCAGCCCCAGACGGTCCAACTCGGTGGCGAGCGTGGGGGGCACGACGAGTTCTTCTTGTCCCACGGGGAAGCGAGCTTACAGAATGTCCGGGGGGCCGTGCTGCCCCGGACGACTGCGATCGCAGGAGCCCGGTCTGGGATTTGCCCGTCCACCCGCGTTCGGAGGATTCGCCGCGGGCCGCTCTGACCCGCACGAATCGAGTTCAATGGAAAAGGAACAGCAGATGAAGGTTCACTTCTGCGACTTGTGCAACGAGTCCGTGCCCCAGGCCGACCTCGATCAGGGACGGGCGTTCATTCGCAAGGGCCGCATCGTGTGCGCGACCTGCGAGGGAATCATGTCGCACGCGCCAGCCACCGGCTCGGCCTCGGCGCAGACCGCCGACGTCGCTCCGGCGCTGCCGGTCGCGGCCGGTGCCGGCGGTGCGCAGCAGTCGGTCTCGCACCTGCAACCGATCGTGTTGCGCTCGTCGGGCGGCGGGGGCCTGTGGGTCGCGCTGCTCGGACTCGTGTTCACCGCGGGCGTCATGTTCGTGCTCGACGGCCGCATCCAGAGCATTCAGCGCGACGCGACGACCGCGGAGAAGCGCATCGACGGCAACTCGAACAAGCTGGCGCTCTTGGAGCGCAGCGCCGGGCTCAGCGACGAAGCGCGGCGAGAAACGGATGCACGCAACGACAGTCGTTTCGACGCGCAGAACAAGCAACACGTTCAAGTGCTGGAGGCGGTGGCCAAGTTGCGCCGCGAGCAAGAGGAGAACAGCGCGCGTCTCGCTTCCGTCACCGTGCTGGTGAACAAACACGAATCGCGCGCGGGCAGCGGCGACGTCGATTTCCAGAAGCGCATCGACGAGCTGTCCGCTCGCCTCGCAAAGAGCGAGGACGACATGAACGCGCTGACGGAACGTGTGCTCGGAATCGAAAACCGACCCGCCGTCATCGTTCCCGTCGCCGCCGAGCCTGCGGTGGAGAAACCGGGCGAGCCGGCGTGGCACGCGCGCATCGCAGACCTGAAGCACGACAGCAACAGCGTGCGCTGGGAAGCCGTCACCGGGCTGGGCGCGACCAAGGACCTGGCCACGGTGCCGTACCTGACGCCGATGCTGAAGGACCTGGACGTCTTCGTGCGCATGGCGACGGCGCGCGTCCTCGGAGAGATGCTGGCGAAGTCGGCGGTTTCGAACCTGATCGACGCGCTCGAAGACAGCGAGACGGCCGTGCGCGAAGCGGCCTTCATCGCGCTGCGCACGATCACGGGCAAGGATCTGAAATTCGATCCGCAAGCGATCGACGCGGAGCGTGCGAAGCGCGTGAAGGCCTGGCGTGAGTGGTGGAAGAAGGAGTCGGAGACGCCGGCGGGGACCTGAAATCGGTGGGGGATTTGCGGCGCAGGAACAGTGCGGGGCCGCACGCTTCGTTGCGTTGAAATCGCACAGTTCCTAGACTCTTCGGGCCGATTCGCTGAGCCAGCGACGAAGCCCACATCCCCTCCATGGTCTGCCGTGCGCCAACGCGCGGTGGGACGCGCGCAGCTGCCACACACAGCGGGTCGCGACCGACTCACGCAAGTAGAAGATGAAAAAACACCCCGTCACTCTGATCCGCGGCGACGGCACCGGCCCTGAGCTCGCTGCCGTCACCAAGACCGTTCTCGATGCCACCGGCGTGCACTTCGACTGGGTCGAAGTCGAAGCCGGCGTCGACATCATGCAGACGGCCGGCACTCCGCTGCCCGAGAACGTGCTCGCGTCGATCCGCCAGACGAAGACCTGCATCAAGGCGCCGATCACGACGCCGGTCGGCACGGGCTTCCGCTCGGTGAACGTGGCGCTGCGCAAGGAGTTCGATCTCTACGCCTGCATCCGCCCGTGCAAGACCTATCCCGGCGTGCGTTCGCGCTACGAAGGCGTCGACCTCGTCATCTTCCGCGAGAACACCGAGGACCTGTACGCGGGTATCGAATTCAAGGAAGGCGATTCGAACACGAAGCAACTGATGGGCGTGATCGCCGAGCTGTCGGGCGCGAAGATCCGCCCCGACTCCGGCATCTCGATCAAACCGATCTCGATCTTCGGCACCGAGCGCATCACCAAGGCCGCGTTCGAGTATGCCAAGAAGCACGGCCGCAAGAAGGTCACGGCGGTGCACAAGAGCAACATCATGAAGTTCACCGACGGCCTGTTCCTCGCCACGGCGCGGAAGGTCGCGGAGAGCTACCCCGACATCGAGTTCGAAGACCGCATCGTCGACAACATGTGCATGCAACTCGTGCAGAAGCCCGAGGACTACGACATCCTCGTCCTGCCGAACCTGTACGGCGACGTGGTGTCGGACCTGTGTGCCGGTCTGATCGGCGGCCTCGGCATCGCGCCCGGAGAGAACAAGGGCGACGGCGGCATCGCGATCTTCGAAGCCACGCACGGATCAGCGCCCAAGTACAAGGGCCAGAACAAGGTCAACCCGACCGCCATGCTGCTCTCGGGCGTCCTGATGCTCGATCACCTGGGCGAAGTCGACGCGGCCAGGCGCCTCGAAAACGCCATCGCCAAGGTCATCCGCGAAGGCAAGTACGTGACCTACGACATGAAGCCCACGCGCACCGATCCGACCGCCGTCGGCACGCGCGAGATGGGTCAAGCCATCATCAAGGCGATGGGCTGACCGCGCCTCGCGGCGCGCCGAATCCCCGGCGCCGGATCGCGCGGAGTGTCCCTCAGGGTCGCCAGGTCAGCATCAACCCGTTGGTGACGTTGAACGTGGCGCTGGTGCAGAAGTTCGGCGCGTCGCGGTAGAGCCCTTGGATGAAGCGCTGGCTGCCGGGCGTCGAGACGAGCATCTGCGTCGACAAGTTGGCGCCGCCTGAGGCAGGCACTTGCACCATGCCGTTCGCGGGGTAACCCGTGATGCGCACGATGTTCGAGTAGATGCAGCGCACGCCGTCGCCGAAGTGGTCCAGGCCGCCGAAGGGTCCGGCGGTAGGCGCTGCGAACAAGGTCATCACCGCCGGTGACACCTCCGTGGCGGTCAGCGTCAACGTGTCGGCCGTCAAGCTGGGCGTGCCGGCGGCCGCGAGCTTGCCACCGCGCGCGTCGAATGAGTTCGCACAGCCGCGGCCCGCATCGCCGCTGTTGCCGCACGGACACCATTGCATCTGTCCGTCGCCGGCGCAAAACACGAGCGCGGGTTCGTCCACGACCTCGATCTTGACGTCGTCGATGAACCAACCCAACAGATCGTTGTAGCCGCTGTCGCCCGCCCAGAATTCGAACGCGATGCGCACGTCGTGTCCGGCGAAGCGTGTCAGATCGTAGACCGCTGTGCGCCAGCCGGACGAAACCAGCTTGCCGAGCATCGTCGTTGGCGTGAATTCGAAGGCCTGATACCCGGCTCCGTCTTGGAATACGTGGACGCGGCGTTGATCCCAGAACAGATCGTCTTCGGCCTCGGAGAGCGTGCGGAACGAAAGTCGAATCGATCCGTTCGTCACGGGCAGCGCGATGGTCGCCGTCTGTTGCAACACCCCGTCGTTCCACGACCAGCCGTCGCTGTGCCCGAAACCGCAGAGCAGCTGGCCCTGGAAGTTCGTGTACGCGTGGCCGAACCACGCAGCGTGCGTGCCGCTCGGAAACGGAGTCGCACTGCACACGTCCGCCGCATTTTGAATGTGCCAGATGCTCGGGAGGCCGGCCCACGGACTGGTGTTGATCGTGCTCCAGTTCGAGAGGCCGGATTCGAAATCGTCCTGGAAGAGGATCGTGCCCTGCGCGCGTACGCTGGTCGTGAGCGCGAGGGCGAACGTGCAGAGAAACGTGAGGCGCATGAGATTCCTCCTGGGCCGGGTCGACGCACCATCATGCCACTTCAGGGGCTAGGATCCCTGAGCGCCCAGGAAAAAGGTCTGGCGCGCAGTCCGAGCACGGCGCCTTGCCCGCGAGCGGGGCGAGCGAGTAACGTCTCGCGCAACATGAGCACGATTCAGAAGCGCAAGATCACCGTCGTCGGGGCCGGTTATGTGGGGGCGACGTGCGCGCATCTGTGCGCGATGAAGAACCTCGCGAGCGAGATCGTCCTGATCGACGTGCTCGAGGGGCGGCCGCAGGGAATCGCACTCGACATGAATCAGTCGGGGGCGGTCGAAGGTTTCGGCGCCACCGTCATCGGCACGAACGATCCGAAGGACACGCACGGATCCGATCTGGTGATCGTCACGGCCGGACTGCCGCGCAAGCCGGGGATGAGCCGCAGCGATCTCCTGGCGACGAACGCGAAGATCATCCTGTCCGTCGCCGACTACGTGCGCCACGGTTCGCCCGAGGCGCACGTGATCGTCGTGACGAATCCGCTCGATTCGATGGTGCACCTCTTCCGCGCGCGATCGGGCTTTCCGGGTGCGCGCGTGACCGGTATGGCCGGCGTGCTCGACAGCGCGCGCTTCAGCTGGTTCATCGCCGAAGCGACGAAGTCGGGCGTGCAGGACGTGAAGGCGATGGTGCTCGGCGCGCACGGCGATTCGATGGTGCCGCTGCCGGGCTACTGCGTCGTGAACGGCGTCGGCATCAAGGACCTGCTCGACAAACCGACCATCGCCGCCATGGAAAAGCGCACGCGCGGCGGGGGCGCCGAGATCGTGAACCTCTTGAAGACCGGCAGCGCCTGGTACGCGCCCGCGAGTTCCAGCGTCGCGATGGCCAAATCGATCCTGAACGACGAGAAGCGCCTCCTGCCCTGCGCCTGCTTCCTGAACGGCCAGTACGGTTTCGAAGGCCTCTACATGGGCGTCCCCGCGATCCTCGGCAAGAACGGCGTCGAAAGGATCATCGAGGTGCCGCTCGATCTCGATTCGCGCGCCCAGATGCAGAAGACAGCCGGCGCGATCCTTCAGGACGTGGAGTTGATGCGCGAGATGAAACTCCTCTGACCGACGCCGCGGTGTTGAATACGGTGCCAGAGCACTTTTTTCACAGATTCAGGCGGCCTACCCACGATCTCAGTCGGAACTGGGAAGATCGGTAACCGACAGTCGCGCCGATCGTCCCTGGATCGGGAGGAGTGTATGGCGCGACGCGTACGGATCGACGCACCGGGGATGTGGCACCACGTTATGAATCGTGGCGTTGCACGACGAACCCTGTTCGAATCGAACAGGGACATACGCATGTTTCTCGCGCGGATTGCGCTTGAGGTCCGTGCTCGGCGTCTAGAGGTTCATGCCTATTGCATCCTGACGACGCACTTCCATCTGCTCGTCCGGAGCACGAGCGGTGAACTCTCCGGCGTGATGCAGCACATTCAGAACGACTACTCGCGGTGGTTCAACCGCGCTCGACGTCGTGATGGCCCTCTGTATCGAAGTCGATTCCGCTCCAAACCGGTGCGATCTGAGCGGTACCGCAGGCTTCTCGTTCGTTACATCGACAACAACCCTGTTTCCGCCGGGCTCGTGCGCTCGACGGAGGAGTACCCACACGGCAGTTCTCGCGCCTACGCACATCGTCAGGGTCCTATCTGGCTCGAGAGGAGTTGGGTTGAGTCGGTCGTGCGCGAGCGCACAAACGCAGATCAGTACGATCCGGAAGGCTACAAGCGAGTCTTCGCCGCGCGCAGCCATCCGCACGGGCTTGCGCTCGTCGAACGCCGAGTCGCATTTCCGTTTGATACAGAGGATCCCCTGGATGATCTGCTCAATGGCGCGATCCCACACGTGCGATCCTGGATGTTGCGTAAAGCCGGTCTCGCAGACGGCACAGTCATTGGACTGCCCGTATGCGATGTCGAGTCCGTTACGGCCGTACTCGACAACGCAAGGACTCGAATCGGTGCATGGGAAGTGAGCCCCGAAAGGCGTGCGGTGGACGCCTGGCCGATCGCGTGCGTGGGCCTTCTTCGTGATCTCTGTGGCTCGACGCTGATCGAGGCCGGGATGCGATCAGGGCGAACGTCGGCCAGTGCGTGGGTGCTGGAGAACCGGCACCGTCGGCTCCTGAAGGAAGCTCCTGCCTACGCCGATCGACTGGCCGCCCTGGCTCACCTTGCGATCAAGAATTGCCACCACGACGCGCTTCGATGCGGATCCGAAAGTACCCGTCAGTTGCAGGCCGCGATTCCTGCGACTGCTGTGGACCGGTGATCGATCATTCGTATCAGGCCAAGCAACTGTGATGAAAGTGCTCTGGCACCGTATTCAACAGATGTCAGGCGCGCGGCCGCTTCGTGAAGGGTTTCTTGAAGGGTTTCTTCTTGGGATCGAAGACGCGCGGCGGGAGTTTGCGGGAGGTGGTCGGGCGGGCGGCGTCGGCGGGGCTGATGCGCAGCATCTGGCCGGCGACGCGCACGGTTTGGAGTTTCTGGAAGGTCGCGGGCGGCATGCCTTCGGGGAGATCGACGAGCGTGTGGTCGTCGAAGATCTCGATGCGGCCGATCAACTTGCCGCCGAGGTCGGCCTCGTTCGCGATCGCGCCGACGATGTTGGCGGGCTTCACGCCGTGCTGGTGGCCGACTTCGATGCGGTAGGACTGCATGCCGGCTTCCGGGCCGCGGCGTTGGAAAGAGGGGAAGGACGGGAAGCGCGGCTCGGCGCGCGGGGCGGGCTTGAATTCATCGCGTGACTCGCTGCGTGATTCGGCTCGCGTCGCTTCGCTCATCAACGGTGTCTCGTCCTGCGCCATGTAGGCGAGCGCGGCCGCCACGTCGAGCAGGTTCGAGTTGTGCTCCTTCTCAGCCGCCTCGACCATCGTCCGGAACGGGGCCAGCCCGCCCGCGAGGTCCTTGTTGGAGAGGATCTCCCCGACGCGATCGCGCAGTTTCGACAAGCGCTGTGCGTTGACGTCCGCGATGCTCGGCAATTCCATGGGGGCGATCTGTTGACGCGTGGCCTTTTCGATCGCGCGCAACATGTGCCGTTCGCGCGGCATCACGAACAGGATCGCTTCGCCGCTGCGTCCGGCGCGACCGGTGCGGCCGATGCGGTGCACGTACGACTCCGTGTCGGTCGGCACGTCGAAGTTCACGACGTGACTGATGCGCTCGACGTCGAGCCCGCGCGCGGCGACGTCGGTGGCGACGATGATGTCCAATTCACCGCTCTTCAAGCGGTTCACGGTGCGCTCGCGCATCCGTTGTTCGATGTCGCCCGAGAGCGGCGCCGCACCGAAGCCGCGCGCCTCCAACCGACCGGCGAGATCGTGCGTCTCCTGGCGCGTGCGCACGAAGACCAGCATCGCGTCGAACGGCTCGGCCTCGAGGATGCGCGTGAGCGCGTCGAGCTTGTTGACGGCACCACCCGCCATCCAGAAGCGTTGGCGCGTGTTCGTGACGGTCGAAGTCTTGCTCTTGATCGTGATCTCGGCCGGCGACTTCAAGTAGGTCTGCGCGATGCGGCGGATGCGCGGCGGCATCGTGGCCGAGAACAGCGCGACCTGACGCGTCGAGGGCGTGTTCTTCAAGACCTTCTCGACGTCGTCGATGAAGCCCATGCGCAACATCTCGTCGGCTTCGTCGAGCACCAGACAGGCGAGGTCGTCGAGCTTCAGCGTGCCGCGGTCCATGTGATCGATCACGCGTCCGGGTGTCCCGACGATGACGTGCACGCCGCGACGCAGCGCGTGCAATTGCGGGCCGAAGTGCTGTCCGCCGTAGATCGGCAGCACGTGAAAGTCCTTCAGATGCACCGCGTACTTTTGAAACGCCTCGGCGACCTGGATCGCGAGCTCGCGCGTCGGTGCCAGCACCAGCGCTTGCGGAGCCATCTTCTTCACGTCGATCCGCGCCAGGATCGGCAGCGCGAACGCAGCCGTCTTGCCCGTGCCGGTCTGCGCCTGGCCCAGCACGTCCTTGCCCGCGAGCAGCGGGGGAATCGTCTCGGCCTGGATGGGAGAGGGCGATTCGTAGCCGACCTCCTCGAGCGCCTTGAGGAGCGGGGCGGGCAGTTTCAGATCGCTGAAGCTAAGGGCGGGTTGGGGCATGGTCTCGGGCATGGGCTCTCGTTCGGGCGTGATGGCCCTGATTCGACCCCACATCCTACACGCCCGGACGCTCGCAGCCGCTCGACTTCCGCGCGTGATGCCCCGCAGTACGCCCCAGAGCCCTTGCGTTGCACACTTATCACGGGCTCCACACGACCGCGACGGCGTTCGTGTAGTTGAACGTGCCTCTGTCGCAGTAGCTCAAGACGCCGTCGCGGTAGCACGCCAGGTCGTACGGCACGGTCGAACTGCGCACGAGGCCGTACGCGACAAGAGCCATGCATTCGGTTCCGATGATCGAAGGCATGGCGCTCATCCATACCCGTGTGGGGCACTCAGATCGTCGTAGGCGCTTCGTGCGCGTGGAAAGGGGGAGACGCAGCCGTCCGTCGCGCTACGATACCCGGCAATCGAGACACCCATTCGGAACAGGACTCATGGCAAAGACACGCACTGAAACCGACTCCTTCGGCCCGCTCGAAGTCCAGAACGACCGTCTGTGGGGCGCGCAGACGCAGCGTTCCAAGCAGAACTTCGTCATCGGCGGCCAGACCTTCACGCGGCCGATGATCCGCGCGCTGGGCATCGTCAAGAAGTGCGCGGCGCAAGCCAACATCGAGTTGGGTGAGCTCGCGATGCTCAACCCCAAGCAGCACAAGGCGCTGATCGCGGCTGCGGACGAAGTCATCGAGGGTAAGCACGACGATCATTTCCCGCTCGTCGTGTGGCAGACGGGTTCGGGCACGCAGACGAACATGAATGCCAACGAAGTGATCAGCAACCGCGCGATCCAGATGTTGGGCGGCCAGCTCGGATCCAAGCAGCCCATCCACCCCAACGATCACGTCAACCGCGCACAGTCCTCGAACGACACGTTTCCGACGGCGATGCACATCGCTGCGGCGGAAGAGACGGTGAATCGACTCGTGCCCGCCCTCGAAGCGCTCGAAGCAGCGCTCGCGCGGAAGCAGAAGCAGTGGAAGGGCATCGTCAAGATCGGACGCACGCACCTCCAGGACGCGACTCCGCTCACCGTCGGACAGGAATTTTCCGGCTACGTGCAGCAGTTGAAGGACGCGCGCCGCGCGCTGCACGCCGCCATGCCCGGTGTGCTCGAGGTGGCCCAGGGCGGCACTGCGGTCGGCACGGGGCTCAACACGCATCCTGAATTCGCCAAGCTCGTCGCACACCGGATCGCGAGCGAGACCGGGCTCGCGTTCAGGTCGGCGCCGAACAAGTTCTCCGGATTGGCGGCGCACGATGCGCTGGTGTTCTTGTCGGGCGCGCTCAAGGTCACGGCGGTCGCGCTGATGAAGATCGCGAACGACATCCGTTGGTTGGGTTCAGGGCCTAGGTGCGGATTGGGTGAGCTGAAGCTGCCCGAGAACGAGCCGGGCAGCTCGATCATGCCCGGCAAGGTCAACCCGACGCAGTGTGAAGCGTTGACGATGGTGTGCGTGCAGGTGTTCGGCAACGACGCGGCCGTCACGTTTGCGGGATCGCAGGGCAATTTCGAATTGAACGTCTACAAGCCGGTGATCATCCACAACGTGCTGCAGTCGATCGCGCTGCTCGCGGACGGGTGTGATTCGTTCCAGAAGAACTGTGTGGACGGGCTGGAATTGGATGCGGTGCGCGTCGACACGTTGATGAAGCAGTCCTTGATGTTGGTCACGGCGTTGAACCGTCACATCGGGTACGACAACGCGGCCAAGGTGGCGAAGAATGCGCACAAGAAGGGCATCACGCTGCGGGAGAGCGTCGAGGAGTTGGGGTTGATGAGCGGTGCCGCGTTCGACAAGGCGGTTCGGCCGGAGAAGATGGTCGGGCCGGTCAGGGGGCAGACGGGAGGCGGGGGCGGATGAAGACGGGGGGAGAGAGGAAGAGAGAGGAGGAGAGGAGAAGAGAGGAACAGAGGGAGGATCGAGGAGTGGGAGTCGCGACGTGATGTCGTTGCTCGCAAGTCCCTCTATAGTCTGTCACGCGAAAGCGCGCGACTTATAGCCTGTCGCGCGAAAGCGCGCGACTTAGACGACGATCGTCGTCCCGTCGAACTTCTTGAACGTGAAGCCGTTGAAGTTCTCGACGTAGGTCTCGCGCTGATCGCGCAGCACGCTGATCGCGATCGCTTCGCCCAGGCGCATCGACTCGTACGCGTCGGCGCGCCAGTGCACGCCGGCGATGTTGCGTCCGTAGGCCACGTTCATGGCCAGCTTGTTCAACTCGCCGCCGACGGTCATCTGCGTCGCGCCCGGTCCCGTGTAGGAGAGGAGCGTCAACCCGTCGTCGCTGGGAACGACCGGGTTCACGTACGGGACGTCGGTGTGGAACAACGCCTTCAGGATCGTGACGCACGCGCCCGCGACCGTCGCGTGACCGGAGGGGAACGAGGGGTGCGCAGGAGAACCCTCGGGGAACACCTGCGGCAGGTAGCTCCGGCCGCCGTTCGCGGACTGGATCAGAGCGAGCGCGCCCGAATTGAGCACGTCGGCGTGGATCGGGTACGGCCGCCCGTTGGCGAGCTTGTGGTGCACACGCCCGGCGTAGACCTCGGGGCGCAGTGAGCGGTGGACGAACCACTTCTGGAACCAGCAGCCGTGCAGCGCGCGCGTGCCGACTTCGCACAGGAGCGACTGGACCTTCGGCCCGCCGAAGGAAGCGAAGCCGTCCTGCATGAGCGCGGTCGAGTACGGGTTGCCGATGTTGGGCGGCACACCCAGACCGCCGCCGGTGAACGGGTTCGTCGCGTCCGGCGCGGCGAGCATGGCCAGCATGGCCTGGAAATAGGCCTGATACAGCAGGTCGATGTGCACCCAACGTGAGAGGTCGCGCCCGTTGCGGATGTAGCGCAATTGAGAGTCGAAGCCCAGAGGCACGGTCGGTCTGACGCCGTTCTGGCGATCGAGCCACGTCGCATCGGTCGTCATGTAGTCGACGCCCGACACGACTGTGCGCATCTTCGGTTCGATGTATTGCGCTCCGATCGGCTGCGAGCGCACCAGGAACTGCGAGATGTACGGTCCGACAACGCATCCGGGCGCGGCATCGCGGAACAGCGTCGCCGGAGTCACGGATCCGCCGACCTTGGGCGCGAAGAAGTCGCTCAAGAGCGACAGGTCCGCGCAGGCCTGGGCCACGAGCGGATGAGTGGCGTACTGCGAGAACGGAATGTCGCGCAGCAGCGCCATCCAGTAGTTCTCGACGATCTCGCCGGCCATGCGCGCGCTCGCGAAAGTCGGCGGCGGCGGCATCGTCGTGTTGCAAGCGTCGACACCTTCGAGGTCGTAGGTGAGTCCGCCGAGCGGATTCACGAGTTTCATGCGCTGCAGCGAATTGGGCTGGCCCGAGGGAATGAACTCGAAGCTCAGTTGATCCTTGTTCGCACAGGCCGTCATGAAGGCCGTGTAGGCGTTCACGTCGACTTCACCGAAGGCGTTGTGCGGCAGACTCTTCGTGTAGCTGGCGATGCGATCGGGATAGAGCGACTCGTCCCCGTTCGTGGGGCGCGGCGCGACGCCGTCCATGAAATTGCGCCACGCGGCTTTCACGCGCACGCGATAGGCGGCCTGCGTGCGTTCGAAGTCGCCGACGGGCGAGGGCGTCGCGGAAGCCGTGCTCGAGCCCGTGAACGCGGGCAGCATCGATCCGGCCGCGCCGATCGCCGCGATGCCGGTCGCGCCCGTGAGGAACGAGCGGCGCTCGATGCCCGCGTGCTCGGGTTCATGGGGGGTCGCGGTCGTAGGAGTCTCAGGCTGATCGTCGTGTTGCTCGGTCATGTGGCTTGTTCCCGCTCCCGTCGTGGAAGCTCAAGGCTCGCGTCGCCGTCTGCATTCGGCGCGGCGCAGTCGAGGTCGCCCTCTTCCCAAAAATCTATCCTGAAGTCCGCCGGTCGGATAGGTGAACGACCGCGATCTCGTCTCCAGTCGTCACAGAGATCACCTGCGGCGGCGGGCGGCGGCCCGCTCACGGACTTCTGCGATGCATTCCTGAAATTCCTTCCGCTCGCGCAAGCGCTCCCAATCGTGCGATTCCTCCAGGAAGCGCGGATCCGCGAGCCCGCGTTCCAGCGCGAGCCGCAGCGCCGCCAGGGCCCGCGTGTCGAGGTCTCTGATCTCCGCCTCGGATGAATTTCCTAGCTTCTCGGCCGCGCCGGCCGTGCGCGCGAAGAGCATGCCGGCGAGCACGGCGGAAGTTTCGTCCTCGTGACGTGCGAGGTGTTCGACGACCTCCTTCGCCTCGCGGATCCGCCCGACATCACCCAGCACGATGGCGCGGTTGCGCACACAGCTCTGGTGCCACCGAATCCATTCGGGACTCTTGGTGTTCGATTCGAGCGCGCGCAGGATCGCGTCCTCCGAGGCAGCGAATTGTGCGATCGCGGCTTCGACTTCCCCGATCTCCACCAACAGCGCCCCGAGATTTCCATACGTCGAGCACATCGCGCCCAGGTATTCACTGTTCGTGGGGTCATCACGCACGAGACGAGACTGCAGCGCCAACGCCTGCTCGAGCCGCTCCCGCGCGCGCGCCATGCGGCCGGACGAGAACTCGACGAAGAAGGCCTGGACGTAGACGATCGACAGGTTCTGCCGAAAGCGCGTCGTGTTCGGGTAGTCAGCCACGAGTTTCTCACCCAGATTCAGCGCACGTTCGACCAGCGGTGCGCTCTCCTCCAGTCGACCGACCTCGCCGTAGAGATCGCCGAGGTTGCCTGCATCCGACATGAGCTGCAGCGTGCAATCCGAGTCATCCGGATCCGCTGCGTGCAGCTTCTCCAAGATCGCGACGGATTCGACGGCGGCGGCGATGGCGGCGTCGAATTCCCTGCGCTCCGAGCGCATCGACGCGAGCCGCCCGAGACTGCGCGCGGCAGTGAAGTAGATCTGACGGCTGGGTTTCGGAGCTGCGAGCAACGGACGCAGCGTCGCCAGTGCGCCTTCGTGAGACGCTTCGGCCTGCCGGATCTCACCCAGAGCGAATTCCAATTCACCCTGCCGCGTCAAAGCCTCGGCGAGGTCGCGCTGGTAGAGCTCCTGGCTCGTGGAAGTGCCGTTTTGCAGCAGATCTTGCAGCCTGGTCACGACCTCGCGCACGATTTCCACGGCAACCTGTGGCTCGGACCCCATCCGGCGCGTCTCGGCGAGCTTGGCGCGCACCGCTGCGTACTGGTAGCGACCCCACTCACTCAGGTTGGGTTCGAGTTCAAGGGTTGCGATCACGGCGTTCAGCTCCGCCTCGGCCTCGTCCGCGCGTCCCAGCCGAATGAGCAGGTCGCCGAGCATCGTACGCGTCTCGACCTCCGCCACCCGCAATCGCCGATTCTCCGCGCCTCGCTCGCCCAGGTCGGCGTAGAAGCGCAGCGCGTCTCGCAGCAGTTCCTCGCGCACGCTCTCCATCTGCGGTACGTAGCGCAATCGATCGCTGCCCACGCGTTGCAGCATGGTTTCTACCGCGGCCAGCGCGTCTTCGAAGTTTCGTTCGGCGATGTCGCGCTGCGTCTCTTTTTCGATCGATTCGTGCCGACTCTGAGTGAGCGCTTCGCGCAAGTCCAGGTTGAGCCCCGACACGGTGCGGTTGGCCGCAACTTGTTGAATGGCGAGACCGAGCGGCGCGCCGACGGCGAGCAGCAGTGCGGCCGCGCGCGCCGGATGCCGTTGCGTCCAGCGCCAGGTCTTCAGCATCCAACCCGCGCGCCGGGCCGCGATCGTCCGCCGCGCGAGCACGTTTTCGATGTCGCGCCCGAAGGCCCGTGCCGTCGGATAGCGGCGCTCGGGCACGACCTCCATCGCGGTGGCGCACACCGTCTCGACGTCGCGCGACACTCCCGCCACGACGCTGCGCAGCGGCGGGGCCTCGCCTTCGAGCACCAACTGTCGCGTCCTTTCACTCGATTGCGGATCGAAGTACGGCGCGGAGAGCGCGAGCAATTCGTACAGCGTCACGCCCATCGCGTACACGTCGGTCCGTTCGTCGATGGCGTCGACTTCGCCGTTGACCTGTTCAGGCGCCATGTACGGCAAGGATCCCAGTTGCGATCCGGTGCGGGTCAGCTTGGACGTGCCGCTCAACGAGGCGAGACCGAAGTCGAGCAAAGCGACGCGCCCGCGCGCGGTGATCATCACGTTCGAAGGTTTGATGTCACGGTGCAACACTCCGCGTTCGTGTGCATGCGCGACCGCCGCCGCGATCTCGTGCAGGATGCGCAGCACGACGGTCGTCCAAGGGCCTTCGAACAAACTCGTGCGATCCGCACCGGATCCAGGGTCCGCGCCGACGCGCGCGCGGATCAAGGTTTCCAGATCACGCCCTGTAAGTGAGTTTGGATCGCGTCCCTGGAATGCAGTCAACGCGTCGGCGAGCGCAACGCCCAACACGTACTCCATGGCAAAGTACGGCAGACCGCGCTCGTCACCGACCGTGTACACCGGCGCGATGGAAGGGTGTTGCAGGCGCGCGACCGCTTCGACCTCGCGCTTGAAGCGCTCACGACTGCCGGGGAAGTACAGGTGCTCGGGGCGGATCAGCTTGAGCGCGACGCGGCGGCCCAACGACTTCTGCTCAGCGAGGTAGACGACGCCCATGCCGCCGCCGCCGAGCGTTTCGATCAGTCGGAAATCGCCGAGGGACTCGGGAAACGCCGCCGGCGCCGCTGAGCCGACGAGTCCCGCGCGCCGCAAGACGGCCATGCGCTCGCGCAAGGCCAGAGCTTCCGCCGGGTGCGCCGCACACAGCGCTTCCAAGGCGCCGTCGCCTTCGCTCTCGCTGCGCTCGAGGCACTCGAACACGAGCGCCTCGAGCGCAGCCGACTCGAGTCGGGCATCTTCCGACGAAGGGGACATGACCTCGCAGAGCGTATCCGCTCGCCGCTCCCGTGCCGCCGAAATGCAGCCGGACCGAGGTCGATCCGCGACGGATCTTCCTCGGTCCAGATTCAAACGCGGGGCTACCCAGCGCCCGCGAGTGGGATCAGAGCCAGGTCAGGCTGATACCGTTCGTCATGTTGAACGTGGCGCTCGTGCAGAAGGTCGCGGCGTCGCGGTAGTAGGCCTGATAGTAGAGGGTGCTGCCGCCGCCCAGCGTGACGCCACCCGTTGCACCCAGGCTGGGATCACCCGGCTCGGGGAAGCTCGACGCGCCGCCGACGTTGATCTTCACGCGCAGGCGGATGAGCGAGCCGGTCGTGCACAGGTTGCCGTCGCCGAAGACGATCTGCACCGCGTTCGACGTGCCTTGGAAGTAGAGGAGCGGCGCGCCCGACGGCATGCCGTCGACGTGCAGCACGACCGAGTCCGATCCCGTGGTGCCGGCTTCGACGAAGCCTGTCGCCGACATGTGCCCACCGGCTGCATTCGACGAGTTTGCGCAGCCGTGTCCGATCGCGCCGTTGTTCGCACACGGGCAGGCCGTCCCGGTGCCGTCGCCGGTGCAGGTCACGGTGCCGGGGTTGTTCTCGGGGACGACGGTGTCGAGGAAGTCGTCGCTGGTGTCGAGCTCCGGCAGGGATCCGATCGTCGGCATCGCGACGACACGCACGGCCGAGAGCGCGGGATTGTTGATTCCTCCCAGGTCGACGTCGATCTTGGCCGAGCAGTGGCAACCGCCGCCCTGCGAGCAATTGCCAGCGAGCGGCACACCGAAACTCACCGCGATCGAACAGCCTCCCGAGCAACTGCCCGGGCAGACGGTCGGTCCCTGGCTGGGCTCCACCGGAAGGTTGACCACGTTGAGCAGCGTCCCGTTGACGTACAGGAGGCAGTCGAGCGTCAGGGTTCCCGGAGGTGCCGTGACGCCTTCGATGGCGACTTCGGCGGTGACGACGTAATACCCCGGCGGCGTGCCCGGAGGGTGCACGAGGCGGATGTCGCTGATCTTGCGATTCCAGGCGTTGGCCTGGGCGTCGGCGTGGATGGTCAAGAGGGGCAGCACGAACAAGAGGCACAGGCAGCGGATCAGGAACATGGCGGTCTCCGGGTAGTCGAGGATGAGCGGGTGAACATCTCCGCCATGTGCCGGACAGGCTCGCGGTGGACAGAAAAAGGTCGGAAAGGCCCCCGCGGCAGCCTGCGCCGGTTCCAGGAAGCCGGATGGAATTGGCGCGGGCGCGTCTGCCCGCTACACTCTCCGCCCCCGAAAACGGAACGAGAGACCATGCACGTCAAGATTCGCAAGAGCAGCGCCAAGCACAAAAAAAAGACCGGCTACCGCACTCGCCAGCAGACCAAGGGTGGCCGCAAGACGAACCGTCGGCAGCGCCGCCGTCACGGTTCCTTCTGAGCGCACGCCGCGCTGCCCGCCTGCTTTGGGGCTAGCTTGGGGTCTATCTGACGCCCGAGTCCCACCATGTCCCAGCCCATCCTCGCACCCTTCCTCCCGCGCACGCGCGATGAAATGCAGCAGCGGGGCTGGGACGCGCTCGACGTTCTGCTCGTCACCGGCGACGGATACGTCGACCATCCTTCGTTCGGCGCCGCGGTGATCGGGCGCGTGCTCGAAGCGCACGGCTACAAAGTCGGCATCCTCGACGTGCCCGATCTCGAGCCCGACGGTTCCGGCTGGAAGCGCCTGCCCGCGCCGAAGCTCTTCGTCGGTGTCACCGCCGGCACCATCGATTCGATGGTGACCAACTACACCGCCTCCAAGAAGAAGCGTCGCATCGACGTGTACCGTCCAGGCGGAACACCCGGTCGCCCCAATCGCGCGACGATCGCCTACACGGCGCTCGCGCGACATCACTTCCCCGGCGTCAAGGTCGTGATCGGCGGACTCGAAGCCGGTCCGCGGCGCCTCGCGTACTTCGATTACTGGGACGAGAAAATTCGGCGCTCGATGTTGGTCGACGCCAAGGCCGATCTGCTCGTGTGGGGGATGGGCGAACGTCAAGCGCTCGCCATCGCCGATCGCATCGCGCGTGGTGAAGCGCTCACGAACATTCCCGGCACGTGTGAACTGGTGAAGCCGGATGAAGTGCCCGCGAACGCGCGCGTCGTGCCTTCGCATGCCGAGATCGAATCTGATCGCGACCGCTTGATCGAACTGTTTCACGCCGTGCGCGAAGAAAACAGCCCGTCTTCGCGCCCGATCGCGCAAGCGCACGGCACGCGCGTCGTCGTGCAGCATCCGCCGTCGCCGCCCGCGCCGCAGGCCGAGGTCGATTCGTTCTACGACCTGCCTTTCCGCCGCGAATGGCATCCCGATCACACGGCGGCGGGCGGGATCGCAGCGCTCGAGCCGGTGCGCTGGTCGATCAACACGCACCGCGGTTGCATGGCGGATTGCTCGTTCTGCTCGATCACATTTCATCAAGGCCGCTCGATCCAATCGCGCAGCGAAGAGTCGGTCTTGAAGGAGGCTGCCGCGCTCACCGCACACCACGATTTCCGCGGCACGATCACCGACATCGGTGGTCCGACGGCGAATATGTGGGGGCTAGGTTGCAAGTTGCTCGAGAAGGGCGAGGCCTGCCTGGGCCGCGACTGCCTGACGCCCGATCCGTGCCCCGCGTTGAGACTCGATAAGACGACCGAAGGCTATCGCCGCCTGCTCGGGCTCGTGCGATCGACGAAAGGTGTCAAGCACGCCTTCGTCAGCTCGGGCATCCGTTACGACATGTTGCGCAACAAGCAGGGCGAACTGTTGCCGCTGCACCACGATCTCGTTGCGCACCACGTGCCGGGCCGCATGAAGCTCGCGCCCGAGCACGCGTCGAATGCCGTCTTGGAAGCGATGAACAAGCCGCGTTTCGAGGTCTACGAGGAGTACGAGAAGGACTACAAGGACGAGTGTCGGGCCGAGGGTCGCGATCAGCATCTCGTGAACTACTTCATCGTCGGCCACCCGGGCACCACCTTGGAAGCGGCGATCGAGCTGTTCGAGAAACTCTTGGCGCGCAACTATTCGCCCGAGCAGGTTCAGGAATTCATTCCGCTGCCGATGACGCGCGCGTGCGTGCAGTACGTGACCGGCAAGGATCCGATGACGCTGGCCGAGTTGCACGTGCCGCGCGGCGAACACGAGCGTCGCATGCAGAAGGCCTTGGTGCGCTGGAAGGCGCCCGAGAGCAAGCAACTCGTCGAAGAGGCGCTCACGCGCGGCAAGCGCACCGATCTGCTCGAGCGCTTCCGCCACGCCATCAAGACGGGCGGCGGCAGGCGCGTTTCGGACGACGGCGACGACCTCGACACGTGCGGCTGAGGCGTCGGTTGTGATTCACGGTACGGAGTCAGGCTCCACTCCGCCGTTTTCGTCGCCGCTGTTGCGGAAGCTGGTTGAGTTTGACCGTACGGAGCCAGGCTCCTGTG
>JAEUIA010000119.1 GCA_016795245.1 Planctomycetota bacterium | reverse complement strand
GTCAGGAAATCGAGGACGCGATCCTGAACCACCTCGCCCAGGCCGGAGGTGCGTCGTGATCTTCCACGTGCAGATCATCGGGTTCGATCGCGTGGCTCAGGATGTTGGCGCGCACGACACGCTGCTCGGCTTCGCGCTCTGCACGGTGAACGACGAGCCGCTGCCCGCGCTGCCCGTGTACCGCGCGCACGATCGTCGGCTGATCGTGGCGTGGCCGATCACGATTTGCGACGCGCCGTTGCCCACCCGCGCTGCTCATGTCGTCGCCGAAGCGGTCGAGCGGCACGTGCAGGGATTGGAGCGTGTGGCATGACCCCCGAATACGACGCCGTTCTCGAAGAGCTACGCGGCCTGCGCGCTGATCTACGGCAACTTCGCGAGGCCACGCCCGCGCCCGAGTTGCTCACGATCGACGACCTGGCCGCGCTGTTGCGCGTCACGGATCGCACGTTGCGTACGTGGCGACACGCGGGGGAGATCCCGCAAGGCATCGAGATCGCGGGCGCGTTGCGTTGGCGGCGCGCGGACGTAGACGCCTGGCTGGCGCAGAAGGACGGCGGCGCGTGAACTCGACTCGCACGTCAGGGTGTGCCGTCCACTCGACTCGCACGTCAGCGTCGGCTTCGTCGAATCGTCGGAACTCGCCTTGCGGGTTCGGCGGATCAGAGCCCTTGTGTGGTTCCAAAGGAGACCGACACATGACCAAGACCAAATTGCTGTGGAGCGAACAAGGCGAGATCGCCTGCGCCAAACACGCTCCGTACCAGGGATCCGATTCGCGCGTGAACGGGCGTTGGCGTCCGATCCGTCTCGACGAATGGATCGATTTCGAAGCCGAAGTTGGCCGCGCGCCCGCGTGCGAAACGTGCGCCGCGATCGAACGCAACGCGAAGGCGGTGAAGCCGTGAAGCTCACGCCGAAACAACTCGCCGACCAGATCCGTCGTGACGCGACGCGATACGTGGCGGCGAACGCAACCGACGACGCCGAGCTCCGGCGCACCATCCAGGCCGACGTTCGCGCGCTCAACGCCGTCGCGGATCTCGCCGCAGCGGGGGACTTGCGCGGTGCGTATCTGCGCGCCGCCAAGCTCGACACGGTTGTGCGCGAAGCGATCACAGACAAGGCGTGGCGCACGCTCTCGGGCAACGCGGCCTTCGGCCACACGAGGTGGGACTCATGAAGCTGCGGGACCTGATCGAACGTCTCGAAGAGCTCGAAGCCGATCTGATCGAAGGCTTGGGCGACGACTGCGAGCCCGAAGTCCTGTGCGCGATCCAACCGCAGTATCCGCTCGCCGTGCGCATCAGCGGCGCGACCGTTCTCGACGAGGACGACGAGCCGCAACTTCTTGACGGCCAGCCGATCGTGTGGATTGCCACGTCGGGCCACCCGCACGGCATCAACCCGTACGCGCCCAGCGCGGTGTGGGAGGCGCTGTAGCCGTGCTCCGCACAACGGGACGCGCGCTCGGTGGGGGACGCCTGCTCAAGGAGAAGCGCGGCAACGGCCCGCCGCGATGGGTTCTCGACTACAAGGGGGCCGATGGCGTCCGCCGTCGTCAGGCGCTGTCGATCGACCGCCGCGTCGCCGAACGGATGCGCATCGAGATCATCTCGCAGCGCGATCTCCAGATGGCCGGGCTCGCGACCGTCGAGGGCCAGAGCCGACTGCTCTCCGAGGTCAAGGCGATCTACATCGCCGACATGGAGACTCGCGTCTCGCCGAGCCACCTGCGCAACGTCCGCGCGCGGATCGATCGCGTCTTGGAAGGGGTGCGCGTCCAGCGCGTGCGCGACCTCCTCCCGCACCACCTGATCGAGTGGCGCACGAAGCGCATCGCGGCCAAGGCCGGGCACCGCACCGTGAACCACGAGATCCTGAACGTGAAGTCCATGCTGACCTGGGCCGTCCAAGCGGGGCTGATCCACCAGAACCCGATCGAGTCGCTCAAGTCGCTCCCGGTCGCCAAGCACCACATCAAG
>JAEUIA010000109.1 GCA_016795245.1 Planctomycetota bacterium | reverse complement strand
GTGGGCGCAGACGAAAGAGCGAGCGTGGCTGGTGCGGCACGGATGGATCTGGCTCGCGTACCGGAACTACATCCGCGGGATCACGAACAAGTGTCGCCGGATCACCTCAGCGCAGGCTTTGGATGTCGTCGCGCGTCGGTTCACGAAAAGAAACTTCTTCGAGTGGCGCCTGCAACTCAGGCCATAAACGGACAGCGAAAGGGGCCAGTTTGCTGGTCTGCTATTCCTTGCGCGTCAACGCCGCGACCGCCTCCGGGTCGATGCGTGCCTGCAACTCCAACCCGTACTCTCCGGGCCTCCCGTTTCGGACGACGCGCGCTGCGAAGCTCGCGCACCACGCCGATTCGAGCGTGCATTCCTCACCGACCTCGAGGCGAGCGTTCGAGACCGACAGCTGCGCGCCGCGTGTCGAGAGGTCGCGTAGTCGGCCCTCGGCCGTACTCGCGCTGCGCACGACGCGCACGGAACGCTCGATGCGCACGCGCGTTTCCGTGCGCCGCTCTTCGATCACCTCGACGCTGCCGTCGGACGCGAGCACCACGAGGTCTCCAGTGCGGATCGAGTCGAGCGCGCCCTCGACGCCGACGATGCCGGTCAAGCCGTATTCGCGTGCCTGGATCGCGGCATGCGAAAGCCAACCGCCGACTTCGGTCACGATGCCTCCGGCCAGCGGAAAGATCGGCATCCAATTCGGGTCGGTGAAGCGCGCGACGAGGATCTCGCCCTTCTGGAAAGCACTGATTTCCTCCGTCTCGCGCAGCACGCGCGCGCGTCCCATGACGCCGCCCGTGCCGGAGATGCGCGTGCCGTGCAGTGCTCCCTTGCGGCGCGCACGCGGGAGCACATCACTATTCTCGACGTCGAGTTCTTCGAGCAGGGCGAGCGTGATTTGCGTCGGCAGCCGCACAGCGCGGAAGGCTTCGCGTTCCTCCGCTCGCAGGCGTACGAGTTCGGGGGCGAGCGTGCGACGGAAAGTATCCTCCGCGAGGCGTGCCACCTCGTCCGGCGTGAGTTCGAAGACCTGCTCGCCCAGATCGGTGCGCTCGCCGATCGCGACCACCAGACGGCGCAGGTGCGCGAGGTCGCGCAGCGCGTGGTGCTTGGCTTCTTCCTTGAGCGCCTGCCAGCGACGTGCGCGCTCGATGGCGAGCCCCAGGACGCCGGTGCGCGGGATGGAGAGCGCGTGGTCCGTGTGCGGGCGCGCGCTGACGGAACGCGCGGCCAGGGCCTCGACCAGGGTGGGGTCTTCGCCGTAGCGCTTTTCCGCGAACTCGTAGTCGAGCGGAGCGCGATGTCCGAACAGCTCCAAGAACCCGCGCGTGTCTCCGTCCGTCGCGTGGGCGGTGGCGAGGCGTTCGAGTGCCGTGTGCACGACCGTCACCGGGATCTTCGACAGTTCCGGTGCCGCATCGATGCCGCGTTTCTTTAGTTCACGCAGCGCAGCCTTCATGTAGAAGTCCGCGGCGATGTTGATCTCCTCGGCACGCACGTAGTTCTGTTCGCGGAATTCGCGCCGGGCTTCGACGAAGGCCTCGACCAGTTCGTCCAACGTCAGGCGTGACAAGTCCAGGACTTCGTGCAGGCGTGCTGCACGCAGACGTTGCGGGAGGAAGTCCTCGCGCCATGCGCGCTCCATCTCGTCGGCTGCCCGCGTCAAACGGAACGCCACGAGCGTCGAAGTGCCGCGCGCGAGCCGCCGCGCTTCCTCGGTCTTGTCGACGTACAAGGCGCCGAAGGCGCTGACGACGTAGTCGTGCGAGTCGGGGCCGATGTCGTAGGGGATGCCCAATCCGGCCATCGCGCGGTGCGTCGGACCGTCGAAGGTGAACAGCTCGTTCATGAACGCCAGGCTGAACGGCGTCGGTCGCGGCAGGAGTTCCGAGAGCTCGCTCTGGGCCAGCGCGACCGCTTGCGGTGCTGCACGCCGCGAGATCTCCAGGAGTCGTGCGCGTTCGCGCTGCAAGCCCGCACGCTCGTCCGTTCCGGAGTCGCAGGAACGCGTGATGTCGCGCGCCTGCAACACGCAGAAGCGCCCGCCCGCGAACGCCCACTCCATGTCCTGCGGTTTCCCGAACAACGCTTCCGCGCGTCGACCGACGGCGAATAGGGGCGCGAGATCCATCGGCGGCTGCGCGTCTCCAAGTACGCGCCCGCTGAAGCGTCCCAGCCGGAACGCGCGCGGTGCGGCGCGCCCGGAAACGAGCGCATCGCCGAGCCCCGCGACCATTTCGACCGCAGCGGCTCCCGACTCGGCCGGGTGTTGCGTGAACAACACGCCGGCGAACTCGGCCGGCGCCATCGCCTGCACGACGATGCCGCCGGCTTCATGCTCGCCCGAGTACGCGGCGGTGCGCGCCGAGGTCAGCGAATCAGCGACTTGTTCCAGCGCGTTGAAGACGCTCTGGCGGTCGACGTCGAGGATGGAATCGAACACTCCGGCGTAGCTCTTGTCGGCGCCGTCCTCGTTCAGGCCCGAACTGCGCACGGCGAGGCGTGTCGCCGACAGTCGCCCCAAGGCTTCGACGATGGCGCGTGCATCCGCTCCGGCGAACTGCCCGGAATCCGTACGCGCCGCGATCGCGGAGGCACGCACGACGAAACCGTCGGGAACGTCGAAGCCCGCTTCCATCAGACGCCCGAGGCGCGCGGCCTTGTTGCCGCAACCGGAGATCAAGTGTGCGTGGCGCAAGGGGACGACGCTCTTCGTCGAGTCACGAGCGACGATCCGCGCGGCTCTGCGTTCGTCTCGCGTGCCGCGGCGACGCTCCAAGATGCCGAAGAGGCACGTCTGTCCGACGAGGAACACGAGGTTGAGCACGAGGTACAGGTTCACGCCCGAGGACAGATTCCAGGTGAGCGCGCTGAGCGCGCCCGCACCGACGACTGTCAGTCCCAGGACCCAGCGTTTGTACGGACGTTGCGCAGTCATCAAGACCTGCGCGACGATCAAGAGACCGACCGCGATCGGCAGACTGCGCCAGGCGCCGGGCGCTCCCAGCTCCTCGATCCACAGGAAGGGCTCGCGCGATCCCGTGCTGACTTGCTGCACGACGCTGAAGAACACCGTGAACAGAGCCAACTGCGCCAGCGTCGCGAACAGGTTCTGCACCGGCCGGACGCCGTGAGACTTCATCAGCTCGGAGGCGGCCGTCGCGTACGCCTGTCCGTCGCCGCGCGTGCGCTCTCTCAGGCGTGCGAGTTGGGGCGCGAGTGCCGCTTGGACGCGCCGATCACGCTCGCTCTTCCAGGTCAACGGCAGGAGCACGACGCGGATCGCCACGACGAGCGCGAGGATCGCGAGAGCCAGCGAACCCAGATGACCTTGCAACCACTCGAGGCTGCCCTTGAGCGGCTCGGCCGCGATCGTGAGCAGACTCTTCGGTGCCTGCGCCGCCTTCCACGCGGCGACGTGCGGCTTGTCCTTGCCGGGCGAGGAGAAGCCTTCGGGGGTCGTGTAGCGGCCGAGGTACTCGTAGCCGGCGCGCGTGCAGCGCAGGCCCATCACCAACGCAAAGAACGAACTGCGCTTGTCGTAGCATGGGATGATGATCGCCTTGTCCTTCGGCAGCGCCGCGATGGCGGCGTCGACCTCGGGCGTCGTGAGCTTGCGCATCGGGATGTTGACCGCGCCCGGCAGGTGGCCGAGCACTTCGAAATCCCCGGGGTAGCGCACGTCGACGAACTGCACCTTGCGCGTCTCGAGCAAACGCATCACATCCGGCGTGTCGAGCAGTTCGTCCTTGCCGGGATAGTCGGCGATCACGCGCAGATCGCTGCGCTTCACGCCGAGCTTTTCCTCCAGAGGCCGATCTTCAGCGAGCCACTTTTCGTAGCCGCCGATCAGGAACCTGCAGTCGTAACCCAGGCTCTCGAAGTGCGCCGCGAGTTCCGAGCTGCGGTTGCCGTTGAAGCACAGCAGCGTGATCGGTCGCGATCGGTCCAGGTACGACTCGGGCGCCGCCAGCAGGTCCGGGAAACGCGCATGCCGCGCGCGCTGGATCGCGCCGACTTCGTATTCCTCGCTCTCGCGGACGTCGAGGATCAGTTCGTCGCTTTGAGTTGCCAGGGCGCGCGCCAGATCGTCGGTCGAGATGCCGTCTTCGCGCTGCTGCTGGTCGCTGAAGGACAACTCCTTCAGCGAAACGTCGACGATCTTGCGGCCTTCCTCGCGCGAGTTGCGATTCAGATTGACCTGCAGCCGGGCCAGGTTGTCGTCGCGCACAGCGGCGTAGTACAGGTACCAGCCGACCGAAGCCGCCGCGCAGAGCCCCAAGCTCGCGAAGAAGGCCGTGCGGTAGCTGCGTCCACCGGCGGCGCCCGCGCTTCGTCCGCGTTTCAGGAAGAACCAGCGGCCGAGCAGGATGCTCACGAGGCCGAGGACCTGGGCCGCGCTCGCGAACAGATTGACCATCACGTCCGGCGAGGGGATCGCTCGCGCTCCTCCCTCGAGCACGAATCCGGCCATGATCAGGACAGTGAGAGCGAATCCGCCGCGACGGAGCAGACGGGAACGACGGGAGGCGTCCTCGCGCGTGTGCGGCGAGGCCGGGGGACGAAGTTGCATGGGGAACCCTCGAAGCGCAAGGCGGCTTGCGAGTCAGCGGGCGGAGGGGAAGCTCCGGCCGGGGTCGGCCCGGCCGCGGACGCTCCCGCCGGACAGACTTCAGCGACAACCGCATCCGGCGATCGGTGCAGACTCGGTGGGGAAAATGTTCCTTTCTTGACGAATTCTTGAGAATTCGAGCTCGCCGATCGCGCGAGGCTCAAGCGCACGGGCGCGGTGCGTCGAAGCACACACGGGATCCCCTGTCCCGTGTTCGCCCCAGGCTGAAGAAACCGGAACCCAGATGAAGCTCCTGCTGCTGCTGACTGCCGCCGTCTTGACCCTCAATTTCGACCCGACCGCCGGCCAGACGCCCCGGCCGGACCCGACGTTGAAACCGCTGAGTCTGCGCTTCGGCGTCTACCAGACCGACAAGGCGACCGTCATGTACAAGCGCTTCACGCCCTTCCTGGAGACCCTCCAGGAGGACGTCGAAAAGCGCCTGTCGCGGCCGTGCGACATCGAACTCACGATCTTCAAGTCGTACGACGAGGGGATCGACGCACTGACGAAAGGCAGCGTCGATTTCGTGCACTTCGGTCCGGCTTCCTACGTCACGGCCAAAGAGCGCAACGCCGAGATTCGCCTCGTCGCCATCGAGCACGAGAACGGCGAGAAATTCTCGGAAGGCGTCATCGTCGTCGCCAAGGCGAGCCCCATCCAGACCATCGAAGAACTGCGCGGCAAGAAGTTCGCGTTCGGCGACAAGAACTCGACCATCGGCCGCTACCTGGTGCAGGCGGAACTCGTCGCACACGGAATCCACGCCCAGGATCTGGCGGAGTACAAGTACCTCGACCGCCACGATCTGGTGGCGAGCGCCGTCGAGTACGGCGACTTCGACGCCGGGTCGGTGAAGTACTCGACCTACAAGAAAGCCAACGAGAAGAACACGCTGCGCGCGCTGGCGACGTTCAAGAACGTCACGAAGCCGATCGTCGCCCGCGCCGGTCTGGACAGCGTCGTATTCACGGCCATCCAAGACAGTCTCTTCGCGTACAAGGACGAGGCCTTCTTCAAGGACGTCAAGATCTCGGGGTTCACCGTCGCTGACGACGCGGACTTCAAGCTGGTTCGTGACGGCATGAAGAAGGCCAACCGCTTCGAGCAGTCGGCGCAAAAGCAGTGAGGCCACGCGGGCGCCTCCCACAACGTGTCGGAACAGACCAGAAACCCGACGAGCTTCTTCGGCAGGCTCGGCACCAAGGTGATCAGCGTCACGCTGCTCACCCTGACACTCGGATTCTTCCTGGCCAGTGTGCACACGATCCAGAGTGAGCAAGCGCTGCTGTCCGAGCAGCTCGATGCCCGCGGACATTCACTGGCCAGGATCGGGGCCAGTTCCTGCATCGAGTACGCGGCGGTGAACGACTACGACAAGATCAACACCGCGCTGCTCGAGATCGCGCAAGGCGACCCCGACATCGATTTCGTGCGTGTCGAGGACGTCACCGGCAAGGTGCGCTCCGAAGCCAATACCGGGCGCTTCATCGGCTCCGACGTCGGCACCTGGCGCACGTTCGCCGCTCCGATCAACATCGACCTCGGAACGCGTTCGTCCAAGCCGCCCCAGGTGTCGGCCGACGGCACGATCGGCTCTCACGGTCGGCTCGTCCTGGGCATGAACACGCGCAGTCTGTCGCAGTCGAAGTTCGCGCGCTCGACCTCGCTCGCGATCCAGGCCGGACTCACGTTCATCCTGATCGCGGTCTCCATGTTCCTGCTCCTGCGTCATTCCGTCGCGAAGCCGCTGGCGTCACTGGACGAGCAGGCCGCGGCGCTAGGCCGCGGCGACCTGGACACGCCGATCTACCTGAAGAGCCGCGACGAACTCGGTCGCCTCGCCTTGACCCTCGATCGGATGCGCACGAACCTGCGCGCGAGCTACCACGAGATCCAGAACAACAACGAGGAACTGCGCCGACTGGGCAAACAGAAGGACCAGGCGCTCACCGACCTGGAGAAGGCGCTCGAGCGCGCGCAAGTGGCGAGCCGCGCGAAGAGTGAATTCCTGGCGACGATGAGCCACGAAATCCGCACGCCGATGAACGGCGTGATCGGGATGACGCAGCTCTTGTTGGACACGAGGCTCGACGCCGAACAGCGCGACTACACCGAGACCGTGCGCAGTTCGGCCGAGGCACTGCTCGTCATCATCAACGACGTCCTCGACTTCTCGAAGCTCGACGCCGGCAAGATCCGCCTCGAGACGATGCCCGTGGACGTGCGCGCCATGGCGCGCGAACTCCTGGGGCTCTTCATGCACTCCGCGCGGACGAAGGGCCTGATCCTCGACTCGGCTGTGGCCGATGACGTCCCGCTGCGGCTCGCTGCCGACCCGCACCGACTGCGCCAGATCCTGTTGAACCTGATCGGCAATGCGATCAAGTTCACGCCGCGCGGCAGCGTCAAGCTCGCGATCAAGATCGAGGGCCGCGCCGAGGACAAACTCACCGTGCGCTTCGCGGTGATCGACACGGGAGTCGGCGTTCCCGAGGCGGCGCGCAACCTGTTGTTCCAGCCGTTCACGCAGGCCGACGGCTCGACGGCGCGCGTCTTCGGCGGCACCGGCCTGGGGCTCGCGATCGCGCGTCGATTGACGGAGATGATGGGCGGCAAGATCGGCTTCGACAGCGAGGAAGGCCGCGGAAGCACCTTCTGGTTCACCGCTCAACTCGAAGAGGTCGAATTCGAAGCGGGCGTGCCCGATTCCGCGCAAACGGAGCAACAGGTGGAGCCGCGGCCGGCGCTGCCCAGTGGGCGAACCCAAGAGCAGGCTCCCGAGCCGAGCGCCCGCCTGCGGCTCTTGCTGGTCGAAGACAACCTCGTGAACCAGAAGATCGCGCTGCGCATGTTGCAGAAGATGGGCCACGAGGTGGACATCGCCGGCAACGGCTTGGAAGCGCTGGAGAAGAGCGCTGCTGTCGCCTACTCGGCCATCTTGATGGACGTCAGCATGCCCGTGATGGACGGGTTCGAAGCCACGCGCGAGATCCGCAAGCGCGAGCGCCAATCGAGCGGGCACGTGCCGATCGTGGCGCTGACGGCCAACGCGATGGACGGAGATCGCGAGCGCTGCATGAAGGCGGGCATGGACGACTACTTGTCGAAGCCCGTGCGCGCGGAAGGACTCGAAGCGGCGCTGCAGCGCGTCGTGCGCGAGCAGAGCGCCGATGCAGCTGCGCGCGCTCGGACGACCTGAGTCGAGTGCGCGGCGCTGATCGTCAGTGCGGACGGGCGCGCACGTTGGAATTGCAGGCGACCCAGGCTCCTGTCACGACGCTCTGAAACCGCCGCGGAGACCCGGCGCGGGACGCTCCGCGAAGGACACGGAGCGCGTTGCAGATCGCTCACGCCGGACCGGGTTGCCAGGCACGGCCGCCGCCGCTGTGAGGTCGAGGCGGCTGGACGAGCGGGGAGAGCGATCTTGTGGCCGGTGCGTGTTACCCATGTGCCCGGACAAGCGTGTCACCCCTGTCCCTGGTTGCACAGCCCGCGGGGGGGGGGCGTCGGGAATGCCAGGTACGCGGCCAGGGGACCAAGCGCTGTCCTCCTTGACCCCGGTGGCGAGGGCTGACGACCTCCGGGAGCCCGCCATGACACGGGGCGAAAACGCGGATGCGATCGCCGTGGCCGCTGCGCCTCTACCGCCTCGCCCAAGAGAACAGGAGAGCAGGAGAGCAGGAGAAGCTGCAACTCGTCCGCCCCGCCCACGACCTGCGGCGGGCCGCCGACTCAGTTTCGAACGGAGGGTGAGGCGCTGAGGATCTCGGCCAGCGCTTCGACGGCGCGCCGGGCCGTGATCTCGGGCTCGACCTGGAGGTCCGCGCTGCGGCGCTGGCCGACCGCGTGGACGGCCGCGACGTGGACGCCGGCGCGCCAGGCGGCGGCTAGCTCCGGGACGTCGTCCGAGACCAGCCAGCACTCGGAGAGCACGATGCCGTCCTCCTGCGAGGCGTGGTAGAAGGCCCCGGTGTTCGGAAACAGGAACACGGAGTCCTTGTCGTGCGGCGACTTGCCCGCGGGGTGATCGACGCAGGCGTACTCGCGCGCGACCGTGATGCCCTGGGCCTTCATGTGCTCGCGCAGGGCGGCGTGAAATTCTTCCCAGTGGGCGTCGCTGATCCGGCCCTTCGCCACATCGTCCTCGTTGCCGACGACGTAGACCTTCCAGCCCGCCTGAGAAGCGCGGAACAGGAGTTCCACGACGCGTGATTGAAACTTCACGTCCTCGAAGCGCTTCGGAAAGCCGTCGATCGGGCGCTCCAAGAGCGCTCCCCAGCGGCTGATGAAGAGCCCGCGCGGCGGGGTTCCGGTTCCGGGGATGGGCGGAAGAAGTTGCGCTCTGTTGTGATGCATGAGGCTCTCGAGGAACGACTCGGACAGGTGGTTTTCGGCTCCTCGCGCCGGAGCTTGAGCGCTCAGCCGGATTGAACGGATCTCGTGCGCAACAGGCGTCGAGTTTTGAACCTTCTTCCGTGGAAGGCAGTCGCCATCAAAAAATGCGACTCCAACTGTCGATCTAGGAACAGCTCGATCCGGAAAGCGAGTCCGGTCGCGTCGCGGCGCGCAGTGATGTGGAACTTGGCGCCGACTTCGACGCGATTTCGGGCTACGATTGAGGGTCTACGCTCGTGCCCGGACGTCGCGCGCGCAGCACCAACGAGCCCCATCGTCCGTGGATCCTGGAACGCCCACTCGCTACGCACTCAACCCACCGTGACTCGCTCCTTGCGCATCGCTCTGCTCGTGAACCCCTTCACCCTCGGGATGAAGTGGGGCGAGCACGCCCCCGAGCTGGCGCGCGAACTGTTGGGCTTCGGACACACCGTGCGCGGATTCGGCGCTCCGCCCGGCGCGATCCCGCGCTCCGGATCGAGTCCGGCCGGTGAGGGCGGCGACGAGCCCGTCGGCGTGGCCGGATTCAAGCCGGATGCGATCGTCGCCTACGATGCGCTCTCGCCCGCGGCCTGGCTCGGTGCGCGCACGGCGCGCAAGCTCAGCGTCCCGCTGATCCTGGTCGAAGCCGCGAACGGCGGCGCGGCGACCGGCCGCGGCATGGTGCTGCAAGCCGTCGGTCGACGTCTGTTCGGTCGCTACGTGCGCGCCACGGCGAACGCCGTCATCGCGCTCGACGCGGTCGCGAAGGAGCGCGTCTTGCGCGCCGGCTTCTCACCCGCACTCGTCTCGGTTCACCCCGGCGGTGTGGATCTCAACGCCTGCCGCCCCGGACTGACCAGCGGATTGATCCTGCGCCATCGCGTGCGCGGGCGCATCCTGCTCTACGTCGGGCAACTGACCGAGAATCGCGGACTCGAGACCCTGGTCACGGCCTTTGCCAACACGGTCGGTCAGCGCGACGACTGGTCGCTCGTCTTCGCCGGCGAAGGCAGCGCGCGCGCTGCGCTGCGGGCCAAGATCGATCGCCTGGGGATCGGTTCGCGCGTGCAGTGGGTCGGCGCACCACGCGAGGAAGAACTGCCCGGCCTGTTGAGCGCGAGCACGCTCCTCGCCGTGCCCGCCGTCGACGACACCGTGCGCGGGCGCAACATTCCGCGCGCGCTCGCCTGTGGTCTGCCCGTCCTGGCGTCGGATCGCCCGGCGCTGCGCCACTTCGTCGAGCACGACGTGACCGGACTTCTGGCCGCCTCCGGTGACGTGCAGGCCTGGACCGAAACCTTGCGCATCGCGGCCATGTCGCCCGAGTCGCGCCGCCGCTGGGGTCTCGCCGCGCGCGCCGTGGCGCACGAGCGCTACGCCTGGCCCAACATCGCGCGCGTGTTCGAGTCCGCGATCGAAGCCGAGCGCGCGTCGGTGCCGTCGCCGCACGGCGGACACGTGGTCGACGCGCGCACCTGACGGCGCTGCGGCGATCCTGTACCTGGATCAACGCTGCCGTGCCTGGATCAAAACCTCGGGATGCGCTGGACGGGGTACCCCATCCAGCGCATCCCGAGGTTTTGATCCAGGCACAGTAGTGGGCTGAGCCGCGCCGGAGGAAACGGCGGGAGGCATCCGGAATCGGAACCGCTCAGGTCGACTTCTTCAGCTCGTCCTTCAGGAACGCCATGTCGGCGGCGTACTGCTTGATGCCGTTGCGCGCGGCATCGTCCATCTGCTTGAACGTCGCGCCGATCTTCACGCCCTCGGGGCGCTCTTCGACCTCGCTGATCGTGCAGATCGCTTCCAGGTAGCCCTTCATCAACAGCGGCAGCCGGAACTTGACGCGCCAATCGGTGCCGATCGCGAGGAACTGGCTCATCGCGAACGGCGAGAGACCGCTGGCGCCGCCGTTCCAGGTGAAGCGCAAGCCCGACTGGTCGAGCGACGCCATCCGTCCGGCTCCGCTCCAGGCCATCGGCAGCTTCTCGTGCGTGACCGGGATGGAGGTCTGGCGCTTGTCCTCGGGCAGGAAGTGCTCGATGCGCGACGCGTCGGTGGGGGAGAACAGGACGGTCGAGGCCTGCTCCTCCGGCGGAGCGCCGACCTTGGCCGCGCGGGCCGTGCCCTGTTGCAGGAACTCGCTGGCCTCTTCGTCGGTGTCGAACACGCTCACGACGCGATCCAGGCCGACCTTGCCGATGATGTCGCGGCAGAAAGGCGAGGGGCGCGACACGACGAGCTTGCCGCCCTTGCCGCTCAATTGCTTGCTGGCCTTGATCATCGCGCCCAGCGCGGTCGAGTTGATGAACTTGACGAAGCGCAGGTTCAGCGCGACGCGCACGATGCCGGCCTTGATCAAGGCGTCGATCTCGCGCTGCATCTCGGGCACGTAGTACGTGTCGAATTCGCCGCGCATGTGGAGGACGGCAAAGTCGTCTCGGGGTTCGACGGTGATATGCATGTCAATCCTCTCTCGGTCGGGGCCGAGCGTCGCTAAGGGGGGGGGGCAGAGATCGTTTCGCGCGAGGGCGCCCGCGGCGCTGCGCACGACCCGGTGATCAGGTTCTGGGCGAGGGAAGTTGGTCGCGATGATGATGCGCGATTAGACTTCACGCCCATGTTCTTCCGCAAGAAGAAGGCCGAGGTCAAACCCGAGTCCTCGCCCAAAGAGCCCCAAGCGCCCGTTCCGGTTGCGGGGGGCGGAGGGCCTTCCACCGCGTTTCTGACCGGCGACCACGGCTTCGACCAGCGCACGCTCGACAAGCTCCTGGGTGCGATCGCGCGCGTCACCGAAGTGCGCGAGATCGAGGAATTGCTCGCGAACATCGTCGATACGTCGATCGAGATCACGCAGGCCGAACGCGGCTTGCTGATTCTGACCGACAAGGCGGGCGAGCTGTCGGTGCGCGTCGCGCGCACTCGCGGCCAGCAACCCGCCAAGGGCGAAGTGCGTTTTTCGACGAGCATCGTGAAGCGCGTGCTCGCGGATCGCGAACCGATGCGCGCGACCGTTTCCTCGGATTCGGAGGCCCTCGAACTCGGCACGTCGGTCTTCGACCTGAAACTGCGGGCGGTGATGTGCGTGCCCATGATCGCCGATGCCGCCGGAGCGCCCGGTGAGACCGGCGCTCTTTACGTCGATTCGAAAGTCGCGACGCGCGAATTCAGCCAGAAGGACCTGGCGCTGTTCAACACGCTCGCGCTGTACATCCGCATCGCGCTCCAGAACAACAAGTTGCACCTCGCCGGCCTCGAGAAGGTGCGCCTCGAACGCTCGCTCGACCTCGCCAGCCAGATCCAGCGCGACCTCATGCCGGCGATGCCGAAGGACGTTCCGGGTTTCGACGTGCACGGGTGGTACCAACCGGCCGAGCACACGACGGGGGACTTCTTGGAGACTCTGACGCTCAAGGACGGACGCCTCGCGTTCGCGCTGGGTGACGTCACCGGCAAGGGCATCGGCCCGGCGCTGATCATGGAGAACGCCAAGGGCGCCTTGCGCACCTATCTGCGTCTGCTCAGCGATCCGGCCGAGATCGTCTCGCTCTTGAACCGCGATCTCGCGCCGCGCATGGACGACGGGCGCTTCTTGACCCTGTTCCTCGCGATTTTCGACGCCGACGGGCGCGTGCGCTGCGTCAACGCCGGTCACACGCCGCCCGTGATCTGGCGTGCCGCCACGCAGAAACTCGAGACGATCCCCGGGCACGGTCCCGCGCTGGGCATGTCGGACGACTTCGACTACGAGAGCGAGGCCGCGCGCCAACTCGCCGTCGGCGATGTGCTGGTCGCGTACACCGACGGTTTCGACGAGGCGCGCTCGAAGAGCGACGAGAAGGAATTCTACGGTGAGGAACGCGTGATGTCCGCGCTCTCGACGGCCGCCGCCAGCGGCGCGGGCGCGAAGGACATCGTGACGAGCATCGTGCGCGACGTGCTCGAGTACTCAGGCGGCAAACGCTACGACGACATGGCGCTCGTCGTCGTGCGCCGCACCAGTTGATCCGCCATGAACGCAACTTCGCAACCGGGATCGTACGGGCGCGACCTGCTCGTGCGCGGCGCACGCAGCTATCCGCCCGGACCCGCTGAACGCACGCTGGATGTGCGCATCCAGGACGGCGTCATCGACGCGGTGGGGATCGATCTGGAGCGCGGCGCGCTGCCGGTGCTCGACGCCGCCGGATTGACCGTGATCCCGGGGCTCGTCGACGTGCACGTGCATTTCCGCGATCCGGGTCTGGCGCACAAGGAGGGCTGGGACTTCGGCTCGCGCGGCGCGCTGCACGGCGGCGTCACGTCGGTCGTCGAAGTGCAGAACAATCCGCCGCTCTCGACTTCGCTCGCCGCCCTGCAGTCGCGGATCGAGCACGTGCGCTCGCTCTCGCGCGTCGACTTCGGGTGCCTCGGGAACCTGTTGCCGGATTCCGTGCCCGAGTTGCGCGCGATGGCGCCGTTCACGCCGGCCTTCAAGTGTTTCCTCGGCGGCTCGACGGGTCTGGGCGGTGAAACCGACTACGGCGTGCTCGAACGCCTGTTCGCCGCCGCGGCGCGCGCCGGCCGGATGATCGTCGCGCACTGCGAGGACGAGAACCTGCTGCGCGCGGGCAAGAAGCAGTACCCGAACGCCACCGCGAACGAACACCACCTCGTGCGCTCGGCCGAAGCCGAGATCGAGTCCGTGCGCCGCAGCATCGAATGGGTGGAGCGCACCGGGGCCGAGTTGCACGTGTTCCACGTCAGCACGCGCGGCGCTTGCGAATTGATCGGCTCTGCGCGCGCGCGCGGTCTGCCGGTCTCGGGCAGCACCGGTCCGCAGTACATCCACCTTTCGAACGAAGACGCGCCGCGGCTCGGCAACTTGATGAAGATCAATCCTTCGATCAAGACGCGCGACGACAACCGCGCCATTCTCGAAGCCCTCGCGAGCGGCGCCGTCGACGCGATCGGCACCGATCACGCGCCGCACCCCTTGGAAGAGAAGGTGCGCGAGTACGCGCACGCGCCGTCGGGGATGCCCAGTGTCGATCTCCTGTGGCCGCTCACGTGGGAACTCGTGCTGCGCAAAGACCTCGATCCACACACAGCCCTCGCGAGCGTCTCCTGGCGCGCGGCGCAATCGCTGCACCTGCCGGGCAAAGGTCGCCTGCTGCCCGGGTACGACGGCGACCTCGTGCTGTTCGACCCCAAGGCGCGCCGCAAGGTCGAAGGTGCGAAGCTGCCCTCGCGCTCCAAGTGGTCGGCCTTCGAAGGCGTCGAGTTGGGCGGCTTCCCCGTGCACGTCGTGCGGCGCGGCGAGATCGCGTTCACGCAGGGCGACGTCACCGCGGACCGAGGCGGCGTGCCGCTGCGCCTGGAACGGCCCGAGACGCGGCACTGACGGCGGACGACATGGCGGCGAAAGCGAACTTCCTGCCGTATCCGCGCGTCGTGTTCGCGTCCGATTTCCTGGCGCGCATCGAGCGCTTCAGCGCGGAACTCGCTGCGGCGCGCGCGCGCGGCGACGAATTCGGCGGGCGCGCCGTCGCCGCCGGCGGGCACGATTTCGTGGGCTACCGGCCGTACCACGCGGGCGACGATCCGCGGCTCGTCGACTGGAGTGCGTACGCGCGCCTGGACCGCGCGCTCGTGCGCATCACTCGCCGTGAAGCCGGCGAGCGCCTGCTCGTGTGCGTCGACGCGAGCGCTTCAATGGGCGCGGGTCCGCCGGGCAAGTGGCAACGCGCGGCCGAAGTCGCCTGCGCGCTCGTCGCGCTGGCCTTGCGCGAAGGGTCGACGGCGCGCATCTGCATCACGCCGGCAGAGCACTCTGGTCTCCGCAGCTTGATGGTCGACAAGCCCGCGCGCCTCGTGGACCTGCTGAACCTGTTCACGCGCATTCAAGCGGGCGGGCGCGGCGGCGGCGCGGAAGTGCTGCGCGACGATCCCGAGTTCGCGCGCGGCGGCGGCGGTGCGCGCTTCGTGATCTCGGATTTCAGCGCCTGTGACCCCGAGCCCTTCCGCGCGCACGCGCAGCGCGGCTCGGACTTGAACTTGATCCGCATCCTGGCGCCGCATGAACTGGGCCTGGCCCCCGACGGGCCCGTCGATTGGTTCGACCCCGAGCGCGGGGAACATCTCGAACTCGAAGTCGAGACAGGGGTGCGCGCGCGCTACGCAGTCCTGCTGGCGGCGGAACTCGAGCGTTGGCGCACGGCGCTCGCGACAGCCTTGGGAGTGCGACACAGCGTGCACTCGAGCGCGGAGCCCTTCGAAGACATCGTGCGCGGGAGCCTCGCGCGGTGCTGAGCGGCCTCGAATTCGCGTATCCGGCGGCGCTCGCGTTGCTCGCCCTGCCGGTTCTCGTTTTGTGGTTCGCCCACCGCCGGGCCGCGCGCGCGGAACGGGATGCGACGGGCACGCTCGAACTCTGGCGCCAGAGTGCCGCCGAAGCGCCGCGCAGCGCACGCCGCAAACGCCTTCCGCCGGCGATCTGGTGGCTCACGGCGGCGCTCGTCGCCGGCGCGTTGGCGAGCGCGGGTCCGCGGCAAAGAAGCGCGAGCGACCGTTCGTTGCTCGTCGTCGTCGACCGCAGCCCGTCGATGTACCTGGACGACCGCGGAGCGACGCGCATCGAGCGCGCGCTCGCAGCGGCTCGGGTTGCCGTGGAGCGCTGCGATCCGGCGCGCGTGCGTTGGATCGCGCCTCCCGCAACGACGGATGTACAGCACCACGGCGCGCGCCCTCCGGACGATTGGCTGCGTGCGCCGCGCGTACCGCGCGCTGCCCCGGAATTTTCGGACTACGATCGCGCGGGAGTCCTGTGGATCACGGATCGCGACCTCGAGCCGCGCGCCGCCGGCATCGCAGCCTCGGGAGGCGTGGCCGTGCCCGGAGTCATCGGTTGGAGCGCGGGTCGGCGGATCGAGTGGGACGGCGAGCGCGTCGTCGAGCGTGCGAGCGACCCCGCGAGCACGGATGCGGCGCCGGTCCTCGCGCTCGACGCACGTCTCCCCGAGCGCATCGCTCGCGTCGCGCGCAGTTGGGCGTCCGCGCGCGGGGTGCGCGTCGCGAGCGCGGCTAGTGAGCCCGCGAACGTGAGTGCTCTCGCATTGCGCGTCGTCGGAGAAGCGCGCACGAGTCCGTGCGAACTGGCCCGCGACGGCTGGTCTGCGCGCGGCCTGTGCGCGAGCGGTCTCGCACTGGCCGACGTGGATGGGCCGCTGGAACCGTGGCTCGGGTCCGCCGACGGACGCGCCGTCTGGGTCGCGCACGGGCTCGGTCGCGTGCACCTCGCGCTCAGCGCGATCGAGGCACCGCGCGGCGATCCGGCGGCGTGGGCGGTGTCGTGGGCCACGCTCTTCGATGCCTGTCTGGCGCCGCCCCCGGGCAGCGCGTCCGTGATGGAACGCTCCGCTGCCGGCCACCCGGTTTTGGTCGCACCCGACCGCGGGTCGAGCGCGGGTGACGCGGGCGGCAGCGCGTGGACGGCACTCACCGCCGCGACCGCGCTCGTCCTGGCGCTCTGCGCGCTGCTCGCGAGCGGCACGCGTGCAGTAGGATGAGGTACATCGTGCAGGTGAATCCGTGATCCAGGCGCTCTTGCTGCTGACCTTGTCGCTTGGCGACGCACCGGTCGCGATCGGCAGCAAGGTCGCGCCGTTCACGTTCACCGACACGCGCTGGCAGACGCGCTCGCTGGAGGACTTCGGCGAGCGCAAGGCGTTCGTGATCGTGTTCACGACCGTCGATTGTCCGCTGGCGAAGCGCGTGCTGCCGCGGCTCGCGAGCATCGAAAAAGTCTGGCGCGAGCGCGGCGTGGCTTTCGTCGGCGTCGACGTCGGTCCGGGTGACGCGCTGGTCGAGGTCGCAGCCAACGCCGTCGAAGCGGGCATCGAATTTCCGGTCTCACGCGATTTCGACGCGTCCGTCTTGCGCGCGCTCAGGCCCAGCCGCTCGCCCGAGATCTGCGTGCTCGACGCGCAACACGTGCTGCGCTACCGCGGACGCGTCGGCGACGAAGAACTGCTCGGCGGTGCGCGGCCCGGCGAGGGCCGCAGCGATCTGGAGGTGGCACTCGCGGACCTGATCGCGGATCGTCCGGTGGCGAGAGCGACGACGCCGATCGACGGCTGCAAACTCACCTATCCGGCCGGGAAACCTGCGCCCGAGGTCGTGCCGACCTTCGCTGACGTCATCGGACCGCTGTTCGCCGAGCATTGCACGGCGTGCCACACCCGCGGCGGATCGGCGCCGTTCGAATTGGAGACACCGACGAGTGCGGCGCGGCACGCAGCGATGATCGCCGAAGTCGTCGAGCAGGCGCGGATGCCGCCGTGGTTTGCGAGCGCGCGCTACGGTCACTTCGAGAACGAACGCAGGCTCACCGATCCCGAGCGGCGCGTGATCCTCCTGTGGGCCGAGAACGGTGCGCCGGCGGGCGAGATCGCAGCCGGCACGGAGGCCGCGTCGCCGCGCGCAGCACGACCTGCGTGGCGCATCGGGAATCCGGACCTGGTGCTCGCGACCGAGGTGATCGACCTGCCGGCGAGCGGGACCGTGCCCTACCGCTACGTCGTGTTGCCGCACGTCTTCACGCGCGACACGTGGGTCGAAGCGGTCGAGATCCGGCCGTCGAATCCACAGGCCTTGCACCACGCCAACCTGGGCTTCTACACGCTGGGCGGCGACATCAAGGAGTCGAACTTCATCACCGGTCAGGTACCGGGCGGCGCGCCGATGGATCTGGCCGCCGGCACCGCCGTGTTGATTCCGGGCGGATCCGTGATCGGACTGCAGATCCATCACGTGCCGACGGGCGTTGTGTCGCAAGACCGGATCGAGGTCGGTTTGCGCTACCCGCGCGGTGTAGTGAGGCAGCGCGTGCGCCACTTCGAGATCGCCGACCGGCGGTTCGCGATCCCGCCGTTCGCGCCGGCGCACCCGGTGCGCGCGCGGCGCGTGTTCACCGCGGACTCGGTCGGGATCGGGATGTTCGTGCACATGCACCTGCGCGGGCGCGACATGCGCTTCGACGCGCGCTATCCCGACGGGCGCAACGAGACGTTGTTGCTCGTGCCGAATTACGATTTCAACTGGCAGACGGCGTACCGCTGGAAGGCGGGCGCGCAGGTGTTCCCGAGAGGTACCGTCGTCGAATGCCTGGCGCACTTCGACAACAGCCGCTTCAACACCTGGAATCCGGACCCGTCGAAGACCGTCACCTTCGGCCAGGAAACGGTGGACGAGATGATGTACGGCTTCCTGTTCTACGTCGAACGAGACGAGGATCTCGCGCTCGCGATCGATCCCGCTACGGGCGGCGTCGTGAGCGTCAAGTGATGCCGCCGTGGCGGCGTCGGAACACGAGCACCGCAACGATGCCGATCACAACTGCGAACCACAGGGTCGCCAGGCGGATCAGGATCGTGGCGGAGACCGCGGCGGCGGCGGCGGCTTCGATGCCGAGTCCGCTCGCGACGTAGCGCCGGCGCAGCAAAGCACCCATCGAGGCCTCGGTCACGCCCAGCCCGCCCGGAAAGATGAACGCGACGGCGCCGGCGACCGCTGCGAGCGCGAACGTGTACAGCGCGAACAGGAACGGCACGCCGCCTTCGACGAAGGCACCGGCGACGAGTTTGAAGGCGTAGCACTCCAGCGACCAGCCGACGGCGGCGATCAAGGTCGGGACGAAGAGCGCGCGCGGTGCGAGCAGGGTGCGCGACGAAACGAGCGCGACCTCGAGCTTGGGCACGAAGCGCGCCGTGAAAGCGCGCTTTCCGAGCAGGCCCAATGCGAAGCGCTGCAGGCCCACGGAAGTGACCAGCGCGAACAAGACCGCGCACAATCCCAGCGTGCTCCACACGATCCAACTCTCGCCGCTTTCGCCTGCGCCGGCGCCGACGGCGATCAACAACAGGAACGCGAGCAGATCGGTGAAGCGTTCCGCCAGCACGATCGGGGCACTCTTCGAGATCGGCGTGCCGCTGATGCGGCGCACGAGCAGCGACTTGAAGGCTTCGCCCATCTTTCCGGGCGACACGGTCAGCGCGAGCCCCGACAGGTGGATCACGAACGAAGTCCTGGGCTCGAGCACGATGCCCAGCCGACGGCAGTACATCTGCCAACGCACGAAGCGCACGACGTAATTCGCGAACGAGAGCCCCACGGCCGCGGGCAGGATCCAGAGCGGGAATTGCTCGAGCGCGGCGAGCACTTGTCCGGCATCGGCGCTGAACACGAAGGCCGCGTACAGCACCGCGGTGGCGACGACGACCAGGACCAGCCCGCGCGCCATGCGCCGCGTGTCCTGGATCTGTGCCCCGCCCTTTTCGCCGTCCGCGTCCTGTGTAGCCATGTTTCCGGGCCGAATGCGAGCGCGACAGGAGCGTCGACGTTGATCGCGGGGCGCGCGGGCGGATACTCTGCCCGAATCACGCCATGCCGATCGAGTCCCAAACCGACGTTTTGACCTGGGTTGCGAGTCTGACCGCCGTCCTGGCGGCGGCGATCGCGACGGCCGCGTGGCTGGTCGTGGCGCGGGCGAAGCACATCGAGGAGCGCCTCAAGCGCCTGGAGCGCATCGACGAGTTGACCGACCTCGTGAAGGGACTCTCGCAGGGCGACGAGGCGCTGGACGTGCGCCGACTGGAGCACGTCCTGATCGACATCCGCGACGGGCAGAAGCGCGTCGAGGAGCGCATGTTCGCTCTGCTCGAGGCGCGCGCCAAGGCGGACATCTCCCCGACGTCCGCGGGCGGGGGACGCGCGCTGGAGCGCGCCGGAACCGACGGCCTGCCCGATCGCATCGTCACGCGCCTCGTCGCGCTCGGCTACGAACGCATCGTGCTCGTGACCGCCAACGAAGAGATCGCGCGCATCGCGCGTGAGGGCGGGGCCGTCGTGATCGAGGCGCGCCGCAACGGTGCCGCGTGCAAGGGCCGTGCGATCATCGCGAACGGCACGATCCAGGACATCGAGATCCAATCCGCGTATTCGACCTTTCCCTGACAGCGCACAACATCCACATGATTCCGATCACGACCATCGAACGCCTCGCGAACCACGTCGGCGAAACCGTCACGCTGCGCGGCTGGGTGCACAACAAGAGCTCGAAGGGCAAACTCCACTTCGTGCAACTGCGCGACGGTTCAGGCTACGTGCAGTGCGTCGTGTTCAAGGGCGACGTGTCCGAGGAACTGTTCGAGGCGATCGGCCACGCCGGGCAGGAATCGAGCCTCGTGCTCACCGGGCTCGTCAAAGCCGAACCGCGCGCACCGGGTGGTTTCGAGATCGGCGTCAAGGCCGGTGACGTGCTGCAGAAGGTCGAAGGATTTCCGATCACACCCAAGGAGCACGGGCCGGATTTCCTGCTGAGCCATCGGCACCTGTGGCTGCGCAGCAAGCGTCCTTGGGCAGTGATGCGCATTCGCGATTGCGTCATCTCCGCGATCCGCCGCTTCTACGACGAACAGGGTTTCGTGTGCGTCGACTCGCCCATCTTCACACCGGCGGCGTGCGAGGGGACCAGCACGTTGTTCGAGGTGAACTACTTCGACGACGAGAAGGCGTACCTGACGCAGTCCGGCCAGCTCTACGCCGAAGCGACGGCGATGGCGCTGGGCAAGGTGTACTGCTTCGGTCCCACGTTCCGCGCCGAGAAGAGCAAGACGCGCCGGCACTTGACCGAGTTCTGGATGCTCGAGCCGGAGATCGCGTACGCGACGCTGGACGACGTGATGCAGAACGCCGAGGAACTCCTATGTTACGTCGTGAAGAGCGTGCTCGAGCGGCGCCAGACCGAACTCGAAGTGCTGGAGCGCGATCTCACCAAGCTCCACTCGATCACGGCGCCCTTTCCGCGCCTTTCGTACGACGATGCGCACGCGCTGCTCGAGAAAGCCGCGCCCGGTCAGCACAAGTACGGCGACGACTTCGGCGCGCCGGACGAGACGATCTTGAGCAACGCCTACGACAGGCCCGTGATGGTGCACCGCTATCCGAAGGAAGTGAAGGCGTTCTACATGAAGCGCGACGCCGCCGATCCGACGAAGGCCCTGTGCGTCGACGTGCTCGCGCCGGAAGGCATCGGCGAGATCATCGGCGGATCGCAGCGCGAAGACGACCTCGAATTGCTGCTCGGCCGGATCAAAGAGCACCAGCTGCCCGAGGAAGCCTTCGCCTGGTACCTCGACCTGCGCCGCTACGGTTCGGTGCCGCACGGGGGCTTCGGCCTCGGTCTCGAACGCACGGTGGCCTGGATCTGCGGCCTCGAACACGTGCGCGAAGCGAGCCCGTTCCCGCGGATGATGTACCGCATCTATCCCTGAGACGAAGCGGCGCGGAAGCCGGAGTTGGAGACCCCAAGCCGGCACAAAGTCGGGGCAGCCCAAACACGCCTGCCCTTCCCTTGCCATCGACAATTCCGACGACAGCAACCGTCGCGGATCTCCGCCCGCCAACGCTTCCAGTCCGACACCGAACCCAACCCAACGGACCCCACCCCATGGTTGACCTCGGCGTGCACGCTTTGCGCAGTGGCGTTCGTCCGAGTTTGACCGTACCGAGCCAGGCTCGTGTGGTGCATCTTCGCCGGCGTAGGGCCGCGCGCCGGCGCGCGGCTCTACGCCGGC
>JAEUIA010000108.1 GCA_016795245.1 Planctomycetota bacterium | reverse complement strand
GTGGGCGCAGACGAAAGAGCGAGCGTGGCTGGTGCGGCACGGATGGATCTGGCTCGCGTACCGGAACTACATCCGCGGGATCACGAACAAGTGTCGCCGGATCACCTCAGCGCAGGCTTTGGATGTCGTCGCGCGTCGGTTTACGAAAAGAAACTTCTTCGAGTGGCGCCTGAAACTCAGGCCGTAAACGGACAGTGAAAGGGGCCAGTTTGCGGGGTGGATCAGGGTTGGCCCGGCCCAACCCCCAACGCCTCCGCCATCCTCACCAAATCCGCCAAAGAATCCGCCCCCATTTTCTCGAGCACCCGCGACCTGTGAAGCTTCACCGTCCGCTCCGCAATCCCCAGTGAGAATGCAGCCTGCTTGTTCCGCTGGCCCGCAACCACCTCCGCCAAGACTTCACGCTCCCGAGGCGTGAGCTTCTCGTAGCAATCCTTCAATTTCGCCAAGTCACCCAACTTAAGTCGCATCTTCGCATCCTGAGCAAGCGCACGCTCCAGCGCAGCAATCAACTCCTCCTCGCGAGCCGGCTTCTGCAAGAAATCAACAGCGCCCAGCTTCATCGCGTACACGCTCGTCGGCACATCGGCGTGCCCCGTCAGGAATACGATCGGAATCAAGACCCCTCGATCGGCCAGCATTTGTTGCAACTCCAGTCCGCTCCGACCGGGCATGCGCAAGTCCAGCAGCAGGCAGCCGGGCTTCGAGGGATCGAAGGTGTCGAGGAAACTCTCTGCAGACAAGTAGGCCTTGACCTGAAAGCCGCATGCTGTCAGGAGGCGCGTCGTCGCGGCGCAAAGGGCCTCATCGTCGTCGACGAGATGAACCGTACCTGAATATGTCATGTGTCTGACCCTCCATTGCGATGCGCCGGCAGGTCCATGCGAAACACGACTCCGCCACCCGGAGAATTCACCGCATGGATCCGGCCCCCGTGAGCTTCGACGATCGAGCGGCAGATCGCCAACCCTAAGCCCATCCCTGTTGCCTTCGTCGTCACGTACGGCATGAACACGCGTCCGACCACTTCGGGGGCGAGTCCGGGGCCGGTATCGCGGATCTCCAGCGTCGCTGTCTGCGCATCACAGCTTGTGTGCAGCTCAACTCGACGCAGGTCCTCGTTGCGTGACATCGCCTCACAGGCATTATGGACGAGGTTGACGACGATTTGTTGGATCTGGATTGGATCGGCGTCGATACGCACTTCTCGATCGTCTAGATCGAGGCGTACTTCAACGCGGTGGTCATGCAACTCACGGCGCACGAGGGGGAGCGTGTCACGTACGACTTGATTGAGGTCGATCAGGCGGCGGTCGCTCCTGTGTTTGCGCAAGAACTCACGGAGGCGCTGAATGATGTCTGACGCTCGTTGACCTTGCTCGGCGATTTCGCGCAGGACGGCCTCCATGTTCGGCCGATCGAGATTCTCCTTGGCGAGGTAACGACGGCCGGCTTGCGCATTGGTGACAATAGCGGCTAGTGGTTGATTGACCTCGTGAGCCAGCGATGTCGCTAATTCGCCGGCAGTCGCCACACGCCCCACGTGCGCCAGGTCGTCGCGCAAACGCGATTCACGCTCTTCTGCACGGGCACGTCCCTCCGTGGCCTCCAACAGTGTGCGTGCGCGGCGCCGGATGACGCCGATGCGAACCCTATCGAGTACGTACAGCACGGCGATGGCAGCAAAGACGACAGCACCCCAAAACAGGTTTGTTTCCCACCAACTCGGAGCAATATCCAGGGATACGAGCACCGGCACGGCGCTCCAGACGCCGTCCTCGTTGCGGGCCATGACGCGCAGCGTGTACCGACCGGGTTTCAGGCCCGTGTACGAAGCCGTGCGGTTCGGGCCGCATTCGTTCCAGGATTCGTCATATCCGTCCAATCGATAGCGGTAGTGCACGCGTTCGGGCGCAGTCAGTGAGAAGGTCGTGAAATCAAACACGATCCGGCGGCTTGCCGGCGGCACCCGAACTGTCCCTTGCAATGTCAGAGGCGCATCATCCGCCGTCACCCGTTCGATGTGCACCTGCGGGGGGGCTCGTTTGAACGGGAAATCACGTGGGTCGATGCGCACGGCGCCACTGATCGTGCCGAACCACAACCGACCCTCCTCATCACGAAACCCGGCCGGCGATCCGTAGTTGGCCTCGGGCATCCCGGACTCAGAGCCCAAAACGACGGGATCGATGCGCGAGATCGTGCCGTTCGCCAAGGCCCTGAGTTCGGCCTTGGGTACGAGAATCAGGCCCTGGTTGGAAAGGAGCCACAAGCGCTCCTGTGCGTCGTCGAGGATGTGCGACAGCGCGTTGTTGGGCAGCCCGTGACTCCGCGAGATGCTCACGGCCCTCCCGCTCCGCATGTACGCGAGCCCGCCGCCGTAGGTTGCGATCCACAAACTCCCATCGGGCTCGGGCAGCATGTCACGCACGTCGCCTTGCGGTATGCCGCTCGAATGGTCGTACAGGCGGAGTTGTCCCTCCGCGCGGTGAGTGATGCTGCCGTTGCATCCGATCCAGAGGTCACCATGCAGTCCGGCCACCAACGAAATGGCAGGTGTATCCATCTCGACGGTTTCGAGTACGGCTCCGCTTTCGTTGAGGCGAAGAAGCCGATCGCCGTTGGAACAGGTGACCCAGAGTTCACCGTTGGTCGTCTGTGCCAGAGCACCTAGGCGCGGTGGCAGATCGAGTTCGAAGACGACTTCAGTTCCCTGCCGACGGACCAGTCTCTTGTCGTGAGAGACCCACAGCGTGCCGTCGGCCGCGGGCAACATCGAGACAGCGATGGGTGAGGCGATGTACTCCCAGGACGGACGAGCTTCGCGACCGAGACTTGCGTCCGTCGTTCCGTGGGCGATGGCGCCGTTCGAGTAACTCAGCCATGCGCCCTGCTTTCCATCGGAACAGAGCGCAGAGATCGAATTGGAAGGGGCTCCCACATCGATGCGTTCGACCCGTCGGCGGGTCAGACGCACGAGGCCCATGTCCCTGGATCCGACCCACAAGTTGTTCTCGTTGTCGATCAGCAGCGACTGCACTCCGAAATGTTCAGGCAGGTCGAAGATCTGTGAAGTGCGAACCCATGTTCCTGCACTCGATCCGGGGATGACGTGAATCAATTCGTCGCCTGATCCGACCCAAACCCCACCGGCACCGTCTCCAATCAGCGCCGTCACGGACCTGGAGAGAGGTGGGTCCAGGGCGACGCGTTCGATCACGGACCCCCGTGCCATCGCGATTCCGTCGGCTAGCCCAACCCAAAGTTCGTTCGGCTGCGCTCCCTCCGCGAGGGCAGTGATCCGCGCCGGTGCGTCGACGGGTTCAGATTGAACAAGTCTCTCGTCGAATCGGATGAGTGAGCGTTGGCTGGCCAGCGCGATCCCGCCATTCTGCGTAGCGCACATGTTGGCGTAGGTCGCACCTGCCAGGCGATCTCGCGTCGCCGGCGACCACGTCCCTTCGTGATGGCGCCACACGTCGCCGGAACCCCCGCGCACCCACAACTCACCGTTGGACGAGCGCACGACGGCCACGCTGTCCTGGGTCGTGCCCGGTGTGGTGAGGCTCTCGAGGATGGCCCCGTTCTGGACGTGCAAGAGACCGCCGGACTGCGTCAAGACCCACAGCCCGTTCGCGCCATCACTCTCCAGGCCCGTGATGCGTACCGACGGCAGACCCGGAAGCGTGTCCAGGTCGAACGTGCGAAACTCGATGCCGTCGAATCGCATCAACCCGCCGAACGTGCCGATCCACAGCGCGCCGTCCGGCGTCTGCAGCAGATCGTTCGCACTGCCTTGCGGAAGTCCGTTCTCGATGGACCAGTGCGTGATCCGGTACGAACCGGGCGCACCGCCGTGCTCACCTTGTGCTCCCAGGCCAGCGGCGAGCCCCAGCATGCACGCCATGAGTCGCATGGCGCGGCGCAATAACAGAAGAGAGAGCATGGGTTGCGCAGCCATTGCGCCAGTATGTCGGATGCTCATCAGGCCGCACTCACCCGAGGAGATTGCCTCACACTTGCGTGTGATTTCAACCGGATGAGCGCCCCGGTCCCGAACTCAACGAGTCGTGTGCACAGCCTCGGGACCGGAAATCCGATTCTACACACAGCGCGCGCGCCGGGGTCGGCGTCCCCCGAATGACGACGTGCGCGCACGCACCCTAGCCCGCGCCGGGCCGCCCCTCACCCTGATCGACATCCAATGAACTGTTCGAAAGATGCGCTTCCGGAGCTTCGCCCGGAGGTTCGGACCCCGGTGCACGTGGATTCACCGCAGGGATCTTCGACGGCACTCGACCGGCTCGGAGTCGGCAGCTTCGTGCTCGACTCGGCCGGGCGTATCCTGCACGCGAACGCGGTCTGTGAAACGCTCCTCGGATCCGTGCTTTCGCCTGGAACGATTGGCGAGGACCTCTTCGCGCGCATCGCTCGGGCTGAAGACGCCGAAGCGCTCCGATCCGCGCTCGCAAGTTCGGGGCGCGTCCAGGGACTGGATCTGCGGTTCAAGCAACACAACGGAACCCGCTGGCTGCGGTTGACGGCGGCACGCAACCAGCTCGCGGACGGTGAGTGGATCGTCGAAGGCATCGTCGAAGATGCCGAGGCGCGCAAGCTGTCTGAGGAATCTCTGATCGCGAACAGCGAGCGCGCATGGTCGGCCTCCAGAGCGAAGAGTGAGTTCCTGGCGAGCATGAGCCACGAGATTCGCACGCCCATGAACGGTGTGATCGGCATGACGGAACTGCTGCTCGGCACCCGACTCGACGCGGAACAGCGCGAATTCGCGGACACCATTCGCTCGTCGGGCCGCGCTCTCCTGACGCTGATCAACGACATCCTCGACTTCTCGAAGATCGAGGCCGGCCGATTGGAACTCGAAGAGACCAATTTCACGCTGCGTCGCCTGATCGAAGACGTGTGCAGGGGATTGTCCACGTTGGCCTCGGCAAAGCAGATCGACCTGCGCTTCACGATCGCGCCAGAAGTCCCGGACGATCTGCTGGGTGACCCGTCGCGATTGAGGCAAGTGCTCGTCAACCTGATTGGCAACGCCATCAAGTTCACAGCCACCGGCGGCGTATCGCTGCAGGTGACTGCAGATGCGCTGGAAGCATCGTCAGCTCAGTTGCGCTTCGCCGTCATCGATTCGGGCATCGGTATGGGCGAGACCGAGCGGCAGCGCATCTTCACCCCCTTTGCGCAGGGAGACCGCTCGACTGCGCGACGCTTCGGCGGTACCGGCCTGGGGCTCGCGATCAGCGCCCGCATCGTCGAACTCATGGGCAGCCGCATCGAGGTCGCCAGCGAGTACGGGCGCGGTTCGACCTTCTGGTTCACGGCACGAATGCGGCTGGGGGAGTTCTGCGCACAATCACCGGTCCTTTCTCCGGCAGAGTTGAGTGGAGCGTCAGTGCTCATCGTCGAGCACGAGCCCAGCACGGGGCGCAGGCTCTCGGAGATGCTGGCCGGTTGGAACATGCGTTGTACGACAGTCACGGATTCGCTGGAGGCACTACGCATCTGTGGACAGCGTGCGCTGGCCGAGGCGCCGTTCGACGTAGCGTTGATCGACATCCATTTGCCCGGGACGGACGGGTTCCAACTGTCCGAGAAAATTCGGCTGCAGGCCGGGCACGAGAACACTGCGATCATCGTGCTCACATCCGCAGGAGTGCGCGGCGATGCCGAGCGCTGCCGCACGCTGGGCCTGGCCGGGTATATGACGAAGCCGATCGAGTCGCAGATGATGCTGGAGATGTTGCGCTTCGTATTGTCCAGACCCGTGCGTGGCCCGCTCGTGACGCGGCACGACTTCGCGCTGGACTCTCAGCCGCTCTACATCTTGCTCGCGGAGGACAACGCCGTGAATCGCCGCGTCGCGAGCAAGCTGCTCGAGCGCGCCGGACACACCGTCGTGGAGGTGGCGGACGGTTTCGAGGCGGTGCGACGCATCGAATCCGAGCGCTTCGACCTCGTCTTGATGGATGTCGAGATGCCGATCATGGACGGGTTCGAGGCGACGGCCATGGTGCGCGAGCGCGAGGAGATCACGGGAGTTCGCACGCCCATATTGGCCCTGACAGCACACGCCGCGCCCGACTTCCGCACGCATTGTTTGTCGCGCGGCATGGACGGGTACATATCGAAGCCGATACAACCAGCGCACATGTTCGCGCTCATACGAGAGATCACGACGCAGAGCGTACGATCGTGAGGCAGGCCGTCGGGGTGAGTGTGCCGACCTTCGTCGTCGATTCACGTGCCGAAGCCGAACATGTCCTGGCCGGCGAGATCGCGGACTTGTTGCGAGCGCGGCCTGAAGCGGTCCTGGGGCTCGCGACGGGGAATTCGCCGATCGGCGTCTACCGTGATCTGTGCGCGCTGCATGCCGCCGGCGAGGTTTCGTTCGCGCGGGCGACAACATTCAACCTCGACGAGTACCTGGGGTTGCAGGACGGAGATCCGCGCACGTTCCGACGGTGGATGCAGACCCACTTATTCGATCACGTTCAGCCGCGGTCGACGAACCTGCCTGAGTGCCACGCGCCGCTCGCATCAGCCGACGCGGTCGCTGTGCGCTACGAGCAAGCGCTGCAGGCGGCGGGCGGAATCGACCTGCAGGTGCTCGGCATCGGGTTGAATGGCCATATCGGCTTCAACGAGCCCGGTTCGACGCGCACTTCGCGCACGCGCGTCGTCGAGTTGGATCAGCGGACACGCAAGCATGCGGTACGCGTGTTCGGAGATCTGGCCCAGGTGCCGACACAAGCGATCACGATGGGCGTCGCGTCGATCCTCGACGCCAGACGCCTGCGGGTGCTCGCTTTCGGCGCTGAGAAGGCCGAGATCGTGCGGCGCACCCTGTTCGACCCGATTTCAGCAGAGTGCCCGGCGACTTTTCTGCGCGGACATCACGATGTGAAGCTGTACCTGGATGCAGCAGCAGCGGAGCTCATCGAAGACTCTGCGCTTCCGAGCTGAGCCGGAACGAGTTGCGGTCGGCCTGCAGCGCTGTTCTGCACGCGGAACTGCGGTCGGGCGGGTGTAGTCCGCGTCTCACTCGCGGCGCACGACGATCCGGTCAGGCAGTTCATTGCGATCGCCGTGCTCCCACGGGAAGTGCTGTTCCAGCACGGCGCCGCACAGCCGAATACCGTCGATGAGACCTTCGTCGACACAGCCCTTGCGCACGCCATCGATGATCGCGGAACGCGTGGTGTCCCAGTGTGCGTCACCGACCTTGGCGTGGATGCCGGCATCTCCGAGTACGACGACACGCCGTTCGAGCAGACTCACGAACAGCAGCACGCCCGTGCGTGCGCTCGTCTGGCTCAGACCCAGCCGGTGGAACTCGTTGATCGCCTGTTCTTCGGCCATTTCGCTCGCACGGGCTTCGCCGATGAACATGCGCTTCCAGCCGGGAACGACTAGAGCGAGCAGGAAGCCGACCGCCGCCATCCCCAACTGCCAGCACAAGAGTTCGTACGGAGCGCCCCACGGGAGGTGCGGCGCCAGCAACAGCGTTCCGAGGATCAACGCCACGAGCGCCGACAACCAGTTCGCGCCCGGATAGCGGTCGGAGCGCTCCAACACGACCGGAACGATCTCGCCCGTCGTGCGTGCTTCTGCCGCGATCAACGCTGCATGTGTGGCACTCTGTCGTGTTGCATCGAATACGGCGAGCGCGCGGTAGCGCCGGGTCTGGAGCAGCGCGCGCGCAAGCGCGATGCCGGCGACGACGGCGAGAATCCACGGCCCGATGTCCGCCAGTGCATAGGCCCATGTCGGCGTGGAAGTCGTCCACTCGGCGTGCGCGCCGCTGGAGCGCAACTGGCTCGCGTCGAACTGCATGGCTCTCACCATCCCCCCGACGAGCCGCCGCCCGAGAATCCGCCACCGCCGGAGAAGCCACCGAAGCCGCCGCTGGATCGGCCGCCGCCGGAGAAACCACCCATCCCGCCGAATCCTCCGAGCATGCCGCCGACGTGGCGCGAACGGCGGCCTGCGATCGACCGTCCGCCGGTCATGCCGCGCAGCGCGCGCGCGAAATGTCCGACGAAGAACAGGATGACGAGAAGCGTGATGAACATCGCGATCACGCTGTCCTTGTTGTCACGTTCGGGGGGCAGGCTGCTCAGATCGCCGCCTACCACCTCGCGCATCGCGCGCACGCCTGCGACGATTCCGGAGCTGAACTGACCGCGCTTGAACGCCGGGGTGATCACGTCGCGGATGATGCGACCGCAGATCAGATCCGTCAGCTGGCCTTCGAGTCCGCGCCCGACTTCGATGCGGATCTTGCGCTCGTTCTTGGCGACCAGGAGCAGCGCACCGTCGTGCACGTCCTTGCGACCCAGGCCCCACGTACGGGCGACCTCGAGAGCGAATCGCTCGAGCGAGCGCTGCCCCAGAGTTTCGACGGTCAGCACCGCGATCTCGTGACCGCTTCCGCGCTGCCACGCATCGAGTTCGGCCTCGAGCGCCGCCTTGTCGCCGCTCGAGAGCAAGCCCGCGAGGTCAGTGACACGGCCCTGTGCGCGCGGCAAGTCCTGCGCCGCGGCCGTCGACGCGCCGCTCGCGTTCGCGGCGAACAGCACGCACAACAGCGCAACGCCGATGATCCAGGCGCGCAAAGTGTCGATTACTTCTGCTCCTTGTCCTTGCCGAATTCGAACTCGACCTTGGGCACGACGCGTTCAGCTTCCGTGGCCGCGGCGAGTTGCGGCATCTCCTTGAAGTTGAAGATGCCGGCCACGATGTTGCCGGGAAAGGTCACGAGCGATTTGTTGTAGCCCTGAATCGAGTCGATGTAGTCGCGACGTGCGACCGCGATCCGGTTCTCCGTGCCTTCGAGCTGCGATTGCAGGTCGCGGAAGTTGTTGTTGGCCTTCAGCTCAGGGTATTGCTCCGCAACCATCATGAGTCGGCCCAGCGCGCCGCCGAGCGACTGCTGTGCCGCGATGTACTGCTGCAGGCGCGCGGGGTCTTCGGGCAGGTCGGCCGGAAGCTGCACCTTGCCGACCGAGGCGCGCGCTTCGACGACCGCTTCGAGCGTCGATTTCTCGAAGTTCGCCGCGCCTTTGACGGTCTCGACGAGCTGCGGAATCAAGTCGTAGCGCCGCTTGTACTGGTTGTCGATCTCGGCCAGCTTGGCCGCGACGACGGTCTTGCCGGCGGCCAGCGAGTTGTAGCGCGACATCACGACTCCGGCGACGGCGAACAACAGCACGGCGACAGCGATGCCGACGATGCAACCGGTGCTCATGGCACCGCTCTGGGGCCGCTGCGGGCGAATGGGGGAGTGCTTCATAGGGTTCTCGATGCGTTCAGGACGGTCCATGAGCGAGACAGTATGCCGAAGTGCCGTGTTTATTCACTCAGCGGTTGCGCGGCTTGCGCGACAACACCGCCACCAAGGGGCCCGCGACGGTGACTTTCGTCGGCTCTCCGTCGTTCGTCGAGAGTTTTACGACTTCGCGCACGCCGCGACGGTCCATCGGCACCGACCCGAGGTAGATCCAGCCCTTGGAGCCAGGGCGCGTCGGATCCACCGTGACCGTGCGTACGCCGGACTTCGTCGTCACCGAGTACGCGAAGCGCGAACCCAGGTCCATCTCCGGCGAAATCCACGTGTACAGGTCGTAGTCGCCCTTCTCGATCACGCGCAGCGTCCACGATGCGACACCTTTCCCGGCATTGGACGTCTGCAAGACGCGCACGCCGGTCGAATCCAGGAACCACTCCCACTGACCCTCGCCGACTTGCGGCAAGGTGGCGTCGCCGCGCGTGCGCCACTCGAGGCCGTTGCGCCACGGAACGAGAGCGAGTCCGTAAAACGGTTCGCGCGCGAGTTCGGTCGCCAAGAGGCCGTCGTCGCGCCGCAATTCGGTCAGCGAGGCCACGACCGCGTTGCGCAACCCCAGAGTGCGGTTGTGAGTGATCGCTGCGAGCAGCGCGTCCGGATTCTTGGTCCAGGCGTCGCCGGTGATGTCTAGGAACGGCAGCGCGCGCGCCGGAGACTTCGCGCACCACGGCTCCGCCTTGAGCGCGACTGCAGCCTGTTTCCAGGCGTCGGCATCGCGCGCCTGCATTCGCACGACCGCCGCGTCGAAGAGCCCACGCTCCATCCAGGGGATCTGGCCGGCGCCGCCGTCGACGAGCACGAACCGAATCTCGGGGTCGTATTGGTTCACGATTCCACGGAGGGTCTGGACGAAATCACCGAGTGTCTGGAGGCCGGCTGTGTCGAGCGGCTTGTAGCGCGCGAGCGCGTGCGCATCAAAAGCAATGCCGTCGATGGCGTGAATGCTCACGAGCTCCTCCACGACCGCGTTGGTGAATTTCATCAGCGTCGGATCGAGCGCATCGATGGGCTTGCCGATTTCGAGCTTCGGCGCCATCACGAGGTCGACGACCGGCACCACTTCCAGGCCCGCGCGATGACACTCGACGGTGATCTCGGTCAGCACGTTGCGCGAAGGGAACTTCGTATCGACCCACTTGGGGGCCAGTTCGACTCCTCCGGCCGTCTGCGCAGTGAGGCTCGGCCACAACGGACCGTCGGGCCGCCACGCCACAGGAAACACGCTGTTGAACCCGTGATCCCAAGCGAAATCGAGCGTCGCCGCGAGTTCCGGACCGCGCGCGAGGAACGCGTCGTCGATCGTATCGAGCCAGAGCCCGCGCAACTCGATCAGGTCCGCGGCCGGGTCCGGTTCCTGAGGCGCGAGCAGAGCTGCAGCGAGAAGGAGCGAGATCATGGCTCCAATCTTTGGGGCAGGAGACTCGGAACGCAAGTCGCCATGAAACGACCGCGCCCGTCGCAAGGACGGGCGCGGCTTTCTATCGACACTCGGGGGTGGCCCCGAGGGCGATCACATGTTGATGACGAGGTCCGGCAGGAAGTCGCACACGCCGACCGTGAACTCCAGCTTGTGGAGTTGCTGTTGTCCGTTGATCGTGGCACGCGCCTCGATCAAGTAGTTGCCCGGCACGAGTTGAATGGGATTCGAGATCCCGCCCCACTCGCGGTGGAACTCGAAAGCCGGGCACGGCGGTGTCGCCGGCACGTTCACGAGCGGCAAGTTGATCACGCTCTCGACGCTCGTCAGAAGCAGCGGCGGGCCCATCGACTCGACCTTGTAAAGGGTGATGCGATCGACGAGCGGCACGGCCACACCGTTGTGGCGAATGACCACTCGTGCACCCGTCTTGACGCCTTCGCCGCAGAAGGTCCGCATGATCGTCGTGTCATTGCCGATCGCCGGATTGTCGGACTGGTACCGGACCTTGAGCGTGCCGACGATGGCGCGCTCGACCTGGTTCGGCCTGAAGTGCACGGCCAAGATGCCGTCGCCGAGCGACTCGCCCGGGTTCAACATGATCGGCACGGCCGGACGATTCACGAGCACGAAGTCGCTGAAGTGCGCTCCGGGCGGCGTGATGGAAACGTCCTTGATGTAGATCGGGCAGGCGCCCGTGTTGGTGATGTTGAGGGGCTTGGACATTTCACAAGCCGCATCGATCGACACGAGGACGGTCGGATCGAAGGCCGCGACATCCTGCACGTCCAGCGAGACCGGAGGCGTAGTGGCGGTCCACACGACGTCGAGCGGATTCTCGTCCGGGTCGTTGCTCGTGATGCGCATCGTGCACGTGTGCGGTCCGCCCTCCGTGGGCGTGTAGCGCACCGTGACCGGGAGGCAGTGCCCTTGCAGCACGGTCGCCGGGAAGATGTTGTTGATGATCGTGAAGTCGTCGCACGGGGCCACGAACGCGACCGAGGACACGTTCAAGTCGTCGACGCCCACGTTGCAGATGTTCAGGATCTTCTCGGCCAGTGCGCCCGAGCAGACGTTGCCGAAATCAGTCGAACCCGTGATCGCGATGTCGGGCGGCGGGCAGCCGGAACCGGTCATCGCAATGTCGTAGTTCATCTGATCGGGATCATTCGAGAAGATGCGCAGGTTGCCTGCGAAGGCTCCCGGACCCGGCGGGTCGAAACGCACGGTCACGTCGACATGTGCGCCGGGGTGGACCAGGAACGGTTGAATCGGGTTGGGTTGGACCGCGAAGACTCCTGCTCCCGCGGTCACCGTCACGCTGTGGACCAACAGGGCCGCGCCGCCCGTGTTGAAGATCGAGACGATCTTGTCTTGGAATTCACCTTCACACAGCTCGTCGTAGTTCAGAGCGGCGTTGACCGTGATGTTGGGTTGGTCCGGCAGCTGAAACGCGAGATTCGCAACCAGCGCGTAGTTCTGCGGGCCCATGGGGACGCTCGCGCCGGTGACGCGCGCACGCCAGAACCCTTGAGCCGGGTTCGGGATGCTCACGTGTTCGACCGTGTCGACGTTGTTCGGTCCCGTCGCCGTGGCGTTGTTCGTGACGTTGGCCGGATCGAGCTTGAAGGGGAAGAAAACCTGGTTCGTCGGGCTGATCAACTGGAGGTTCAGGTTGTTGACGACGTTCGGGCCCCCGAGGAACTGGGGAGCGCCTGCCGGATCGATCCAGTTGAGCGTGGCGCGCAGCTCAGGAGTTCCCGCGGGTACGGCGATGAGCCACGTGTCGGTCTGGCCACTGTCGACCGCGTCGGTGACGATGCGCACCGGACCCGCGTCGATGAGCTGAACGGCTGCCAGCGCGTTCAGGATTCCGTGCCCGAACAGGTAGTCCGGACCGGGACGTCCGGCATCCGTGGCGGAGTTCACGACCAGTGCCTTGATGATGTCGGCCGACGGATCGAGTCCGAAGTAGACCTGGCGATAGCGCTCGTAGAGCAGTCCAACCGCGCCGGCGACGGTGGGGGTGGACATCGACGTGCCGCCGATCGAGCAGTAATCCATTCCATCGCAGGCAGGGTCAGGGATCGTGACGCCACCAGCCCAGGTCGAGGTCAAGCCGACGCCGTTCGCCACGATGTCGGGCTTGATGCGTCCGTCGTCCGCCGGGCCCGAGGAGCTGAAGCTCGCGATCGTGCCGTTGTCGTTCGTCGCGCCGACCGTGAGGACGTTCTTCGCAACACCCCAGGTCGGGATGGTGTCGTAGCGCTGTCCGTCGGAGCCCAGAGCACCGTCGCAATCGGTGTTGTCCATCGGATCGCAGTCGTTGCGGTCGTTGCCGGAAGACTTGCAGACGACGAAGTTGTGGGCTCGCACTTCGGAATCGAAGTCAGCCGCTTCACCGTCATACCGGCCGAAATCCCCTTGATTTCCGGTCTGCATGCCGTCATCCCAGCCGATGACTCGACCCCACGAGTTGTTCGTGACGACGACATCGTGGTCGACGCTCGCGTCGTGGTGCTCGTCGGCGACATTGCCTGAGAAGTTCCACGAGAACAGCGTGCCCGCAGGCGACATGCCGCGTGCGTTGGCGTTGTTCGTGCCGTCTCCGATGATCGTCCCGGCGACGTGGGTGGCGTGGTCGTTGTTGCTCGTGTTGTCCACGAGCGTCACACGACCGGTCAGGTCGGGGTGGTTCGTGCGCACGTTGCCGCCGTCGAACTCACCGAAAATGACGCCGGCGCCGGTGAGGTTGTAGGGCGCGGCCTGGATGTCGTCGATGTTCGACAGGGCCGCGGCATTGACGTTGTCCTCCTTGGCCGGCAACGGAATGGGCTCGATCGAGCGCACCGTGTGACTGCGCGCGAGTGCCGTGATCTTCGGCAGGATGCCGGCGACTTCGATCTTGTGGTTGACGGAGAACTTGCTGCGGTCCGGCACGAGGACGCCGATCGTGTCGAGCGTCGACAGGGCCTCGACCAGGCGCACGTCCTCGTAGAACTGCACGCGCATCTGGTACGAGCCGTCCGGGTTGAGCGCGTTGGCGCGGATCTCACCTCTGAAGATCTCGGGAGTGAGTTTGTCGACCGGGAGCACCGGCTCCCAACCGAGCACGATCGGGGAGCCCTTCAGCGACTCGAAGGCCGTGCGCTTCACGCGGACGAGGTAGGTGGTGGGAGTGAGGGCCTGGAAGAACCGCACACCGGACTGGATCAAACGTCCGCGCTCGACCGAGTCGATCACGTGCGAGAACTGCAGGTACAGATCGGCGCGGTCGTTCGTGAACATCGGCTCGGCACTGCGCGAAGGCAGGAACGAACGTGAGTTCAAGTCGACCACGAGCGGCTGAATTCGCTGCGGCAGGCCGGCTTTGAATTGCGCTTGCGCGGCCGGATCAAACGGCGACTGCTGGCTTTGGACGGTCCAAGCCAGGGCCGGAGCGATGGCGCCGACCGCGAGCAAGGCGCCGAGCGCGAGTCGGGGGGAGGGCAGGAAGCGCGAGATGGATCGTCTTGCGCCGGTGGAAGACGGGTGATGTCCAGGGTTCATGGTGATTCCTCGATGCAATGAGAGCGGGGCTCGTTGTGATCACCTGTCGAGCTGCGGGGGGGGGCGAGCGTGTGAACCCGAAGGCCGCACGGTCGCGGCTCGCACACAGGGTTCACGCGCTTCGACTCCCGGAGGCTCGGCAAGTGGAGGGAAGTCGTTTCCCTGCACCATACCTGTGGCTCGAAAATGCCACAAGGTGCCTGCGAAATGCGCTTCCCTGCAGGTTGGGGATCCGGTTTCAAGCGCGAGCGTTACACGGATTCACCGTGTTCTGCGCGAATTCAGCGCGACCGGCCGTCACCCCCCCTCAGCGGGCCCTCAGGCGCACATCCAGGCTCGTCACGCTGCCCGGTTGGAGCTGGAGTTTCACGCGCTCCATCTCGTACCCATCCTCGTACACGAGCAACTCGAAGGGCCCTTCGCACGCCAGCGGATACACGAATGTCGGATCATCTGTGTTGTCCGCGAAGGGCCCGCCGAAGCGAATATTGTCCTCGGACTTGATCAGGGCTGCGTCGAGTTCCCCGCCGTGGGCATCCACCAGTTTGCCGTGCGCTTGGATACGCCGGCCGTTTTCGTCGCGCACGACGAGGCGGACGGCACCGCGTTTCTTCACGGCGACCCGGGCTTTGACTGAACCCGTGTCCGGAACCGCGAGCGCGAACTCGCTGTCACAATTCGAACGCAACGACAGCAAGGAGCGCCCCTCCGCGCTCGAAGTGACCTTGATGCCGCGACCCGAGCGCATCGTCACCATCCAGGCGCCGGACGGCACATCGGGGATCAAGAACTCGCCCGTCGTCACCTCGCGCCGGACGGTACGTTCGAAGGCCGAGCCGTGCATCAGCGGCCAGCGCGGCTGGAAAACGAACGTAGCTTCGTTGACACCTGCATCACCTGAATCGTCGATGTGCACCGTGGCGAAGACCTTCTGCGGATCGACTTGAATGGTGTGCGCAACCCGTTCGCCGTCGATCATCCCGCGTACTTGCGTGCGCCGCGTTTCGTACCCGCGGCGCGTGGCGATGATCGGGTAAGCCAGTGCGGGCTGGATCAGGATCGAGAGGCGTCCGTCATCACCCGTCGTGCGCGTGAACTGCCGGTCGCCGGCCTCGATCTGCACGTCCATGCAGCACACCGGGTTCGATTCCGACTGGAAAAGCAGCTCCAAACGCGCCGCCGGCAGTTCGAAATCGACGTTCTCGGCCGGTGCCTCGATGCGCACCGGCAGCGCCTTGCTCACGTCGACGGCGACGTCCTTGTGGCGCACCGTGCGCAAGCGAACCTTGTACTCTCCCGGCTCCAGGCCCCGGATCGTGTAGCTGCCGTCGAGTGCAGTCTCGGCGTAGGGCTTGACCCACACGAAGCGGTCGTAGCGCCATGCGATCGGCAGGTAGCCGAGTTCGAGTACGTCGCACGCCGAACACGCCACGGCTTCGACCTCGGCGCGCGCGAGCGCTTCGCGACCGATGCGCACACGTCCGGTGATCGACTCTCCGCGTTTCAAAACAAACGGTTCGACGTCGAGCCTCTCGCCGATGGCGTTCGTGACGCGCCGCGCCATCGGCACGAATCCGGGCGCGAAGGCGGCCACGAGCACGTCACCGTCCGCCGCCGAGCGCACGCAGGCGTAGCTGTCCCCGGAACATTTCGCTTCGACCGCGCCCAGGAGTCGCGGCGCATCGTCCACGAGGGTGAACACGACGAGGCGCGCGTCGGCGATGTGCACACCGCTCTCGTCCCGAATCGAGGCTGCGAGCACGCTCTCGTCGGTCCTGGTCGTGCAGCGCGCGTCGTCGTGAGCGGGCACGGCTGCGAACGCGTCGCGCGTGCGGCCCAGCTCGGGCAAGGCCAGGCGCACGTCGTCGTCCTCCGGTGACGACGCGTGCAGGTCGTGCGGAGTGAAATCCGCAAGCGGTTGCGCCGGCGTTGGGGAGTCGCGCTTTCCGGTGCGCGATGCCCAGCCTAGCGCCGCGCCAAACGTCGCCAGTGTGATGACCAGAATCACCAGGGCGCGCCTCTCTCGCGCGAGTCGATTCAACTGGGAGATCCGTCGCTTCACGTCCGTTCCGCCTCCGCGGGGCCTGCGTACGGCGACCGCGCCGGCGGGTTTGCCCCGTTCGGGAATTGGCGGGCGGGCGCGCGGCTTGACTCCACGGCGCTGCCATTCGATGGTACGAGCCGATTGGCCCTCGCGAGCGATACCCCCCTGCTCGTCGGCGTCGACGGCGGCGCGACCGAGGTCAAGGCCCATGCGGTCGTCGAAGTCGCCGGCGGATTCGCGGTGGGTACTGCGCGCGCCGGATTTCGACACGAGCCGGTACCGGGGTTCGCGCCGGCGGATCTGGCGCGACAGATCGACGAGTTCGAGCGCGGCGCCGTGCGCTGCACCGCGCTCGAGGAAGCGCAAGCCGCCGGCTGGATCGATTCGTTCGCCGCTGCCATCGCCTCCGTCGCGGCGCGCGTCGGTTGCGCGCACGTCGTCGTCGGTGTGTGCGCGCCAGGATTGAAGAGCCGCGACGGACGCTCGATCATCGCCGCCAAGAACGGCCCGCGCGTGCTCGCCTTCGTCGACCGACTCGAAGCGCGGCTGGCGCGCGAGGGTCTCGTGCTCGCACGACCGATACCACCGCTCCTGGGTGACGGGTTGGCGTGCGGTCTGGGCGAAGACGTGAGTCCGGACGGTGGATTCCGGTCCGTCCAGAGCGCCTACTTCGCCGGTGGAGGAACCGGAGTGGCCGAGTGTTTCAAACTCGATGGGCGCGTGCGCGCAATGGACGGGCTCGCAGACGCGTCGCGCAAGGCGTGGCAACTCGAGAGTTCGCTGGGCAAGCGCTACGAAGAGCACCTCTCCGTGCGCGGCTTGAACGCGCGCTTTCGTGAACTCGGCGGACCACCCGACGTGCTGCCCGAGATCGCGGCCGCGGGCGGCGATCAGGCGGCGTTGCGCGTGTTCGCGGAGTGCGCCGACATGCTCGGCGAGCTCGCGCGCTTGCGGATCGAAGAGGTGCGCGTGGCTCACGGGATCGCGCTCGAGCGCATCGTCGTCGGCCAGCGCCTCGCTCAGCTCTACTCGCACCCGGCCTTGTGCGAAGTCTTTCGTGCCCGTGCCGAAGCGGCCGTGCCGATTCCGATCCACGCCTCGACATTGCGCGCAGCTCCGGCGATCGGCGCGGCCCACGCGGCGCTGACCGGGCCGCGCAAGGAAACGGAACATGCCGGCTAGCTCGGCCCTCAGCTTCGGCGCGATCGACTGGCTGGTCGTCGGCGGCGTCCTCGGCGTTACCACGATCTTGGGCCTCGTGATGGGGCGCCGCGCTTCGTTGCGCGATTACTTCCTGGGCGGGCGCAAGCTGCCGTGGTGGGCGATCAGCGCATCGATCGTCGCGACCGAGATCAGCGCCGTCACCCTGATCAGCGTGCCGTACCTCGTCTACCAACCGGGCGGCAACTTCGCGTACCTGCAGATCGTGTTGATCGGTTGGGTGCTGGCGCGGCTCGCGATCGCGTGGTGGGTCGTGCCGCTGTACTACGAGCGCGAGATCTACAGTCCGTACGACTACATCGGCTCGAAGCTCGGGCCGCGGACGCGCAGCCTGACCACGTACCTGTTCTCGCTGGGCGGCACGTTGTCGCAAGCCGCGCGCGTCTATTTGACGGCGCTGGTGCTCGAAGTCGTGCTGAACGAGCCGCTGACGAAGCTCTCCGCGGCGACCAGCGTGCCGACACTCGCGCTGGCGATCGCCGCTGTGACTCTTGTCGCGGTCGCGTGGACCTGGATGGGCGGCATGGCGACCGTCGTGTGGACGGATCTCGTGTTGTTCTTCGTGTTCACCGCGTCGGCGGTGCTGCTGCTCGTCGTCATCGCCGGCCGTCTGGACCTGGGTTTCGAGCGCATCTGGCGCGTGGGCATCGACGCGCACAAGCTCGATTTTCTGGACTTCGACACCAGCCCGGCGAAGGCCTTCACGTTCTGGACCGCAGCCATCGCCGCGAGTTGGGGCGGAATCGCGGCATACGGCGTCGACCAGCTCATGGCCCAGCGTCTCTTGTGCTGCGGCAGCGTCCGCGATGCACGGCGCGCGATCATCTGGTCTTCCGTGGGCGTCGTCGTGCCGGTGCTCGTCGCATTCGTCGGCGTCGGGTTGTTCGCGTACTACGAGCGCAACGCCATGTCGGCGGAGGGGCTCGCGCTGTACGAGCGCAAGGGCGACAACGTGCTGCTCATCTTCGTGACCGAAGTCGTCCCGAGCGGTTGGAAGGGCCTCGTCGTCGCCGGGATCCTGGCCGCGGCGATCTCGAGCCTGGACGGCATCCTGACGGCGCTTGCGCAGACCTTGTTGACGGCCGTCTACCTGCCGGCTCGGCGCCGCGCCGTCGCGTTGATGGCGGCGTTGTCGCGCCCGAGCCCCGAAGCGGAAGAAAAAAGGTCCATCCGCGTCGCGCGCACGCTCGTGCTCGCCTTCGGCCTCGTTCTGGGAGTGCTCGCGTTCGCGATGGATTCCTGGTCGCGCAGCTACGGTTCGATCCTGGAGCTGTCGCTCACGATGGCGACGTTCACGCAGGGCGCACTCCTCGCCGGCCTCGCGCTGGCCTGGCTGGCACCGAACATCGGCGGATCCGGATTCTTGTGGTCGGCGCCGATGTCGTTGGCTGCGGTGCTCGCTGTCGCGTGGCACGGAGGCGAAGAGAACAAGGCGATTTCCCAGGCTGTTTTCACAGGTTGTGCGGTCCTGTTCACGCTCGCCTGGTTCAGCCTCCGCACCGTCTCCGATCTCAAGGGCGGAAGCTCCGTTCGCCGTGTTTTCCTGCAACTCGCGCTCGTCATCGCCGTGTCGTGCGGGCTCGTGTGGGTCAATCGCTACGGCCTCTTCGCGGTCGAAAAAAGCGCGCGCGCGGACACCGAATGGCTGTACTTGCCGCTCGCTTTTCCTTGGTATGTTCCCCTCGGATCGACGATCGCGTTCGTGTTCGGCCTGGTGTGGGCCCGCGACGACGATGTGTCGTGTGAGGTCGAAGACGCGCGTCGAATGTAGGTGAACATGTATCGTTGGATCGGATCGTTGTGCCTTGCCCTTTTCGCACTTGCCAGTGTGGCTTCCAGCGCCTGTCAAACGGCTGCGGTGGTCCGGCGCCCGCGCCTCACGGAACACGCGATGTGGGTGACGCGTTGGGACTACAAGACGCGCGAAGATTGCCGCGCGATCGCCGAGAACTGCAAGGCGATCGGCGTGGACACGATCCTGTTCCAGGTGCGCGGCAACGCGACCGCGTTCTACCGTTCCAGCCTGGAGCCGTGGGCCGAGCAATTCGGGTTCAAGGACCCGGGCTTCGACCCGCTGGCGGTGATGATCGAGGAGACGCGCTCGCGCGGCATGCGCCTCGTCGCGTGGGTCAACGTCGTGCCGGCCTGGTACGGCCCGGTTCCGCCTACGGATCCGAATCACGTCTACAACAAGCATCCGGAATGGATGTGGTACGACCAGAACGGCAAGCGCCAAGGGCTGTCGGAGAAGTTCTACGTCTCGCTCAATCCGTGCCTGCCTGAAGTGCGCGCGCACATCGTCAGCGTCATCGGCGAGATCGCGGCGCGCTATCCGATCGACGGCGTGCACCTCGACTACTCGCGCTTCCCCAACGAAGCTCCGGCGACGCCGGCCGGTTCGGGGCTCGACTACCCGCGCGACGCACAGACGTTGAAGCTCTTCGCCGCGGCGACGAAAAAGACGCCCGACCAGGATCCGGCGGCCTGGGATCGCTGGCGCACGAATCAGGTCACCGAACTCGTGCGGCAGATACGCGCCAAAGTGCGCGCGGTGAAGCCCGACATCGAGCTGTCCTCGGCTGTGGGCGTGAAGCGTGAGAGCGCGCTGCATCACCACCAAGACGCCTACACGTGGCTGTCCGAGGACTTGATCGACACCGTGTATCCGATGAACTACACCGGCGACTCCAAGGTGTTCGCGAGCCGCTGTGACACTTGGAAACAGGCCATGCCGGGCGAGCGCATCGTGATGGGCATCATGTTCGACAAGGGCAATGCGGATGTGTTGCGCACCCAGGTGCAACGCGCGCTCGATCAGTGCAACGGCTTCGCGATTTTCGCGTACTCGTCGCTGTTTCCGTCGCCCAATGACGCAGTCGATCGCCCGGATCCAGCCCAACGAGCGCAGCGAGATGCCTTGGGCAAGGCGCTGTCGGGTTGGCTGCGGGATCTGAAGCCCGCGGCCAACAACACGCAGCGGTAGGGCTTCGGCCCCCTGGGTTTCAGGCGGAAACCCGTGATTTCGTGAAATCGGCGCAGCGGCCGGGGACAGACCTTCGGTGGTCACCTGCAGCGGGTGATCCCCGTTTCAGATTCCCCAGCCACTCCGGTTCACCATGAAGACCCTCCCTGCTTTCCGTCTGGTTCTCGCACCCCTGTTCCTGGTCTCCAGCGTGGCTTCACCGCTCGCGGCGCAAATCGGGACGATCGTCTCGCCGCCCGCGCTCGCGAACAGCAACGGTTTCACGGACACGAGTTCCGACTTCGCGCCGTCCTTGGTCTGCGACGGTGGTGACGTGTTCGCATGTGTGTTCGTGACGACGGATCCGACGCTCACGAACGGCGGCGACACGGACATCTTCTGGATCCGGAGCCGAGATCTGGGCGTGACGTGGAGCGCGCCGGCTCCGATTTCGGCGAGCTTCCTCACCGACAGTGGCGTCACGTCGACGGATGTCGAGCCTGCGCTCGCGACCGACGGCAATTCGCGCGTCGTCGTGTGGGCTTCATCACGCAGTTCGCCGACGGGGAACACCGGGATTCACTCCAGCTCCGGCTCGATGACCGAGACTCTCTGGACCGTCGTCGTCCCGATCAACGCCGCGTTCGCAACGGACGCCGTCGACGACAGCGCGCCGTGCATCGCCGGCGCGAACGACACGTTCATCACGGTGTGGGAGCGCACGGACGGGGGCTTCGAGCGCGACCTGTGGTTCGCGCGTTCGACCGACGCCGGATCGACGTGGTCGGCACCCGCGCGCATCGACGCGGCCAGCGCGAGCGACACCGGATCCGACACGCACGCGCGGATCGCAACCGACGGAGCGGGTCATTGGGTGGTCGTGTACGAGTCGCTCGAGAGTCACTTCTCGACCGGCACCGACTCCGAGATCTACGCGTACCGCTCTTCCGACGACGGCATCACCTGGCAAGGCCCTACGCTGGTCAACACTACGGCGGCCACGGACGGCGGGGCTTACGACACCGAACCATCCGTCGCGGTCGATCGTGCCAGCGGCACATGGCTGTGCACCTGGAAGACCTTCCACACGTTCGGTGGACTCACGGGTGGTGACTCGGAGATCGTCTCATCGAAAAGCACGAACCTGGGCCTGAGCTGGGCGTCGCCGGTCATCGTGAACACGGATTTCGCGACGGACCAATCGACCTCGACCGGTGACATGGAGCCGTTCGTCTACGCCGACCAGAGCGGACACTTCCTGGTGAGTTGGACGCGCACGCTGCTCGACGACAATGATTTCGACCTGCGCGCAGCGCGCAGCGACAGCCTGGGGAACTCGTGGTCGGCTCAGGAATTCATCGATGTGGATGCGAGCCTGGACAGCGGACATGACTCGCACTCGCAGATCGTGTCCGACGGCCGTGGGCACTGGGTGTCGGCGTGGCAATCGTCGGACAACGTCAGCCCTCCGTTCGGAACCGACATGGATGTACTGGTGTCGCGCTTCTTGATTCCGCGCGCCGATTTCCAAGCAGACTTCTGCTACGGCTACACGGAGACCGGGAACAGCGCGCGCTGCCCTTGCGGAAACGACGCGCCGATCACAGCGCGCGAAGGTTGTCGGAATTCGACAGGCAGCGGCGCCAAGGTCTTCATGGTCGGCGCGTTCAACATCTCCAATCCGACGGAGTCGATGAGCTACCTGGGTGTTCCGCCGGGTGCGCCGGTGCTGCTCTTCCAAGGCACCGGTCAGTTCAGCTTCGGCACCGGGATCCCGCTGGGCGACGGGATGTTGTGCGTCGGCGGGGCGATCGATCGACTCGGAGTTTCATTCGCGAATGGAGCCGGGAACGGAGTCAAGTCCTTCGTTCCGGTCGGCGTGACAGCCGGCGCCATTCGCTTCTACCAGGGGTGGTACCGCGACGCGGCGACGTTCTGCACGACGGCGACGTTCAATCTGTCGAACGCGTACGCAACGGTGTGGCAACCTTGATCAGGTGACCCCGCGCAGTCGCGTCCGGACGCGTGCGGAGCAGCGGCTCTGCGCGCGTCCTCTCTTGTCAGCCTTGCGCTTTCAGCATCTGCTCGATGCGCTTTTGGAACAGGGCGAAGCGCAGCTTTCCGCTCGCACTCTCCCTGGTCGCCCACTCGGCGCTCTGGAACGCCGTCGGTGACATCTCCTTGCGCATGCGTTCGAGATAGGGCGCGACCTTGGCGAAGAGCAGCAGGCCCTCGGCGTTGTTCTCGACGAAGAAATCGGGATGCACGATGCCGTGACGGCCCATGCTGTAGACCATCTCCCAGTAGCTCGAGACTTGACGCCATGACGCATTGAGCGGATGTGTCGGCTGCATGATCGCAGCCATTTCATCCCAGTTGCGCGGCAGCCAGCCGTTGATGGCGGCGCGCGCCTGGCGCATCACCGGTTCGCGGCGCAAGTCGTAGAGCTTGATGACGAGTTCAGCGTCGCGATGATCGGGCATTTCCTTCGACATGATCGGCTCCTTGGTCGGCGCGAGTGTGGCACGCCTCAACGCTTCTTGCGAGCGCGAGCAGGCGGCTTGGGGGCGACCTTCTTCCGCGCAGACCGCTTGGGCGCCGTCGGTTTATGCGCTGCAGGCGCCGGGCCGTCCAGGAGTGCCGCGATCTTCTTGGGCGCGACAGCGCGGAAGCTCTCTTCGATCCAGCGCGCGAACAGCTCCATCGGAACGCGCTCGCGACGCCCGAACTGCGACGTGACCCAACCGCTCTTGCCCAGTCCATATCCGGTTGGTTCGGCGAAAGGCTGCGCGAGTGCATGTTCGTTGGATTGCGGCAGCTTCACCGAGAGTTTGATGCCCTCCGCGTGCACGTACATGAACAGGAAGATCTTGCCGCGGATCTTGAAGGCGCTCTCGCCCCACGGAAAATCTTCGTGGCTCTCGGGGAACGTCAGCGCGAACTTGCGCAGCTGAACTTCATCCGGGTGCGTCGCGGCTCTGGACTTCACAGGGGGCCTCCAGAAGATTCGTTCTCGAGCATCTGTTCGACTGTCTGGCGTGCGCGCACGACACGCGCCACGCCGTCAGTAACCAGCACTTCGGCGGCGAACGGACGCGCGTTGTAATTGCTCGACATGGACGCACCGTACGCTCCCGTGTCGTGCACGCACAGGATGTCGCCTTGCACGACGTCGGGCAGCATCTGCGGCATCAGTTCACCGCCCGGTCCTTGCGTGAACACGTCGCCGGATTCGCACAACGGCCCGGCAACCACGCGCGGTTTTGCGGGCGCGCTCGCCGTCCGGCCCAGTGCGCTGATCTGGTGCAGAGATCCGTACATCGCCGGACGCAACAGGTCGTTGAAGCCGGCGTCCACGAGCACGTACTCGATCGGGCCGCTGTGTTTCGTGCCGCGTACCTCGGTGAGCAAGCACCCGGATTCGGCGACGAGGAAGCGACCGGGTTCGACTTCGACCTGCAGTTTGCGGCCGAGTTCGTGCGCGATGCGGTCGCGCGTCGCAAGCCAGGTTTCGGAGTAGCGTTCGACGTCGAAGGGATCGTCCTGCGCGCCGTAGGGAACCGGCAGTCCGCCGCCGGCTGAAATCACGGACAGGTCCCGACCGAAGTGCTGCGCGAGGTTGCCGACCGCGTCGCAGACGTAGGTCAAGTGCTCGAAATCACTGCCCGATCCGATGTGCACGTGCAGTCCGGTCACGCGCAGTCCGTACTTGTGCGCGCGCTCGATCGCAGCGGGAATTTCGACGTGCCAGATGCCGTGCTTGCTGGCTTCGCCGCCGGTCTGGACCTTGCGCGTGTGTCCGTGCCCGAAGCCCGGGTTGATGCGCAGCATGACTTCGCGGCCCGGACACGCCTTGCCGTAGTCGTCGATCATGAACATGGAGCCGAGGTTCACGCGCACGCCGGTCTCGACCACGCACGCCAGCGCCGCGCGGTCGAACAGGTCGGCCGTGAAGACGATCTCGTCGCGTGCGAATCCGGCCGCCAGGCCGCGGGCGACTTCGCCGGCGGAAACGGCGTCGAGTTCCGCGCCCAGGCTGCGCATCAGGCGCAGGATCGCGAGATTTGAATTGGCTTTCTGCGCGTAGCGAATCACGTCGAACGCCCGCAGACTCGCAACGCGCGCCGCGATCACCGTGGCGTCGTACACCCAGAGCGGCGTGCCGTGCTCGCGGGCAAGCCGTGTGAGGAACGCGTCGTCGAGAATGCGGGTCTTCACTTCAACGCCTCCATCAAGCCCTCGATCAGTGCATCGACGTGCGCGTCTTCGTGGTCCGCGCGCAGAGCGATGCGCAAGTAGCCGCCGAGCCCGTCCGGGTACTCGACGAAAGGCACGAGCAAGCCGCGTGCGAGCAAGGTCTCGTGAACGTGTTGCATGCGCGCGTGCGAGGGGAGTTGCAGCGCCAACACCGGCAACGGCGTCACGCTCACCGGCAGTCCCAGACGCGCGAACAAGACGCGCAGTCGGCTCGTGTGTTCGCGCGCGCGCGCGAGGCGTTCGGGTTCGTCGTCGATCACGCGCAACGCTGCGCTCGCCGCGCGCGCCAGGGCCGGCGGAATCGGCGTCGAGGCGATGAAGGCCCTTGCCTGTACTCGTGCGCGCTCCACGACACGCGCCGAGCCGGCCAGAAACCCGCCGAAACAGCCCAGCGCCTTCGACAGCGTGCCGGTGATCACGATGCGCGGGTCGGCGATCCCGGCGTGCTCCACGCTGCCGCGGCCGCGCGCGCCCAAGACGCCGACGCCGTGACAATCGTCGACGACCAGGAGCCCGGTCTGCGGCAGGAGCTGCAGCAATTCGGCGAGCGGGGCGACCGCACGCAGCACCGGAAAGACGCCGTCGGTGAAGATCGCGAACGGCCCCCCGGTCAAGTCCTGGGCACATTGCCGCGCTGAGCGCACGGCTACGTGCGCGTACTCGCGCGCGCTGCAACCCGATATGCGGACCGCATCGCGGATGCTGACGTGGCTCTCGCGGTCGAGCAGCACGATCTCGATGTCCTCCGGCAAGCTCTGCGCCATCACGATGTTCGACAGGTATCCGTCCGGCACGAGCAACGCCGCTTCCACGTCGAAGAAGCGCGCGAGTTCGGCTTCGAGTTCGTCATGGGCAGTCGCGTTGCCCGTCGTCGCGCGCGACCCCGAGGCCGAGACGCCGAAACAGTGCAGACCCTCCTGCAGCGCCTGGATCACGCGCGGGTGGTGGGCCAGGCCCAGATAATCGCAGCCGCCGAAGAGCACCAGGTCCCGGTTGCCGACGTGCACGCTCGTGGCCGTGCCTGAGCTGTATGCGCGACGTTGCGTCGCCTTGGCGCTCATTTGCGCCGCGGCGCCGCGCAGCCGACCAGCGGAATCGTCGCCATGGTGTGCAACCCCGGAGCGCTCGCTTGGAGTGCGGGAATCGAGTTGAGGGTAATGGCGGATGTCGCGATGTCACCCTGCACGCCCCCGCGCCAGACGAGGTCGATCGGCGGCACGCCGACGACGATCACGCGGTCGTGGGGGTCTTCGTATCCGATCGAGGCTTGGAATTTCAGCTCGATTTTGAGCTGTTTGCCTTCGAAGCCGCGCGCTTCCTGGCGCACGCCGCAGATCGCGCCCTTGTGGACCGGACCGACACCGCTCTTCATGTTGCGCGTCGCGAACACAGGCGCGATGTCCTCTTCCCAGCGCGTGATCTTCATGCCGACGCCGTCCGCGATGAAGTGCAACGACTCACCCAGGCCGACGTGGCGCAGCGTTCCGGCCTTGACCTGTGCTTTGAATTCGGCTTCGTTCAAGCCGACGCCGATCTTCTTCTGGAACGGGATGCGGCGCGAGGACGCGTCCTGATAGCGGTGTACTTCGATGCTGTCGACCGAGCGCGCGATCGCCGTTGCGCCCACGGGAAAGGTGTCCATGAGGAACCCCGGGTTCACACCCGTGCCGAGCAGTCGTCCACCGTGTTTCTTGGCCAGACGATCGAGTTCACGCGCGAGCTTCGCGTGGCGCAAGAACGGCCATGACAGTTCTTCGCACGTGCTGACGACGGTCATGCCGTGCTCGAGCAACAGTTTGAACGTCGGCGCGCACTTCGCGAGGTCGGAGCTCGACGCCACGATCGCGCAATCGATCGACTTCCAAGCTACGGCTTTGAAATCCGCCGCTACGCGCACCCGCGCCCCTGCGCCGGGGACCAGCTCGGAGAGTTTGCGGCCGGCGATGTCCGCGGCCACGTCCACTGCCGCCACGACGCGCCCGAGCCCGCGCTCGGACAGGTCCGTCGCAATGCGGACACCCAGAGGGCCGAGGCCGATTTGGAGGATTTTCAGCATGGGACGGAAGGATAACCAGCGCGGACGGGGGGGCGTGCCATCGCTCCTGGAGCCCGGACTTGCCCAAACCCCGCTGCGGAGGCGCCCGACAGAGAAGCAGATTCCTAGCAAAGCCGATAATTGCGGCAGCTAGAGTGCGGAACTGGGTCCCAATGCTTGCCCGTTCCCGCACTCTGAGGGAGGATAGGAATGCCTCGCAAGCCGCCGTCTTTCGGGTCCCTGACCCGGGGCCGGCGTCCGTCACGAGACTGCTCCGCACCTTGATTTCACCTCTGAGGGGTCTCTTCCCACTCCTCTCTCGATGCACATGACCCATTCCACCGAGCCCCGTCGGCTAGGTTGGCTTCAGCGCCTGCGAGGCGCTCCCCGCCTGCCCTGTCTGACACCTGCCGCCTTCGAAGCTGCATTCGAGCTGGAGGCGACACGATCCGAGCGCAGCGGGCACCCGCTGTCCCTGGTCGTCTTCGTGGCCGAGCCCGGTTCGGACGCGCGCAAGCAACTCGACTCGCTGCTCTCGTCCGTCGACGCGCGCAAGCGCCAGTACGACACGATCGGTCAACTCGAAGCCCTGCGCGTTGGCGTTCTGCTTCCGTACACGTCGACCAGCGGCGCCTGGTCTTTCGCCAATGCCGTGCTGCGTGATGTCGGCCGCGACGTAGGGCGCATCATCGCCACGGTATCGTCGAACGAAGTCGGTCCGAACGGTCAGCCGACTCCGGCTCCGCGCCGCAAGCGCGCCGCGCGAGCGCCGCTCGCTCCGCGTACCAAGCGCACGATCGAGCCGGCCGTGCCCGAGGAAATCGCCGACGAGACCCCAAGTCCCGCCGCGGACGAAGCGGATGCGCGCGCCGTAGTCAGCATCTGGCGCGAATTCGATCGCCGGCCCTCGGTCGGCAAACGCATCGTCGACATCGTCGGTTCAGGGATCGCGCTGGTCGTGCTCTCGCCGCTGCTCGTCGCGACATCCGTCGCCGTCAAATTGTCCTCACCCGGGCCCGTGTTCTTTCGCCAGGAACGGGCCGGCCAATTCGGGCAACCGTTCAAGCTGATCAAGTTCCGCTCCATGTTCATCGATGCCGAGGCACGCAAGCGCGACCTCATGCACTTGAACGAGATGGACGGGCCGGTGTTCAAGATCAAGAACGATCCGCGCATCACGCCGATCGGCAGGTGGCTGCGCCGGCTGAGCATCGACGAACTGCCGCAGTTCTATAACGTGCTGCGCGGCGACATGAGCCTCGTGGGTCCGCGGCCGCCGATGATCTCCGAGCTGCCCGGCTACGAGCAGTGGCACCTGCGCCGCCTCACGCGCCGCGGCGGACTCACGTGCATCTGGCAGACGAGCGGACGCAACCAGGTCACGTTCCAGGAGTGGATGCGCATGGACCGCCGCTACCTGCGTCGCGAGTCGATGATGACCGACCTGTCGCTGCTCGCGAAGACCGTGTGGACGGTCACGACGGGCAAGGGCGCCAGCTGACGCGAGCGCACCCCGAGCGAAATTTCTTCACACCGGAGATTTTGAAGCAGCGGTGGGGGACGGCAGAAACCCGTTCCGCCCTCCATCTCGCGCGCGTTCGCGCTCGATAACCCACGGATCTTGTGCACCCACGGCAAGCCACGGCACCCGCGTCGGCGCGTTGCGGATGCACGTGGATGTCCGGCGGGAACTCCCACCGCACGAACTTTCTGCCCACACGAGCGCGAGGCACCATGAATCAGTCCCATCACAAGCACCGCACTTCGATCCTCCGCCCGATCATCGGTTTGTTCCTCCTCGTCGCGGGGGGGCTCTCGGCCTGTAGTTCGACACGTCACAATTCCGTCGAGGGACCGGAGTCCGAAGCACGGTCGACGCTGACGCTCGAATCGAACAGCGCGTGCGAATCGACCGGCTACCTCGGTGGCGTCGTCACTCCCAGCCAGTGGCGCCTGCGCGTCGTGAATCACTCCGGGGTGGGGGCGGCCTGGCGCATCGTCAGTGATCAAGCGTGGCTCACCATCCCGATCGCGCTCGGTTCGACTGCGCCGCGAGCCGAGAGCGCGATCATCGCCTGCATCGATCCGGACGCCGCCCGCACGCTGGGTGTGGGCGAGCACCGCGCACAGATCTCGCTGCATTCCGCGAAGAGCGAGAGCAACCCGGGCGACACCATCGAGGTCGTCCTGCGCGTCAAGGCCTCGGGAAAGCCCGTCGCGTTGCCGCTAGGCGACGGCCAAGGGCTGGACACGGAATCTCCTGCTCCGGCCGGCGGCGGTGCGAGCGCATTGATCGCCGTCGATGCGCCGGATACGGGCTATTGGACGGATCTGCAGCCGTCCGCGGATTCGCGCCGGATCTACGTTTCGAGTTCGGTCGGAAGCGACACGTTCAGCGGACTGAGTCCTGATCTGCCGAAGGCCACGATTGCGGCCGGCAAGGCGCTGATGCGCGACGGCTTTCCCGACTGGTTGCTGCTCAAGCGCGGGGATACCTGGATCGGGTCGTTCGGCCAGTGGCTCGTTTCAGGGCGTTCCGCGAACGAACCGGCCGTGCTGACGAGCTACGGCACGGACACTCTGCGTCCGAAGCTCTCGACCGGAACAGGCGACGGTCTGTTCACGATCCAAAACAACGTGAGTCCGGATGTGCTGCGCCACATCCGCATCGTGGGCATTCGCTTCAGCTGCGAAGGTCACACCGGCAGTGAAGGCACGCCGCGCGGAATCAACTGGCACGTTCCATTCGAAGATCTGCTCATCGAGGACTGCGCCTTCCAGTATTTCCACACGAACATCGTGATCGAGCCGTTGGGCGAGCACGGGCGTGATTTCCGCCTGCGTCGTAGCATCGTGGCCGACGCCTTCACGACGCAGAACTCGCACAGTCAGGGCCTGTACGTGGCCAACACCGAAGGCGTGCTGCTCGAAGAAAACGTTTTCGACCACAACGGTTGGCGCGAGGACATCGCAGGCGCCGTGCCGACGATCTTCAGGCACAACGTGTACTTGCAAACGGATGTGACGACGGTGCGCGCGATCGGGAACATCTTCGCCAGCGGTGCCTCGCACGGACTGCAAGCGCGTGAGGGCGGTCTCGTCGAGGACAACCTGTTCGTCAACAACGCGATCGCGCTCCTCCTCGGCAGCGACTGGAAGACCAAAGAACCAATAAGGTTCATCGCGCGTCGCAACGTGATCACCGGAGGGCGCGACCTCGACCCCGCGAATCTGCGCGGATTCGGCATCGACGTGCCGACCGCAGCTTCGGGTCTGATCGCACGCAACCTGATCGTCAACCAGGGCAACGCCGGATTCCCGGTCGCCATGAGCCTGTACGACGGCACGACCGCGTCTGGACTCCACGACGTCATCGTCGAGGGCAACATCGTCCACAACTGGGGCGGCGGCGTGCTCATCCAAGGACAGGCTCCGCGCTTGACCGGCTTCGCGTTCCGTCAAAACCTCATCAGCGAGACGCGCACCGACAATCCGCTGGTCGAGAACACCGGCATCCCGAACGGATCGATCGCCGAGTGCGCGGACAATCTGCTGTGGAGTCAAAACGCGCCGGCGAACGGCTGGTGCAGACTCGGGCGCGGCAATGTCTCGCTCGACCAGTGGAAGTCGGCGATGGCGGATTCGAGCACGCAAGCCGAACTGCCGCCGTACTTCGATTCCACTCGGACGGTTCAGGAATACGACAAGCGCCTGGGCGGTCCCGGCACGCTGGCATCGTTCATGGCCGTCGCACGTCGTCAGTCGCGAACGAACTGGCAGCCGCAGTACACGGCACCCGTCACCAACGACTGGATCCGCGCAGGATTCCGCTGGGCTGATTGAGGCACGCGGGGAGCGTTTCCCATGCCGGCCACCCCCAAACTCGGGATCGTCGCGATCGGGCGCAACGAGGGCGAACGCCTCGTGCGCTCGTTGCGTTCGCTCGCTGACTGGCGTGCGAGCACCGTCTACGTCGATTCAGCCTCGACGGACGGCAGCGTCGCATTCGCACGCGATTTCGGCGTCAGCGTCGTGCAACTCGACACCACGATTCCGTTCACAGCGGGCCGCGCGCGGAATGCCGGCTACGAAAATCTGCTCGAGCGCCTGCCCGACGTCGAGTACGTGCAGTTCGTCGACGGAGATTGCGAAGTCGAGGCCGGGTGGATCGAACGCGCCGTGGCCGAAATGGAGCGCAATCCGCAGTTGGGCGTCGTGTGCGGACGTCGGCGCGAGCGCTTCCGTGATGCCACCGTGTGGAACCGCTTGTGCGACATGGAGTGGAACACACCCATCGGCCGTGCGGGCGCGTGCGGCGGTGATGCGCTGTACCGTGTCAGTGCGCTGCGCGCCGCCGGTGGTTTCGACCCCAGGCTCGTGGCGGGCGAGGAGCCGGAGCTGTGCGTGCGCGTTCGCGGCCGAGGTTTTTCCATCGAGCGCCTCGACGCGCCGATGACGATTCACGATGTGGCGATGACGCGCTTCTCGCAGTGGTGGCGCCGCGCGTCGCGCAACGGACACGCGATCGTCGGGTCGCTGATGATCCACGGCGCGGGCAGCGATCACGATTGGGGCCGCCAGCTCTTCCGCTCCGCCTTCTGGGTGGGCGCGATTTTGTGGACGGCTCTCGCGGCGCTCGTGTTGGCCTTCAGCGACGTGTCGCCTGCGTGGAAATGGACGGCGAGCGCACTGCCGTTGGCGCTCTTCGTGCTGGTCTGGTCCCGCACCTATCGGAGCCGACGCAAGCGCGGCGACCAGGTCGGCGATTGCGCGATCTACGCCACATTCGTCGTGCTGGGCAAGATCCCCGAATGCCTGGGCGCATGGTCCTGCTGGCGCGATCACGTGCGCGGACGCAGCACGCATTGGATCGAATACAAGCCCGTGCCGGCGCGCTCGGCGGGGGAGCGTTCGTGAAGATCAAACGACGGCTGCGATCGGCCATCGAATCGGCGGCGGCGCGCACCGGCGTGTTGAACCGGTTCGAGCGCGGCGCGCGCCATGGTTTCACGATCCTGACCTATCACCGCGTCTTGCCCGCCGAACGTTGCGCGCACGCGCCGTTTCCGTCGCTGGTGATGCCCGATGTCGCGTTTCGCGAACAGATGCGCCGGTTGGCGAGTCAGTTCGAGGTCACGACGATCAGTGCGGGATTGGCGCGGATCACGAGCGGCGAACTTCCAGAACGCCCGCTCGTGGCCGTGACCTTCGACGACGGCTACGTGGACAATGCGACGCACGCAGCGCCGATCTTGAACGAGTTTGGATTGCGCGGCACGTTCTTCCTCGTTCACGACTTCGTGGTGCACGGCCGCGAGTTGTGGTTCGAGCGCGTGGCGCGGCTCGAAGCTGCGACGCCCGCACTGGTGGAGCGCCTCAAAGGCCTGGACACGGCCGAGCGCGAGCGTACCGTCGACGAGCTGTGCAGCGCTGCGTCAGCGGAGCCTGCGGAAGAGCGCGACGGCCCGATGTCGCGCGCACAGGTATTGGCTCTGATCGACGCCGGCCACGAGATCGGCTCGCACACGCTGACGCACCCGATCCTGACGCGCTCGGACACCGCCAGTCTCGGACGCGAAGTCAGGGAATCGAAGCTCGGGCTGGAAGGCTGGTTGGGAGCGGAAGTGCCGGGCTTCTGCTACCCGAACGGGGACAACGACGAGCGCGTTCAGGCTGTCGTGCGCGACGCCGGCTATCGCTGGGCGTGTTCGACGGATGCGGGTCGCAATCACGCGCCGCTGGCGCGCTTCGAGCTGCAGCGCATCGACGTCACGCCGTCACGGGTCACCGATCACAATGGCGCGTACTCCGAACTGGCCTTCCGCAGCGAGATCAGTCTGTTGCGCAGCGCACTGAGGGGTGGTGAAGCGCGATGAAGATCGCCTACCTCGTCAATCAGTATCCGCTCACGAGCCACACGTTCATCCGTTCCGAGATCGAAGGCCTGGAGTCCTTGGAGGTCCAGGTCGAGCGCATCACCGTCGTCGAGAGCCGCATGCAACTCGTAGACGATCGCGACCAGCGTGAACGCGGCTTGTTGCGCTTGGCGCTGAAGCGCAGCTATCCGGTGCTGCTCACGTACGTGATTCGCGCCCTGCTCACCCGTCCGTTGCGCTTCATGCGCGGGCTCGCCGCCGCCTGGCGCATGGGGCGTCGTTCGCCCTCGGGGAGATTCAACAACCTGGGATACCTGGCGGAAGCCTGCGTTCTGCTGGCGTGGACGCAACGCAACACAGTCCAACACGTACACGCGCATTTCGGCACGAACTCGACTGCGATCGCCATGCTCTGCCGCCTCCTGGGTGGACCGTCTTACAGCTTCACCGTGCACGGCACGGAGACCTTTGACACGCCTGCATTCCTGGCGCTCGACGAGAAGGTTGCGAATGCCGAATTCGTCGCAGCGGTGAGCTGGCACGGACGCTCGCAGTTGATGCGTTGGATTCCGGTGGCGCTGTGGCCGCGCATCAGGCTCGTGCGCTGTTTCCCGGATCCACTGATGTTCAACGGCGTGCCTTCCTTGCCGCCTGTGGCACCACGCCTCGCGTGCATCGGGCGACTCTCCGCGGAGAAGGGACTCTTCACGCTGCTCGACGCTGCGGCCGTGTTGGCGCGCGAGGGGATGGAGTTCGAGATCACGCTGATCGGCGACGGCCCCATGCGGGAGCCGGCCGTCGCGCGCATCCGAGAACTCGGGCTCACGCAACACGTGAAGCTCTTCGGGTGGGGATCCAACCAGGACGTCAAGAACGCGATCCTCGACTCGCGCGCACTCGTGCACCCGAGCTACGCCGAAGGCTTGCCGGTGGCGCTGATGGAAGCATTGGCGCTCGGCCGTCCGGTCGTCGCCACATACGTAGGCGGCGTACCTGAACTGGTGCGGCCCGGCGTCGAAGGGTGGATCGTGCCGGCTGGCTGCGTGAGCGATCTCGCCGACGCGCTGCGTGCGGCGCTCACGGCGAGTCCGCACGATCTGGCGCGCATGGGGCGCAACGGTCGGCAGCGATTGGGCGAACTCCACGGCCCGCAAGCGGAAGTCGGCAAGCTCAATCAGGAGTTGCGCGCAATCAGCCGGAGACGCGTCGCGTAAGGCACAGATCCGGAAGAATTTTCCGCCGGCACCGCCTTCGCGCCGGTCGAACGGGGGGAGACGGAAATCGGTGCGACAGCCGAAGGCTCTCGACGCCCGATAGGACGACGGAAGCCTGATTCTCCCCGATGGTGTCCCAATCTCAATCCGCCGTCCCGCGCGGACCAGATCGCCCCCGTGTATTGGTGCTGGCTGAAGCCGCCAATCCCGAGTGGGTGTCCGTGCCGCTCGTCGGCTGGTCGCTCGCGCGCGCACTGGCGCGGCGCGTGAACGCGCATCTGGTCACGCAGGTTCGCAACCGCGACGCGATCCTGCGAGCCGGGCTCGTGGAAGGCGTCGATTTCACGTGCATCGACAGCGAAGTCGTGGCGCGTCCGCTCAACCGCATCGGCGCCTGGATCGCCGGCTTGAAAGGTCGCAGCTTCAGCACGATCACTGCGCTCGAAACGCTGGCCTACTACGAATTCGAACGCCGCGCATGGAAGCGCTTCGGATCGGAAATCAAGCGCGGTGAGTGGGACGTCGTGCACCGCGTGACGCCGCTGTCCCCGGTGATGGCGAGTCCCATGGCCGCGCGTTGTGCGCGCGTCGGAGTTCCATTCGTCATTGGGCCGCTCAACGGCGGTGTACCGTGGCCCAAAGGATTCGAGGCACTGGCGCGCGAGGATCGTGAGTGGTTGACGCGCGTGCGTTCCGTTCACAAGTACTTGCCTGGGCATCGCTCGACGCGAGCTAGAGCGGCAGCGATCCTCGTCGGGTCCCGCACAGCGCACTCCGAGATCTCCGGTCGCTGGCGTTCGAAGTGCTTCTACATGCCCGAGAACGGCGTCGAAGCGGAGGCAGTCGCAACCAAGGTGAACAAGGGACCCGCGCGGCCCTTGCGCGCGATCTTCCTCGGCCGTCTCGTGCCGCTCAAGGGCGTCGACCTTCTGATCGAGGCCGCTGCGCCACTCGCGCGCGAAGGGCGCATCGAAGTCGAGATCGTGGGAGAGGGACGCCAGCGCCAGGTGCTGGAAGAACTCGTCCGCCGCGAGAAGGTCGAAGCACAGATCAAGTTCGCCGGCTGGGTCGATCACGCACATGTCGCTGAACATCTCTCGCGCGCGCACGCGCTGGTCCTTCCAAGCGTGCGCGAATTCGGCGGCGGGGTCGTCGTCGAGAGCATGGCTCAAGGCACAGTCCCGATCGTGCTCGACCACGGCGGGCCTCCAGAACTCGTGTCGCCTGCGACGGGCATCGTCGTGCGACTCGGAACGCGCGACGAAATCATCGCCGGCTTGAGGTCGGCGCTTCTGTCGCTGTACGAAGACCGCGAACGACTCGCGGAGTTGTCCGCGCGTTGCCTCGAACGCGCACGCACGCACTTCACCTGGGACGCGAAGGCTGCGCGTCTCGCGGAACTCTACGACTGGATCCTCGCTCCTTCCGGCCGGCGACCCGTCTTTCCGATGCCCATCGGAGACGATCTGCACACAGCGGCTCACACGCCCGCGGTCACACCCCACCAACGCGTGCCCCCACTCCGATGATTCCGAACACATCCCTGGTCATCTACGCCTGGTTCGCACTGGCGCCGTTTCTGTTCGCGTGGCTTCCTGCTCGCCGCGCGATCATCGCCGGGTACGTGCTCGCCTGGCTGTTCCTGCCCATCGCCGTGATCGACACGCCGTTCGTCGACATCGACAAGTACGTAGCGACATCGGTTGGAGTGATCATCGGTCTAGTCGCGTTCGCGAAGCGCCATGTCATCAAACGCCGGCTCTCGTATTGGGATCTGCCGATCATCATCTGGAGCCTGTGTCCGATAGCTACTTCGTTCGAGAACGAGCTGGGCTTCTACGACGGATTCTCAGCCGCTGCGCATCGCATGCTCATGTGGGGCGTCCCGTACCTCATCGCGCGCGTGTACTTGTCAGATGCCGCCGGAGTGCGCGACGTCGCCATCGGCATCTTCTGCGGCGGGCTGATCTACGTGCCGCTCTGTCTGTGGGAGATCCGCATGAGTCCGCAGTTGCACCAGCAACTGTACGGGTATCACCAGCACTCGTTCTTGCAGACCATGCGCACGATCGGCGGCTATCGCCCGATGGTGTTCATGCACCACGGACTCATGGTCGGACTGTGGATGGCGAGCGCGTCGCTGATCGGCATCGTGCTGTGGAAGAGCGGCGCGCTGAAGCGGGTCGCCGGATGGCCGATCAAATGGCTGGCGATCGCGCTGCTCGTGACGACGATCATGTGCCAGTCCGTAGGAGCCATCGTTCTGCTTGCCACCGGATTGGCGCTCTATGCGGGGCTGAAGCGCTACGGTCGCGTGGGCATCGCTGCGCTCATGTTCTTGCCCGTGCTCTACTGCGGGTTGCGCGTGACCGGGCAATGGGATGGTCAGGTCATGGTCGAGTTGACGAGCACGTTCAGCGAGGAGCGTGCGTCTTCACTGGAGTACCGCCTCGTCCAAGAAGAATTCCTGGCCGAGCGTGCGTGGCAACGACCTTTGCTCGGTTGGGGCGGATTCAACCGCGCGTTCCCGCCGCCGAATGCCTCCGACTTGCGTCCTGCCGTCAGCGACAGCTTGTGGATCGTCGTGTACGGCATGAACGGCTTGATGGGTCTGGCGAGCATCATCCTCACCATCCTGGCTCCAATCTATGCGCTGACCAGACGGTGGAAACCCGAGGGTTGGACTCATCCACAGCGCGCGCCGGCAGCCGCTTTGGCGTTGGTGCTCGGCATGTACCTGATGGACGGGATGGTCAACATGATGGTCAATCCGATCTTCATGCTCGCTGCCGGGTCGCTCACCGGGCTCGCGATCGCTGCGCGCGCACCCGCGCCGGTCCAGGTCACTTCCACGGGGGAACGAACAGTTCCGGCGACGTGATGAAGCGGTTGTCGAGGACGAGGCTCATCACGTGACGCGTCGCGTGCTCGTGGCCATTGTGAATTACAGGTCTGCGGACCTCGTGATCGCATGTCTGCGTTCCTTGGCTGCGGAATCAAAGCGCTTGTCGGTCGTCGTCGTCGACAATGCGTCGGGCGACGGGTCGGCGGAGCGACTCACGGCCGCTATCGAGGAACTGCAGTGCGGCGCTTGGGTCGAGTTCCTGGCCCTGGATCGCAACGGCGGTTTCGCCGCCGGCAACAATGCTGCCGTGCGTCGTGGACTCGAGCTCGCCGACGGCAACTGGCCTGAGTTCGTGTGGTATCTGAACCCCGACACCTATGTTCGAGCAGGCGCGTGCGCCGAGTTGTTGGCCTTCCTGGACGCGCACCCCGACGTGGGAATCGTCGGCAGCCGCCTCGAAGACCCGGACGGGACCGGTCAGGCCTCGCGCTACCGCTTCCCTTCGCTGGCCGGTGAGCTCGAAGCCGGCTTTCGCCTCGGGTTGCTGTCACGCCTTCTGGCGGCGAAGGTCGTCGACACTCCTCTCGTGACTCACGACCACGAGACCGATTGGGTCGCCGGAGCATCGATGATGGTGCGCAAGGCCGTGTTCGATGCGGTCGGTTTGATGGATGAAGCCTATTTCCTGTACTTTGAGGAGACGGACTTCTGCCTCGCGGCGAAGCGCGCGGGTTGGCGCTGCTGGTACGTGCCCCAGAGTCGTGTCGTGCACCTCGTCGGTCAGAGCACAGGAGTGACCGAGCGCAATGTCGCGCCACGCCGCCTGCCGACGTATTGGTTCGCATCGCGACGGCGTTACTTCCAGAAGAACCACGGCCGCGTCTACACGTTCTGGTGCGATGTGGTGTGGACGATCGGGTTCGCCACATGGCGCGTGCGCAGACGCTTGCAGCGCAAACCGGACATGGATCCGCCGCACATGCTGAGCGATTTCGTGTGCTTCAACTTCCTCGCGAGGCAATCTTGAGCGCGGCGGCGGATCACAGCGCCGTGCATCGGAGACTCCTGGCGCTGCAAGAAGCGTTGAGCTCGCCGGCCCGACGCGGAGCCGTGTGGACAGCTGTCGGCTACGGCGGTGGACAAGTGTTGCGATTCGCGGGCAACATCGTGCTGTCACGCCTCTTGTTCCCCGAAGCGTTCGGCATGACAGCGATCGTCGGTTCGATCCTGCAGGCGCTGCAGCTGTTCTCCGATATCGGCATCGGACCGAGTATCATCCAGAGTTCGCGCGGAGAGGACCGCAAGTTCCTCGCCACAGCTTGGACCCTGCAAGTGGTGCGCGGAGTCGTGATCTGGATCGCGGTGTGCGCGGCGGCGATTCCGATCGCGAACTTCTACAACGAGCCCGAGCTGGCCTGGATCGCGCCGATCGGCGGGCTGTCTGTGCTGGTCTCTGGGTTCGCGTCGACGAAACTGTTCACGGCCAACAAGAACCTGCAGATGGGTCGGCTGACCGGGATCGAGCTGTCCAGCCAGGCCGTCGGCCTCGTCGCGCAAATCGGTTGGGCGTTGATGCACCGTTCCGTCTGGGCGCTCGTGGCCGGCGGAATGTGCATCAGCATCACGAAAATGGTGCTGTCGCACTACGCACTGCCGGGAACGAAGGACAAGTTCGGTTGGGATCGCGACGCGGCGCGTTCGCTGATCCATTTTGGACGCTGGATCTTCTTCTCGACGCTTTTGACCTACTGCGTGACGCAGGCGGATCGACTGGTGTTCGGCAAGCTCGTTCCGCTAGACGTCATGGGCGACTACAGCATCGCGGTCCAGATCGCGATGCTCCCGGCGATGGGGATCGGATCGCTCAGTCTCTCGATCGCATTTCCGCACTACAGCCGTCTCCACAATTCCGGTGTCGACTTGAAGGACACGTTCCACCGGACTCGCGTGCGCAGTCTGTGGCTTGCAGGCTGGATGAGCGCAGGGTTGATCGCCGGTGGACAGGCAGCTGTTACGCTCTTGTACGACGCGCGCTACCACGATGCGGGCTGGATCGTTCAGTTCCTGGCGTGCGGAGCCTGGTTTTTCGCGTTGGAAGCCACGAACGGTGCGGCGCTGCTGGCCACGGGCAATGCGAAGTGGGTCGCTTTCTCGAACGGAGCCAAGCTCGTCGCGATGATCAGCACGATTCCTTTCGGATTCGCGTACTGGGGCTTCCCCGGCGCGGTGGCGTGCTACGCGGGCGCCGACGTATTCAAGTGGATCGTGTCATGTATCGGGATCAGGCGCGTGAACCTCTCCGCCTGGCCGCGCGACATTGCCTACACCGCATGGACCGCAGCGACGGCATTGGCCGGAGCCTGGGCAGCGACAACCGATGTCGTCACGAGCCTGGGCCGTTTCTGGCCCGCGTTCGTCGTGTTCGCGGTCGTGACCTTGGGTTGGATGCCGCTCGTGATGCGTGAGAACGCACGCATTCAGAAGGGGGGCGGTGCGTGAGCGCGACTCCTGATCTGTCGATCGTCATCCTCTCTTGGAACACACGCGAGTTGACGCTTGCCTGCCTGCGCGCGCTCGAGCGCGACACGACCCGTCTCGCGCGCGAAATCATCGTAGTCGACAACCACAGCGGAGACGGCAGTGCAGATGCAGTTGCACAGGCGTTTCCTTACGTCGTTCTCGTACGCAATGAAGAAAACCGCCTGTACGCGGCCGGCAACAACCAAGGCGTCGAGCGTGCGACCGGTAGGTACGTGTGTCTGCTCAACTCGGATACGGAAGTCGTGCCGGGCGCGCTCGATATCCTGGTGCGCTTCCTGGCCGAAAACCCTGAATACGGGGCCGTGAGTCCGCGGCTCAACAGCTTCGACGGCAGCGTGCAACGAGCCTGCACGCGCTTTCCGGGCCTCTTGGACGTGATCGTCGACAGTACGCACTTCAGCCACACTCCCATCGGGAAGCGCCGTCATGCGCGCACGCGCATGCACGACTTCGATCACCAATCCACGCGCGACGTCGATCAACCCCCGGGCGCTGTGTTCATGATGCGACGCGAGGAATACATCGAACGCGGCGGCTTGGATGAGGAACTGAGCCTGTTCTACAACGACGTCGATCTCTGTCGCCGCCTGTGGGCGAGCGGGCGCAAGATCCGCTACATCGCCGAGGCGCAGGTCTTCCATCATCAAGGCGCATCGACGAGTCGCTCGGCGCGCGTGCAATCTCTGTGGGCGGACAATCGACTCTCGTACTACGCGAAGCACCACGGTTTGACAGGTGCGGTGTGGGTGCGCTTCGTGCGCTGGCTCGCACAGATGCAGATTGCAGCCGGCGTCGTCCTGGGTCCGCGCGCGATCCACGAGAAGATCGCAGCGTTGAACGAACTCGGCGCCCAGGCCCGCCGCTGATCGCTGTTCAGTTGCGGCGCGCAGCGCTCGTGACGAGCAGACGCACGCCGAACGGGATGCCGTCGATCAAGTAGCGTTTTGCGAGGCGCCGCGGCTCCTGGCTCAAGCGGTGCACCCACTCGAGGCCCAGCTTCTGCATCCACCGCGGTGCGCGCTTCACGCGTCCGGCGAGGAAGCTGAAACTGATACCGATCCCGATCATCCAGGCGGCGTCGTACTCGGCGCGCAAGGCCTGGATGAGCCGCTCTTGCTTCGGCGATCCGAGGGCGACGAACACGAGGTCGGGTCGCGACCAGCGCAAGCGCCGGCCGAGGCGGGCTACTGTCTCGGCATCGATATCCGCGCCGATGTACGAGCTTTCGAGTCCGCAGACGATCAGCTCCGGATGCCGGCGAGCGAGCACGCGCGCCGCATCTTCCGCCGTGGAAGCGTCGCCTCCGAGCAGGAAGACGCGCCCTCTGCGCTGCGCGACTGCCGCGGAGAGACTCGAGATCAAGTTCGAACCGGCCACGCGTTCGGGCAACGGCGTCTTCTGTGCGCGGCTCGCCCACAAGAGCGGCATGCCGTCCGCCACGACCACGTCGGCCTGAGCGCACAGCTCGCGGAAGTCGTCGTTGCGCACGAGTCTGCGCATGTGATCCAGATTCGGCGTGACGATCCAGCCACCGTGACCGTCGTCCAGGGCGCACATGACGTGCGCCACGCACTGTTGTTCGGTGATGGCGTGCAGAGTCACGCCGCACAGGTCGATCGTCGGGAGCGGCGGCCTCATGACGCACCGCCCTTCCATGTCACGCGCTGACGCTCGTCGAAAATCTCGATCGCGCGACGCTTCCCGTGCAGCAGCCCGGTGCGCTGAAAGCTGCGCAGGAACCGACGAAATTCAACATCCGGATAACGCGGCGCGCGACGCAGGCAGGCGCTCAGCCAACCCGTCCACATGCCGATGCCGCCCACGACGAAAGGCCGGTGCGCCATGCGGAACAAGGCGCTGGCGGTCATGTACAGGAACCCGGTACCCATGAACCACTGTCCGCGGCCATGGCGCAGGCGTCCGCTCCAAATGCTGGTCTGGCTCGAACCCATCGGGCGCAAGTGCACGAAGCGCAACTCAGCGTCGTCGAAACTGGCGGCTTTCCAGCCGAGCATGCGGCAACGATGACAGTCGATCCCGTCCCACATGACCTCGCGCACGAAGCCGCCGATCTCTTCAAAACACACACGCCGATAGAACTTGGTCATGCCGACGGACATCTCTGGTCCGCAGCCTTCGCTCTCCAGCCCGCCGTCCGGCTTCGGGAACCATGCCGTCCCGCTGCACGTGCCCAGGCGCGGATCGGCGCGCATACGCTCGACGAGCAACTCGAAATAGCGCGCCGGCAAGTCGAGGTCGAGGTCGAGCTTGCACAGGAACTCGAACTCGCGCGTGTCGACCGTGGTGAGTCCGGCGTAGAACGCGTCGATCACGCCCGGCCCCACGCTGCGACCGCCGCGGTCCTCGCGCCGCACGACGCGAATCCACGCGTGTCGAGCCGCGTACTCGGCCAGAATCGTCGGTGTTTCGTCACGCGAGCCGTCGTCGACGATCACCCACAGCGCCGGACGCAGCGTTTGCGCCACCATGCTGTCCAGGGTTCGGCGCGCGAACTGCGCTTCGTCGCGACAAGGAGTGACGACGAGGTAGCGTGCGCCCTGTGCGGTCACAGCCGCACCTCGTGCGTCTTGCACCAACGCAGCAGTGCGTAGATGGCCCAGACGCGCGACCAGTAGATGCCGGGTTCGCCGTTCTTGAATGCGCGCCACAGCTTCGCGACGGCCGCAGGCGCCAGTCCGACGGAGCGACAGGTGTCCGCATCCGCGAACACGCCGTCGATTTCCGAGCCTAGTTCGGCGCGACACCAGCGCTCGATGGGCAACACGAATCCGGACTTCTTGCGTTCGAATAGCGCCGGATCCAGACCGTTGAGGCCGATCGAACGCAGCGGAGCTTTCGTACCCAGATCAGCGAAGCGCACGCTGTCATCGAGCGCGAAAACAGCCTCCAAGATGCGGTGGTCGAGCAAGGGCACGCGCACTTCGAGCGAGACGTCCATGCTGACGGCGTCGGTGTCGCGCAGGAGTCTGCTCGTCAGGAACGATTCGATCTCGAGCAGCGAGACCGCATCCAGTTCCGTCCGGCCACGGACCTTGTGTGCCAGATCATCGGCCTGAGCAGCGGTCAGTCCCGCGCTCGTCAGCGACACGATGTCCCGCGACAGGAGTTCACCGTAGAAATCCTGGGAGAACAACGCGTAGGCCGTCTGATACAGCTCGACCAACGAACCGCGCGCGACCAGTGCATCGCCGAGTTTGCCCCAACGCGTTTGCGGCGGCATTTCACGGACGGCACCGTTGCGCGCACGTACTGCGGCACGGCTCGCGCGCGTGATCCACCCACGCGGCACCAGTCCCAAGGCGCGACTTGCGCGCCGTACGCGCGGCAGATCGCGAAAGCTCGAGTAGCCACCGAACAACTCATCGCCCCCTGTGCCCGCCAAAGCGACGACGACACCCGCCTCGCGCACGGCCTTGCTGACGAACCAGGTATTGATGCCGTCGAAAGTCGGTTGATCCAGTGCGGCGAGCGCGCGCGGCAGGTCGCTTGAGAAGCGTGCTCCGCTCAGGCGAATCTCGTGGTGGTCGGTGCCGAGTGCCGTCGCCACGGCTCGCGCGTGTTTGGATTCGTCGAATTCGGTCTCGTCGAACCCGACGTTGTAGGTGCTGACGCCGCGCGCCTCGCGGGTGGTCAAGTTTGCAATCGCGCTCGAATCTACGCCCCCCGACAGAAACACCGCCAGCGGGACGTCGGAGATCATGTGCTCACGCACGGCGCGCTGCGTGACGTGCGCGAGTTCTTCCGTGTCGCGCCTGCGTGTAGTGGGCGCGGGTAGGCGCCAATACACCTGTGGCTCGACCCGCAGCGTCGCGCTCGCCACTCGCGCAAATGTGCCCGCAGGGAGCGATCGTATTCCGTGCACGAGCGTGCCGTCGCCGCGTACGAAACCGTGCCAGACGAAACCCGACAGTGCCACCGGGTCCAGCCTGCGCTCGAAAGACCCACCCGCGAGCAGCGCGCGGACTTCCGACGCGAACAGCAACGTCGGCGCAGAGCCGGACGCATGCGTTTCCAGGCCAAAATACAGCGGTTTGATGCCGATGCGGTCGCGCGCCAGGATCACGTCGCCGGTCTTCTTCTCGAACAGCGCAAAGGCGAACATGCCGGCCAGGCGCGCAAGCATGCTTTCGCCCCAAGCATTCCAGGCGGCCAGGATCACTTCGGTGTCGGAAGTCGTCTTGAAGGTGACACCTGCGCGCTCCAACTCATCTCGCAGCTCACGGAAGTTGTAGATCTCGCCGTTGAAAGCGATGACGTTTCCAGAAGGCGCATCGGTCATCGGTTGCGCGGCGCGCTCGTCCAGATCGATGATCGCGAGCCGGCGGTGCGCGAATGCTGCGCCCGGGCCGGTTTGCGAATCCGTGCTCCGCCACAGGCCGTGACCGTCCGGCCCACGGTGGCTCTGCGCTCGATCTACGCGATCGAGCACCGCCATCACGCGGTCATCGAGGACACCGATCGCTCCGGCGATACCACACATGAGGAGGGGGAAAAGTTCGCTGTTCGCGGGTTGAAAACCGCGCAGTTCACGCGAGCGGTGGCTCGAGTCGGCAGAACCCGCGAGCAGCCCGAACAGCCGTCTTTTATCGCCCGAAAGTGCGCTTGGGCTGGACCGCAAATGGGGATCTGGACGCTTGCGGCAAGGCTTCCAGGAAGGACTTTCACACTCACGCGCGAGCCCTCCTTTTCCCGATAGAAGAGCGTGCTTCGCACCGCCCCGCGGTGCCGCCCCGGAGGCCTCGGATGAGGATCGCCTACCTCGTCAACCAGTATCCCAAGACCAGCCACAGCTTCATCCGTCGCGAAATCGAGGTCGTCGAGAGCAAGGGCATCGACGTGACCCGCATTTCCATTCGGCGAACGCGTGAGCCGCTGGTCGATGCGCGCGACATCGCGGAGGCGGAACGCACGCTGCATGTGCTGGACGGACACTTCCTGAAGGCCGTGCTCGCGGTGTTCGTCGTGTGCGGCCTTCATCCGATCGGATTCGTGCGTGCGTTGCGCTCGGCGTTCCACCTGGGATGGCGCAGCCGACGGGGTCGGCTCGTGCACGTGATCTACCTCGCCGAAGCCTGCGTACTGCGCCGGATGATCGCGCGTCACAAGATCGATCATGTCCACGCGCACTTCGCCACGAATCCTGCGACCGTTGCGCTGCTGTGCGAAGACCTGGGTGGGCCGTCGTTCAGCTTCACATTTCACGGTCCGGAGTTCTTCGAGTACCCGACCCACAAGGCCTTGGGGACGAAAGTCGCCCGCGCGGCATTCTCCGTAGCGATCAGCCATCACGGACGCAGTCAGCTCATGCGCGTCAGCGATCACGTGCATTGGAGGCGGATCGCCTTGATCCATTGCGGAGTCGGGCGCGAATACCTGGAGCACCCACCGGTCCCGATTCCTGCAACGAATCGTCTGGTGTGCGTCGGTCGTCTGGATCCGGCGAAGGGCCACCTGGTCTTGATGCGGGCCGTGACGCTGTTGGCTGCCGAAGGCCGCAAGTTCGAAATCGTGTTCGTGGGCGACGGCGAATTGCGATCGACGATCGAGTCCATGACACAGGCACAAAACCTGCAGAACCACATCCGTTGCGTCGGCTGGAAATCCGGCCAGGACGTGATCGAGGAGATTCTCGCTGCGCGTGCTCTGGTGCTACCGAGCTTCGAGGAAGGTCTACCGGTAGTGTTCATGGAAGCGCTCGCGCTCGAACGCCCGGTCGTCAGCACGTTCATCGCCGGGATTCCGGAGCTCGTGAAGCCCGAAATCTCCGGTTGGCTCGTGCCCGCGAGTTCAGTCGGTGCCCTGTCCCGAGTCTTGCGCGAAGTCCTCGACGCGACGCCAGAAGAGTTGCAAGCGCTAGGTCGGTGCGGAGCCGAACTGGTGCGCGCTAATCACGATGTCGCGCGCGAAGCGATGCGGCTCGCCGAGTTGTTCGAGAAGACCGTGCTCGAGGGACGCAGGGGATCAGAGCAGCGCGAGGTACAGGTCAACCTGATGCCGTCCGTCCAGATGCATGTGAAAGGTGACGCACGATGAGTTCCGGTAGCGGCATGTCCGTGGTGTTGATTGGCGGAGACACGCTGCTCGTAGCGTGCGGCGAGATGTTGATGGCCCGCGGTGATCGCGTGGCGTGCGTCCTAACTCGGGCCCGCGCGGTCAAGGAGTGGTGTGCGAAGCACTCGATCCCCGTGCTCGAGCCGGCGCGCTCGGCGACCAAGGATCTGGCCGCCGTGGATTTCGAGCATCTGTTCTCGATTGCGCATCTAGCGATCGTTCCCGACGAGATCCTGCACCTCGCGCGCGGCGAAAAGATCAACTTCCACGACGGTCCGCTGCCCGAACTGGCGGGGCTGAACACCCCGAACTGGGCCATCGCGACCGGCGCGCGCGAACACGGCGTCACCTGGCACCGCATGACGTCGGGCGTCGACGAAGGCGAGATCCTCGCAGCGGAGCGCTTTGCGATCGACACCGACGAGACGGCACTCTCGCTGAACACCAAGTGCTTCGAAGCCGGGTTGCGGGCCTTCAGCACCTTGATCGAGGCGTTGGCCAAGAAGCGCCTATCACCTGTGAAACAGGACCTCGCACGCCGCCGCTACTACGCGCGTACGGACCGTCCGCCGTACGCGGGACTCGTCGATTGGTCATGTTCCGCGAGCGCAAGCGCCGGATGGGTGAGGGCGCTCGACTCGGGTCGTTACAAGAATCCATTCGGTGCGCCCAAGGTCGCGCTCGGCGACGAAGTGTGGATCGTCAAGCGCGCTCACATCGGCGCGGATGCGTGCACCGAGGCTCCCGGAACTCTGATTCGCGCAGAATCGAGTGCGCTGCGCGTGGCCACGGGCTCTGGTGTGCTGTGCATCGACGAGTTGACCGATCTCAACGGTCGTGAGACGCCTCTGGCGAGCGTGCAGAAACGCATCGAGGATCGCGGCGGACGTTTCAGGGTCTTCGAACGCGCTGAACTCGAGCGCGCAAGTGAGTGGAACGCCGATCTAGCGCGCTCCGAAGAGTTCTGGGCCGGGCGACTGGCGCAGCTGTCAAAAGTCGAGTTGCCCTTTCTCGGACTGCCGTCGCCGAACGGCACGGCTTCGCGCAGCACGCCGCTGCCGCCGCTGACGGACTTGCTGGCGAGGTTCCCCAATCAGGCTCCGCCGGCTGTGACGACCGCCGTGATCTCGGCTTGGATCGCACGCCTCACCGGCAAGGCCGAATTCGATCTCGCGCATGGTGACACGCGTTTGCGAGCCCGCACTCGCTCTCTCGAGTCGCTGATCTCGACCAGTGTGCCAGTGCAGGTGCGGATCGACCTCGAAGCGTCGTTCGAGGCACACCTGGGTCGCAGCGTCGCCGAAGTTCAGCTCATCGAGAAGCGTTCGTCCTTCCTGCGCGATCTGGTCGCACGCGATCCTGACCTCCACGGTTCGCCGCATCTGGCACGAGGTTTCGCGCTCCCGATCGCGATCGAGCACGTCGAGCACGTCGACGAGGCCGTCGCCGCCGCGCCGGACGGCGCGGTATTCGTGGTCGCGTCCAACGGAGCTTGTCGACTCGTGTGCGCCACTGATCGTCTCACCGCGGATGCCGCACGGAGTTTGAGCGATTCCCTGAGCGCATTCGCTGCCGCGGTCGTCCGCAACCCCGATCGCGCGTTGAAGGCACTGCCGCTCGTCAGCGACGAGCAGCGCGAGTGGCTGACCGCTCGGTGCGATGCGACGACGCGCCCGCTCTCGAAGTTCACCTCCGTGCATGCGGTCATCGAGGCTCAGGCGCGGACGACTCCCGAGGCCAAGGCCGTGTCGAGCGGCGCGACAACACTGACCTATCGTCAGCTGGACGAGCGTTCGAATCGACTCGCCGCGCACCTCGTGAGCCTGGGCGCAAAGCGCGGGGAGTTCGTCGGAGTCTGCCTGGAGCGTTCGGTGAACCTCGTCGTCGCCGTCCTTGCAGTGATGAAGTCCGGCGCGGCCTACCTGCCGCTGGACCCGTCGTTCCCCGAGGAACGCACACGCTTCATGCTCTCCGACTCGAGAGCGCGCCTCGCGATCGCGAGCGCAGGCACAGTGGAGCGCGTCGCAACCGGGTGCAAGGACATCGTTCGCATCGATGCCGACTCTGCACAGATCGAAGCGCACCCCAGCCAGCGCATCGAATCCGATGCGCTGCCGGGCGATCTCGCGTACGTCATCTACACGTCGGGCTCGACCGGACAGCCCAAAGGTGTGATGGTCGAGCACGGCAACGTGCTGAACTTCTTCACGGGCATGGACGAGCGCATTCCGCACGATCCGCCCGGCACCTGGCTTGCGGTGACGAGCCTGTCGTTCGACATCTCGGTCCTCGAACTCGTGTGGACGCTGGCGCGCGGATTCCACGTCGTCGTCAACAGCAGCAAGGTCGCTTCACACGCGGCAGCGGCACGCAAAGACGTCGATTTCAGCTTGTTCTACTTCTCCAGCGACGAAACGAAACCCGGTCCTGAGAAGTATCGCCTCCTGCTGGAGGGCGCACGCTTCGCCGACCTGAACGGATTCAAGGCCGTGTGGACGCCTGAGCGTCACTTTCACTCGTTCGGGGGCGTGTATCCCGCTCCGGCGGTGGCCGCCGCAGCCGTCGCAGCGATCACGCAGCGTGTCCAACTCCGCGCGGGTTCGGTCGTGCTGCCCTTGCATCATCCCGTGCGCGTCGTGGAGAGCTGGTCGGTCGTCGACAACCTCTCGAACGGTCGCGTCGGTATCTCGTTCGCGTCGGGGTGGCAACCGAACGATTTCGTGCTGGCGCCGGAGAACTACGCGCGCGCCAAGCAGGTGATGTTCGAAAACCTGGAAGTCGTGCGCAAATTGTGGCGCGGCGAGTCCGTCGCGTTCCCGGGGCCCAAAGGCGATCCCATCGCGGTGCAAACCTTGCCGCGACCCGTGCAAGCCGAATTGCCGACCTGGATCACGACCGCCGGCAATCCCGAAACCTATGCGCAAGCCGGCCGCGCGGGCGCGAATCTGCTGACCCACTTGTTGGGGCAGTCCATCGAAGAACTCGCGCCCAAGATCGCGTTGTACAAGAAGGCGCGCGGCGAAGCCGGTCATGACCCGGAAACGGGTGTCGTCACGCTGATGCTGCACACCTTCATCGGCGAGAACGGCGTCGATGTGCGCGGAATCGTGCGCGAGCCCTTGCGTAACTACCTGGGTACGTCACTCGATCTCTTGAAGAAGTACGCCTGGGCCTTCCCGGCGTTCAAGAAGCCTGTCGGCGCCGATGCCACGGGCGGAGACGAATTCTCGGGCCTGTCCGACGAAGAGCGCGACGCCGTGCTCGAACACGCATTCGAACGCTACTTCGAAACAAGCGGCCTGTTCGGGACACCCGAGCAGTGCCTCGAACTCGTCGAGCGAGCGCGTGCGATCGGAGTGGGGGAGATCGGCTGTCTGATCGACTTCGGCGTGCCTGTAGATGCGGCGCTCGCGGGTCTTCCGGCGCTCAAGCGGCTCATGCAGCTCGCACAGCGCACGGACGAGTCTGCGCCGGAATCGCCCACTCTCGCCGAACCATCGATCGCCGAACGCATCCGCAGCGAACGCGTGACGCACTTGCAGTGCACACCGTCGCTGGCGCGCATGTTGTGCCTGGATCACGACGCGCGTGCGGCGCTGTGGCAGATCCCGAACTTGATGATCGGAGGCGAGGCCTTCCCGACTTCGCTCGCGCAGGATCTAGCGACGTTCCCTGGAACCGTCACGAACATGTACGGCCCGACCGAGACGACCATCTGGTCCTCGACGCACGTGATCGAAAAGGGCTCGACTTCGCTTCCGATCGGCAAGGCGATCGCCAACACGCGCTTCTACGTGTTGGATGCGAATCGCGAGTTGCTGCCCGTCGGAGTTCCGGGGGAGCTATGGATCGCCGGCGACGGCGTCGCGCGCGGCTATCACGGACGCGACGACTTGACGCGCGAGCGCTTCCTGTCGGATCCGTTCCACACGCACAGTCGGTCGCGGATGTATCGCACCGGCGACCTCGGGCGTCGACGCGCGGACGGGATTCTCGAGTTCCTGGGCAGGCTCGACCACCAGGTGAAGATCCGCGGATATCGCATCGAACTGGGCGAGATCGAAGCACAGCTCGCTGCGCACGATTCGGTGCGCGAGGCGGTCGTGGTCGCCGGAACGGATGCGCACGGCGAGGCGCGCCTGGTCGCCTACATCATTCCCGAGAGCGCCGAGTTTGCAGTCGACAGCGTGCGCGAAGCGCTGCGCGCCAAATTGCCTGAGTACATGGTGCCCGGCTGGTTCATCGAGTTGGCGCAATTCCCACTGACTCCGAACGGCAAAGTGGATCGCAAGGCGCTGCCGGCTCCCGAGGCTGCGCCGACGACAGCGAAGCGCGCGGAATTCGTGGCACCTGCGAGCGGACTCGAGGCCCAACTGGCGGCGTTGTGGGTCGAGATCCTCGGACTCGAGAAAGTCGGCGTCGACGACAACTTCTTCGACGTCGGCGGGCACTCGCTGCTCGTCGTGCGCATGCACCGCAAGATCGGCGCTCTCGTCGACAAGCCCGTTTCGCTGACCGATCTGTACCGCTTCCCGACGATCCGCACGTTCACGGAATGGGTGTCGTCCGACGGAGTGAACAAGACTCTCGACGTCGGTGCCGACCGGGGCGCGCGCCGGCGAGATGCGCTGCTGAGGAGGCGGCGCGATTGAGATCATGAGCGACACACCGGAAATCCTCGAGACCGATATCGCCGTCGTCGGCCTGTCGCTGCGCGTGCCCGGCGCGGCGACGCCGTCCGCGTATTGGCACAACGTGCGCTCCGGGCTCGTCGCGGTGCGGAAGCTCACGGAAGAAGAGCTGAAGGCCGCCGGTGTTCCTGCGCACGAACTGGCTGATCCGCATTACGTGCGTTTCGCGGCGCCCATCGACGGCGTCGGCGATTTCGACCCGGAGTTCTTCGGATTCGGTCCCAAGGAAGGAGCGATCCTCGACCCGCAGCACCGGCATCTGTACGAGTGCGCGTGGGAGGCGCTCGAGGACGCGGGCCATCCGCCCGAGAAATTCGACGGCGCAGTCGGCGTGTTCACGGGTTGCGGAATGCCGTGGTACTTCGTGAACAACGTGCTCACGAACCCGGGACTGGTCGACTCGGTCGGACTGTTCTTGCTGCGGCACACGGGCAACGACAAGGACTTCCTCGCAACGCGCGTCAGCTACGCCTTCGACCTGAAGGGTCCTAGCGTCAACGTCCAGACCGCGTGTTCGTCGTCGTTGGTTGCGATTCACCTCGCCTGTCAAAGCCTGTTGTCGGGCGAGTGCGACATGGCGTTGGCGGGCGGTGTCACGCTCGAGATCCCGCACGGGCGCGGCTATGTCTACAAGGAAGGCGAGATTCTCGCACCGGACGGAGTGTGCAGACCCTTCGACAAGCACGCCGCCGGCACCGTGTTCGGCAGCGGAGCGGGCGTCGTGGTGTTGCGGCGATTGGTCGACGCAATCCGCGACCGCGATCCGATTCGTGCCGTGATCAAGGGTTCGGCCGTCAACAACGACGGTTCGCGCAAGGTCGGATACCTGGCGCCCAGCGTCGACGGACAGGCGGCGGCGATCGTCGAAGCTCTGGCTGTGTCCGGCTGTGCTCCGGAAACGATCGCCTACGTCGAAGCGCACGGAACCGGCACGGCTGTCGGTGATCCGATCGAAGTCGCCGCGCTCACCGAGGCATTCCGACGCTCCACGAAGAAGACCAACTTCTGCGGCATCGGTTCCGTGAAGGCGAACATCGGTCACCTCGACACGGCGGCGGGTGTGGCCAGCTTTGCCAAGGCCGTGCTCGCACTTCAGGCGGCCGAGATCCCGCCCACCCCAAATTTCACGGCACCAAACGCGACGATCGACTTCGCCCACAGTCCGTTCTACGTCGCCGACAAGTTGAAGCCGTGGCCCAAGACAGGTACGCCGCGCCGCGCGGGTGTGACTTCGCTCGGTGTCGGGGGCACGAACGCGCACGTCGTGATCGAGGAAGCGCCGGTGGCCGTCGCACCGACCGCGGGACGCCGTCCGTACCAGCTCCTGTGCCTCTCCGCGCGCACCAAGACTGCGTTGGAAGGCAACTCGCAGCGCCTGCGTGAACATCTGAGCGCGCAGTCCGACGTGAATCTGGCCGACGCAGCCTGGACGCTGCACGTCGGTCGGCGCTCGTTCGGCGAACGCCGCGTCTTGTGCGCACGCGATTCATCCGAAGCGATCGCGTTGCTCGAGTCGAGAGACGCACGGCGCGTGCACTCGCACACGAGCCGCGACAGAAAGGGCAAGATCGCCTTCTTGTTCCCTGGCGGCGGAGCGCAACACCTCGCGATGGGCGCCGGACTGTTCGCGACCGAACCGGTGTACCGCGAGATCATCGAGCGCGGCATCGCGTTCTGCAGAGCGCGCTTTCAACTCGATCTCGCACCGTACTTGTCCACTGATCACGTGGGATCGGCGGATCGGGCGCGCGAGTTGCTCCGCCCGTCGATTCAGCTGCCGGCGATCTTCCTGGTCGAGTACGCACTCGCGAAGCTGTGGATGCACTACGGCGTCGAGCCGAAGGCATTGATCGGCCACAGCATGGGCGAGAACACCGCCGCGTGCATCGCCGAGGTCGCTTCGTTCGAAGATACGCTGATGCTCGTGCGCCGTCGCGGCGAACTGTTCGAGCGCGTCGTCGGCGGGGGCATGCTGAGCATCGCGGCGAGCCCGGACGAGATCACACCGCTGCTAGGCACCGATCTGGACCTGGCGACCGTCAACGCGCCGACGATGTGCGTCGTGTCGGGGCCGACGGCCGCGTTGGATGCTTTCGCCACGCGGCTCAGCGCCCTCGAGATCGAGACCAAAGTCGTCCCCATCTCGATCGCTGCGCACTCACGCTTGCTGGTCCCGATCCTGGACCAGTTCCTCGCCGCCGTGCGCGCGATGAAACTCTCGGCGCCCAAGATCCCGTTCATCTCGAACTTGACCGGCACTTGGATCACGAACGCGCAAGCATTGGATCCCCAGTACTGGGTCGATCACTTGCGCAGTACGGTGCGTTTCGCAGCCGGCCTCGATGTGCTGCTCGCCGACGAAGCCCGCGTGTTGGTGGAAGTCGGTCCGGGAAAGGTCCTCAGCTCGCTCTCGCGCCTGCAGAGCGCTTTCCGTCCGAGTCACGAAGTGATCGCGACGCTGCGCCATCCCGACGAGGTCGTGGACGACGCCGCGCATTTCGTCACCGCGTTCGGTCGCCTGTGGGCGGCGGGCTGCGACGTGGCGCTCGAGCGCCTGTGGCACGGCGAAGATCGCCGCCGAATCGCGTTGCCGACCTACGCGTTCGATCATCGTCACTGCTGGATCGAACCTGGGCGCGCACTCGCGGCGACGAACACGAATGCGGATCCGGAGAAGCTTCCCGACGTCGCGGACTGGTTCCAAAGGCCTGTCTGGCGCGAAGAAGTGCTCGACGCGCCGACGATCGAGCGCGCGGAGGGTCAGTGGCTCGTCTTCGCCGACCGCGCCGGAGTGTGCGACGGTCTCGCTCAACGCTTGCGCGCCCGCGGCGCCACCGTCGCGATCGTGCGCGACGGCGATGCGTACGGCCGGTTGAGCGACGACGAATACCTCTTGTCTCCTGAACAGGGCCGCGAAGGGTACGACGCGCTGCTCTCCGATCTGGCCGCGCACGGACGTTCACCGCAACACATCGTGCACGCGTGGCTCGTGACACAAGGCGAGACGTTCAGACCGGGATCGAGCTTCTTCCACCGCAACCAGGAGCACGGGTTCTACAGTCTGTTGTTCCTCGCTCAAGCGATCGCGGACCAAGGTGCGACGGATCCGTTGCGCCTGTTCGTCGTCTCGAACGGGATGGCGCGCGTGGGTGACGAGGTCGCTCCGCATCCCGAGAAGGCCACGGTGTTGGGTCCCGTGCGCGTGATTCCGCGCGAACTGACGCACGTGATGTCGGCGAGCATCGATCTCAATGTTCTCGACGAACGCTCGAAGAAGAACGGTCGTACGAACGGGCGACCCGGTATCGATGCGCTCACCGACCAGCTCGAAACCGAGATCGTGAGCGGAAGCTGCCGCGGGACGATCGCCTGGCGTCACGGCCGCCGATTCGTCGAGCGCTTCGACGCGCGACCCCTGAAGGCTGCGACACCGACGTCCATGCGCGTGCGCCGGCGCGGCGTCTACCTGCTGACCGGCGGATTGGGCGGCATCGGACTCACGCTGGCGCGCTGGCTCGCGACGGAGCACAAGGCGCGCCTGATCTTGCTCTCGCGCAGCGGACTGCCCGAGCGCGCGCATTGGCCGGTGATTCTGGAGCGCGCCGCCGCCGCGGACGAAGAAGCGCACCGTATCCGAACCGTGATGGAGCTCGAAAGCCTCGGCAGCGAGGTCATGGTCGCGAACGCGGACGTGACTGACGTGGAGGGCCTCGAACGCCTCGCCGACGCGATCACGGACCGCTTCGGCGAGTTGAACGGCGCGTTCCATGCTGCCGGTGTGTTGCGCGACGGACTGCTGCAGGAGCGCACGCTGTTCGACGTCGAGGAGGTGTTCGCGCCCAAGGTCCACGGGACATTGGCGCTCGAGACTCTGCTCGACCGGTTCAAGCTGGACTTCACTGTCGTGTTCTCGTCGACGAGTGCGTGGCTCGGCGCGGTGGGCCAGATCGACTACTGCGCCGCGAACGCGTTCCTGGACGCGTGGGCTGAAAGTCGCACGAGCCGTGGGCATCCGACGCTCGCGCTCGCGTGGGGGATCTGGAACAGCGTCGGCATGGCCGCGCGCGCAGGGAACAGCGACGACGCGCGCGCGCCTGGAGAGTCGACGGCGAAATCGCCGCTCTTCGCGACGCACAGGCGCGAGCCATCGGGCCTGCACATCATCGACGCGCGTTGGTCCGCCGCTTCGTTGTGGATGATCGACGAGCACAGGACGCTCGCCGGTCGCGCGTTGTTGCCTGGTACGGGCTACATCGAGCTGGCGCGCGCGGCGTTGATCGAGATCGGCGAGTCACGGCCCTTCGACATCGAGGACCTGGTGTTCGTCGAAGCATTGTTCGTGCCCGAGGACCGGCCGCTGGACGTACGCGTCCTCGTGCGCACGGGGACGGACGGACACGCGTTCGAAGTACGCAGCCGACGCTCGACCGGAACCGACGACGCATGGGTGACGCACGCCGAAGCACGTCTGGTCATGCGCTCGGCTCAACCGGACCGGCATGCCGATCTCACAGCGGCGGCTGCGCGCACTCCAGAGGACGACCCGCGCGCGTCGGCTTCAGGAACGGCAGGAGTGCAAGCGGAGAGGCTGCGCTTCGGTCCGCGCTGGAGCGTCTTGCGCTCGCGGCGCGTGGGTGCGCACGAAGCCTTTGCGCGACTCGCGCTGGACGCGCGCTTCGAAGAGGATCTGGCCGATCATGCGCTTCATCCGGCGCTGCTCGACGTCGCGTTGCACATCGCCGTCGACCGCATCCCGGGTCATGGCTCGGATCTGTGGGTGCCTATGTCGTTCGATCGCGTGCGTGTCCTCGGACCGCTCGCATCCGACGTGCGTTGTCATGTGAAAGTGCACGGTGAACATGCGGTCGACGCGGACATGGCGACGTTCGACGCGGTCATCACGAACCCCGCCGGCCTGGTGTTGCTCGAAGTCGAGGGCTTTGCACTGAAGCGTCTGCGCCAGGGCTTCGCGGACGGACCTGAGACGCGCACGACGGAGCAGGGTTCGTCGAAGCGTTCCCTGGACGGCACGCGCGACCCTTCGTCGCCCATCGAGGCGGCCTTCCGCCGCAATCTGGAGCGTGGCATTCAGCCGCACGAGGGCGTCGATGCGCTCACTCGCTTGCTCGCGAGCACCAACGCCGGCCGGATGGTCGTTTCGTCGCTGTCGCTGGAAGCTCTGGATCGTCAAGCATCGGCCTTGAAGCTCGAGCGCAGAGACTCTGACGCCAAATTCGAGCGGCCGACGCTCGCTTCGGAGTACGTCGCACCGCGCGACGAGGTCGAGTCGCGCATCGTCGAATTCTGGGTCGAACTGCTGGGTGTCGATCCGGTCGGCATCCGCGACGACTTCTTCCAGCTCGGCGGGCACTCGCTCATCGCGGTGCGGTTGTTCACGCGCATCAAGAAGGCTTTCCACGTCGAGTTCCCGATCTCGGTGTTGTTCGAAGCACCGACGATCGAGCGCTGTGCCGACCTCGTGCGCGCCGCGCGTACCACGGCGGAGCCTGTTGCGTCCGGCACCGGCGAGCTCAAGCCCACGACTGCTTCGCCTGCGCCTTCGAAGTCGCGCTTCAAACATCTGGTCGCGATGCACTCCGGCGAGCCGGCTCCGCGCCTGCCGTTCTTCCTCGTCGCCGGGATGTTCGGCAATGTGCTCAACTTGCGTCACCTCGCACATCTGGTCGGTGGTGAACGTCCGTTCTACGGCATCCAGGCGCGCGGGTTGTACGGCGAAGACGCACCGCACGAGACCTTCGAGGAGATGGCGGCCGCGTACCTGGCGGAAGTGCGCGAAGTCCAACCGCAGGGTCCCTACCACTTGGGCGGATTCTCGGGCGGAGGAATCGCCGCATTCGAAATGGCGCGACAACTGTTGGCGGCGGGCGAGGAGATCGCATCGCTCGTGATGCTCGACACGCCGCTGCCGAAGCGGCCGGCGTTGCGCATGGGCGAGAAGATGCAGATCCACGTCCAACGCGCGCGCAAGCAGGGTTTCGCGTACTTCCCGAACTGGGTCAAAGGCCGCGTGCAGTGGAAACGCGAACAGGAGGCCGAGGCGGCCGAGACCGAGCGCGAGAACGAGTCGACACCGATGTTCCATTCGCGGCGCATCCAGGCGGCGTTCAATCGCGCGCTAGAACTCTATGACGTGAAACACACGCCGGTCTCGATCGCGCTGTTCAGGCCGAAGCTGGACGTAGCCTACGTGCTGGGCAAAGGGCGCCTGGCGAACGTGCACCGCGAGTTGCTGTTCCCCGACAACGGATGGACGCCGGTCGTCGACCGCATCACCGTGCACGAAGTCCCGGGTGACCACGACAGCATGGTGCTCGAGCCGAATGTACGCGTGCTCGCTCAGCGCCTGCGGCGCGCGCTCGAAGACGCGGAGCGAACCGTCGCACCGAAGGGGACTGCGCGGTGAGCCGGCTGGAACTCACACCGCTCGCGCAACTCGGGGCAGGCTTCGGAGGCGGATTCGAGATCGGCATCACGACGATCGTGGATGCACGACATGCGCTTCAGCCTGAAGAGGCGCAGGCTGTCGAGCACGTCACCGAAGCGCGTATGCGTGAATTCTCCACCGGACGGGCGGTTGCACATGAACTCCTTCTGCGCCTAGGAGTCACGCGACCTGTGGTGGGACGTTCTCTGGACCGCAGTCCGAACTGGCCTGCAGGATGTGTAGGCTCCATCGCACACACGGCACGCCTGTGCATCGTCGTCGCAGCGCGCGGCACCGACTATCGCTCCGTGGGCGTCGACATCGAACCGGCCGAGCCGCTCGAGCGCGAGCTGTTTCAAACGATTGCCGTCGACGATGAGTTGCGTCAGTTCCCTGCGGGGAGTCGCGCCATCGACGCCAGACGGTTGTTCGTCGCCAAGGAAGCGGCGTACAAGTGCCTGCACCCCGTCACGGGAGTGTTCTTGGACTTTCACGATGTCTTCGTGACGTTCGACGGCGCGCACTTCGTCGCTGCCGTTCGCCATCCCGAGATCCAGGAGTTCGAGGTCGACGGCGTGCTCCACGAGCACGATGGCCATTTCATCGCATTGGCGGCGTTGCCGGTCGTCAGCGCGACTCCCAGGTCAGGCAGGTCCTAGGCGCCGTGTACATCGTTCCGATTCACGTTCCGATCTACGTCGAAGGGCAGAAGCTGCTCCTGGCCTCGGATTGGCTGCGTGCGTTGCGCTTGCTACGCGATTCGCTGCCCAAGGAATTCGGAGAGCTCAAGGTGATCGCTCCGTCCTTGTCGGCGACCGATCCCGGTGTAGGACAAAAGCTCGAACCGTTGGTGTCGGGCAGCGAGGGGATCCACCTCGTGCCGTCCTTCGATCTGCGTGTGAGCGCCAAGGCGTACTGGCTGCGCCATCGTCGACGCTGGATCGCCGATCTCGAGCGCGAGATGGGGGATGCGACGGTCGTGCACGCCGGTTACGACGACGTGTACCGTCCGATCGCGTACGAAGGACTGGTGCAGGCATGGAAGCGCGGCATCACGAGCGTGTTCGTGCAGGACACCGACATCTCGATGCAGATGCGCGAGCTGGCGCGCGGCGCGAAACAGAAGCTGCACGCGCGCGTGTACGGCGCGTTGTACGACCGGGCGTGTTTGCGCTGCGTGTCCAGATCCGACCTGAGCCTGCTGAAGGGCGCGCACCTGATGCAGCTGTTCGGCCGTGACGCGAAGAACCCGAAGGAATTTCACGACACTTCGTTCGCGCGGGCAGACGTCGTGCCGACCGCGGCGCTCGAGGCGCGGCTCGCGACTCTGGCCGAGAAGCGCCCGCTGCGACTCGTGTACTGCGGCCGATTCGAAGCGCGCAAGGGTCTAGATCACAGCATCGCGATCGTGCGTGCGGCGCTGGCGCACGGAGCGGATGTCACGTTCGACTTGATCGGTGACAGCATCGAACGCGCCCAACTCGAGCAGCTCGCGCGTGACCCGGCTTTGAAGGGCAAGGTGCGGTTCCTGGGCTCGCGCCCCTACGGCGGCGCATTGCTGCGTGAGCTCGCAGGCTACGATGCGCTCTTCTTCACGCCGCTCGCCGAAGACACGCCGCGCATGATCTTCGACGGCTACGCGGCCGGACTGCCGCTCGTCGGGTACGACATCGACTACGTACGCGAGCGCGATACGACCGAGCACGCAACGGTGTGTCTGCCTCGCAATGAAATCGACGCATCCGCCAGGATCCTCATGCAGATCGCCGCCGATCACACGCGCCTGGTTCCGCTGTCCCGCGCCGCGCGCGTCGCCGCCGAACATCACTCCTCCGAGTCATGGTACGAACGCCGCGCGCAGTGGACGCTCGAAGCGCATACCAGGCGTCACTCGTCCGCTCGTCGCGCTGACTGACGCACTGCAAAGTCCGCCCCTTCGTCCGCACACCGCTACCGGATGCCGTGCCTGGATCGAAGTCGCGCGAATCGGCGCCGCAGGTCCGGCTGACATTCGTACCGTACGGAGCCAGGCTCCCGTGGTGCAAACTCGCCGGATTCGACCAACGCGCAACCGGGCTACGTCACGCCGGCGAGTTTGCACCACGGGAGCCTGGCTCCGTACGGTACGAATGTCAGCCGGACCTGCGGCGCCGATTCGCGCGACTTCGATCCAGGCACGGCATCCGGTTGCGGTGTGTGGACGAAGGGGCGGGCGCCGTAATCGCTACGCAGCTTGATCGCGATCAATCGCTTCGTCGGCGCGATTGAGCAGAGTGCCGATCACGCGCACGCCGCTTTCTTGCAGTTCGCGTACGGCGCGTTGGGCTTCTTCGCGGCGAGCGTGGCCGGAGCGCAGCACGAGGATCGCGGCGTCGACTTCGCGCAACAGGACGCGGGTTTCGGGATGGTCGAAGAGGGGCGGGGCATCGATGATCATGAACTTGCAGTTCTCACCGAGCTTGTTGAGCGCAGCCAGACCCGCCGGCGCCGCGAGTTCGCCCGGGAGCGCCAGGCGCGCGCTGCCGCCGGTGAGGACGTGCAAACGCAATTCGCCGACCGCTTCGAGGCGGCGCACGGCCTTGTCGACATCGACGCGACCGTCGAGCACGTCCGACAGGCCGATCTCGCCTTGGATGCCGAGGTAACCGGCGAGCGCCGGCGCTTGCAAGTTGGCTTCGACGAGCGCGACGTTGACGCGCAGGTTGCGCGCGAGACCGATCGCGGTGGCGGCCGCGATGGATGTCGTGCCGGCACCGCGCTCGGTGCTCGTGAACAGGATGCGCGCCGGCGTGCGCGCGAAAGTCTGGCGCGAGATCTCCGTCCAGACCGGATCGACGAGGTGATTGAGACGCGAAAGGAGCTTGTTCATCGGTGGATCCTGATCAGGCGACGAGGTCGCGCGAGCGGTATTCGGGGATGGTGCCGAGCAGTCGTACACCGAGCTGGCGTTCGACCATCGGGCCGTGGCGCAGGCGGCGATCGAAGAACTCGCGCATCGCTGCGAGCCAGATGCCAAGCAGCAGAGACGCCGCAAAAGCAGAGAAGATGATCTTGGCGCGCTTCGGACCGTCCTTCTTGAAGTTCAGGGTCGGTTGCTGGAGCACGAGCAGGTTCGCATCTGAGCGGAGGTCAAGGTCGCCTAGATCTTCGAGCTGTGAATAGCGACGCAGCAGGTCGGTCGCCCGCGCGGCTTCCATGTCCCGCGTCGCGCCCAAGGACGCGTGAATCTGCTCGCAATCACGCACGCTTTCGATGCGCGTGCGCCACATCGCGACCTCGGCCGACAGCCGTTCCAAGCGTGCAGCATTCGTGGCAGCTTCGACATCGAGTTCGTTGATACGTTCGCGCAAAGCGAGATAGGTCGGGTTGGGAGCGCGCTCGCGCACGAGGTCGATCTGCGCATTCAGCGCATTCATGCGCGCCGTGATGGCTGCGCGCTCGGCCTGAATCTCGTCGCGACTGAGCAATCCGGCGTTGTATTCGCGCTCAACCAGGGCAGCACCTTCGATCAGCACGCGCCGCTGAACTTCGATGTCGATGACGTTGCACTGTTGAACGTGGTTGAAGTACGCGGTCGCCGCGTCATCACGACGCTTCTTCGCAGCTTCGAGCTTCGGACGATTCTTCTCGAGCAGCGGCTCCACCGAGAACTGCTCCGAGTGGCGATCGACGAACGCCAAGACCAGTGCGTTCAAGACTGCGCGTGCGCGCTCAGAGGAATTGGCCGAATAGCGCACGACGATCACGTTCGAGTCGGGATCGCCTTCGAGTTGCACGCTCTCGCGCAGCATCTCGACAGCCTGGGCCGTGCAGGCCTGGCAACCGCCCGGCGTGCACTCGTGCGCACTTGTTCCGACGTTTTGCACCCAGGCCTGAACCGAGTGCAGCGTGCGGATGGCCCACGACGTGTCAAGGCCGTCGTCTCTTCGCGGATCGGCCTGAGCCAGGATCTCGGCCGGGCCGAAAGTACGCGCGACCTTCTCGTAGATCGCCTGGTCTTCGAGCATCGCGATCTCTGCTTGCGTCGTCGGGCGTGCCGAGCGATCGTCCTCCGAAGTCTGCACGAGCGATTCCGCCGAAATGCGCTCACGCGAACCGGAACGCAAGAGGAGCTTGGCCTCGGACGTGTACACGTTCGGCTGCGACAGCGCGAAGTACGTACCTCCGATGGTGCCGAGCAAGACGAGCGGAATCAGCCACTTGCGCGAACGTTTGACACCGAGCGTGACCGTCTGGATCAGATCGGGACCCGCCAGCGTGTCGGAGTCGTGCGGATTCGATGTGTTGTTGGAATTCACGTTATCCTCGGGGACTCAGCGGATCGTGAAGACCGGGAAGGGGATCGGAATGAGGCGACGCATGTAGTTGTCGACCCAGTGCCCGAGGTCATCGATCGGGATGTTCGGGATGTAGACGATGTCGTACGGCTGCAGGAAGATCGGCTTCGCACTGCTCCAGTACTTGGGGCGCGCATCGATCGTCCACGCGAGTTGTTGCTGTGTCGTGCGGTCCCAGCGCACGAGCACCAGACTCGACACGTGAGCAGTCGCAGTTCTGTGTCCACCTGCGCGCGCGATCGCTTCGACCAGCGTCAAGCGGCGGCCGGGCTCCAGCGCGATGGCGCCGGGCTCCATGACCTCACCGAGCACGCTGACGCTGCGCGACGTGACGTCGGGCCCGACCGCTGTCGGCGCCGAGTCGATGACTTCCAGCGGTTCGAGCGTGGAGTTGATCTTGTCGGCGATGTCCGGCAACGGCGGCCCACCGGGCAGCGCGCACGCGCCCGAGAATGCAAGCAGGACGCCGACCGCGCAGCGCAGCAGAACAGAGTTGTGGAAGAGGGACACGGGGACGACCTCCGACGAGGGGTGGGACAGAAGACTTCGTCGGGGGCATATCGACACCAGGGAGCCTGCGCTTGAGCCGTGTAAGATCCGGCCTACGAATCATTGCGAAAGAAGTTCCGACCTGCGGACGCTCACCGGTCTGGTCATGGGCGCTGAATCCGGCGAGAATCGCCCGCAATGGATCCGATCCCCGCACCGGAGACGAAGGACACGTTCATCGTCTCACCGTTCGGAAAACCGTGGGAGCATTGGCTCGTCCTCGGCTTCGCTCTCGGTTCCATCGCGCTGCTGGTCGTACTGGGCGTCTTGATCGACCCCGATCCGCGCGGATTCGGCACACACGAGCGCCTGGGCCTGCCGTCGTGCAAGCCCATGGATTGGTGGAACATTCCCTGCCCAGGCTGCGGCGTGACGACGTCGATGGCACTCGCGGCGCACGGCAGCTTCTGGGCTGCGATCCGCAATCAACCTTTCGGTTTCGTAGTCGTGATCGGGCTGCCGGTGTTCGCGGCGTGGGCCGTCGTGAGCGCGCTGCGCGGAAAAAACCTGGCGCAGGAAGTGTCGCGCTGGCGCCTCGGCCGGTTGGGCATCGCGCTCATCGTGATCATGGTCGCGTCTTGGATCTACAAGTTCGCGCTCGTGCGGCACTGGATCGGTTGAGCGCTCACTCTTCGCCTTCGTCCTCTTCACCGTCGGGACGCTGCGCGCGCATCTCGTCGAGCATCTCGACATAGCTGGCGTAGCGCGCGGAGCTGATCTCTCCGCGCTCGACGGCGTCGAAGACCGCGCACTCGGGTTCGTGATCGTGCGAGCAGGCGCTGAAGCGGCACCGGGCTTGATAGCGCGCGAACTCGGTGAACAGATCGCGCAGATTCTCCTGCGGCACGCCGAACGGCCTGAACACGCGGATACCCGGCGTGTCGATCACGCGCGCCCCGAAGTCCATCGAATGGATCTGCGAGTACGAGGTCGTGTGTTTGCCTTGATCCCAATACCGGCTGATCTTGCCGACCTTGAGCTTCAAGCCCGGTTGCAGGCCGTTCAGCAGCGTCGACTTGCCGGCGCCAGAAGACCCGTAGAACACAGAGGTCAGGCCCTCCATGCGCCGGCGCAACTCATCGAGTCCACGGCCGTCGACTGCGCACGTCTCGATGACGTCGATCGGGATCCCGGCGTAGGTCGCACGGATGGCGTCCGTGTCTTCGGGGTCGGCGAGATCGATCTTGTTCAGCACCAGCGCGACAGGAATGTGCTGCCACGTGCACGCGGCGATGATGCGGTCGGTGCGATTGGACGAGAACTTCGGGTTCGCGACCGATGCGACCACGAAAAGCTGATCGATGTTCGCGGCGAGCACCTGCTCGCGCGGATCGTGCGAACTCGCGATGCGCGATAGCGTGTTGCGACGCGGCAAGACGCGCTCGAGGCTGGCAGGCTGCGTTTCCAGGTCGACTTCCACCTGATCGCCGACGGCGACCGGGTTTTTCTGTTCGCCGTCGAACAGGATGCCGCGCGGAGCGGCCTGGACGACGCGCCCTTCGACCTCGACATGGCAGACCTTGGCGTCGGTGCGGATCACGAGGCCTGTGCGCAGTGTCGTCATAATGGTCGCGAGATCATCGCACCTCGGGGATCGTTCCGCGAACAATGCCTGCTGTCGTTATAGTTTGCGCCCCATGTCGCCCGACGCCGTCATCCGCTCGCGCTCGAACGCCCTGATCCAGCGGGCACGCGCGGCCGTAGCCGGGAACGACCGCGACACGCTCGCTCTCGAAGGTGACCGCTTGATCGACGACGCCGTGCGAGCGCGGCACGAGATCGAGGTCGTGCTGGTGGCTCACGACCGGCCCGATCGTGCGTTGGAACTCGAACGACTGGAGCAGCGTGTCCAACTCGTCGACGCGGACTTGTTGACTCGACTTTCCAGCCTAGAGACCTCGCCCGGAATCATCGCGCTTGCCCCGACGCCGAAGAGCATCGATTTGGCGCAGCTCACGCTCGACGCGCGCACGCTGGTCCTCGTCGTCGCGGGCATCGCGGACCCCGGCAACCTCGGTGCGTTGGCGCGCGCGGCGGAGGGTCTGGGCGCGACCGCACTCGTGATCCTCGCGGGCGGAGCTTCACCGTGGAATCCGAAAGCCTTGCGCGGATCGATGGGGAGCCTGCTGCGATTGCCGATCGCTCATGGCGTAGGCGCGGACGAGTGCTCGAGGACTCTGGGAGCACGATCCGTGCGACAAGTGTGCGCACAGACGCGCGGCGGCGCCGATCCGTTGCGCTTCGATTGGAAAGGACCGCTCGCACTGTGGATCGGACCCGAGACGGGCCAGATGCCGGCGGTGAGTGCGCGCTTCGAAGCGGTCACGATCCCGATCCGGTCCGATGTCGAGTCGCTCAACGTCACCGTCGCGGCATCGATTCTCTTGTTCGCGGCCGGTCGCGTAGCGAGGTCGGCGCGTGGCTGAGCCGAGCAAACGTTCGTTGTTCGAGGCGCGCAGCGACTCCAAGCCGCTCGCCGCGCGCATGCGACCGCGCACGCTGGATGAGTACGTGGGCCAGGAGCACGTCTTGGCGCCCGGCAAACCGCTCCGCAAATCGATCGAGGACGGAACGCTGGGTTCGATCGTGTTGTGGGGGCCGCCCGGCAGCGGCAAGACCACGCTCGGCCATTTGATCGCAAGCTCGGGAGCGCGCGCCTTCGTGCCCTTCAGCGCGGTCAGCGAGGGCGTCCCGCGCCTGCGCGAGATCTTCGCGGCCGCGCGCGAACGCCTGGGACACGAACAGCGCCGCACGGTGCTCTTCGTCGACGAGATCCACCGCTTGAACAAGGCGCAACAGGACAGCCTGTTGCCTGCGGTAGAGGACGGCACCGTCACCTTGATCGGTGCCACGACCGAGAACCCGAGTTTCGAGATCAACAGCGCGGTCTTGTCGCGCTGCCGCGTCGTCGTGCTGAAGACGCTCTCCGTCGAAGCCCTGAGCCTCGTCGTGCAGCGCGCACTGAACGACGTGGAGCGCGGACTGGGCAAGAGCCGCACGACCATCGATCCCGAGGCGCTCGCATGGATCGCCGAGCAGTCCGACGGTGACGCGCGCCGCGCGCTGACCGTGCTCGAAGCCGCCGTCCCGGCTGCAGGCGATGACGGGCGCATCACGATCGAGGTCGTGCGCGAAGCGATGCAATTGCGTTTCGCGCGACACGACAAGTCCGGCGACATGCACTTCGATCTGCTCAGCGCGCTGCACAAGTCGCTCCGCGGAAGCGATCCCGACGGTGCTTTGTACTGGGCTGCGCGCCTGATCGAGGGCGGCGAAGACCCCATGGTCATCTTCCGCAGGTCGATCGCGATGGCGGCCGAAGACATCGGCCTCGCCGATCCGCAAGCGCTGGTGATGGCGGTCTCCGCGCGCGAAGCATTCCATGTGCTCGGTGCGCCTGAAGGGTATCTGCCGCTGGGTCAGATGCTCGTCTACCTCGCGACGGCGCCGAAATCGAATCGCGTGAAGCAAGCGCTGGGCGCTGCGTTCGAAGCTGCGCAGCGCACACCCGGCGCCGCTGTGCCGTTGCACATCCGCAATGCGCCCACGCAACTCATGAAGAGCCTCGGTCACGGCCAGGGCTACGCGTACGCGCACGATTCGGCGACCGGTTACGTCGCACAGGAATATCTGCCCGACGAGCTGCGCGGCACACGCCTCTACGAGCCTGGTCCGTTCGGCTTCGAAAAGGAGATCGCGAAACGCCTGGAGTGGTGGGCGAAACAACGCGAATCGGGCGGTTCACCCGGTGGTTGACGCAGCGTCGCGCGGCTTGCGCGACCACAGCTCGCGCGATCCGCGCATCGACAGCGTGAAAACCAGACTCGTCAGCAGGTAGCTCGCTCCCGCCAGCAGGAGCATCGTGCGCGGGCGCAACGCGCCGGCTTCGACCAGCACGATGACGCTCGCGACGAGGGTGCCGAACGCCTGCAGCGGCGGCAGCAAACCGAATACTCGACCGCGCAACTCGGCCGGCACGTCCTCGTGCATCACGGTCTGCTCTTGGACGAAGTATGCGAACGCCAAGACACCCCAGGTGAACGACAGCGCGATCATCAGCGCGACCGAGTTCACCCAGAAGTACGCCATCACCTGGAACGGTTCGATCAGGTAGATCAGGACGATCATGCGCCCCATGCCGAACTTGCGCCCCAGCCAGGCGCCCAGCGCGCCGCCGCAGATTCCGCCGATACCGAACGACATCATCGCGTACGGCATCCAGAAATCGGCGTCCACGCCGAGGTCGCGGCGCAAGTACTCCGGCATGAGCGGCATCCAGATGCCGATGAACACGAACGCCATGAAGAAGCACGCCGTGATGTACGCGAGAGTCGGACGGCTCCACGCGTAGCGGGCTCCGGCGACGACGTCGCGTGCGAAACGCGAGATGCCACCGCCAACGGGGGCAAAGTGCCGCGGCAGATTCAGCGACACCAGATGCCGGGCGGCGAACAAGAAACAGCCGCCGTTGACGTAGAAACACATCTCCTTGCCGAAGCGCTCGATGAGCAGGCTCGCGCAGCCCATGCCGATCACGAAGGTGAGGCTGGTGGTGCTGCCGGAGATCGAATTGGCCGTCGACGACCGTTCGACGCCGACCAGATCAGGGATCGCGCTCTGTCGGGCCGGCGGAAACACGGTGGAGATCGCCGCGACGCACATTGCCACCGCATACAGCGGCCAATCGACGGCGAGCCGCATCAAGAACGGCACCGACAACATGAGCACCGCCTGCAACACGTTGCACACCACCAGCAACGTGCGGCGGTCGCAACGATCGACCAGTGCACCCGCGATCGGTCCGAGCAACACGATCGGAGCCGTTTCGAGCACCAGCATCAGTGCGTTCGCGGCTTCGGGAGAAGCGCTCCCCGCCGCGACCGCGCGCTGATGCACCAGCAGGATGAACGCGATGCGCGCGATCGACGTGCCGAGCTCGGCGACGCCGGTCGCGAGCCACAAGCGCCTGAACGCGCCTTGCTCGCGCAGGAACGTCCATACCGTGGGACGCGTGCTCATCGCAAGGCCGCGAACTGCGCGAGGCGATCCGCCAGATCGCTCTCGCGCCGCGCCTCGTCGTCCTGCGCGATCGCCGCATCGAGCGCCCGCCGCGAACCGACCAGCACGACGAGCTTGCGTGCGCGCGTGATCGCCGTGTAGAGCAGGTTGCGCTTCAGCATCATCCAATGCTGCATCACGAGCGGCATGACGACGGCCGGAAACTCGCCGCCTTGCGAGCGATGCACCGTGATCGCAAACGCCGGCTGCAAGTCAGAGAGTTCGCCGCCTTCGTAGGAGATGCTGCGGTCGGGGAACTTGACGACCACGACACCGTCACCGTCGATGCGCGTGATGCGGCCCATGTCGCCGTTGAAGACTTCTTTCTCGTAATCGTTGCGCGTGTGGATGACGCGGTCCCCGACGCGCCATACGCGCGTGCCTTGGCGCACTTCACGCCCGCCGCCGGTCACGCGCTCGCGCAGTCGTTCGTTCAAGTTGTCGACGCCGCATTCGCCGCGGTACATCGGCGCGATCACCTGGACGTCGTCGACCCAGGCGAGACCGAAGTTCTCCGGGATGCGCTGCGTGACGACCTCGATGAGGCGTTCGGCGGCTTTGTCGGCCTCCTCGGCGGGAAAGAAATAGAAGTCGGCACTCGTCTCGCCCTTCGGCGGCAATATCAGCCCTTCGCCGTGCAGCACACGGTGCGCGTTCGTGACGATCAAGCTGTCGCCGGCCTGACGGTAGATTTGCGTCAGCCTGAACACCGGCACCGCGCGCGACTCGATCAAGTCGTGCAACACGTTGCCCGGTCCGACCGACGGCAGTTGATTCGGATCGCCGACGAGGATGACGCGCACCGGCGGCGCCAGCGCCTTGAAGAGATGATGCGCGAGCACGACGTCCAGCATCGAGATCTCGTCCACGACGAGCAGATCGCATTCGAGCGGATTCTGGGTGTTGTGGGCGAAGCCCTCGGTCTCCGGGTCGTAGCCCAACATCCGGTGAATCGTCTGCGCGTCCATTCCAGCCGCCTCGGACAGGCGCTTCGCCGCACGCCCGGTCGGCGACGCGAGCAGCACGCGTGCATGCGACGCGCGCGCGAGGTTGACGACGAAGCGCACGATCGTCGTCTTGCCGACGCCCGGGCCGCCGGTGAGCAGCGCGATCGGATTCGAAAGCAACCCCAGTACGGCCTCGCGTTGCTTCTCGTGCAGCACGATGCCGGACCGCTGCTCGTGGTTCGCGAGCGCGCGTTCGTCCGCCAGTGGTTTCAACGGCCCCGACCGCGCGAGGTGAGCCACGTTGTGCGCCAACTCGCCTTCGCAATGCTCGAGCCACGGCAAGTACACACGATCGTGCGCGGTGTCGTCGGCCGGCCGCACGACGACGTCGCGCCTCGACTCGAGTTCGGACAGCGCCTGCTGCAAACCGGCGGTCGGCACGGCCTGCGAGACGAGTTCAGCGGCACTCGCGATCAAGGCCTCGCGCGTCAGCAGCGAATGCCCGTCGCCGGCAGCGACCTCCAACGCGTGTGCGATCGCGGCGCGCGCTCGGCGCGGATCGTCCGGCGGATAACCGAGTTCGCTCGCGATCTTGTCCGCCGTCGAAAATCCGACACCGCGAATACCCTTCGCGAGCACGAACGGATCCGCGCGCACCGCCGCTTCGCACTCCAGCCCGAGCTTGCGGATGATCGTCGTCGACTGCACCGGCCCGAGTCCGAGTCCGCGCAAAAAGGCGTGCGCCTTGTGCGTGCCGTACTCCGCAGTCACCGCCGACACGAGCGCGTCGCGAATCGCCGGGCGCAAGCCGCGCACCGCCGCCAGTCGCTCGGGGTGCTCGAGGATCACCGCAAACGCATTCGCACCGAGCGTGTCGACGATGCGGCGCGCGAGCTTCTCGCCTACGCCCTTGAAGCGGTCGGAAGCGAGGTACCGCACGACCCCGTCGCGATCGAGCGGCGCCAGGACCTCGGCGCTCTCGAATTCGAATTGCATCCCGTGCTCGCGGTGTTCGGTCCAGCGGCCCAGAAGGCGCAGGCGCAGGCCCGCGGCGGGGGAGTCGAGCTTGCCCACGGCCGTCGCCAGCTCCGTGGCAAAGAGCGCATTGCGACCTCGTGGAGGGTCGTAACCCCGCTCAGGCTTTATTCTTAGGACGCAGTAGAGCGTCTCCTCGCTGCTGAAGGTGACGCGCTCGACCGTGCCGACGAGCTCAGGCGGGCCCTGTGCGCCCGGCGCTCCCGCCCCGTCTCCCTTTCCCGGATCCACCCGCCCAGGATCGCAGCCCGACCCCCGCGATTCCAGCCGGGTCTTCCGCGCACCGATGAGAACGGTTAGGCTCTTCGCCCCTCGTATCCGGCCGATGCCGCGCGAGGCCAGCCCATCCGCCGACCACCCCAGCCGATCCAGGCCCAGTCCCAGGAAATACACGTGTGATCAAAGTCCAGGTCCGTCCGAACGAGTCTCTCGAAGGCGCGCTGCGCCGGTTCAAGCGTCAGTGCAACTACAGCGGAATCTTCCGCCTCGCCAAGGCCAACGCCTGGCACGAGAAGCGTTCGGATGAACGCCGCCGCGAACGCCGCGAGCGTCTGCGCACGATTCAGAAGGCCACGCGCAAGAACGACCCGACGCGCAAGCTCGGCAAGCGCAGCCGCTGAGCGGCCGACACCCTGATTCGGTGTGCGAGAACCCGGTCGATGCCGGGTTCTTTCGTTTTCGAAGTACGATGGTGAATCGCGCACGGCCCATGCGCCGCACACGATGGGGATCTTTCCTAAGAACCGCGACCTGACCCAGCCGCTCAAGGAGATCGAGCTGCGGGTCGACGCCAGTTTCTTTCGCGCACGGGCCGAGGACCTGGAGATGCGGCTCGATGCGTTCTTGACGGCGCATCTGACCTGGCGTTCTCGGACTTCGATCCAGGCGTTGATCAAGGACGGCTACGTGCTCGTCGACCCCAGCACGCGCGATCATCCGCGCGGCACCGGTACGGCGGAGCTCGACCGCAAACCCGGGCGCAAGCTCAAGCACGGCTCGCGCGTGATCGTCGTGGTGCCGGAAGAGCTGCGCGCGCCGATGGTGCTCGCGCCGAGCAGCGAATTGACCGTCCTGTACGAAGACGCCGGCGTCGTCGTCGTCGACAAGCCCGCGAACATGGCGGTGCATCCTAGCGGACGCTACCTGATCGACACCTTGATCCAGCGCGTGCACGCGCGCTACGGCGCCGGGTTCGAACTCGAGACGGCCGGCGCACCGCGCTTGTGTCATCGGCTCGACCGCGAGACGAGCGGCATCGTGATCTGCGGCCGCAATCCGAGCGCGCACTCCGACGTGCAGCAACAATTCGAGCGGCGCGAAGTGGACAAGGAATATCTGGCCATCGTGCACGGTGTTCCTGATCGCGAGAGCGGCGTCGTCGACTACCCGATCGGCCCGGCGCGAGCGTCTTCGGTGGGGCTCAAGATGGCGATCGCCGTCGACGGACAGGATTGCAGGACCTCCTGGCGCCTGATCGAACCGCGCGGGGATGTGTCGCTCGTCGCGTGTGAGCCGTTCACCGGCAGGCAGCACCAGATTCGTGTGCACATGGCGGCGATCGGACACCCGGTCGTAGGGGACAAGCTCTACGGCGACGACGACACCCTGTTCGAGCGCGGGCTCGCGGGCGCGTTGACGCCGGCGGACATGCGCGCGCTGGGGATGGATCGTCATGCGCTGCACAACCACCGCACGGCGTTTCGCTCGCCCGCGACGGGGGAGAGGATCGAGGTCGTGAGCGCGATGCCTGAAGACATGCGGGCATTTTTCGATCGGGATTGAGTGCGGGGCGGGAGCGAGTCACCAACGAAGGGTGCTCCGTTGCGCACCAAGACCGACGCTGAAACCCGCCCGACAACGCTTCAAGACCGAGACCGAACCCCGCCCCGCAACACTTCAAGACCGACACCCCATCCCTCAACGTATTCAGTCCGGCACCGAACTCACCCCTCAGCGCTTCCAGTTTGACACCGAACCTGAGCCCCTCAACGCTTCCAGTCCGACACCGAACACACCCCTCGCGTCCCCACCCCATTGTTGACCTCCTGGTTCGCGATTTGCGCAGTGGCGTTCGTCCGAGTTTGACCGTACCGAGCCAGGCTCGTGTGGTGCATCTTCGCCGG
>JAEUIA010000111.1 GCA_016795245.1 Planctomycetota bacterium | reverse complement strand
GTGCAAACTCGCCGGCGTTGAACCGCGCGCCAGCGGCAAGCCCCGCACCGGCGAGTTTGCACCACATGATCCTGGCTCCGTACGGTCAAACTCCGGACTCCTCCCTGCAAATCTGTGAAGAAATTGCTCTGGCACCGTATTCAACAGATCGGCGGCGTGGAGCCTCAGAACACGTCCCAGTCCCCGGCTTGGACGAGCCACGGTTCGGTCATCGGACCGTGCGGTGGACCGACGCGTTGGCCCATCAGGATCTGGCGCTTGGGCAGGAAGGTTGCGGGGATGCGGACGAGCGTCGGCAGCTTGCGATTGCCGATCGCGGCCAGCATCGAGCAGCGTGAACTCCGGGCGGTGTGCACGGCTTGCGCCAGGAGCGGTTTGACGGCGCGCTCGTCGAGCGTGAGGAATTCCATCACGACGAGGATCGGGCGCTTGCGCACGACGACGCGGTTCACGACGAGCAGGCCGGCGATCGCGCCGTCGATGACGCAGTAGAAGCGCCCGTACTCGTACAGCGGATTGCGCACGTAGCGCCAATTCAAGTACGCCGCCGAACGCTCGATCATCAGCGGCCCGTTCCGGCTGAGTTTGCGCGCGAACTCGTCCTGGGCCGCGCCGAATTCAGTGATCGGCTCGACCTCGCGGCCGACCTGCGCGCCCCACCACACCGGCCGCATACGGAACGGAATCTCGGAGTTGAGGTTCCAGCCGACGCTCTCGAGGCCGCGCTTCGAATCCTGATTCGGATACCCGAAGAACGTCTCGCCGGCAGGGATCGTCTCGCGCAGGGCGGCGATGCACTGCTTGAAGTAGCCCTTGCCGCGCGCCGCCGGACTCGTCGCCGTGTCGCACGACTGCCAACCGCGCTCGCGTCCCTCGCCGTGCACGAGCTGCAGCGGGAACATCGCATTGGTGGCGACCATCTCATTCCCGTGCATCACCACCGCCACGCGCGCGGCCCCGGCGGGCGGCGCGAACTTCCACGTGAAAAACGCGCGGTTCAGCCGCTCCAACGGAATCGCATTCTTGACGAAAATGGCTGTAAAAGCCTGCTGCTGGAGCCGGCAATAAGCCTCTTGGTCGAGTTCGTCGAACCCGAGCACTCGCATGTGGGACTCCATCGCGCGTATGGCGGCGCAGGTTAGCCCCTCGCCCCCACCGGCGCGACTCGGCGGTGTGATTACCAGGAGCCCGTTGAAAGGGTCGCGTAGCGAGGCAAAGCGCGCGCGAAGCCGCAGTAGCGACTTTCTCTACGGGCTCCTAGGGGCATCAGGCCATCGAATCCGTGCCGTCCGCCCTCGTGAAACGTACGCTCAACCACTTCGTGAAGCGCTCGCAGCTCGTTCGCGCCGCCGTGCGCGCTGTTTGGATCCTCGGCACGGGGCTGTTCGTGCTGTTCATGGTGCGCGCGTTCGTGGGCCAGGTGTACCACGTCGAATCCGGTTCGATGGAACCGACCTTGTGGGGCGATGAAGGCGGCGGCGAGTACGTGTTCGTGCGCTTCGATCGCTCGCAGCCGGGACGCCAGGACCTGGTCGTCGTGCGCCGCACGGGCGAGGACACGCCGATCGTCAAGCGCGTCCTGGGCCTGCCGGGCGAGAGCGTGCGCGTCGTGCAGGGTGATGTGCTCATCGACCGCCAACGCCTGCGTCCGAGCGAGCCGCGCGCGGATCCGGTCGTCGTGTTCGACGATCGCTGGCACAAGGTCGAGGATCGCTTCGTGATCCTCGAAGAACAGTCGCGCATGTGGAAAAAGAGCGGCGCCGAGTGGCATCTAGACGCCCGCGAAGTGCCGACGACGATGGACAAAGCGCTGCTCGTGCTGCGCGATCCGCTGCAAGACGACTACCTCGGCCCCGATCACGAAATCGTGCGCGGATCGGCGCAAGCCAACGACGCGCGCATCGACTGCGAAGTGCGTTTCGAAGACGCGACCGGTCGCGTGCGCCTGCGCCTGACCGAGATGCGCGACACCTTCGAAGCGATCCTCGCGCGCGTCGATGAGACGACGGCTGAGATCACCGTCACGCGCCGCAACACCTCCGATTCACTCGAGACGCTCGCCACCGCTCAATTTGCGCTGCCGGTCGGCGCGTGGATGCACTTCTGGTTCGAGAACCGCGACAATGCGCTCAAGGTCGGCTTCGACGGACCCGGTTCACCGCTCGTCATGAGCTACAAGGAGAACGCGCCGAACCTGTCGGAGGGCCTGGACCCGGACAAAGCCTACGGCTACCGCGTCGCGTTCGGCGGCGAAGGCGGTCGCTTCGCGTTCCGTTCGATCCGCGTCGCGCGCGATCTCGTCTACACCAACCAGGGCAGTTTCGGCGTCCTCTCCGAGGTCCGCCTCGGGCCGACCCAGTTTTTCCTCCTGGGCGACAACTCGAGCCGCAGCCGCGACAGCCGTGAATGGGGCCCGATCGAGCTGTCGGAGATCGTCGGCCGTCCGGTGGCCGTCGTTTGGCCGCCGTCGCGCTGGCGCGCCCTCGGGCGCCCGGAAACGGGTTCCAAGGACTAATATCCACCTCGGCGGAACGCCCGCGCCCGTGCCGGGTTGAAGCCACGGAAAGCGTCATGGCGACCGAATTCGATTCCGATCAAGGTGTGCAGTGGATGCTCGCCTACCAGGGCGGCGACGAGAGCGCGTTCGATCGCCTCGTCGAAGCCTACTCGGGCCAGGTCTTCTCGCTGCTCACGCGCTTTTTGGGCCCGAAGCCCGGGCGCGAGGACATGGTGCAGGAGGTCTTCCTGCGCGTGATCCGCGCGCGCGATCGCTACGAACCGTCGGCGCGCTTTTCGACCTGGCTCTACCGCATCGTGTTCAACCTCGCGGTCAACGAGACGCAACGCGCGGGCGGGCGTGAGCTGACGACGAGCGACGGCCCGGCGCACGGCGACGACGGTGACGTGCTCGCGAACTGGCGCGACGATCGCGTCGAGGATCCGTCCGAGCGCATGGCGCAGGACGACGTGGTGATGGCCGTGCGCGCCGCGATCGCGCGCTTGCCGGAGCAGCAGCGCATGGCGCTCGTCCTCGCCAAATACCAGGACATGCCCTACATCGAGATCGCGACGGTGCTCGGTTCGAGCGAAAAGGCCGTCAAATCCCTCGTGCATCGAGCGCGCGAGAACCTGCGGGTCGTGCTGGCTCCGTACCTGCAAGGAGAGACCGCATGAAGAACGAATGCCTCGCTTTCCGCACTCTGCTGGAGCAAAAACTCGTCGGCCGCCCCGACCCGAGCTCGCTCAGCGCGCTGTCGTGGCACGAGCACCTGCTCGGTTGCGCGGACTGCCGCCGCTTCCTCGAAGGCGAGGAAGCACTCGAAGCCCTGCTCGCGACGCTGCCCGAGCCGCGCCTCGCGCCCGACGTGAAGCGGCGTGTGCTGGTCGCGCTCGCGCGCGCCCGGCAAACCGTGACTTCGCTCGACGCGTTGCTCGAACGCGACGTCGAAGCGGTCGCGCCCAAGGACCTCGCTCGGCGCGTGCTGGTCGGTTTGGAGCGCGAGCGCGCCTCGGTCGCGGCGCACGCGGATCAGCAACTGGACCTGCTCCTCATGCGCGCCGGACAGGTCGAAACACCGCGCGATTTGAGCCGTCGTGTGCTGCTCGGTTTGGCGCGCGAGCGCCGTCCGGTCGCGCGCCCGATCCTCGCGTTCCGACGCTCGGCCTGGATGGCGGCGGCGGCGGCGGTGCTCGTCATCACGCTCGTCGTGTGGGCGGTGAAGCGCGTCGATGCACCGCTTCCCAAGCCCGAGATCGTGCAGGAACTGCGCGCTCCCGACAAAGGCATGCTGGCGGCGCTGGACGTGCTCGAAAACTGGGAACTCTTGATGCGGTCCGACGATGTCGACGTGCTCCTGGCGTCGCTCGGCGCCGTCGAAGAAACGCTGCTCGATTACCAGGACGAAGGCTGATTCGATCATGAACCTCTTGGCCAAGATCATCGTCTCGCTCGTCGCTCTCGCCGCCTTCGCGTCGGCGTTCGCGCCGCAGGAAGGGACGTCGGCCACGCTCGAGGCGGCACGCACGCGTTGGGAGCGTCTGTCGCCCGAGGATCAGGCGCGTTTCCGCGATCGCTACGAGAGCTACCGCGCGTTGAGCGAAGACGAGCGCCGGGTCCTGGCGGCGCGCGCCCAGCAACTGCGCGAAACCAAGGCGCGTCTGCGCGACGAGATGTCCGACGAGATGCGTGCCAAGATCGCGCAACTCGAGCCGAAGAAGCGCGAATTCGTGCTCAATGAACTCGCACGCGACGAAGTGCGCGAGCGCGGTGCGCGCATCCGCGAAAAACTGCCCGAGACGCTCGTCGATCGCCTTGAACAAGCGACTCCGGAAGAGCGCGCACGCTACCTGGCCGAGTTCCAGCAGCGCGCTCGTGCCCGGTTCGCGCGCTTCGCCATCGAGAAGATGGGCCGCAAGCTGCAATTGCCGCCCGAGGAAATCGAGCGACTGAAGGATCTCACCGGAGCGGAGCGCGCTGCCGGCGTGCTCGATCTCGCCAAGCGCCTCGCGGTCAAGGAAGTCGCCGATTCCGGCCTGCCGCCGGGCCTCGAGCAAGCCGAATGGGAAGCGCTGCGCGCGCTGCCGCCGGCCGAGTTCGTCGAGGCCTTCCAAAAGTATCGTCGCGAACACGCCTGGCGCGGTAGCGAGCAACGTCCCGACGGCGCGCGCGGCCCCGGGTCGGTCACGCGCAAAGTCCTCGAGGCCCTGCGCGCCCAGCCCGCCGAAGTGTTGGAGTTCACCGAACTGCCCGCGGATGTGCGTCGACAGCGACTCTTCGAGCTCCGCCGCGAGCGCGTGTGCGGCGTCCTGCGCGAGCACGGCAGCCTGCCCGCCGAAAAACTGGCCGAGATGTCCGCGCTGAGCGAGTCCGAGTTCTTCAAGGCGCTGCGCGCGGCCATGCCGCATCCGCCCGAGCGACACGGGCACCGCGGCGGCCGCGCCGCGCCCGATTCGCGTCCGCGTCAGGATTGACCGCGCACGTATACTGTCCGATTCCATGTTGGAGTCGCGGACAGGAACTATGCCGTCGGGGATGCCCCGCATCGGGGCCGATGCGTTGATGCGCCTCCCCATGCGGCGCGTCGTCGACCTGCGCAGCCCGTCGGAGTTCGCCGAGGACCACGTGCCCGGTGCGGTCAACGTGCCGCTGTTCGACGACGTGCAGCGCGCTCTGGTCGGCACCTTGTACAGCCAGGACTCGCCCGAGGCGGCGTTCGCGGAGGGCCGCGAGATCGTGCGTGCGAAGATCCGCGACATGGTCCTGGAGATCGCGCGGCTCACGCAGTGGTCTCCGAATGCGGACGACATCGAAGCGCGCGCCGCGGAGATGACTGCGGGCGGCTACGAGCACATGTCGGCTGCGCTGATGTCGGCCGCGATCGAACCTGCTGGCGCGGCTCCGGTCGTGATGCACTGCTGGCGCGGCGGCTTGCGCTCGCGCAGCGTCATCGCGCTGGTGCGCTCGCTCGGACTCGAACAGGCGACGATGCTCGAAGGCGGGTACAAGGGCTATCGCGCGTGGGTGAACCGCGAGCTCGGGTCGGCGACCTATCCACGCGTGATCGTGCTGCGCGGATTGACCGGCGTCGGCAAGACGCTCGTCCTGCGTGCGATCGAACGACTGCAGCCCGGCGCCGTGCTCGACCTCGAGGGGCTCGCGGGTCACCGCAGCTCGCTGCTCGGGATGGTCGGCCTGCAACCGTGTTCGCAGAAGCTCTTCGAGAGCAGGATCTGCGCTCGCATCGCGCGCGGGTTCGGCCCGGTGCTGTTCGTCGAGGGCGAGAGCCGCAAGGTCGGCGACGCGATCGTGCCGAACGTACTGTGGCAGGCGATGGCGAACGGCGTCGACGTGCAGCTCGAAGCCACGGTCGAGCGGCGCGTGGACGTCCTGTGCGAGGACTACCTGGCCGACGCCGCCAGCCGTGCCGAGTTGCGCGCGCGACTGCCGTTCGTGGATGAGCGCCTGACGCGCGCCGCCGACGCACCCAGCCTGGTGTCGATGCTGGACGCCGGTCGCGAGCGCGAACTCGTCGCGTTGCTGCTCGAGCGCTACTACGACCCGCTCTACCGCCACAGCCAGAGCGGACAGGTCTACGCGGCACGCTTCGACGCGACGGACCCCGAGCGGACGGCCCGTGCCCTGCTGGACTGGGCGGAAAAGCTCGCCTTCGAGACCAAAGAGACGCGTTGGCCGCCGGAGAAACGGTCGATACCTTGGTCGCGCGCCGAAGCGCCCGGAGCCTTCTCCTGATCCGCGACCTCACCATCATGATCCCCGCGTACAACGAGTCGCGGCGGATCAAGCACACGCTCGACAAGGTCTTCGCCTACGACGCATCGCGCTTCGAACGCTTCGAAGTCCTGGTCATCGACGACGGCAGCTCGGATGGCACCGCCGATTTCATCGAGCAGACCTATGGCGGGCGCGTGCGCGTCGCTCGCCAGCCCGAACGGCGCGGCAAGGGCGCAGCGATTCGGCGGGGCGTGCTCGAGACGCGCACGACGTGGTTGCTGTTCGTCGATGCTGATTTTTCGATCAAGCTCACCGAATTGGAGAGCTTCGAGCCGCACGCCGAGGACCATCCGATCGTGATCGGCAGCAAGCGCGCGCCGGGGAGCCACGTCGAGTACCCGAAAGTGCGGCGATTTCTGGGCGGGATCGGGCAGTCTTTGGTTTCGCTTTTCGTCGTCAGCGGTTTCCACGACACGCAAGCCGGGTTCAAGCTCTACCGCACCGACGTCGCGCGCAAGCTGTTCGCGGCCCAGAAGATCGACGGGTTCGGCTTCGACTTCGAGGTCTTGTTCCTGGCCAAACGCTTCGGCTATTCCGTCGCGGAGGTCCCGATCCACTGCGAGCACAAGGTCGGCGGCTCTGTGCGCATGAGCACGTACTTGACCGTCTTGAAGGAGATCGGAACGGTAGTCTGGAATCGTGTGCGCGGCGCGTATCCCAAGCGCTGACGCGCGCACCGCGTCATGTCGTCCACACTCGATCCGAAGAAGCGCTACTTGATCGTCAATGCCGACGATCTGGGCATGTCGCGCGCGGTCAATCGCGCGATCTTCGAGGGGCACGAGCGCGGCATCGTCACGAGCGCCAGCATCATGGCGACCGGTGCTGAGTTCGACGATGCGGTCGCGGGCGCGCGTGCGCGACCTGAACTCGGTGTCGGCGTGCACCTGGTCCTGCACGACGAACGTCCGGCGGCGCCCGTGGAGAAAATTCCGGCGCTCGTCGGCGCGGACGGGCGGCTGAAACCGCTGGGTACGGTCGTTTCCGCGCTGTTTTTCGGCCGTATTCCGCGCGAACAGGTCGAGACCGAGTACGCCGCCCAGATCGAGCGTGTGACGCGCGCCGGACTGGTACCGACGCACCTCGACAGTCACTGTCACCTGCATGCGCTGCCGTCCGTGGGCCGCATCGTGCACGACCTGGGCGTGCGCTTCGGTGTCGTGTGCGCACGGCGGCCGGAGTTCAGCTCGATCTCGGAATTCCAAGGCGCGCCCATCGCGCGCTATCCGCTCTCGATCCTGATCACACTCAGCAACAAGTTCGCGCGGCGCGGCGACGCCGATCGTCTGCAGATGCCCGACGAGTTCATCGGCCTCGTCAAGTCCGGCGAAGTCGACAAGCTGTGGCTCGAACGCGCCCTCGCCAAGCTCGCACGCGGCAAGGTCAGCGAACTGATGGTGCACCCGAGCGACGGCACCGACGCCGGCAACGCCAACGCCAGGTACGGTGCGGCCCGCCGCCGCGCCGAATTCGAAGCCGTGACCGCCCCCGAAGTGCGCGCCGCCCTCGCTCACAACGACGTCGAGCTGGTGAATTACCGCTACCTCGCGTCGCGTCCCACGCCCGAACGACCTTGACCGTACGGAGCCAGGCTCCTGTGGTGCAAACTCGCCGGCGCAGGGCCTGCCGGTGGCGTGCGATTCAACGCCGGCGAGTTTGCACCACAGGAGCCTGGCTCCGTACGGTCAAGGTCGTTCGGGCGGCGACCGTTTCACTCGATCCAATCGAGGCGACGGGCACGTTCCCAGCCTAGAGTCGCCGGCGCGCGCGCGTTCTCGGGCAGGCTCGCGATCGCATGGCGCGCGAGGTCGGGGCGCAAGCGGAAGGTCTTGTGCAGGCGCCAGCCGATGCCGCGCCACCACGCATCGTGCCAACGCTCCGGCGGTACCACCTCCAGATGACGCGACAATCGATCGGTTCGGAAGGCTGGTCCGCGGCCCGCGCGCCCCAGGCTTTCGGCGAGCGGCTCGCGCAGCTTCTCCGGCAACGACTCGATGCGCGCGTAGGCGGCGGGGAAGTCGAATTCCCAATTGCCGTGCACCAACATCCCCAACCCGAGCAGCGCCAGATCGTGATTCGCGCCGAACACCGACTCCAATTGGGGCAACACGTCGTCCAGCGTGCGGTTCTTGATCTCGTCGCTCGCGTAGGCGCTGTGCACTGAATAGAGCGCGTTCGCGATCTCCGGCACGAGCAGGGCCGGGTCGTCCTTCGAGCGCAGGAACACCCTGGCCTTGTCCTCTGCACTGCCCGCGAAGTGCCACTCGACTTGCAGGATGTACTCCTGGTGCGAGTATCCGCGTGTGTGCAGCAAGATGTCGAAGTTCTCGCGCGGGCTCGCGGGACGCCCTTCACCTGCGAGTCGAACGAAACCGACGACGCCGGAGAGCACCGCCGTCGCACACACAATCAGCGCCAAAACACGCGCGGTGCCGCCGCGCGCGAACAGCGTGTCGACACCGATCGCCGCGAGGATCGTCACGACGAGCCACGGCGGCACGAGCCGCAAGAGGTAGAACCACGTGCCGTCGTACTTCAGCACGAATCCACTCGCTCCCCAACCGATGGCAAAGACGAGCAGGTAGCCGAGCAGGATCCACTGCATTCGCGAGCGACGCAGCGCGAGCCCCCACGCGATCACGGCCACGAATCCGATCGTCTGGGCCCAGGTCAACGGATCGCGCGAGTTCAGGATGGGCGCAACCAGTTGCGGTAAGGACTCGAAGAATCCCGGACGGCCCTCGGCGCCCGAAGCGCGATAGATGTACACACCGCCGACGCCGATCTTCGACATCATCCACCACAGCGGGATCGCTCCGATCACGAAGCCCGCGAGCCCGCGCACGACCACGCCTAGGAGCACTTTCCCGCGCAGCGTCGCCAGGACGGCGATCCCGCACACGAGCAACACGGGCGGCATCTGCAGACCGACGTAACAACCGAATCCGCCCACGAGTCCCAGCCAGATCGCAGCGCGATTCGGACTGCCGTCACCGCGCACGACGCGCGTCGTGAAGTGGAACGCGAGCAGGATGAACACACACGCTTCGACGTGTGTGCCCAGACTCAGCAAGGAAACGCGCTGAAAAGTCTCCGGCGCCAGCACGAAGAAGGTCGCGAACACATACGCGGCCCGCACCGACACGTGCTCTGCCACCATCCACGCACCGACGACCAGGGTCGTGATGGCGAACGCAATCGCCACGAGCTTGACCACCAGCACGCACGGCCCGAGGAGCAGGAACCCCAGCGCCTCGAGGTGCGACACGAGGAACCCACCGCCCTCGTGGTAGGCGTAGTTCAGCACGTGGTGCGGCAACCCCAAGCCGTCGAGCATGGCCTTGGCCGCGCCGCTCTTCGCGAACTCCTCGCCGTAACCGAAGGCGTCCGCGAGCGATAGGACCAGAGCCATCCGCGCGCAGACGAGCAGCGCGACGAAAACGAGGATATTGCGGCGGTGGTGGTTCAAGTGCCGGTCTCTACTCGTCCCGCTTCAAAGCCGGCGGATCGTACCGCGCAACCGCCGGGGCAGGTACCTTCGAAGCGCGCGCGGGGCTCCCCCAAGGTCAGTCGAGCATCTGCCACAGGTTTCGGGTGGGGTCGGCGCTCGCCGTCGATTACATTCCCGGTTTACTGGGCATTCAGTGCAGCGCGAAAGAGCCCCACATGTGCGGATACATCGGCATTTACGGACCCGACGGCACCGACGTCGCGGGTGAGATCTACGAAGGCCTCCTGGCCGTCCAACACCGCGGTCAAGACGCGGCCGGGATCATCACGTTCACGGAGGCCTTCCACGTGAAGAAGGGCCTCGGGCTGGTGCTCGAGATCTTCAACGAGAAGAACATGCCGCGTCTGCGCGGAAACCTCGGCGTGGGCCACGTGCGCTATCCGACCGTCGGACGCGGCAGCATGGACGACGCGCAGCCCTTCCACTTGACCTTCCCGGTCGGTGTCGCGATGGCGCACAACGGCAACGTGACGAACTTCCAGGAGCTGATGGAGCGTCATTTCAAGAACTCCGGCACGCGCATGAACAGCACGTGCGACGTCGAAGTGATCTTGTTCGCGTTCGCCAGCGCCCTCAACGAGCGCATCCGCGCCGGCCATTCGGTCACAGCGGAGGACGTGTTCGCCGCCGTGAAGAAGGTCTACAAGGACGTGCGCGGCGCCTATTCGGTCGTTGCGGTTCTGCCCGACGTCGGCCTGGTCGCGTTCCGCGATCCGTACGGCATCAAGCCGTGCGTGTTCGGCGAAAAAACCACGAGCGAAGGCCGTTGGTTCGCGTGCGCCAGCGAATCGGTCGTGCTCGACGTCAACGGCTACGACCGCAGCTTCGACCTCGACGCCGGCGAGGCCGTGTTCGTCGGTCACGATCGCGTCGTGCAACGCCGCAAGCTCTCGGACAAGCCGCACCGCCCCTGCATTTTCGAGCTGGTGTACTTCGCGCGCCCCGATTCGTTCCTCGACGACATGTCGGTCTACAAGACGCGTGGGCGCTTCGGCGAAGCCCTCGCGCAACAATGGGTCGCCGAAAAGCGCCCGATGCCCGACGCGATCATCCCCGTGCCCGACAGCTCGCGCGATGCCGCGCTGGCGATGGCGATGGAGCTCGGCGTCCCCTACCGCGAAGGCCTGGTCAAGAATCGCTACATCGGCCGCACCTTCATCATGCCGAACCAGTCGAGCCGCCGGACTTCGATCCGCCGCAAGCTCAACCCGATCCCGCTCGAGTTCGAAGGCAAGGACGTCCTGCTCGTCGACGACTCGATCGTGCGCGGCAACACCGCCGCCCGCATCGTGCAGATGGCGCGCGACGCCGGCGCCAAGAAGGTCTACCTCGCCTCCTGCAGCCCGCCGCTGATCGCGCCTTGCCCCTACGGCATCGACATGGCGACCAAGACCGAATTCGTCGCCACCAACAAGACCAACGACGAGATCGCGACTGAGCTCGGCGTCGACGGCCTCATCTACCTGGACCGCGAAGCGATGAACGCTGCCGCGCGCGTCGGCAATCCGAAGATCGAGAAGTTCTGCAATGCGTGCTTCACCGGCGAGTATCCGACCGGCGACATTACCGTCGAACGCCTGACCGCGATCGCCGGCGAACGCATGAGCGCACGCGACGAAGTCGGGTGCCGTACTTGATCGATCAACCGGCGCGACGCACTCGATCCCAGCTCTCGATGTGCAGGTCGGCGACCAGGCCTTCGAGCGAATCGGCGACCATGTAGAGCTCTTGCGGGCGATCGGTTTCGAACGGGCTTTGGCGCGCGTTCGAGAGCATGAAGCGGCGGCGTTCGATCGCCGGCGCGTGCAGGGCGCGATCGAGTTCGGCGATCGACGATGCGAGTCCGGCGCCCAGGGCTTTCACGGCATCGTTCTCGCGCACGAGACCGAATTCGATCGTGAACCAGTACACGCGCTCGATCGCCGTCAATTCCTCGGCGTCGGCGCCGCGCGCGGCGGAGGCCAGTTGTTCGAGGACGTTGCCGAATTTGGCCGACGCGAGCTGCGGCACGTGGCCGAACAGGTCATGGAACGCGTCGGGTTCGGGCGTGTACTCCAGATCATCGGGGTGACGGATCCAGTCCGGCGACGGAAAGCGCCGGTCGCGCAGCAGCGCGAAAAATTCCGCCGCCGGGATCAGCCCGGGGACCGTTTCGATGCGCCAGCCGCAGAGGTCGTGCAGCCTGCGCGAGAGCGAACGCGGCCTCGGCATGCGCGCGGCCTCCAGACCCGCGAGGGCGATTCCGCGCTGGAATTCCTGGCACATTCCCAGCGCGACGGCAGGACTTTGGCGTTCGAACAGCGAGCGCCAGACTTCGTCGCGTCGAGCACGCGGTGCGCGTTTGGGTTCGGAGTGCAATTTTTTCCTCGCGGGCGGACGCGGCGTCTCGCGATACATGCACACGCGCCCAAGGAACCGTACAGCGAGAACGGCGAGCCGGCCAACGGCGCGCACGACTTGTTCGCGGCCTGCCGGGACTCCACACTGCCGCCAACCGATGATCCGCACGCCCCCCAAGACCGCGCTGTCCCGAGGATCATGCGCGTCCTGATCACGACGCCTGTGTTCCCTCCCGATCTGGGTGGCCCGGCCGTCTACGTGCCTTCGCTCGGGCGGTTTCTCGCCGAACGCGGTCACACGGTCGAGGTGATCGCGTTCTGCTCCGACCCGGAGCCGAAGGGCTGGCCGTTCAAGGTCACCGCGATCGCGAGCAAGTCGAACGCCGTGCGCTACCTGCGCGCCTTCTTCGCCGTGTTGAAGGCCGCCGGAAGTACCGATGTCGTGTACGTCAACGAACACCTCGCGCTCCTGCACGTGCTCGCCGCCAAATTGCGCGGAAAGCCCGTCATGATTCGCATCATGGTCGACGGCGCGTGGGAGATCGCGCACCGCAAGGGCTGGTGCGGCGGCGACGACATCGTCACGTTTCAATCCAAGCAATACGGCGCGAAAGTGCGCTTGACGCGCGCGCTGCAGCGACTCTGGTGGTCATGGAGCGCCCACATCGTCGCGTGCTCGGATTTCCTGCGCAGCATCCTGGTCGCGAACTACGGCGTGGCGCCCGGCAAGGTGCAGCGCATCTTCAACGCACACCACGGGCCGCAGTTTGAAGACGTGCGCGAGTCCCAGGCCGATGCACGTGCGCAGCTCGGACTCGAGACGGACAAGCGCTACCTCTTGACCATCTGTCGCTTGATGGTGTGGAAGCGCGTCGACGGCATCATCGAATCGCTGCAGAAGCTGCCGGAGGACGTGCATCTGCTCGTGGCCGGCGACGGCGACATGCAAGCCGAATGGACCGCGCTCGCCGCTCGCTTGGGACTCGCGCACCGCGTGCGCTTCCTCGGCAACGTGCCGCACGCACAGATTCCGCTCTACATTCGCGCGGCCGACATCTTCATCTTGAACAGCGAGTACGAAGGCTTGTCGCACACGCTGCTCGAAGTCATGAACCTCGGCACGCCGATCATCGCCAGCAACGTGTGCGGCAATCCCGAGGTGATCGCGAACGGTGAAAACGGACTGCTGGTCGATCCGCGCAGGCCCGATCTGTTGCAGACCGCGATCGGCCGCTTGCTCGCCGATCCGAAGATGGCACGACGTTTCGCGCAAGCCGGGCTCGCGCGCCGCGACATGTTCCGACGCGACCGCACGTTCAGTGAGGTCGAGCGCGCGCTCGCGCGGCTCGTGCCTGCAGCCGGTGACGAAGTCTGAAGTGCGCGGCCCGGCCGCAGTGGCCGCCTGAAATCCTGTCCCGCGGTGTGTCTCCACCGACGACTCCCTGTAGAGTCCTCGCAACCACAGCGGAGACTCTCATGAGCCACGTTCAGTTGATGAAGGACCTGTACGCCGCGTTTGCGCGCGGTGATGTCGCGGCGGTGTTGAGCGCGTTCGACGCGCAGATCGAGTGGCGCGAAGCCGAGAGCCACCCCTACCAGCCGAGTGGCAAACCCTGGATCGGACCGGACGCCATCGTGCAGAACCTGTTCATGCGACTGGGCGGCGAGTGGGACGGATTCCAAGTCCATCCGCAGAGCTTTCACGATGCGGGCGGCACGGTCGTCGTCGAAGGGCGCTACTCGGGTACGTACAAGGCGACGCGCAAGAAGCTGGATGCGCAGATGTGTCACGTCTGGAAGTTTCGAGGCGGCAAGATCGTGAGCTTTCAGCAGTACATGGACACGGCGCAGATGCAGTCCGTGATGGGCGTGCCGCAAAACGCACGCAATTGACTCTGGCACCTGTGCGCACCGGCCCGTGAACACGAACGGCGATTCGGCTGTTCGGCCGTGGACGCTAGCCTTCGCTCGCTCCGCTGTGGGCGTGCTGCTCTTCCGATATGCGTGTTTCGTCGCGATGTCGGCGCTCGCGCTGTGGAACGAAATGCGACCGGGTGCACCGCTGCGCGACGTCGTGCTCGAGCGTTTGCCCTACGTCGCTTGGATCGACGATTGGAACCACTGGGCGTGGCTGTTTCTCTATCTGCCGCTCTCGCTGTGCCTGCTGGTCACGGAACCGCGCGCGTGGCTGCGCTACATGATCGCAGGCGGCATCGTCTCACTCGCGCGCGGCGTCGCGATCGTGCTCACGAATTTCGGCCCGCCCGCGACGCAACGCGCCGGGCCCGGCATCGGCGACCGCGACTATTTGCAGGCGCTCGTCGAGATCATCTCGCCGATCGATGTCTTCGGCCACGGCTCGATGAAGGCGTACTTGACGCAGGATCTCTTCTTCTCGGGTCACGCGGCCACGACGTTTCTGCTCGTGCTCTACCTCTGGCGCAAGCCCACGTTGCGCTGGTTCGCCGTCGCCGCGCACGTCGCGATGGTGCTCGCGGTGCTGCTGGCGCACTTGCACTACACGGTCGACATCGTGGGTGCATGGATCGTCACATACGCGGTCTTTCGTGCAGTCGAGCACAGAGTGCGCTGAGCGCACCGTGCAAGCGAGCGGCCGGACCCGAGACGGGAATGCTTGTTGCTACGCGCGCTGCTCGTCCTCGAACCCAAGGAGTCGAACATGTTCGTCCGCAACGCCTGCCTGTGTCTGATCTTGTCGTCGATCCCCGCGTCCGAGGGGCTGAAAACCGGCACGGCAGCCTCCAAAGCGCTGCTGGTGGGCGTCACGACCGGCTCGGGGGCCGAAGGCGGCAGCGAGATCATCACGATCGATCCGCGCGACGGAAAGGCCGAGAAGGTCGGCCGGCTCGTCCCACCGAAAGGACACAAGCTCGTTCAGGCCCAGGATCTGACGTGGTCGACAGACTCGAAACATCTGATCGTCACGCAGCTTGGATTCGACGACAAGGACGAGCCGCATACCTGGATCGATTGGGTCGAGCCGAGCTCGCTGAAGATCGAACGCAGCACGGCGCCGACGCCCGGTGTGCTCGACTCGTTCTGCTGGGACGGGCAGGGCCGGCTGCTCGCGACGTTGGGGAATGCGCGCCCGATGAAACTGCTTGCGATCGATCCCGAGACCGGTGCGCGCACCGAAACGGCGACGTTGGAAGCGCGCCTCTGGGTGCGAAGCCTCGTGTGGAAGGCCGCCGGTTCGGAACTTTGGGCGCTGCACACGCGCACGACCGAGCTCGACTACGACGCGCTCGTCAAGCTGTCGCCGAAAGACGGCGCGGTGCTTCAGATCGTCAAGCTCGACATGCGCGAGATGGCGACGGCTCTCGCGCTCGATCGACGCGGTGAGTTCGTCGTGGCCGGCGACAAGGGCGGCTGGTTTCACCTCGATGCGGCGACGGGCAAGACGGAGCGCAGCAAGGCCGAACTGGAGTTCCGCGTCAACGGCCTGGTCGTGGGCCGCTGAACGCGAAACGAAGCTCAGACCCGACCCTCGAGCGCGCCGGTCGAATCGCCGAAGGTCGGGCGCGGAGCACCCGAGCGGCCCAGGAGCGACACGAACAGGTTGGCGCAGGGCGTGTTTTTCGCGTAGCGCACGCGCCTGGCGGACTTCGCGCCGCCACCGCGACCCGTCATGCGCTCAGCTCGGGCGCAGGCCGTTCTCGAACTCGGGCGCCACGAGCGCCCGCAGCAGGAGGAGCGCGTAGGACAACGTGGAGGTAGTCTAGTCGAGCGCGTGCGTGCCGCGCCCCATCGATGTCGCCCTCCGAACCCAAGCGCCCCGTACCGCCCTCGAACGACGACGCGTCGCAGCCGTCCTTCGGCTCGCGTCCCTTCGCCAGACTCTCCTCGCTCTCCTCCGGATTGCCAGCACAACCCGCGCCTGCACCGGACGACAAGCCGACCGAGAGCAAGGCCAAGAAATCGCCGTTGGAACGCGCCCTCTCCGGCCGCATCGTGATCGCGCGCGAGTCGAAGGGCCGCGGCGGCAAGACCGTCGTGTTCGCACGCGGCATCGACGCGCCCCAGGAGCTGCTCGAAACGCTCGCCAAGGAACTGCGCCACGAACTCGGCACCGGCGTACGAGTCGAAGACGGCGCGCTGGTCGTGCAAGGCGCACTGACCGACCGTCTCGCCGCGTGCCTCGCCCGCCGCGGTGCGGGGCGCATCGTGATCGGAAACTGAGCCAGAGATTCGCCTGCAGCCGGTTTGCGTCAGACGACCGCGACCTTCACGCAATTGACCGGCGGCAGCGAATCGAACAGGCATTCCCAGTCCTCGCCGCCGTCGCGACCGATCCACACCTGGCCCGTCGTGGTGCCGAAGTAGAGCGAAGGCTCTTTCAGCTCGTCGATGTCCATCGCGTCGCGCAACACGGTGTAGAAGCTGTCCTTCTTCGGCATCCCGCGCGCGAGGCGCTTCCACGAATTACCGCCGTTCTCGCTGCGCCACACCGCGGGCGCGCCGTCGGGGCAGGTGCGCGTCGCCGGCGTGAGCGGCATCACGTAGACCGTGTCGGGATCATTGGGGTGCACGACGATCGGGAAACCGAAATCGCTCGGCAGGCCCTTGGCGATCGAACGCCAGCTCTTGCCGTGGTCGTCGCTGCGCAACACGCCGATGTCCGGACGCGGACCGCCGGGTCCGTCCCAATCGGCCCAGCCGCCGTGATTCTGCATGTACAGCCGACCGGGCGCGTCGGGATGGCGCGCGATCTTGTGCACGCACTGGCCGAACTCCGGGAACGGTTCCGGGACGAAGCCCGCGCCGACGCCCTTGTTCGAAGCCTTGAACGTCTCGCCGCCGTCCTCGCTCAGGTAATGCCCGCCGGTCGAGATTCCGAGGTGCACGCGATTGCCGTCGCGCACGATCGTGTGCATGCACAGACCGCCGTTGCCGGGGTGCCACTTGCGCGCGTGTTCGTGGTTGCTGATGCCCTGCACCATCTCCCAGTTGTCACCGTTGTCATGACTCCGAAACAGCGCCGCCGGCTCGACGCCGCACCACAGCTCCTTCTTGTCCTTGCCCGGCTCGATCGACCAGATGTTGGCGAGCGCGCGCCCGTCGTCCTTCGGGAACGCTGGCGCGGACTTCGTCTCCTTGAACTTGTGGCCCATGTCCGTCGAGCGCAGCACCTTCATCCCGAAAAACGGGTTGCAGCTCGACGCGTAGATCTTCGGCGTGCCACGCGTGTCGACCAGCGCCGAATACACCGAGACACCCGGGCCGAAAGGGCCGCGCAACTCGAATTTCTTGCGGGTTTTCGACCCCTCCGCGACGAACAGACCCTTCTTGGTTCCGATGCACAGCACCACGCGATCAGACATAGCTAACCTCCTGAAACGGCTTGTAAAATCATGACGACGTCGCCGGGAGTCAACTGCGTGTCCAGTCCGCTTCCGTCGCGCGTATTCTGAGTGTTGACGAAAATGTTCACGTGTTTGCGCACGCTGCCCGTCTCGTCGCACACGCCGCGGTAGACCTGCGGATGCAGGCGTTCGATTTCGGCGAGCGCCGCGCGCACGCTCGTGGCCTCGAGCTTGAAGTCCGGCACGCCGCCGCTGTACTCCCGCAGGAGCGCCGAGATCTGGATCGTGACGGTCATGACTTGTTGCGGTCCGTTTGAGGATAGCGAGCGACAAACAAACGGTGTCGTCCGTGAACGAAAATAACGAGCGCACACTGTCGCTACGAGTGCACCCTTTGGAGACTACCCCGCTATGACACACCGTTCACTCCGCCTCCTCGCGCCGCTCCTGTTCGCCGCTGCCCTCCCGGTCTTCGCCTACGCGCAGGTCGTGGCTACGCCGACGGCCGCGCAGCCCGTCGCGAGTCCCTTGGAGACGAGCGTCGAGGCGCTCGCCGCGAAGTACCTCGCGAAACCGGGCGGCGCCGGCCTTTCGATCGCGATCGCGCGACGCGGCGAGGTCGTGCTCGCCAAGGGCTACGGTTTCGCCGACCTGGAGTTCGACGTCAAGGCCGACGAGAACACGCTGTTTCGCATCGGGTCGGTGACGAAACAGTTCACCGCTGCGCTCGTGATGCAGCAGATCGAGCGCAAGAAGCTCGCGTTGGATGACGAGTTGTCGCAGTACGTGCCCGGCTTTCCGCTGCAAGGCAACAAGGTCACGATTCGCCAGCTGCTGAACCACACGTCCGGAATTCCGAGCTACACGGACATCGGCGAGGAGTGGCACAAGGTCTGGCCGCTCGAATTGACCGACGACGAATTGCTCGCGCTGGTGAAGGACAAGCCCTTCGATTTCGAGCCCGGTACGCGGTGGGCCTACAACAATACGGGCTATTACCTGCTCGGCATGGTGCTCGAAAAGGTCACCGGCAAGTCCTTCGAGAAACTCGTCGTCAGCGAGATCAGCAAGCCGCTGAAGTTGGATCGAACACGTGCTGATTCCAATGTCGACCTCATCAAGAACCGGGCGCAGGGCTACGCGCTCAAGAGATCTCCCTTGGGAAACAAGGTCGTCAACGATCAAGTTCTGGGAACGAGCCAGCCGGGCGCAGCCGGAATGCTGCTTTCGACCGCGCGCGAACTGGTGCTGTGGCAGATCGCGCTCACGAGCGGCAAGTTCGTGTCACCCGAGTCTTTCGCGCTCATGCGCACGAGCACGATCACGGGTGAGGGAAGTGACACCGGCTACGGGTTCGGCTTGATGATCGGCGAGTACGAAGGGCACAAACGCGTGCAGCACGGCGGCGGCATCTTCGGATTCAACTCCATGCTGGTCTGGTACCCCGACGACGATCTGCACATCGCCGTGATCAGCAACGGCGAGCCCGTGAGCTCCGCGGCGATCGCCGACGATCTCGTGTGGCTTGCGCTGGGCATCGAAAGACCGGCGGTGAAAGACGAGCCGATTCCGGCCGAGAAACTGGCGCTGCTCGCCGGCAACTACGTCGTGGAGGCTTTGGGTATGGATACGGAAGTCTCCACGGCCGACGGCAAGCTCTACGCGCAGGCGAAAGCGCCGGGCCAAGCCAAATTCCGCCTCCAGTGGCAAGGCGGCGACGAGTTCCGCGCCGATTTCGACCCCAACGTCATCGTGCGCTTCTCCGCCGACGGTCAGTCCTTCCGTCTGTTGCAAGGCGGCGGCACGTTCGAAGGTCGGCGCAAGCCTTGACCACGGATGTCAGCTCTGTCGTCGCGCTGCGTCGGCTGCGTTGAGGAGGCCGGCGGCGCGTGCATGCGCCACGCCCAGTTGTGGATCGAACGCGAACGCCGTCGCCCAATCCATCGTGAAGCGCGCGTTGATCTCGCTGAGTGGATTCAGCACCGTCGTGCGCGAACCGCCTGGCGCGCGATGGCGATAGGCGTCGATGCCGAACGGGCCGAAGTACCCGGCACGCGCCAACGCTTCACCGACGGACTGCATCATCTCGGAGAGTTTTTCGTCGTCCTCGTGCGGGACTGCGCCTGCGGTCGCGCATTCGGTCCTGGTCCAGGCCCCGTGCGCGGTCGTCTCCTGGAAACACGGGCGTGAGATCGTGATTGCGCCGCCCGGAGCGACCCAACCGGAGCGCGTGTACTCGCGCACGATCTGCACCCACGGCTCCACGACGAGCGGACCGAGGGTGAGGCTCGCCGCGATCCAGGCCTGTTCGTCGCGCGTCGGAATCCCCGCGGCGATGCGACGTCGGCCGCGGCCGGCTGCGCCGAATGTGCGCCGGACGAGCCAGCCGTCGGGTGCGTGGCGCGCGATGAGCGAGAGCGTTTCCTCCAGCGTCGTCGCAACGTGTTTCGAGAAACTCCCGCGCGCCAGCGGCTCGCGCAACTCGGCCGCGAACGGACGCGCGTTGACGCTGCGCAAGACCTCCAGCGACGGTGCGTCCTGCACGCGTGCCCCCGCCGCGGACAAGAGCCGCAGCGCGCGCGGAGTCGGACACCAGGCGGCTCCGCGCAATCCGCGAGCAGCACGCGCAAGTGCGGTGCGATGCACGACATCTTCCTCGGTGAGGACGATGTCGCCCGGCGCAACCAGCACGCCCTCGAGTCGGCGGCTCTCACGCGCGACGATCGCACGCAGGTGCTGCGTCGGCGCGTAGCTCTTCACCGCTTCGAGCTCGTGCTCGGCGTCGAGGTTCAGGATCCAGACGCGCGGTTCGTCGCTCACTCCGACCTCCGCAAGCCTGTCGGCGGCGCGGCCGAGAGCTTGTCCAAGAACGCGTCGTCGAGGCCCGCCGCCAGTCGCGCGGCGCGGTTGATCGGTCGGCCTTGCAGTACGGACGGCGTCAACGGCGCAGGCAGGTGCGCGCACCACGCGTCGAACGTCAGCGGCCGTCCGGTGAAGCGCTCGAACCACTGCCGGGCGAAAGCGACGTGCGCGATTTCGTCGCGTTCGACGCGCTCGAGGATCCGCGCGCCCGCTTCGTCACCGGCCGCGCGAAACTGCAGGGCGAAACGCGCACTGTGCTCCAGGTTGGCGCCTTCCAGACCGATCCCTTGCAAGGCCACGAACGCAGCGGCATCGACGCAGGTCGGAACGCGCTCCCAAAACCAATCGCGCACGGGTTCAGCGCCGAAATCGAAGCCCAGTGCGCGCATGTGGTTCAGATACAACTCGAGATGGGCCAGTTCTTCGCGACACAACCGGACCAGTCCGGTGCGGAAAGCGCGCGGGGTCTCTGGAAAAGCCAGCACGGCCCACGCGAACAATTCGGCGGCTTGCAACTCGTGGTGCACGAAGCGGTGCAGCAGCTTCGCGCGCGCCGCCGGATCCCTAAGAGCCTGGCCGCGCGGTGTGGAACCACTGCGCGTCGTGATCGTCCACTCCGGCGGCCGTCCGGGCTGCGCGATGCGGCAGGCGCTCGCCGCCGGATCCCACGCGGACTCGAGTGCTGTGTCCGGTGTCGGGCTCGGACTCAGTTTCTCGGTTGCACTCGCACCGCGGACGAAGTCGAGGCACCAACGCTCGATCGTGTGCGCAGCCGGCGCGCGCTCCTCCGCGCTCGCTCGTGACTCGGAAGTGCCGGAACCATCCATCGAAGCGCGATCGTAACGACAATTCGACGTCCGAGTTCACCGACCCCTGGAACGGCTCCATGCAAGCGCTAGTGCCCTGAACCTGAAGTTCGTTGAAGAAGTCGGGCTGGATGCGGCTTCCTGGCAAGGCGCGACGACGACGCGGGTTCGCTGCATCCCTCGGAGGAGTCGCAACGCCGCCCGGGAGGCGCAGACGGCTCGAATTCTTCAACGAACTTCAGGTTCAGGGCACTAGAGTGCTCGCCTCTCAAACACGACAAATGCCCATGACAGCCACTGCCACAACCTTTCCCGCCCTCCTCATCCGCCATGTCGAAGGCCGCGGTCGGTGCATCATCGCCGCGCAAGACATCGCCAAGGGAACGCAGCTCCTCGCGGACCACACGGTGTTCGTTCCCAAGGCCGATTCGCAGTACACCGACCTCTCGGTCGTGGGTCGCTACTTGTTCGAATGGAACGACGAAGGCGATCTGTGCATCGTCCTCGGGCTCGGCAGCCTGATCAATCACAGCAAGCGTGAGAACGTCTCGCTGGTCTCGAACGACGAGGATCGCACCATGGATTTCTTCGCGCTGACCGACATCGCCGCCGGCGAAGAGCTCGTCTACGACTACGGTCACGATGTCGATGAGCTCGCGAACTACTACGGCATCCCTGCCGACTGAGCCGGGCACCAGCTCGCGCTTGCGAACAGCCGCCGTGCCGCCGAGTGCAAGGAGCCTCGCCGCTGCGCTACACTCCCACGCGATGATTCCGAACATCCTCCGCGCGGAGAACGACTCGTGACGACCCCTTCGCTCTGGACCACATCCGATCGCGCCCTCATCGAACAGCGCATCAAAGCACTGCGCGCGGATGCGAAGCCGCTGTGGGGCAAGATGACCGTCGCCCAGATGCTCGCGCATTGCCAACAGCCGCTGCGCGTCGCGATCGGCCAGCTGCGTCTGAAACGCGGCTTGATGGGGCTCCTGTTCGGAGGCATGGCCAAGCGACGCCTGCTCTCCGACAAGCCGTGGAGTCAGAACATGCCGACCGCGCCGGAGTTCAAGGTCGGAGGCAGGCACGAGTTCGAGTCGGAGCGCGAAGCGCTGCTCGGCATGGTGCGCCGGTTCGGCGAGGGTGGGCCGGCGTCCTTGACGAAGCTGCCGCACCCGTTCTTCGGTGAGCTGACACCTGAGCAGTGGAACGCCCTGCAGTGGCGGCATCTAGACCACCACCTGCGACAATTCGGGGTCTGACCAGCAGACCGGATCCGGCGAGCTTCAGCTCAAGATGTCGGTCGCTACCGTGCCGCTCACATCCGTCAAACGGAAGTCGCGACCGGCGTAGTTGTAGGTCAAGCGTTCGTGATCGAGCCCGACGAGGTGCAGGATCGTGGCGTGCCAATCGTTGATCGACATGCGGCCTTCCACCGCCTCGATCCCGTTCTCGTCGGTTGCACCGTAAGAGAATCCGCCTTTCACACCGCCGCCCGCCATCCACGTCGTGAAGCCGCGGTTGTTGTGATCGCGTCCGTCGCCGTTCTGTGCGTAGGGCGTGCGGCCGAATTCGCCGCCCCAGATCACGAGTGTTTCGTCGAGCATGCCGCTTTGCTTCAAATCAGCGAGCAGTGCTGCGATCGGTTTGTCGATCGCCTGACAGCGTTGCGGCAATTCCTCGCGCAGGTTTCGGTGGTGATCCCAGCCGCCCATTCCGACTTCGATGAAGCGCACGCCGGCCGCGGCCAGGTGGCGCGCGGTCAGGCATTGACGACCGAACGCATCCGTCTCGCCGCCGCCGATTCCGTACGCATCCAGCGTCGCCTTCTTTTCCTTCGACAGATCGAGCAGCCCGGGCAGCTCGGCCTGCATGCGGAACGCCAGCTCGTACGATTCGATCACGCCTTCGACCTGTGCGTCGCCAGAATCGCGGCGCGCGTGCTCCTTGTTGAGCTTCTGGAGCAGGTCGAGTTGCGCGCGCTGTTCCTCGGTCGTCAAGCGCGTGTTCTTGATGTTCGCAACCGATTCGGGTGCAGCGCCGCGTCGATTCGCGGCACCGCCGCGAGCGAGCGCCACGCGCATACCTTGGTACGGCGCCGGCAGGAAGCCCGACCCGTAGTTCTGCGCACCGCCGTTGCCGCTGGGCGGGTTCAACGTCACGAACCCGGGCAGATTGCGGTTCGTCGTGCCGAGTCCGTACATGGTCCACGCGCCCAGCGACGGGCGCACGAACTGGAAGCTGCCGGTGTGTTGTTGAATCGTCGCTTGCGCGTGCGCCGGAACGGCGGTGTGCATCCCGCGCAGGAGGCACAACTCGTCGGCGTGTTTCGCGAGCTCAGGGAACAGCTCGCTCATCCACAGGCCGCTCTTGCCTTTCTGCGAGAACTTCCACGGCGAGGCCATGAGCTTCGCACCCTGGCGATAGCCCGACAGAGTCTGACCGTCGTGCTCCGCCAGCGCCGGCTTGTAGTCGAACGTGTCGACGTGCGACGGCGCGCCGTTCATGCACAGGAAGATCACGCGTTTCGCCCGCGCCAAGAGGTGCGGTTTTTTCGGCGCCAACGGATCGCTGACGAGGTCCTGCGCATCAGCCGCGCACAGCCCGCGCAACGCGAGCATTCCGAAACCGCACGAGAGCAGCTTGAGCGTGTCGCGGCGGCTGGGCGCGAATCCGAATCGTTCTGAATCGTTGAACATGGTCATCGTGGTTCTCGTGTGTGTCTCGCGGTCAGCCGAGCGAACGGAATTCGGCACTCTGGAACAACGTCTGGACGAACGCCGACCACGCGGCGCGCGTGGGATCCAGCGTGGGCAACACGCCCGTTCCGCCCAGGCCGGGTGCGTCACCGCGCCCCGGACGGCGGTCGCGCCTCGGATCGGCAGTCTTCTTGTTCTTGGCGTTGAGCGTCTCGAAGTCCTCGAGGAACGAACGGACGGCGCTGACCTCGGTGAAGCTGGGTTTGCGGCCCAGCGCCAGTTCGAACGCGTAGTGGATCCGATCGCTGTCCTTGCCCTCGCGCGCCAACAATCTGGCGGCGAACGCGTCGGCGATCTGCATCACGTCGACGTCGTTCATCAAGAACAAGGCCTGCGTCGCCACGTTCGTCGCTTCGCGGTCGCTCGTCACGAACGCGGAGTCAGGCGCATCGAACACGTCGAGCGCGTCGGGCAGGTGCTCGCGCAAACTCGGCAGGTACACCGAGCGCACGGGCCGTTCGCGCGTGATGTAGTTCACGGTCTCGTCGCGATCGACGCGGCCTTCGATGATTCCGGCTGTGGACCCCGGCGGAATGTCGGTCTGCAGCGTGCCTGACACAGCCAGGATCGCGTCGCGGATCGCTTCGGCTTCCAAGCGGCGGTCTGGCATGCGCCACAGCGTCTTCACCGCCGGGTCGATCCGCGCATTGCGTTCGTTGTCGATGCTGTCGAGGCGATAGGCGTGCGACAGCACGATCTCGCGCACGAGCTTCTTGGTCGACCAGCCTTGCGCGACGAGCTCCGTCGCCAGCCAGTCGAGCAGCTCAGGGTGCTCGGGTCGTTGGCCGCTGGCGCCGAAATTCTGCGGCGTGCGCACGATGCCCGAACCGAACAGGTGCAACCAGACGCGGTTGGCCCAGACGCGCGCGGTCAAAGGGTTCGAACTCGATGCGATCCAGTCGGCGAGTTCCGCGCGTCCGCTGCCGCGCGTGATCGGCGGCGTCGTCTGGGTGCGCAACACTTGCGGCATGGCGCGCGGCGCGACGGCGCCCGGCTTGTCGAGTTCGCCGCGATCGAGCACGGCGATGTCGCGCGGCTTGCCTTCCGTGACGCCCATCGCGAGCCGGTTCGTGGCCAGCGCGCGGCCACTTTCGTCGAAGCGCGAGAGCAGATCGTCGAAGATGGCCACTTGCTGGCGCGCGACGCGCAGGCGCTGCTGGTCGACTGGATCGGGACGCTTCTTGTCGGCGACCGTGTCGCCGGTGCGCGGCGCATCCATGCCGCCCTCCGCCGTGCGGGCGAAGCGATCGCGCGTGCGCTCGAGCAGTTTGCGCACGGTCGGATCCATCGACGGTCCGTTGGGAACGTGTGCGCCGGCAGGCAGCGTGATCAGCGAGCTCGGGTTGTTGTTGCCCGGCCCCGTGCGCGTGCCGAACTGCGTCTCGGTGCTGAGGAAGATGCCGGCGAGCGCGTAGTAGTCCTCGGTCGGGATCGGATCGAACTTGTGGTCGTGACAGCGCGCGCAGGCGATCGTCAATCCCAGCATGCCCTGCGAAACGGCGTCGATCTGCTCGTCCGCGACGTCGAGCGAGAACTGACGCTTGTCGCGCGTGTTGTGGCTCTTCGATCCGATCGCGAGGTAGCCGGTCGCGATCAAGTTCGCGGCACGCGTGTCGTCGTCGGACGCGGACATCAAGTCGCCGGCGAGCTGTTCCTTCAGCAGCTGGTCGTACGGTTTGTCGGCGTTGAAGGCCGCGATCACCCAATCGCGGTAGCGCCACGCCTGCGGGTAGACGACGTTCGTGTCCTTGCCGCTCGACTCGGCGTAGCGCGCGACATCGAGCCAATGGCGCCCCCAACGCTCGCCGTACGCGGGCGACGCGAGCAGACGATCGACGATCGTCTCGAAGGCCTGCGGTGAACGGTCGGCCTCGAACGCGCTGATCTCCTCCGGCGTCGGCGGCAAACCTGTGAGATCGAAGGTGACGCGCCGCAGCCACGTGCGCTTGTCGGCGTCGCCGACGGGCGTGACGCCGGCCTTCTCCATCGCGCCCATCAGGAAGCGATCGATCGTGCTCCAGGCCCACTGAGTGTTCTTCGTCGCGGCGGGTTCGGTGCGCACCGGCGGACGGAAGGCCCAAAACTCGCGCGCCTTCTCGAAATCGATCGGAGTCTTGGTCGGCTTCATCGCGCCTGCGGGCGCGTCGGGCGCATCCACCACCACCGCGCCCGGCCAAGGGGCGCCCATCGCGACCCAGCGCTCGAGGTTTTTCACCGCGCCTTCGTCGAGCTGCTTCTTGGGCGGCATCTGCAGCTCGGAGTCGGTGTAGCGCACAGCTTGGATCAGGAGACTCGCGTCGGCGTCGCCGGGCACGATCGCAGCGCCGGACACACCGCCGGCGAGCAGCGCGGCGAGCGAATCGACCTTCAAGCCGGCCTTCAGTTTATTGGCGTTGTCGGAGTGACAGCTGAAGCAGTTGTTCGCGAGCACGGGGCGCACGCTCTTCTCGAAGAACTCCGTCTCTTCCGGCGTGGCCGCGCGCGCGGCGACCGCCGTGCCGCCGCTGGGCCTGGCCTTCGGGTCCGCGAAGTCAGCCGCGGTCAAGTATCCGTCTCGGTCGCGGTCGAGCCGCCGGAACGCCGCCTTGCCGCGCGGGAATTCGCTCTCGCTGATGCGTCCGTCCAGATCGGTGTCGAGGCGCCGGCGCAGCGCCTCGAAGGTCTGACCTTGATTGCGCTCCTGCGCGAAGATGACTGCGGTCGTCAGCGACAGGAAGGCGGTGGCGAGGAGGAGGATCGACTTCACGGGAGATTCCTTTCAGTGCGTGCGCAGGTCATTCTCGGCAGGAACGGCCCGTTCGGGGAAGCCCTTCGCCTCTGAAACCACGGCCGCGTTCCGGGTTCCGGAATCGACGCCTTTTTGCAGGCCGGAATGCGCGGAAAGCGCTTCAATGCCCGCCCCCCCGCATGACCGAAGACGACCTCGATCCGCCCACCACGCGCCTCATCGAGGACAGCACCTCGTTCTTCTCTTTCACGAACTGGGCCATGGCGCTGCTGACCGCTGCGGGCGCCGTCGCGCTGACGCTGTTTCTGGGCTGGCCGCTGAACCTCGATACGCAGGATCCGGAGTTCAACCCGGCTGTATTCCTGGTGTTCTTTTTGTGTGCCGTGTGCCTGGGCTACACGTTCGTGGCGCTGCGCGATCAACTGCGCGGCAACAAGTTCGGTCAATCCGTGCTGGAGATGAAAGGGCACCACATCGCGCCCGGGCTGGCGCTCGAAGGCCACGTGCGTTCCTCGCGCGAGCTGCGCGCGAGCGGCAACTACACGCTGAAGTTCCAGTGCATCGAGACCATCGTCTCGAGGACCTCGGGCAAGACCTACCACGAGAACCGCGTGCGCTGGGAAGCGCACTCCACGGTCGATGCGCAGGACGCAAGCCTGCTGGAGGGAATCCCGGTGCACTTCGACATCCCCGAGCGCTGTCGCAAGTTCTGGAGTTCACCGCACGCGAACAACATCAGCTGGACGCTCGAAATCCGCGCGCCGGTCGAAGGCCTCGACTACTACGCGAGCTTCGACGTGCCGGTGTGGCGCGAAGTCCTGACGGCCGAGGACGAGGACGAGGACGAGGAGTCGTAGTCGTCGAGTACGGAGCCAGAGCCATTCTTCCCCGATTCGCCGCCGTGTACCGTATCCGGCGGCGAATCAGGGAAGAATGGCTCTGGCTCCGTACTATCGTGAGCATGCCCACTCCCGTCTCGACACCGCGCGGCCTGACGGCGGCCGAGGCTCGCGACCGGCTCGGGGTCGAGGGTGCGAATGAACTGTCGCGCGACAAGAAGCGCGGGCTGTTCTGGGCGGTGGTCGGCGTGCTCAAGGAGCCGATGTTGCTGCTCCTGCTCGCCGCGGGCGGCATCTACCTGATCCTGGGCGATCGCGCGGAAGCGCTGACACTCCTAGCGTCGGTGCTCGTCGTGATCGCGATCACGCTGGCGCAGGAGTACAAGACTGAACGCGCGGTCGCCGCTCTGCGCGATTTGTCGGCTCCGCGCGCGCTGGTCTTGCGCGACGGAGCGCGCGTGCGCATCGCCGGACGCGAGGTCGTGCGCGGTGACATCCTCGTGCTCGCCGAGGGCGACCGCGTGAGCGCCGATGCGCGCCTGATCGAGGCCGCGCACATGGAACTCGACGAGTCCCTGCTGACGGGCGAGTCAGTGCCGGTGCGCAAGCTCGTGGCCGAAGCGGCTTCGACCGATCCGCGCCCGGGCGGTGACGATCAGCCTTTCGTCTACGCCGGCACCCTGGTCGTGAAGGGGCACGGATTGGCCGAAGTCCGCGCCACCGGCGAGCGCACGGAAATGGGCCGCATCGGCGTCGTCCTCGCCGGTATCGAAGAAAGCCGCACGCCGCTGCAGATACAGGTCGGCCGCATCGTGCGCATCTTCGCGACGTTGGGTCTGGCGGCGTGCGCGCTGCTCGTCGTCGTGTACGGCATCACTCGCGGAAACTGGCTCGAGGGGCTCCTCGCGGGCATCGCCCTGGCCATGGCGGCCATGCCCGAAGAATTCCCGGTCGTGCTGACCGTGTTCATGGCGCTCGGCGCGTGGCGGTTATCGAAGCATCGAGTACTCGCGCGCCGACTGCCTGCGGTCGAGGCGCTCGGGGCCGCATCGGTGTTGTGTGCGGACAAGACCGGCACGTTGACCGAGAACAAGATGCGAGTCGCACGTCTGTGGCGCCGCGACGCACGACATGTGGTCGACGGCAGCGACATGCCGGAAGCGTTGCGCGAGGTTGTCGAATTCGGAGTCCTGGCAAGCCAGCGTGATCCATTCGATCCGATGGAGCTGGCTTTTCACCAACTCGCACGCTCTGCGCCGTCGAGCATGCGGCAGGTTCGTGAAGAGTGGACGTTCGCGCGTCACTACCCGTTGTCTCCAGCCTTGTTGTCCGTCTCCTATGCCTGGCGCGCCCCCGGTCAAACGGGTGCGACCATCGCTTGCAAGGGCGCGCCCGAAGCCGTCGCGGAGCTCTGCGCCTTGAGCGCGGAAGTCCTGGCCGAGTACCGCGCTGAGGTCGCGCGGATGGGCCGCGACGGGCTACGCGTTCTCGGAGTCGCGCGTGCGACGTGCGACCGGCACGAGCTGCCGGATACTCAGCGCGAGTTCGAATTCGAGCTGATCGGTCTCGTCGGCCTGGAGGACCCTTTGCGGGCCGGCGTTCCGGACGCCGTCGCGGAGTGCTTACAAGCCGGCGTGCGTGTCGTGATGATCACGGGCGACGCCCCCGAGACTGCACGCGCCATCGCGCGACAGGCCGGACTCGGTGCCGAGCCCACGGTGATCACGGGCAAGGAACTGCAATCACTCACCGACGATGAGTTGCGGGAGCGCGTGCGACATACGTCCGTGTTCGCGCGCACCGTACCCGAGCAGAAGTTGCGCCTCGTGCGCGCGCTACGCGCCGACGGAAATGTCGTGGCGATGACGGGCGACGGCGTCAACGACGCGCCGGCATTGAAAGCCGCGCACATCGGCGTCGCGATGGGAGGCCGCGGCACAGATGTCGCGCGCGAAGCGGCGGATCTCGTCATCACGGATGACGATTTCTCGTCGATCGTCGGCGCGGTGCGGCTCGGCCGCCGCATCTACGACAACTTGCGGCGCGCGATGGCCTACATCATCGCCGTGCACGTGCCGATATTGGGGTTGTCCCTGCTGCCCGTGTTTTTCGGCTGGCCGCTGGTGCTCTTCCCGCTGCACATCGTGTTCCTCGAGCTGCTGATCGATCCGGCTTGCGCGCTCGCGTTCGAGGCGGAGCCGACGGGGCCTGGAGCGATGCGCCGGCCGCCGCGCAAAGCCGGTGCGAGCCTGTTCTCGCGACACCTGGTGATCGTCTCGCTGATCCAAGGGCTCAGCCTGATGCTCGTCAGTCTGGCGGCCTTTCGTTTGGGCCTCGATGCTTCCGGTTCCGAGGATGAAGGGCGCGCGCTCGCCTTCGCGACTCTGATCGGTGGAAACGTCGCGCTGATCTGGGTGAACAGGTCCTGGCGGCGCAGCGTTTTCTCGAGCCTGTTCACCAAGAACACCGCATCGTGGATCGTCGTGAGCGGCGCGACGCTGACACTGTTCGTGGTCATGTGGGTGCCGGCGCTAGCCGGGCTGTTCAAATTCGGCACGATCAGCGCCGGATGGTTGTTCGGCGGCATGGCGTTGGGCGCGGCGAGCTTGATCTGGTTCGAATTGCTCAAGCACTTCAAAGCGGACTGGCTGGACGATTCGTAGTCGGCGACTACACCGCCATGCGGTACACGGCTGTGTTCTCCCCGATTCGCCGGCGTGCGGTAGCAAGCCGGCGAATCGGGGAGAACACAGCCGTGTACCGCATGGCTCAGGACTCACGTGAGCCGCACGACCAGCACGCTGCACGGCGCCGACAGTGCGACTTCTTCCGCCACGCTGCCGATCAACATGCGTGGGATCCCGGTGCGGCCGAGTGTGCCGACGACGACGAGGTCCGCGCGCAGTTCTTCGGCGGCGGTGAGCAGCGCCTGGGACGGCGATCCGTTCATCACGCGCCGCGCGCCGTCGATGCCGTGTTGTTTCAGCGCATCGATCAAGCGCTTGTCGACGTCGGCCTTCAGGTCGTCGAGCACCTGAGCCGGCAGGTCGACGGCGACCGGTCCGAGCGCGGACCAGGCCGGCATCGCGACCGAGAGCTCGATGCTGTGGAGGATCGTCACTTCACCCTGCGTGCGACGTGCCTCGTGCGCCGCGGCGGCGACGGCGGGCAACGACGGATCGGAAAAATCCGTCCCGACCAGGATGCGCTTCGTCCCCTCGCGCTCGCGTGCGACGAGCACGGGCGCTTCGGCGTGGCGCAAGATGTGGCGCAAATCCGGGTCGCTCGTCGATTTGTCCGGATCGGTGGTCACGCCCAAGACGATCAAGTCGGCGCTCCAGGCCTCGGCGATCTTGAGGATCACTTCGTGAGAGCGGCCTTGCTTGATGTCGACGCGGTACTCGCCAGGCTTGCGTCCTGTCAGGCGCTCGACGTACTTGGACAATTCCGCGAGCAGGCGTTGACGCGTTTCCGCTCCCTCGACGTGGAACTCTCCCGAGGACGGGTAGAAGAACGGATAGCCTCCGAGGGCGTTCGGAATCGCGTGACACACGTACAACTCGCCTTGCGCGGCGCGTGCACGCGCATCCGCTTGCAGAATCGCGTTCTCGGATCCCGCGTCGATGCCGACCGCGGCGAGGATTTTCGAATAGCCCATGACCTGCGCCTCCATGCTTTGCATCATTGAGTGCTGAGAACGTACAGCGTAACAGGATTACAGTAGAGACGCGGCCGATCAGGGCTTGCGCACGACAGCCACGCCCCCCCCCGGCAAGAGCAAAGGAAATCGATGGAGCGCATTCGAGTCGCGACACTGCAGTACTACATCAGGCCCGTGAAGACCTTCGACGGCTTCGCGGATCAGGTGCGCGGCCTCGTCGAAACGGCCGTCGATTACCGCTGCCACTTGCTCGTATTCCCGGAGTATTTCACCGTTCAACTGCTGACCTTGGGCGACATCCGCCGTCCGATGCCCGAGCAGATCCGCGAACTGGCCGACCAGGCCGCGCGCTACATCGAACTCTTCACCGGCCTGGCGAAGGAGTACGGCATGTACCTGGTCGCCGGCACGATCCCGATTCGCGGCAAGGGCGACCTCGTCTACAACGACTGTCACGTGTTCGGTCCGCGCGGCCAGATGGCGGTGCAGGGCAAGCTGCACATGACCCGTTTCGAATCCGAAGACTGGCTCGTTTCGCCCCGCGAAGAGCTCACGTTGATCGAAACCGACTTCGGCCACGTGGGCGTCACGATCTGCTACGACGTCGAATTCCCGGAGATGGCGCGCGCCTTTGCGCGCGAACAAGCGCACATTCTGATCGTTCCGAGTTGCACCGATGATCGACAGGGCTTTCTGCGCGTGCGCTATTGCGCGCATGCGCGCGCGATCGAAAACCAGATGTATGTGATACAATCCTCGACAGTCGGCTCGTTGCCGAATGTCCCGGCCGTCTCGCTCAATTACGGGCAGGCCGGCATCCTGACGCCGAGCGACTTCGCGTTCTCGCGCGACGGAATCCTCTCCGAGGGCATTCCGAACCAGGAAACCATGGTGATCGGCGAGCTCAACCTCGCGACGATCGCCGAGACGCGCAGTTCGGGTACGGTCTTGCCGCTGCTCGACGCGCAACGCAGGAAACACCCGCTGCCCGCACCGCGTCCCGTGGTGCTCTGACGACTCATGGATGTCATCGTTCGTAGCACACTCCCCGAAGACTTCGGCGGCATCATCGACATGTGCAACGCCGTCTATCCCGGCGCGTCACCGTGGCAGGAAGTTCAGCTCGCGTCGCATCTGAAAGTCTTCCCTGAAGGTCAGCTCGTCGCCTTCGACCGTCTTTCGAAGCGCGTCGTCGGCATGGCGGCCAGTTTGATCGTCCTGTGGGACGACTACGAATCGTACGAAAGCTGGCGCAGTTTCACGGACCGCGGGATGTTCACGAACCACGACCCCGAAAACGGTCGCACGCTCTACGGCGCGGAGATCATGGTCCACCCGGACACGCAGGGGCAAGGCGTGGGTTCGATGATCTACGCCGCACGTCGCGAACTGTGCGAGCGACTGAATTTGCGCCGCATCCGTGCCGGAGCGCGACTGCGCGGTTATTCGCGCTACGCCGAGCGCATGACAGCGCGCGAGTACGCCGACAGCGTCGTGCGCGGCGAATTGCGCGACCCCACGCTCAGCTTCCAACTCCGCCACGGCTTCCGCGTGCTCGACGTCGTGCAGGGCTACCTCAAGGAAGACCCCGAGAGCCTGGGGTTCGCCGCCGTCATCGAGTGGCCCAATCCGCTCGCGGTCGAAACGCGCGTGCGGCCCCCCACCTCCAGATAGGGGCGCTCAGTCGAGTGAAACGACGATCTCGTTGCGCACGTGACGCAGCGAGTGGCGCCGTGCGATGTCGTACGCCAGCTCCTTGAGCGCGAGGCTAGGCGCTGTTCCGGACAGCACGATCACACCTTGATCGACGGCGGTTTGGATGTGCGTCTGCTCCAAGAGGTGCGCGCGATCCAGCGCGGCTTGAACGCGGTTGCACAAAGCCTGGTCTTCCTGGCGCGCCGCCGTGTCGACCAGGATCAGGTTTTTCACGCCGCGCACTCCACGGACGGCGAGAGCGACGTCCTCGGCCATCATGCGTTCCCATTCGGTGCCGGCCGTGCCGCGCAGCGTCACGTACCCGGTCGTGACCGAGACGGTGAGGGTGTGTTTGTCGATGTCCGCGTGCGATGAAAGTGCCTCGCTCGTGCGCTTCGCGATGACATCGTCACTGACGACTTCGGTCGGTTCGACTTCGAGTTGATTGATCACATCGCGGCATTCGCGGAACGAACTCGCGAGGCGCTGCGCCAGGAGCTTGCGGCGGTACGACTGCACGCGCCCGTTCAGGTAGACGATGGCGTGCGAAACACTGACTTCGATCGACTGCGACGAGAGTCGCCCGTCGCTGATCAGCGCCGTGTGGACCATGGCTTCGATGTCGCGGTCATTCATAGCGATCTTGTTCTACGACACTCCCCGCGCTGCGTGCCACCACGGATTCGGCCGCACGCGCCTCAGAAATCGGATTACCCGCGTAACATGGGTTTCTCTGCGGCGCTCACGCTGCCGGGAGGTTCGCGCCTTCCGGCATTCCGACTCCGTACTCGTCTTGCAGGTGACCCATGCGCCGATCCAGAACACAAACGCTCCTCATCCTTGCCGCCGCCGGCCTGTTCACTCTGGTCGGGCTCGCGCCCCAAGCCTCGTCGCAGGTGCTGAAGCGTTGGAGCACCACGCTCGATCTGTCGCAGATCGGCACCGGTGATTCGCCCTGGACGATGCTCGTCGACGCGCCCGCGGGCCGCACCTACGTCGGCGGCTGGTATCCGACGGCTGTCGCGCCGGACTCGTACTCGGCGTTCGTCGTCGCCTACGACATGGGCGGCCAGCACCTGTGGACGCGCTCGATTCCGACGACGCCTGGCCGCAGCACATTCGTGTACAGGCTCGCGCTGCACCTCGCGGGCGGCGTCGTCGCCGTCGGCGAAGACGCAATTCTGGGCCAGTCCGATTCGAACGTGCTCGTCGCCCGCGTCGATGCGCAAGGCGCGCTCGCGTGGGTACGGACATGGGACGGTCCGGTGCAGAGCCTCGACGTCGGCGACGACGTCGTGGTCGACGCGCTCGGCAGTGCCTTCGTCGCCGCCAGGACCTGGGCTCCGACACTGCCCGGATACGAACCCGTACTCTTGCGCTACGACGCGGCCGGGAACGCGAGCGCGCCGCAGCTCTTGACTGCGCCGGCCGAGATGGCGAGCCGGATGGAGATCGAGTTCATGCCCACGGGCGATCTCCTGATCGCGACGGGTGGGCGACTGATGCGCCTCCTGCCGAACGGCGCATTCTTCTGGTCCGTGCCCGTCAACCTCAGCGTCTTCGGGGCACTGTGCGTCGGCCTCGACGGGTCCGCGTACGTCGGCACGCACACGCCGGGGCCGACGGGGTTGGCTCCGTTCGAAGTGACGCGCTACGACCCGACCGGCGGTTTCCAATGGACGCGCACCGTGACCGATGCGGTGCACACGGTCGGCGTGGCGACCTCGCTCACCTGTCTCGCGACCGGCGAGATCGTCGCAGCGGGACTGTGGATGAACGACTTCACGTTGCCACCGGGAGGACCGTTCCTGATCGACGGGCTGGTCGCGGCCTTCAATCCCTCCGGTACGGAGCTGTGGAAGCAGAGCGCGAATTTCGCCGGCACCAGCATCGAAGAATTCGATCACGTCATCGACGCCGGCAACGGTCGTGTGACGTTGCAGGGTCTCGCGCGCGATGCACAAGGCGTCGGTCGCATGTGCGTGGCCAGCATCACGTCCGCCGGAACGCCGGTGTGGACGGTCGTCCCGAATCCCGTCGCCACCGGCGGGAACCTGATGGTCGGCGTGGGAGCCTCCGCGCCCGACGTCGTGATCGTCGTGAGCAGCGTCGCCGACACTCAAGGCGACCCGCAGGACCTGTTCATCGCGCGCTACGACGAGACCAAACCCTCGTTCTGTCACGGCGACGGAAGCTCGGTGGCGTGCCCGTGCGGCAACGTCGGCGCGCCCGACCGCGGGTGTCCGAGCTCAATCGCGAGCCTCGGTGCGCGGCTCACGGGCGCGGGCCAGGAACGGGTGTCCGCAGACTCGTTCACGTTGCTCAGCGAGTTCGTCCCGAACGGACCCGGCCTCTTGTTTCAAGGTTCGAGCGCATCCGACATCCCCTTCGGCGACGGGAAGCTGTGCGCCACGGGTTCGGTCGCGCGCCTGGGCGTCGTGTTCGCGAGCAGCAACGCCGCGACGCTCCCCAACCCGGGCCAACCGACGCCGCTCCACGTGCTCGGTGCGACGAGCGCGGGCGACGTGCGTCACTATCAGCTCTGGTACCGCGACGCCGATCCGGGCTTCTGCACGCCGAACCTCTTCAATCTGACGAATGCGGTGACGGCAGCCTGGGTCCCTTGAACTCTGGGTCGGCCATGGGGCATCCACGGCGCCGATTGCGCTTCGGGCGGGGGCCGCGGGTCCCCGCCCGATGGTTTCGAGGGCTGGGAATCTCAGTCTGCAAAGGAGGCGTGTGAGTGGTTCCCCGCCACCTGGAATGCGTGTCGGTGTGCCCAGGGTCGAGTGGAGCATTACCCAAATCGCCTCGAAAATCGGCGTGTGACATTGGAGAATTGTCGCATCGAGGGCCCGGTTGGACACCCTGAGCAGCAGGCTGTGTCGATTTGCACACTGGAAAGCTATTTGAGTCGAGCGCAATCGGTTATTGTAGTTGCGCTCAATGAGCGGAATAGCCTGCGCGGCTCCGCCTCAGACCCCTGACGAATCGAGAACGTACCGATATGCCGAACACCAGCACTGAGATCCAAGCCCTCGTCGCCTCCTTCGCCGCCCAACTCGAAGCCATCGCTCGGCGAGCGGCCATCGAACAAGTCCTCGCGACGCTCGGTGGCAGTCTGCCCGCCGCCCGCAAAGGCCCTGGCCGACCGAAAGGTTCCAAGAACGTGAAGGCCGCGGCATCCACCGGTTCCGCCGCGCCGAAGATCAAGCCCGTGCGCAAAGGCAAGCGCCGCAGCGCCGAGGACGTCGCGCAGATGGGCGCGACGCTGACGGACTACGTCAAGGCCAACCCCGGTCAACTCGGCGAAGAGATCGCCAAGGCGCTCGGCACCGACGTCGGCACGATGCGTCTGCCGATGCAGGCATTGATCGCCGCGAAGAAGATCAAGACTCAAGGTCAACGCCGCGGCACGCGCTACTACGTCGCGGGCGCCGTCCCCGCCAAGACCGCGAAGAAAAAAGCCGGTCGCGGCAAGGCGCGCGGCTCCAAGAAGGCGTGAAGCGCTTGCGCGTCACGCGCGCCGCACTCCGCACGGACCGTTGAACACCTGTGACTGTTTCCTGCAGTCGCTCTCCAGCTCGCTGTCGAACCTACATATTCCTGGAATCACATCATGGCCCGCCGTTCTGCTGAACAACGCATCAAAGATCTCGAAGCCCAGATCCAAGCCCTGAAGGTCAAAGCCGCCGCGCAAAAAGTGGCGAAGGACCCGGCGCTGAAGTTCGTATCGAAGGCTCTCAAAGCCGTCGATCAAGCCTCCAGCCAGACGCGCGATGCGGCGCTGCGCCAGGCGCTCGAAGAAGCGCGCTCGACGCTCTCGGCCTGCTTGCAACTGAAAGGCGTGACGCTCATCCCCAAAGGCTCGGGCATGAAGCGCGTCGGCGCGGTCGATCGCGATGCGCTCTTCAACTTCGTGCGCAGCAACCCCGGCTCGCGCGGCGAACAGATCGCGGCCGCGCTCGGCACCGACGTGAACACCATGCGCCCGGTGATGAAGAAGCTCATCGCTGACGGCATGGTGGAGACCGAAGGACAGCGTCGCGGAATGACGTACTCGTCCGTCTGAGTCGCGCCGCGCACGGCGCAGCCTCTCCCCGCGCGCGTCGAATCACTTCGGCGCGGCGGGCGAACTCAGGACGCCGTTCGCGTACACGCCCGTGTGCGCGGTATCGACGGTTCCGTCTTCCAACCAGAAGCTCCACGGCCCCGTCATCGCGCCTGCACGGAAGTTGCCGTGCGCGCGTTCGAGTCCGTTCAAATGCCTGAAGGTCCACGCGCCTTCGAGCTGGTTGTCCTGATACTCGCCCCGCGCCGCGATCCCGAGGCTCGAGCGGTCGAGATCGCGGAAGTGCGTCACGATCGAACCGTCGGGTGACTGCGTCTGCGCAACACGCACGTACTCGTAGGTCCACACGCCCCAACGCGGCGCATCGCGCGCTCCATCAGGCCGCGCTTCGGGTCGCGGGACACACACTCCGCGGCCCAACATGGGCAACTGCACGCGCAGACACTCCGGCAGTTCGTGGGTCCAGTTCTTCTGCGCGTTTTCGCAGTCCTCGAAGATCACGCCAGTGGGAAAGCGCGCGAGCTCGGCTGCCTCCAGCGAGCGGCGCGCGTCGCAGGCCGCTAGGCAGGAGAGCGACCACAGCAGCAGAAGTGTCCGGGTCATGGCCTTTGAGCATAGCTGCTGTGAGCCTGGCCTGGTCGCGCGCCACGACTCTCGTTGCTCTGGCGCCGGATGCTGGCCGTCAGTTGAGAGCTACCCTCATGGCGAACAACCTCACCAGTGTTGGGTCCGTGAAGCCCGGCCGTCCCGTGTCGAACACGATGTTGGGGCAATTACACTCAACGCGATCCATGGTGCTTGCGCGGAAGACCTCTTGTGCCCGTACCCGATTCAAAGTCCCCGGCTGGCCGCTTGCACAATCCGATCCAGATTCCGATCTTTACGGGCATGATCTCACGCAGCCTGCTGGTTGTCCTGCTCATCGTGAACGCAATCGTCCTCCTCGGTCAGATCTGGCCTGATGGTGCGCCCCCGTTCGCGCGCGCCGTGAACATCGTATTCCTTGCATGCACCCTGCTCGTGTTCGCATTCCTGCTGCGCCGTGGTGCGCGGAGTCGCTGAAGCGCGCTACGAGAAGAACTGCCAGGGCGCTACGGCCGTGCCTGTCACCGCTAAAGGCATGCAGAGCGTTCCTGCGCGGACGTGGCGCTCCGTCTCGCTCTTGTCCATGCGACAGCTCATGTGGGGACGGGCATCGCTCGCCCGCTCCTCGATTGTGGTGATCATCAGACTATGACTCTCGGCACCGTTTCCAGGGGAACAAGGTCGCCGTCATAAAACGACTGTCCCAATCAGGACCATGCTCTGCAGGAGCACGAGGCTGGCTGGTGCAGCGGCGCGCGTGATGTAGGCTTTCTCGGATGAAGGGCAAGGTGAATGGCGACGCACGTCCGACGGCGCTTTCGTACCCCGGTCAGGCTCTCGTCGCCCTCGCCGGGTTTCTCTCGATCCTTTTCGTTCCTGCGGTGTTTGGCATCTCAAGCCTGCGCTGGACTTTCCTGGGCATCGGCATCGGCCTGATCAGTTGGAGCCTTGCGCTCTGGGTCACACGCAGGAGGCGCGGCGCGGTATTCGAATCGGAGTTCGTCTCCATCTCATCGCATTGGGTTCAGGCGTGTGTGCAAGCCTCCATCCTCGCCTACTGGGCCTGGTTCGTGCCCGCCGTCGTGGCGCAGGTGCCGCTGATCGTTGCGCAAATCTTCTTCATGTATGCGCTGGACGCGCTCATCTCGTGGACTCGGGGCCGCACGTGGCGTATCGGTTTCGGGCCGCTGCCGATCGTGCTCAGCACGAATTTGCTCTTGTGGTTCAAGCCGGAATGGTTTGCGTTCCAGTTCGTGATGCTGACGCTGGGCGCGCTGGGCAAGAACTTCATCACGTGGGAGCGCAACGGCAAACGCGCGCACATCTTCAACCCTTCGGCCTTCGGACAGTTTCTGATCGCCATCGTGCTGATCTTGACCGGCCTCACGAAGGACCTGACCTTCGGGAAGGAGATCGCAGCATCCTTCGAACCGCCCCACATGCTGATTGTCATCTTCCTCGGTGGCCTGGTTGTCCAGTGCCTGTTCGGCGTCACGCTGATCACGTTCTCTGCGGCGGGGACACTGTGCCTATTCTCGCTCGCCTATCACTGGATCTACGGGACCTACTACTTCGTCAACACCAATATCGCGGCAACGATTTTCCTGGGCATCCACCTCCTCCTCACGGATCCCGCGACATCGCCTCGGACAAACGTGGGCAAGATCGCATTCGGCGCGATGTATGCGCTCGGATACGCAGTCCTGTTCCGCGTCCTCGACACCTATGAAGTGCCGACGTTCTGGGACAAGCTGCTTCCTGTACCGATCCTCAATCTCCTGGTCCCTTGGATCGATCACGTTGCCAGATCGGGGCTGATCGGGCGCGTGAATCTGGCTTGGGAGTCCTTCGCACGCCCGCGATTGGCAAACATGGCGCACATGGCCTGCTGGATCGGCCTGTTCTCTTTGTGGTTCGCCACCGGATACATCGAAGGCCCGCACGAGGGCAGCTCGATCACGTTCTGGAAGCGTGCCGTCTTGGAAGGCAAGCCACATGCAGGCAACAGCCTCGTCATGGCTGCGGGCTCGTTGGCCGAGGGAAGAGGTTCGGCGGCGGCATACAACGAACTCGGCTTGATCTGCTTCGAAGGCGTGCTGGTGAAGCCGAATCATGCGCGGGCCGCAGAGTTCTTCGACAGGGCATCGGACCTCGGCGATCCACATGGAACGATGAACGTCGTGTCGCAGTTTCTCTTCTACAACGAGCGTTTGTCGGATCTCGCCGTTGATCAAGCCTTCGTGCGCCTGGAGTCTCTGTGTGAGGCCGGGTTCGACGGACCGGCGTGCTGGCTGCTTGCACGCGCACACGAGATTGGACGCGGCCGAACCCTAGACCGGAAACGCGCGCTCGAACTCTACATGCGTTGCGACGCGACCAATCCGTACGCAGCCAAGGGCATCGCCCGCATCGCGCTCGTCATGCCGGTCTCCCGACAAGTCCTCACCCATGTTGTGCGCGTTCTGGAAGCGGGGCGCTCGGCGGGAGATGCGGAGAGTTGCTGGTATCTCGCGTTCATGAGCCTGTCCGGCGTCGGTGGAGCTCGGGACGAAGCGCGCGCACGCGCCCTCTTGGAGGAGGCTTGCTCGCTTGGTGCTACGAAGCCCTGTCAGGCTCTTCTCTCCCCAACGCTTCCTGCGTTCACGATGCCGGACGCGATCAGCGTACCGCCGCTCGCGACGGCTTTTCCGCTGCCATAGCTGGTCCAGCACGAGGCAAGAATTGAACATGCCGTCGCGAATGGGCGCGGGATGCGGGCCTACGACGCTCCACAACTGGCAGCGGCTGCGGCGATCGAATCATTTCTTGCGCTCGCCACGACGGGGACGTGACAGCGCATCCGGGCACCAGATCGGAACAGCCAGGCGCCCGATTCGGGAAGGCTCAGGCAACGTCCCGATCGCCAACCTCGCACCTCCAGATTGCAGCCCAGATTGCAGCGACAAATGGCCGCACTTGGCGCGACTTGGCGTTACTTGGCGCAGATCGCGGATTTCGAGCCTCAGGCACAGGCTCGGCCCGGTTCGGCCAAGTCGCGCCAGGAAGCGCCAATCCACGCCAAACAGCGCCATTTCAGTGGTACGCCCGACAGGATTCGAACCTGTGACCTACGGCTTCGGAGGCCGTCGCTCTATCCAGCTGAGCTACGGGCGCGCGGAAAGGGGCGAGGATCCTAGCAAAACCGGGTGCGGTTCCCTGCCGGTCGGGGCTGGGCGAATCGGGGGTAGAGCCGCGAAAAAGGGTTACCTTGCCCATTTTCGGCGGTTCAACCTATTCTGAACGAGTCCCTCGTACCTGGTGGTGCCACTCCTCGACTCTCGGCGGACCAACCATGAACAACGTCACAGCGCAGCTCCTGTCGCAGTCCTTCCCCGGGAAGCGGATCTCGGTGTTCTCGTCGTTGTGTATCGGTGCACTCGTCCTGTTCGCGCTGCCCGCCGCGGCACAGACCGATGAGGCGCAATCCGACGAGGACGGGGACGGCCTCACGCTCATCCAGGAAAAAGTCCTCGGCACTTCACCCACCAACGCCGACACCGACGGTGACGGCATCAGCGACCTCGAGGAATGGGCGCGCGACTCCTCGCCGCTGACCGCCGCGAGCAAGCCCATCATGACGAAGCGCATCGGCGTCGGCATGACCGTCAGTTCGCAATCCGACGGCCTGCACGCGCTCGTCTGCGTCTACATGGGCGACACCAACTTGCGCGACAAGAGCCTGCAAGTCGGCCTTTTTGCCCGCGGAAACACGCTCCTCCTCTCGAACACCTACCTGGCTGCGAACTCGCGCCTCGACTTCAAACCCTCCGTCACGCCGAGCGGCGCCGTCGCCGTCATCGACGTCACCCTCAACCCGAACTGGGTCCACTCCGCCGGAGAATTGACGCTCTGGGCCCGCATCGCGCTACCCAACTCCGGCAGCTTCGAGCCGGTCACATCCAGTACGACCGTCCAACTCGTCAGCATCAACGGTGTCGTGGCCTACGCCATGCCCGTGCCGCCGAGCGTCGTGGCCGCGGACCCGAGCCCGTACTCCGGTCCGCAGTCCGGCCGCGGCACCATCTACGTGCCGCTCACGCCCCACACCCCGGGCACGAGCTCCATGACCGCCCCGCCGGGTTGGGCCAACGGCGAAGTGTGCTTCCAACGCTCCAGCCTCGTCGGCGCCGAGGGCGCCACCCTCACCAACGAGATCGTGACCGCCGACTGCGTCAACGGTTGGGACGGTTCCTGCCCGCCCAGCTGCGCCTCGACCGTCGGATCCACGTTCCGGACGGTCGATCCGCTCGTCTTGATCGGCGGATAGCCTCGCCCAGCGGCGATCGGCACACTCCCGCGGGCGCCTGTCCCCGCGATTGGGGCTTCGTATCGCCCCCCCCCGCCCAAATTCGGGCGGCGCCTGCGCAAGCACTCCCCAAAGTGCAGGCAAAGCCTTGTGGATTAGGTGATTCCAAACGGAACCAGCCCCGCGATCTTTTCGTCTGGTATCTAATGAAGGGGAGCGCGGTGTTTGCGATGGACGTCACTTCGAATCACTCATTGGCGGTTGAACCCGATATCGCCCCCCATGCCATTCTCCCGCGCGCCGGGGCGGGTCTCTCGCCCTCGCAGCGTCCCGGTGCGCGCCCCGGCCCCGGCCCCAGCCCCCGATGAAAATCGACCCTGATCGCGAACTGGTTGAAGCCTGCCAGGCTGCGTCGCCGACGGGCCTCGAAGGCTCTTTTCGGGAGCTCTACGACCAGTTCAAGGACCGCGTCTACAACGTCTGCTACCGGATCACCAGCAATCCGGCCGACGCGCTCGACGCCTCGCAAGAGACCTTCGGGATCATGTTCCGCAAGATCGGCGAGTTCCGCTTCGAGTCCAAGTTCTCGAGCTGGGTCTACCGCATCGCCGTCAACGCGAGCATCGACCACAAGCGCCGCTCGAGCACGCGCGCACTGACTTCTCTCGAAGCCGGAGGAGACGCATCACGCGGCGAAGCACCGGCCTACGACGTGCGCGACGAGCGCATCGAAATGCCGATGGCCGCCGCCTCGCGCCACGAACTCGAAGCCGAGATCCAATGCGCCATCGCTCGGCTCTCGCCCAAGATGCGCGCGATCACCGTGCTGCGCTACGTCGAGAACCTCTCCTACGAACAGATCTCCGAGACGCTGCAGATCTCGCTCGGCACCGTGAAGTCGCGCTTGTCGCGCGCACACGAAGCCCTCGACCGCGAGCTCACGCCCGTTCTCGACAAGCACTACCTGCGTTGAACCCATGACCCGCCCCAGCCAACCTGCCTGCCCGGATCGGCGCGACGTTCTCGTCGCTGTCGCCGCCGGTGACGTCCGGCGCGACCTCGCGCTCGAGGCGCACCTCGTCGCGTGCGCCGGCTGCGCAGCGTTCCTGCACAACGTCGAGCGCCAGATGCGCGCCCTCGCCACGCTGCGCGCCCAACGCGCACCGCGCGAACTCGAAGGCCTCGTCGTCGCCGCGACACAAGCCGGCCACCGCCAGGACCGCGCCGTCCTCGCGCTGCGCTCCGTCGGACCGATCAAGATGCCGCGCGCGGTCGACCGCGCGATCTGGCCCGTCGGCACCGGCGTTCCGCCGCTCCTGGACAGCCTGATCGACCACGACTTGCAAGACGCCTCGCGCTCGATCGCGCGCCGTTTCGCCGGCCGAATCGAACGGCTGCAGGCGCCGCGCACTTTGGACGCGCGCGTGACGTCGATCTTCTCGCTCGCGCGTCTGCGCCGCGACCGCCTCGTGCGGCGTTTCTCGCTCGTCGCCGCGGCGCTCGTGCTGGTTGCATTCACCGTCGCGGGCACGCTGTTCCTGACGGACCGTCCCGCGGTCATCGCAGCCGAACCCAAGTTCATCATCCAACGCGCCACCTCGACCGCTGAATTCAGTGAGCTCGCGCAGTCGACGTTCTCGGCGCTCAGCGGCGGCTTGACCGACGCCGAGCGCATCGCCAAAGGCAAGAAGCTGTGAGCGCCCATCGCACACGCCTGCTCGGCTGCCTCGCGCTCGCCTTGGCCGTTGCGCCGGCCTGCTCGCGCGCGTACGCGCCCGCCGACGACACCGAAGCCGTCGTGACGCACAGCGCAACCGGCGAGAACGCATTCGCTCTCGCCCAGGCGCCGCTCTTCGACCGTCTGCAGCGTGCTCCGCTCACCGTCGCCCACAGCGGTGTGCGCCGCCTCGAATACCACTACGAGATCGCCAGCGTCCAACACACGCTCGTCTACGAGGAACAGGTCAGCGCCGACGGCAACGGCCGTTTCGCGCTCGATCCGCTGCGCGTCGGCGAGCCGCAGATGACGGTCACCCAGCGCGAGACCTTCGATCTGGTTCAGAAGAGCCGCCAGGGATTCTTCTTCAACTACCGCGACTTCGGCGTGCGTCATTCGGCCTTGTTCATGGCCAACTACACGATCACCGACCTGAACACGCACCCCGTCGTCGCGGGGCGCGCGTGCAACGAGTTCGAGATCAAGCGTCGCACCGCCGCGCGCGTCACCTACCGCCTGGCCGTCGACATCGAGACCGGCTTGATCTTGCGCAGCGTCGAGACCGCGCCGAACGGCAACCTCACGGCGACCTCGTACTTCACCTCGATCACGATCGGTCCCGTCGCCGGTGAAGTCGTCTGGTTCGACCCGCTGCAAGGCACCGAACTGCTCGATACGACCGGACAGATCGACCAGGGTTTGAAGTTCACTCCGATCGCGCCGCGGCTCGTGCCTGCGGGGTACCAGTTGCTGCGCTCCGAAGTCGTGCGCAACGGCAACGATCCCTGGGTGCGCCACATCTACAGCGACGGCATCGAGAACATCTTCCTGCTGCACTCCGGCGGACGGCCGATCGACAATCGCATCGCGGACGAGAACCACGGCCCCACGCGCAGCAAGTACCAGGGTGCGTCGGGCGTGGCCCCGGCTGACACGACCTACGCCGTGCGCATGCTCGAAGCCGGTCCTTGGACGCTGGCCGAGATCACGCGCGGGAACGAGCAGATCTTCTGCGCCGGCAAGATCGGCGAGGACGAGGTTTTGCTCGTGTTGAGGTCCTCGCTGTAAGCTCTCGCGTCGATCGAATGTCGATCGACCCGATGATGCGAGGTCTGACTTGAACCGCAATCTGCTCGGGATCTTCGTCCTTCTAGCTGCGCTCGCTCTGGCTCTAGGCTGGTGGTTCACGCGCGGGACTCGAGCACCGACGACGCTCCCGCACGCCGCGGACACCCAGCCCGCGACGGACTCCGCGGCGCCTCCAGCGGCTGATGCGACGCTCGCGGTGGTGCCTGAGCGCACGACGGCCGTGCGCGACTCGGCCGCGACGGTCGTCGAGACGGAAGCGACGGAGGCTGCGCCCGCTGCAGGCGAACCGTGGCGCGTGCTCGTCGTCGATCGGCAGACGCGCGCCCCGGTCGCAGGCGCGGAATTGCGCTGGTCGAACCGCGTCGAGCACTCCGCGACGTTCGACAGGAGTCGGCCGTTTTTTGCAGCCGATCTCGAATCGCTGATGCCGCCGGACGCGGCGCGCGGCGTGACGAACGAACAGGGCGAAGCGCAACTCGCTGCGAGCGCGCTCCCTGGGCTCGTGTCGGCGCGTGCGGGCACGTCATTCGGCGCGAGCTACGTCTTCGATCGAACCACTCAGCCGACCGTGATTCACATCGCACGCGAGATCAACCTCACGCTCCAAGTCGTGGACGCCGTCGGCCGGCCGGTGGCCGGCGTGCCCGTCGCAGTCCGCCTCGCGGGCCAGGAACAGCGGGTCGGCGGCTGGACCGGGATGACCGCAGGAGCCGACGGCCTGGTGCACGCGCGGCACATCGAACAGCGCGTCTTCGGCGAACCGCCGTTCGCACTCGTCGCCTTGCTGCCGATCCCGCTGCGCCAACCTGTGACCGTGCCGATCGACATCGATGCTCTGCCCACGGACCCGATTCGACTCGTGCTGCCGCCCTGCGGTTCGGTCCTCGTGCAGGTGCACGATTCCGAAGGTGGTCCGGTGTTGCCGATCGGGCTGAACATGGTCGAGCAGAAGCACCTCGGCCCGGACGGAAGTTTGGGGTGGACGACGGACTCGTTCGAGCCGGCGCTGATCGAGCTCGGTCGTGCGCTGTATCCGTTCGTCGAAATCGGCCTGGATCTGTACGTCGACGCGATGACGCTCGGCCAGGTGGCCCATACCACCGGACCCGGTCCGCGTGTCGTCGGTGAACAGGTCGTGTTCGACCTCGATCTGGGGTCCTCGGTGCCGCGGCTCGTGGGAACCCTGGTCGACCTGAAGCGCGAGCCGGTAGCGAATGCCACGCTGTCCTATGTGCTGAACCTGCGCTCGAAAGGCGGGAGCACGAACGCACAACTGACCACCACCACGGATGCGCGCGGTCGCTTCGACATCCCGCTCGTGAAGTCGGACACGACGGACCTCGCCGGCACGATCACATTCAAGCCGCTGACTCTAGAGCCGAGCGCCGGATCCGCCGTGAGCGTGGAACTCGAAGGCCGCGTCCAGCGCGGCGTGAACGACCTTGGCGTCATCATGTTGAGCGCGCCCGTTCACCTCGTCAGCGGACGCGTCGTCGACGAGAACGGCGTGCCGCTGAAGCGCATCAGTATCGAAATTCAGGCGCTCGCGACCGGATCCCGAGGCCCGACGTGGGTGCAGGATTCGAGCCTGAGCGCCAGGAGCGATGACGGCGGCAACTTTGCGGTCACAGGCCCCGCTCGCAACGGCCGTCTGCGGCTGCGCGCTTTCGCCCCCGATTCGATCCAGCCCGATGTGTGCGAGGTGGCCGTCGGTGCGAGCGACGTGACGATCGTCCTTTCCAAATCCAGTCAGATCAGCGGACGCGTGCTCTTCGACGCGGACGTCGATCACTCGCGCCTCATCATCGAATTGCGGCGCGCCGCCGATTCACCGGAAGCGAAGCTCGCGGCGCGGGGCTTCGAACAGACGCATGTGCGCGCGGACGGCGCCTTCGAGCTGCGCGGGGTGCGCCCGCTCGTGACGGATCTGATCGTGCGCGTTCCGGGCGTGAAGGAGCCGATCGCCATGGTGCAGAACCTCGACCTGCGCGGCGGCGGCCCGGCGACGGATCCGCGCCTCGCGGCGATCGACTTGCGCGGGTTGGTCCCGCCGGCGCCGGTGACCCCAGCCACGAAGCGCTGACCCGAAAACAAGGGGGGGGGTACTGGCTCCCTCCCGTGGTCGTCTCGGGTTCGCCACCCCAGGACGCCCTCCCAGACCGGGTCGGCGACTCCCGAGGGCGCTTTCCAACGCCGCCAGTGGGGTCGCATGAGACACGACCAGCGGAGGGAGCCAGCATCCAACGCGGGGCCTGGCGGGCATTCTTGCGCTGATTTCAGGCTCGTTTCGAGCTGAACAGCCCCGCACGCCCCGCGAGACCTGGGTAGGCTAAGAAGTCGCAATCGGCGACGGAGCCCCCAAGGATCACGCATGAGCCAGCCGGACGAACCCTTTTCCGAGTCCCACCTCGAGTCCCCCGAGTACCGGGAAAGGCTCCTGAGGAAGCTCAACTGCCTGATCGCGGTCCTGGAGGTCGCGACCGCCAAGGTGCGCAAGAGCCTGGCCGGCCCCGAGGCGGACACCGAGCGGCTGACCCGGATCCGCACGAACCTGCAGAGCACGCTCGACGTCTGTCTGCGCGCCCGCGCCGCCCTCGAGCGCCGCGAGGCCCTGCCCGACGACATCGCGAACAACCTCGTTCAGGTCGTCGGCGAAGCGCCGAAAAAAGCGCCGACTCCGACGAAACGCGGACGTGACCACGCGTTGCGCCTCGAGACCGCCAGCGACAGCGAGCGCGCCAAATTCGAGCGCCTGGGCCCGATCGACCCGCGCCACGTGCGCCTGGTCGACATCGACATGCTCTCGAAGCGCCTCTTGATGTGACGCGTCAACCCATGCGGCTCGCGAGCTTGGCGACGATCGTCGCGAGCCGCCAGCGCACGGTCGATTCCGCGATGCCGAGTTCCTCGGCGATCTGCGGCGTCGGTATGTCGAAGATGCGCCGCATCGACAGGATCTGACGCTCCTCTTCGTCGAGCGCATCGAAGGCGAATTGCAGACGCTCGAGGTCTTCGACGTGCACCGCATGTTGCGAGGGCGAATGGTCGGGTGAACTCCCGCCCGGTTGCGCCACGTCCCACACGCGACTGGCGAGGCTCTCTTCGCGCGCCGCGTTGCGCATCGCGGCCAGGTGATAGCGATTCTTGCTGATGATCTTGTTCGTCGCGATGCGGTGGATCCAGCGCCGAAACGCACCGTCGCCGGAGTACACAAAGCCGGTACCGGACTCGATGATCTCGCGCAACGTCGACTGCACGATGTCGGACACGGGTTCTTTCGACCGCAGCAGCGGCCCGGCGCGCAGTCGCACGTAATAGCGCAGGACCGACAGATGGCGCTCGATCAGTGCATCCAACTCGGCACGCGTCAGCGTGCGCGGTTCGCGCTCTTCGTTCGCAACCATGTAGGCCCAGCCCGCGCGTGCGACCGAATCAGCCGACCTGCACGCGGTCGGGCTTCTTGGCGACGGGCGCCTTGGGCTTCTGTGCTTGGGCGCCCGGTGCGGACTGGGCGCTGACGTAGGCGTTGTTGTGGGCGCAGGTGAAACACTTGTGGTACTGCCCGCGCTGACGGTCCTGGCATTGCGCACGGTTGACCTTGTGCGCGAACAGGACGGTCGCTCCGTCGATCCGCGTAGGGCAGAGCTGGAGGGCGGTTGTCGTTTCAGACATGCGGAGTCCTCGGGGTGGTTCGAATCGCGGCGCCCGGGAAGCGGGCGGTCACGGCCCGCACGGGTCGTACGGCGGATCACATTGTGGTCCCCGGACAAAGCACACCGCAAGAACGAGTTGTGTTCGCCTTTCCCACAGCTCTTTGGGGACTCGGAACCCCGCTTTTCCCTACGAGGCGCGCCGCAGATGGCGCATGGCTTCGGCTGCGGCGTCCGCGCCGCGGTGACTGTCGCGCGAGAGTTCGACCGCCATCATGCCCTTGTAATCGACAGCGCGCAGTGCGCTGAGTGTGTCCGCGAGGTCCAGATCACCGGTGCCGAACATGCGGTGCTCGTGCACTCCGTCCTTGATGTCGTCGAGGTGCACGTGCATGAGTCGCAACGCGAGCGCTTCGATCTGTGAACGCACGGGTAGATCGCCCGTGACGAGCAGGTGACCGACGTCGAGCGTCAGCCCGAGCTCCGCACCGCGATGCGCAAGACGGCGCACGAGCTCCAGATAGCCCGCAGGCCGCTCGATGAACATGCCTGGCTCGGGTTCGAACGCGATCAGGACGTCGCGGTCGCGCGCGTGATCGAGCACGGGCACGAGAGCCGTGACGAAACGCTCCCACAGCGGCTCCACGCGGTCGCGTTCGACTCCGGGAGCGTCGGCTGCCGTCGGGTCGGGCGCGCAACCCGACCAGATCGAGACGAGCGAGGCTCCGAGCCCGTGCGCCAGGTCGATGGACCGCCGGTAGAAATCGACGCGCCGCTCGCGCTCGTGCGCGGCAGCTTCCAACAGCGACGGTCGGTGCTTGCGCCGCGGATCGAGCACGAAACGCGCGCCGGTTTCGATCGCGAGGCGCAGGCCCAAATCCTCGGCTTGCGCGCGCAGAGCTTTCACCAGCGAGGGAGCTGGCCGCAGCGGATCGAGTTCACCGACATCAGGCGTGAGCGCGACGCCGCCGTAACCGAGTTCCGCGAGCAGCGTGAACGCATCGCTCAAGCGGTGGTGCGCGAGGCCGTTCGTGTTGTAACCGAAGCAGGTCACGTCATGAGACGCGCGCTACTCGCGCGGAACGGTGCCCGAAGTTCCGAACCCTTGCGCCGGGTCCACGCCTTCGGTCTTCGGCGGCGTGGCTTCGGTCTCGGGCGCCGGGGTCTCCGTCGCCGACTTGATCGATTCCTTGACCTCGCGTTCGATCTTCTCTGCCTCGGCGTTCAGTTGACGCATGCGGTCTTCGACCTTGCGCGTTGCCGCACGCGCGACGTCGCGCACCGACAGATCGTGCGGCAGTGCGTCTTTGATCTTCTTGATCTCGTTCTCGACGCCGGACTCCTCGATCGCGCCGTCGAGGTTGCGCCGAAACTTCGACAGCGTCGCGCCGGCCTGCGCCGCCACTTCCGGCAAGCGCTTGCCGAACACGAGCAGCGCCGCGATCCCGCACAAGATCAGCTCAGGCGTGCCCAGGTTTTCGAGGATCGCGAACATGACACCCCCTACTCTAATCGGCTGAACCGGAACGGATACCGTGCCTGGATCAAAACCTCGCGATTCGCTGCCGTGAAGGGTGCGGCTGGTTCCTGGTCCGAGTTTGACCGTACGGAGCCAGGCTCGTGTGGTGCAAACTCGCCGGCGTTGAACCGCACGCAACCTGTAGGCCCCGCGTCGGCGAGTT
>JAEUIA010000036.1 GCA_016795245.1 Planctomycetota bacterium | reverse complement strand
CGTCGGCGAGTTTGCACCACAGGAGCCTGGCTCCGTACGGTCAAACTCGATCACGCGCCGAAGCCACGGCAGTGAGAACGGCGGAGTGGAGCCTGACTCCGTCCCCTCGGCGAAGTGTGATGAAAGTGCTCTGGCACCGTATTCAACAGATCGGCGGAGTGGTGCCTCGCAGCGTGACGTCGCGCTCCGGGCCTCCGGCGCAGGACGCTAGGGTGCGCGCAGGTGGACGACGACTTCCGTATCGACGTCCGCCGTCACGGTCGCGTTGGCGCGACCGCGATGCATCTCGTCCGACAGCCCCTCGATGCGGTACTCACCGGGCAGGAGGAAGGGCACGCGGACGATGCCGTTGTCGCCCGTCTCGGCCGTCAGAGAGCCCTTGGGTACGCCGAAACCGGAGATGGACACGCGCGGAACCGGCGCGCCGGTCTCGGTGCGCGAGTACACGACCAGTGCGCCCGTAGGTGGCAGCTTGAGTTCGCGGAAGCGCAGGGATGGAGCGATGAACAAGATGTCGCCCGGCGGAACGAGCGGCGAGTCCGGGGATCCGATGTAGAGCTTGTAGTTGCCGTCGAGCACGTTCGTGAACAGGTACTTGCCGTTCGCGTCGGCGTGCGTCCGCGTGCGCAGCTGCGTGTCCGCCGCTTCAAGCACCACCGGCACTCCGTCGGCCGGCGCGCCATTCGAAGCGAGTACGTATCCGTCGATGAATCCCGAGGGGCGCAAGAGCACCGTGGCGAAGACGTCCTCCGAGCCCTTGATCAAAGAGGCATCGACCGGCGTGCAATTCAGGCCCGCAGCTTCGGCCCGAATCTGGTAGCCCCCGAGCGGGAGATCGCCGACTTCGAACTCACGCTCGCCGGCATGGAATTCCAGTCGCCGTCTCACCGCGCGTTCCGAGCCGACCAGGGTCGGTGAAGGTTCGACGACGAGCGTCCAATCCGTCGGCAAAACCGTGCCTTCGCGCGCGATGATCTCACCGCGGATGCGCCCCAACCCGTCGTAGCGATTCGGACCCAGCGCGGGGGGGGGCGCGGGAGTCGTGGTGGCGCGCGGCGGTTTCTCGACGACGGTGAGCGGAGAATCATGGACTACGACAGGCGTGCTCGTCGCGGATGGAGAATGCGCTGCGGCCGGCCGATCGCGTGTCTGGCCCAACCAGACGAAGGTTGCCACGACCAGAGCCGCCGCGACGAAGATCACGATGAAGAGACCGGTCGACGCCGCGCCGCGGCGCTTGCTACGCTCGCACGAATGAGATTCAGGCATGCCGCGCAGAGTAGCTTCGTCCTCGCGCGCCGGGTAGGCGCACTGCTCCTGCTCGCGGGATCGGCGCTCGCGGCAACCGAGGCCAAGGGGCGCGTGATCGTGCTTGGTTTCGACGGCGCGGACGCCGCCACCGCCGAGCGACTCATGAACGCCGGGGAACTCCCGCATCTCGCCGAGTTGCGCCGCCAAGGGACCTTCGCGCCGCTCATGAGCACCATGCCGGCGGAATCGCCGGTCTCCTGGGCATCGCTCAACAGCGGCCAAAACCCCGGAAAAACCGGCATTCCCGGCTTCATCAAGCGCTCTCTCGCCTCCGGCGGCCGGCCCGAGCCCGACCTCGGACACGCGACGCACACGGCGCGCAAGCTCGCCGATCTGCCGCTCACCGGCGTGAAGCGCATCCTCGCAGGCCGCTCGGCTGCCTCCAACGCGGTGATCGGTGGCGTGGTGACGGCGGCGCTCTTCTTCGCCTTGCTCGGTCTGTTGCTCTCGATGCGGCGCAAGGTCGCGCTCGCTCTCTCCCTGCTCCTCGGTTGCGTGGGCGCGCTCGGGGCCTGGTACGCGCGCAACTACCTGCCGAGAGAGATCAGCGACGTCGTCGGCAATCCGACCCAGACGCAGGGATTCTTCGAGATCGCAGCCGCCGCCGGAGTGCCCACTGTCGCGATCGACGCGGCGATGGAATGGGATCGGCCCGACGTGCCGAACCTGAAACTCCTGGCCGGTCTGGGCGTGCCCGACGTGCGCGCCAACAACGGCGATTGGTTCGTGTACACGTCGCGCGACGACGAGTTCCATCGCGCGCCCGAGGGGCGCGGCACCAGCACGGGCGGGCGCATTTTTCGCGTGGACATCGCCCAGGACCGCATCTCGTCCGCGGTCTTCGGTCCCAGAGATTTCTACTCGATCGATCGCGCCGAGGCGGAGGTCGAAGCCATCGACGAGCAACTCTCCAATCCCGCACTGCCCGACACGAAAGCCGACCGGCTGACGGCGCGTCGGCGGGTCTTGCTCGAGGAGATCCTCCCGCGTCTGCAAGGCACCGGAGCATTCAGCGGCAGCGAAGCCGGTCGCATCGCGCTCCCGCTCGCGGTCGAGCTGCAGAACGGTGAAGCGCTGGTCACGATCGGCGCGCAATCGCACACCGTGAAGGAGGGCGCCTGGTCGGACTGGTACCACCTGACCTTCGCGATGAATCCGCTCATGAAGGCCAAGGCCATCACGCGCTGCAAGCTCGTCAAGCTGCGCGATCCGTTCGAACTGTACGTCGATTTCCTGCAGATCGATCCAGCCGACCCCATGTTCTGGCAACCGATCAGCCGTCCCGCGTCGTTCGCGCGCGATCTGGCGCGCGATGTCGGGCTGCCGTACGAGACGGTCGGTTGGGCCTGCGTGACGATGCCGTTCAAGGACCGCGAGATCGATCCGATCGCGTTCATGCAGGACATCGAGTTCACGCACTTGACGCGCGTGAAGATGCTCGAAGCCGGACTCGCGCGCGGCGACTGGCGGCTCTTCGTCGACATCGAGAGCACGCCCGACCGCGTGCAGCACATGATGTACCAGTACGCCGATGCGACGCACCCCGGATACGTCGCGGAAGACGCCGAGCGCACCGTGCACTACTTCGGCCGTGAGGTCGCCTTGCGCGACGCGATCGACGAGACCTACCGCGCGATGGATCGACTCGTAGGTGACGTCGTGAAGCGCCATCTCAAGCCCGGCGACACTCTGATCCTGTGCTCCGACCACGGCTTCCAGTCCTTCAAGCGCCAGGTTCACATCAACAACTGGCTCGCGCGCGAGGGTTATCTCGCGGTTTCGCCCGGCACGACGCGCGCGGACGGCGGCTACCTGGACTTCGTGGACTGGTCCAGGACGCGCGCGTATTCACTCGGACTCGGCGGCATCTACGTCAATCTGCGCGGGCGCGAACGCGACGGCATCGTCGCACCGGCGGAAGTGCCGGCCTTGCTCGCGGAACTGACGACCAGGCTCAAACAGCTGCGCGACGAGGAACTCGACCGACCGGCCGTGCGCGCCGTGTACGAGACGGCGCAGATCCACAGCGGTGACTTCGTCGGCGCCGAAGCCGATCTCATGATCGGTTTCGAGGCCGGATACCGCGTGTCGTGGGGGACGAGCACCGGTGGCATCGCACTCAGCGGTGAAGGTGCCGCGATCGCGTTGGGCCCCGTGTTCGAGGACAACCTTTCGACCTGGTCCGGCGATCACGTCTCCGTGGCGGCGGATCTCGTGCAAGGAGTCTTCTTCTCCAACCGCAAATTCGTGCTCCCGCCCGAGGGTGTGAACTTGTTGCACATCGCGCCGACCGTGCTCCACACGCTCGGCGTGCCGATTCCCGCCGAGTGCGACAAGCCCGCGCTCGAGTTCGCACCGTAGGCGGCTACAAGTCTTTGACTGGATTTCATCCAGTCTTCTTCGAATAGGACCCCGTATGCGTCGACTATGGGGGCACGAGGAGAAGAGATCATGAGAGACGAGGAGAGAGGCTCGGGTGAAGGCAAGCCGCCGGTTTTCCCGACAGCGCAGCTCGTGTGGATGGACGAGGAGACTGGAGAAGTGCTCGAGATCGAACTGGTGGGCGCCGATCCCTGGGCCGCCGAACTGACGGAGCAGGGATTCGCTCTGCGGACTCCCATGGACGATTCCGAGCCGCAACCGGCGAGCAGCCCGGCCCAGAGAGGCGGTTTCGGGCGTTTCCAATGCCGCATCGAGATCCGGAGCGACAGGATCTGATTCTGGCCCGGGCCGTGGCGGGCGGCTAGAATCCTCGACCCCTGCTCCCGGTCCGCCCGGGACGCTTCCGTTGATTCGATACCGCCGTTTCCAGGCCCCCATGACGCATCCCGCTCTGATCGAACGCATCACTCGCTCTCTCGCCTACATGCTCCGCCACCAGCCGGAGGAATTCGATCTCGAGGTCGACGAGTTCGGATTCGCCGAAGTCGACGAAGTCGTGCGCGCGCTCAACGAACGCCTGGGCGAGTCCGTGGAAGAGGAAGATCTGCGCGACGCCGTGTTGGGCGGGGATCGCCAGCGCTACGAGATCGAAGGCACGAAGATCCGCGCGCTCTACGGTCATTCGATCGAAGTCCAGCCGGGCGAGCCGTCCGGTCCGCCCGCCGAACTCTTCGTCGGCGTGTCGAGCAGCGACGCCGACCGCGCACGACGCCACGGTTTGCGCGCCGGCCGCCGCCGCTTCCTGCACCTCGCGCTGACGCCCGAGGACGCGATCGAATCCGGTCGCCGCGCCGCTCACGACTACGTCGTGATCACGGTGCGCGCCGGTGAGGCCTGGGAAGACGGCATCAACTTCTACGACCGCCGCTCCCTGTTCCTGTCCGATCCGATTCCGACCGACTACCTCGACGTCGGCGAATTGCGCACGGACGGATTCGGCGAGGAAATGTCGCGCGGCGGTGGACGTCGCGACGACCGCGGCCGCGGACGCGGCGGCGACAGGCACGAACGGCACGGTCGTCCCCAGGCGCCCTTCCGCTCCGAAGAGCAGGTCGAGGACGGCGGCGGCGACGACGAACAGGAGATGGAGCCCGTCGAAGAGGGACGCGAGTCCTTCGGTGGCGAGCGCGAAGCCGGGCACGCGCCCGCGCGCGCTCACGACGACCGCGGGCCGCGCCGACGCGGACGCGGACGTGGTCGCGGACGCGGCGACGCGGGTCCGATGTCGCAGCAAGGTCAGCGTGCTCCGGCCGCAGGCCCGCGCGACGATCGTCGACCGCAACCCGCGGGTCGCACGGAACGCGCGCCCGAGGCACGCGGCGGACACGACCGCGGCAACTTCGAACGCGGACCGCGCAGCGACTCGCGCACTAGCGACGCGGGACGCGGGTTCGAGGGCGGCGGTGGGCACGGCCGCGGAGAACGCCCGCGTCACGACGACCGCCCGCGTCACGACGCCGGCCCGCGCCGCGACGATGCACCGCGGCGTGACGCCGGACCGCGCCGCGAGGACGCACCGCGCTTCGACGACCGCCCGCGGCGCGACGAGCGTCCGCGGCAGGAAGATCGCCCGCGCCACGACGACCGTCCGCGTCACGACGATCGCCCGCGACAGCACGCCCCGGCGCGCAGCCACGACGACCGCCCGCGTCACGGCGGGACGGAGTTCCGCCCTGAGCGCCCGCAGCGCGACGAACGCGACAGGCCGGCCCCGCGCCGCGACGACTCCTACGCGCCCAGGGCGCGTCAAGGGGAAGGCGGCTCCTTCGGTGGCGGCGTGGAAGAAGACCGCGGGGGGCGTGCGGACACCCAGCGTCCGCGCGCGCCGAGTTTCGAACCGCGCGAGCGCAGTGCGCCCGCGCCGGAACCCCGTCGCGCTGAGCGCCGTCCCGAGCCCGACGACGGCGGCGGCTTCGGCGCCGGCATCTGATTCGAACCGGACACGGTGCGAGATGAGCGACGAGCGCATCCTCGCCGAGTTGGGTCCGCGCTTCCGCGTCGAGCGGGGCGAGCGCGTGTGGTGGGCCGTGCGCGCGGAGTGCGCGGCCGACCTGGCTGAAGCAGGTTTCGGCGCCGGGGGCGACGGCGAGTTGCACGCGAGCGCGCTCGTGGGGCGCAAGCCGCTCTTCGAACTGCGCACGCCGACCTCCGCGTACGTCGTGCGCCGCTTCAGCCACGGCGGCTTGTGGCGTTTCGCGACCGGTCGGCGTTTCAAGGATCCGTCGCGGCCCTTCCGCGAGGTGTGCGCGGCCATGCACCTGGAACGCCATGGGATCGCGACCGCCGAGATCGCAGCGGCGCGCGCGCGCCGTGTGGGCGGTCCTTTCTGGGAACTGGATCTGGTCACGCGGCGCATCGACGACGCGCTCGACCTGGGTGATCTCCTGGGGCGTGCGCGCCGGCTCGAGGTAGCGCCGCGCGTCGTGTCCGAGTGCGCGAGAACCCTGGGGCAACTGGTCCGGCGTCTGCACGCGTGCGGCTTTTTTCACGCCGACTTGACGCCGAACAACGTGCTCGTGAATGCGAGCGTCCTCGGGAGCGCTCGAGCGGCGCTCACACTCCTGGATCTGGACCGGGCGCGCGTGCTCAGCAACTGGAGCGACGCGGATCGACGCGCCAACTTGCGCCGGTTGTATCGCTTCATCGAGCGCCGCGAGGAGCGCGACGGGCGCGCCCTGCGCCGCACTGATTACGTGCGGTTTTTCACGAGCTACACGCCGGAGCGCGAAGCCTGGAAAGCCGACTGGCGCGCCGTCGCACGCGATCACGCGCGCGCCGACGGCTGGCATCGCCTGGGCTGGCTGCTCGAGCGCGCATTCGGAAAGCGTCGCGACGTGCGCGAGCGCTCGGCTCAAGCATCTTCGTCGTCGTCCTCGCCCAAGGACTCGTCCAGCGTGACGCGCGGGTAGAGCGGGCCTTCACTCGACAGCACGGCCTCCAGCAGTCGCTCCGAGACGCGTCGATGACGCAGGCGGTGCAAAGGCGAACGAATGCGCGCCGTCTCGCGCTTCAAGCGTTCGCGCAGCGCGCGGACCAGTTCATCGGCGCTCTCGCCTTCCCCGGCGTTCGTCAAGATCAGCGCACGCGTGCCCGTGATCGCGATGCGGTCGGCCATCTCGGCACCGAAGCGATCGAGCAGGTTCATCGCCCGCGCGCTCCACTCCAGCGCCGCGCCCATGTCGCCGTTGGCGCGGAACACACGCGAACGAATCGCGGCCGCGAGCGCCTCCACGCGGTTGAGCCCCATTTCGACGGCCAGTTCGGCGGCACGTGAGAGCATCGCCGGCGCTTCGGGGTCGTCGATCTCCCACAACAGGATGCCGAGGAACAGCCGCGCGAGCGCCTGGCCGCGGCGGTCTTCGATCTCGGAAGCGAGCAGCAAGGCTTCGCGCAAGCGGACCTGCGCTTCCTGCGCGCGGTCGACGTCGAGCAACAATCCGCCGAGGCGCGCCGTGGCTTCGGCTTCCAAGCGCCGCTCGCCGGCCAGGTGTGCGAGTCGCATGGCGCGCTTCGCGGACGCGATCGCGCGACCCGGTGTGCCCGAAGAGCGGTAGATACGCGCGCGCAACAGATACGCGTTGGCCAAGACGCCCGGCAGGCGGAACGACGGGTCCGAGCGCAGGATGGTGAGTGCGGAATCGGTGTTCGCGAGCGCCGATTCCGTACGGTCTTCGAGCACGTCGATGACACCCAATGCGAGGTGCGCGAGCGCTTTCTGCGGCATCGTCTGCGACGCCTTGAGCGCGGCTTGAGCCAGCTTGCGGGCGTCGATCAACTCGCCGACGTGGCTTTGCACGAGACTTTGCCGCCGAAGGGCGTCGCTCATCTCCTGCTCCGCGCCGGCGTTCGTGAACATCTCGACCGCGTTGCGCAGCATGCCGCGCGCGAGACCGTACTGGCCCGTGCTGACGGCGTAACGCGCATGCAGCAAATACACGCGCCCGACCGATTTGGGTTCTTCCACCGGATCGAACTCCAGATCGGCGAGTTGATCGAGCACGTTGCGCTGATCGGCGCGGATGCCGAGTCGGTCGGAGGCGTCGGCGGCAGCTTCGAGCAGTTCGATGCGCAGGCGGTCGTTCGCTTTCGTGGTCGGCAACTTCGCGAGCGCCGCCAGACCCCACTGCGCCAGCGGATGAACGCGCTGCGGTTGTCCGCTGGTCAGCAAGCGCTCCAGCAGTCCGGGCAAGACTTCGAGCAGTCCCGCATGATCCTCGGCGGCGCGCAGGTGAAACGCGCGCTGGAAGGCGTCTTCGACGGTGACCGGTCGATCGGCGTCCGGGCGCAAGGCTTCGGCCGCCGCGGCGTGCAAGCGCAGACGCTGTTCCTTGGTCAACGAACGATACACGGCTTCGCGCAGCGCCGGCCGCGCGAAGCGCCAGCGCGCACCCGCCGGCGAGAGCCAACCGGCGCTCGACAACCCGAGCAGAATCTCGTCGATGGCCGCAGCCTTCTCGTCCTTGAAGGCGCGCGTCAGGAATTCGGTCTCGATGCGACCCCCGACGACGGCCAACCGCCGCAGCCACATACGGTCGCGCGCGGGCAGCGCACGGTAGCTGTCCGCGATCGCGCGTCGCAGCGAGCCCGGCAGCGGCAGGTCGTCCGGTGAGACCACCAGCGTCAGCGGTCCACCCAGTTCGCCTGAGTGCGGTTGGGCTTCGCCGCGCGCGATCAACCCGCGCAGGATCTCGACGATCAAGCCCGGATTGCCGCGGCTGCGCTGCCACAGGACGTGCGCGAGACGCAGTTGCGGCGCCGTGTGGTGGAAGACGCGCGCCACGAGGTCGAGCACGGCGGCTTCGTCCAGAGGTTTCAGCGTGATCGTCAGTGCGCGACCACGAGCGGCGAAGCGCTCGCGCACGGCTTCCAGGCTGCTCGCATCGCGCGCCTTGTGATCGTCGCGCGTGCACACGACGACGAGCAACTGCGCGCCGCGCAACTGGTCCGCGATGTGCGACAAGATCGCCAGCGATACCGGACCGGCCCACGACGCATCGTCCAGATTCACGATGACGGGCATGCGCCGTGCGAGCGCAGTGAGCCAGGTCGCGAGCGCGAGCGGCACCGACTGCGATACGCCCTGCGCGTGCGAGGGATCGAGCGCGGCGCACAGGGTCTCGGCGGTGCGCGGCGGCACGAGCGCTTCGAGTTCGTCTTTCTCGCGGCGGCCGGGCGGTGTGTTCGAAGGCAGGCGCAAGTAGTGCTCGAGCATGCGCAGGAACGGGCCCGCCGGTCGTTCCTCCTCGAGTTCGCGGCAGCGTCCGTAGAGGTACAACGGCGGCGTCGCACTCGCGCGCACGCGGGCGGCGAATTCGTTGATGAGCCGTGTCTTGCCGCTGCCGGCCGTGCCGCGTACCCACACCGAACCGCCGCTCGCGCCGGCTGTTGAGTGTGCGCTGACCGCCGCCGTGTAGGCCGCGACCAGATCGGACATCTCCTGCTCGCGGCCGACGAGCGGCGTGCGGTAGTGCGGGTCGGGCTCGCCGGTTTCGCCGCGCCGCGCCGTCGCGTCGAACCCGATTTCTGCGCGCCACCACGAGCCGGCCTCCTGTTCTTCGAAGCGGCGCGAGAGTTCGTGCGCGCTCGGGCGCCGAGCGGGGTCGCGCGCCAACGCCACTTCGAGCAAGCGATCGATGAACGGCGAGAGCTGCGGGACGAGGCGCGAAGGCGGAACGAAGCGTGCGGTGGCGATCGCGGCCAACATGCGGTCGGCTTCGGGCGCGTCGAGCGCCGCGCGCGCGACCAGTCCGCTCGATCCGGCGCCGTCGATGTGCGCGTGCTTGCGCTCACGGCGCACGGCGAATGGATGCGCGCCGGTGCACAGTTCGTACAAGACGACACCCAGCGCGAACACGTCACTGGCGACGGAACCGATCTCGCCGCGCGCTTGCTCGGGCGCTACGTAGGGCAGGCTGCCGGGACGCGGCGCGACCAGACGACTGTCGCTCGTGCTGATGCGGCGCGCGAAGCCGAGGTCCAGAAGCACCGCGCGGCCCTCGGCGTCGAGGCGGATGTTCTCGGGCTTGACGTCGCCGTGTGTGAATCCGGCTTCGTGCAACGCCGCCAGTCCGCGCGCGACGGCGCGTGCGATGGTGCGCACGAGCGGTTCCGGCAGACCACCCCGCGAGCGCTCCATCACCGCGCGCAAGGTCTCGCCGGGCACGTACGGCATCACGAGGAAGCGCCCGCGCGCATCGGCACCGACGTAGTAGACGCGCACGATCGCGTCGTCGTCGAGCGCTTGACCGGCCTCGGCTTCAGCCTCGAAAGCGCGGCGCGCGCGCGGATCCTCCTCCAACTCGGGACGCAGGTATTTCACTGCGATCGACGCGCCCTCGGGCAGACCGAAGCAAGGCTCGAGCAGTATGCCGTGCCACACGCGCCCGGTGGTGCCGAGGCCGAGTTCACGATCCAGACGGAAGCGGGGAATCTGGCTCAACGTCGCAATCGAAAGCAGTGTCGCGGCGGATTGTCCGAACGGGTCGGACTACTTGCCGTCAGTACCTTCGCCCTCTTTGGCTGTTGCGGCGAGCGTGAGCTTCTCCTTGTCGAGCACGGTGAAGATCTGATTCGTGTCGAAGCGCATGCGCGGAACCGGACTCGTATCGGCCAGAGCCGCACCCGCGTCCGCCAGCGCGTCGCCGCCGCCGGGCATGGCGATCGGCGGCGCGCTGCGCACGAGGTTTTCGAGCGCGACCTTGACGCTCAGCGTGTGTTTCTCGATGTCGATCCGGGCCTCTTTCACGCCGGAGATCTTGGCCAGTTCTTTTTCCGCGCGCCTGGCGGCCGCTGCCTCGATGGGAGCCGTGAGCGTCCACACGAACGACTCGACGACGACGTCGCCGACATCCTTCACGCCGAAGGGCTGAGCGAGCTTGTGAAATCGATCCTGGATCACGTCGGCGGAGAGCTTCCCCGGCGCAAAGAAGAACTCGACGAAGCCTCCGCGCGCTTCAACCCAACGCAAATCGTTCGACAAGCCCAGGATGAAGTCGCGCGGCGACAGTCCCGGCATCCCGCCTCCGAGGCCGCGCCCCAGCGTGTTGTCGGTGCTCTGGAAGCAGGTCCACGCCATCGGCTCGACGGTGCTCGCGCCTTTCTTCAGCGCCTTGACCACATCTTTGACGTCGACCGAGGCCGGCGCTTCGACCACGACGAACACGCGGCTCGGGCGCGAGGTGGCTTTCATCGGTCCGTAGCGGATCGCGCAATCGGCGTCCTTCGTGGAGAGATCCGCGAGCGCCTTGCGCACGACGTCGCCCTTGACTTCGTCCGGCAAACTGAAGCAATGCGCGACGGTCGCGTGCCGGACGGGCGGATAGACCTCCACGGCCGGGGTCGGCGTGGGCGTGCCCTGGAGGAGTGCTGCGAGCAAAGGAGCGGCGAGGATGAGCTTCATGACCGGGCGTTCTCCGGGGGTGAGAGACACAAGCTAACTCACGGCCGCGACAAGTCGAAGTGTGCTTCGGCTGGACTCCGGCGGTTGCGGCGGCGATCATCTCGACGACACATGGCACTCGCGTTCTACAACACACTGACCGGCAAGAAGGAGACCTTCGAGTCGCTCGAGCCCCGGGTCGTCCGCATGTACAACTGCGGGCCGACGGTCTACAACCGCGCGCACATCGGCAATTTCCGCGCGTACCTGTTCGCGGACACGCTGCGGCGCTGGTTGGAGTGCTCGGGGTTCGAGGTGCGGCAGGTGATGAACATCACCGACGTCGGGCACCTGCTCGACGACGCCGACGACGGCGAGGACAAGATCGAGGCGCAAGCCAAGCGCGAGAAGCGCGATCCGTGGGAGATATCACGGGGACATACGGAAACCTTCATGAAGGATCTCGCGGCGCTGGGTTGCGAACCTGCGTTCGTGTATCCGAAGGCCAGCGAGCACATCCCGGAGATGCTCGAGATGATCGACGGGCTGGTCGCGAAGGGCTTCGCGTATCAGGTCGGCGAGGACGTGTATTTCGAGGTGAAGAAATTCCCGCGCTACGGACGCTTGTCGGGCAACACGGTCGACTCGCTCGCGGCCGGTTCACGCATCGAGGTGCGCGAGGAGAAGCGCCATCCGGCCGACTTCGCGCTGTGGAAGAGCGACGCGCACCACATCATGAAGTGGGAGAGCCGTTACGGGCAGCACGGTTTCCCGGGCTGGCATATCGAGTGCTCGGCGATGGCGCGCAAGCACCTCGGCGACAAGATCGACATCCACACCGGCGGGGAGGACAACATCTTCCCCCACCACGAGTCGGAAATCGCGCAGTCGGAGTGCTTCACCGGTCAGCCCTTCGCGACGTTCTGGATGCACACCAAGTTCCTGCAAGTCGACGGCGGGAAGATGAGCAAGAGCCTGGGGAACGTGTATTCGATCGACGACATCCGCGCCAAGGGCTTCGAACCGCGGCACTTGCGCTTCTGCCTGTTGCGCGGGCACTACCGGCAACCGCTGAACTTCACCTGGCCGATCCTGGCCGAGTCGAAGGCTGCGCTCGAAAACCTCGACGATCTCGCAGCGCGCTTGCGCCGGGCACAAGGCGGACAGGGCGCCGCGGCGAGCGCGGACGACGGTTTGGAGGAGGTCGCCGACGCGATGGACGAATTCCGCGCGGCGATGGACGACGACTTGAACACGCCGCGCGCGATCGCGGCGCTGATGAAACTGCGCACGCACGCGATCGAAGAACGTCTGGGCTCGATGGCGGCGGCTCAGGGGCTCAAGTTCCTGGAGAACACGGCCAACAAGGTCCTCGGCTGCATCCGCGTCGCCGAGGAAACGCTCGACGACGAGATCGAAAGCGCGATCGCCGCGCGTCAAGACGCGCGCAAGCGGCGTGACTTCAAGGAATCGGATCGCATCCGCGACGAGTTGTTGGCGCAAGGCATCGTGCTCGAAGACACGCCCAAGGGTGTGATCTGGAAGCGCAAGAGCTAGTGGAGTGATTCGAGCGTTCGTCGAGGAATTCGAGCCGCCGGCACCTCCTTGGCGGGGTCGCGGCTCCTCCAAAGCCTGCAGCGAACCTGCGTCGTCGCCGCGCCTGACCGGGAATCCGCATCCCATTCGGCAGCTTCGACGAACTTCAGCACCCCTCGCGTCACCGGCGTGATGCGCTGCACCGAGATGTGCACTGTGCCCCGGCCATGAACGCGGACACAGAGAGCACGACCGAGCCCGATCCGCGGCGCTGGATCGCGCTGTTCGCGGCCTTGACGGCGCCCTTCCTGGGCGTGCTCGACTTCTTCGTCGTGAACCTCGCCTTGCCGCAGATCGGCGAGCGCCTGGGCGCGACCTTCGCACAGCAACAGCTCGTGATCGCGTTCTACGCCACGAGCTACGCCGTGTTCGTCGTCACCGGCGGAAGGCTGGGGGACACCTACGGACGGCGGCGCGTGTTCCTCTTGGGATTGGGCGGGTTCGTGGGCGCGTCACTCCTGTGCGGCATCGCGCCCAATCCGTGGTCCTTGATCGCGGCGCGCTTCGCGCAAGGCTTCGCGGCGGCGCTGGCGTTTCCGCAAGTCCTCGCGCTCGTGCACGTCACTTTTCCCGAGTACGAGCGGCCGAAAGCACTGGCCTACTTCGGTCTGAATGTCGCGCTCGCTTCGATCGCGGGGCAGATGCTGGGCGGGTTCCTGGTGCACTGGAACCTGTTCGATCTGGGCTGGCGCGTGCTGTTCCTGATCAACCTGCCGATCGGCGGCGTGGCGCTGTGGATCGCCGCGCGCACACTGCCCGAAGCGCGCGCGCCCAATCCGCCGACCCTCGATTGGGGCGGCGTAGTGATCGCGACCGCGGCGCTCGTGTTGTTCCTGGTGCCCGTCATCGAAGGCCAGCAAGCGGGCTGGCCGGCGTGGTCGCTCGTGATGTTGATCGCGTCGGTGCCCGTGTTCGCCTGGTTCGTGCGCGCCGAACGGCGTGCCAAGTCGCACGGACGCGATCCGCTCATCGATCTGGCGCTGTTCAAGCTCAAGTCCTTCCGTGTCGGGCTCGGAATGATCGCCGCGTACTTCTTCGGCGGCGGCTCGCTGTTTCTGATCCTGTCGATCTACGAACAGCGCGGCCTGGGCCTCGACACCCTGCAATCGGCGCTGACCTTCCTGGGCTTCGCCGTCGCCCTGCTCTTCTCCTCGCTGTTCGTCTCACACCACGTGACACGCTACCGCACCCTGTTCCTGCACGGCGGCTTCGCGCTCGTCTGCACCGGCATGGCGCTGCTCGTCCTCGGCCTCGCCACGGCGCCCGACGGCGACGCGCGGACGCTGATCGTGATCGGTCTCTCGATCTACGGCGTCGGACAAGGCTGCGTCGCGCCGATCATGTACTCGAGCGCGATCTCCGGAGTCCCGCTGCGCAGCGCCGGCGCCGCGTCCGGCGTGCTCTCGACCTGCCAACAAGTCTCCGCCGCCGTCGGCGTCGCCCTGATCGGCCTGATCTTCGCCGGCGTGCTCGCCGAACGCATCGGCCCCGAAGCTCACGCGCAAGCCGCGATGTGGGCCCTGTGCGTGAACTTCACCTCGATGGTCGTCGCGGCGGTGCTGGCGTGGCGGTTGCCGAACAGCCGTGACTACGCGGCATCGAAGCGTGCTCCCTGAAATGTCCGCCCATTCAAGCGGGCTGCGGAACGTGCCTGAAGCGCGGGCGGATGGCACTCGCACGGGCAGCGTTCCAACCCTGCGCCACATCAGGCAAGTGCAGCCTCAGTAGGAAGCGACCCAACACTCGATCGGGTACTCGCGCACGTCGTAGTACCACGACATCAGTTCGACGCGCTCGAAGTCTCCATCGTTCTCGCGATCCCACAGGTAGATGCTGTCGCCCCCCGACCTGATTGCGATCGCCCGTCCAAGTCCTCGATGTTGCAAGAGGCCCACTCCGCCGGCCTGAGCCAGCATCGGAACCGTCTTGGAATCGAGCAGCGTTTCCGTCGTGCCCACGGGATCCAACAGCGAGATCCGGCGCAGCTCGGTGAAGTTGTCTCCGAGGTCGATCAGCGCGAGCAGGAAACGTCCGTCCGGGTCGATGTTCAAGCCGACGATGCGTTCGAGTGCCAGGCCGGGATGAACGACGCTCTTCGTGAACGTCGGCCGCGAGCGCAGCTTGGGGACGACGTAGGTCACGCCTTCGATCGTCGTGATGAGCGGCGGCGTAACCAACGCAGTGCCGATCGCCGTCGCTGACACCCGGCGATCCGTTCCATAGGCACCGCTCGTGCGCTCGAGCTGCCATCGATCGATGCGCACCAGGCCGGTGTCGCTGCGCACCGCGAGATACCAATCGTTCGCGTGCCGCATGACCAGCTTCTCGACCCGGCCACCCATGACGGGTTCGTGCATGGTCCACTCGTCGTACTCGGTTGTAGTCGGGTTCCGCTCCGCGCCCTCGATCTCCAGGCTGCGGCTCTCGCTCTCGATCGTCGCCTTGATCGTGAAACCCGCACCGCTGGACGCCGCGTCATACGTGGTGGACAGACCACATCTCAACTCGACGGCACCGAAGCCCCGCGCTGGAAGCGGCCGAACGTGGGGCTTTTCCTCGGTCACCTGATCGGCCGACTGACCGACCAGCAGATAGAGGAGTAGCGCGACGAAGTGTGTGTGTTGAAGTCCCAAGCTCATTGTCTGTTTTCCCAGGGCATCGAGTGAGCAGATGAGCATCCTATCCGCCTGGCTCCCGAGCAACACGGTCACGCTACGTATGCCGGTGTCCACGCGGATGTCCGCCCTTTAAAGTGGGTTTCGAGCACGTGCGATCTGCACAGATAATTCGCACTTTGTCGCGCTCGCAGCACTGCCCCGTTCGTCTAGGAAGTGGAGGCAGCGATGAAGCGCGCGCGACAAGCATCGTTCGAGTTCAAGAGCTGGGGCGGAGCACGCAGAGGTGCGGGACGCAAGCGCAACCGTGCGCTCGAGTCGGTCGAACACCGTGCGCGACCCAAGCACGTGGGGCGTCATCCAGTGCACGTCACGCTGCGCATCGAGCGCGGCCTCGAGAGCCTGCGCAAGCGGCGCACGCACCGAATCGTGCGGGATGCGCTCGTCGCCGGTTGCGGGCGGCACGGACTGCGGATCGTGCACTACTCGGCCATGACGAATCACGTGCACCTCGTGTGCGAGGCGCCGAACGAGCGCGCGCTGTCATGCGGCATGAAGGGGCTGTGCGTGCGCATCGCGCGCGGGCTGAATGGGCTGTGGGGGAGGACGGGCCGAGTGATCGCGGACCGGTATCACGCTCGAGCGCTCAAGTCGCCTCGTGAAGTGCGCAACGCGCTCCACTACCTGCTGCACAATGCGCGCCATCACGGCATCCACTTCGCGGGCCCGGACCCGTGTTCGTCGGGGGTGTGGTTCGACGGTTGGGATCGCGTGGTGACTTGCGGTTCCAAGACGAAGGGCTCGCCGCTCGCCCGGGCGCACACCTGGCTGCTGTCCGTCGGGTGGAAGCGGCATGGAGTGATCGCGCTGGCTCCTCTAGCGCGACGGCACGTTTGAGTTCCGACGCGCTCTTCAGGACCAGATGACTGCGGCTCCTCTCATGCGGCCGCGTGGCACGGTGTACGCTTCGCAGTCGGATCGAATGAAGGGCGGAGCAGGCCCGCCGGCCAGAAGAACTCGCCGGGCACGGCGACGGCGGGATCATGTCGGTTCGCATGCAGCACGGAGCAGGTCCGCCGGCGTACCCGTCGCACGGTCGTCGCTACACGGGCGCAGGACGGGAGTGCACGAACGCGCGAGCGCGGCCGCACGCCGCACAGGTCGGCGGGGCGCGCCTCGAAGGAAACTCGGGTCGCCAAGGGTCCGTCCTGGGGGTCTGTCGCAGCCACCGTTCGCGACAGCACGCGCGAGGGATGGGCTTCATCTGGCAGCCACGGGACTTGCGACGGGCGACCGGTTCGGTACCGCTGTCCTGTCGCTGAAGTTCGATCGGTTGATCGTCCTTCGCGTCCCGATCGTTGTCCGCCCTTTCAAGTTGGCGACGCGGGTTTCATGAACGCGGTGCTAGTCGAGGTTCAGCCGGTGCCATGGAGCACGAATTCGTTGGAGCCGTAGGGCTGCGTCGGACTCCTGGCGCGACGCAGGGAGCACGCTGGTTCGCTGTATCCCCGGCTGGAGCGGGATCGCCGCCAAGCCGACACACGCGGCCCAAATTCCGCGACGGATTCCCAGGAAGGGAAAGCAGCGACGGCAGTGCACGACCGCATCCTGCTAGCGCGCGAGCGCTTCGCCGGCGAGTTGCTTCACGCGCTTCAAATCGAGCTTGCCCGTGCCGAGCATCGGCAGAGCTTCGACCTGCACAAAGGCGTCGAGGCGCGGGATGAACAAGTTCGGAAGGCCCATCTTGGAGAGCTTTTCGAGCACGGCGGGCAATTGGTCCGGAGCCAACGTGGTCAGCACGGCCAGGCGTTCGCCCTTCTTTTCGTCGGGCAACGCGGTGACGGCGAAGACCTGGGTCTCGGACGCGGCGGCTTGATGCAGCGACTCTTCGACCTTGCCGTGCGGGACCATCTCGCCGCCGATCTTGCTGAAGCGTGAGAGTCGGTCGGTGATGCGCAGGAAACCTTCGTCGTCGAGCATGGCGATGTCGCCGGTCACGTACCAACCGTCGCGCAGGACCTTGGCGGTGAGGTCGGGGCGGTTGAGATAGCCGCTCATCACGTTGGCGCCCTTGACGAGCAGCATGCCCGGTGTGTCGACACCCAGCGGTTCAAAGGTATCGGGATCGACGATCTGCAGCGTGACGCCCGGCAGAGCCTGACCGACGCTGCCCTTTTTCGAGCCCATCTGGTGGATGCCGGCGCGGCGCACGGTCGGCGTGCTGACGGCGACGACGGGCGAGCATTCGGTCGTGCCGTAGCCTTCGATCGGGCGCAGGCCGAAGCGTTCCTCGAAGGCGCTCGCGACGCGCTCCGGCAGCTTCTCGGCGCCGGCCATCACGACGCGCAAGCTGCCGAATTGCGCGGGCGGCACGCGCCGCATGTAGATCGTGAGGAAAGTCGGCGTGCAGATCATCAAGGTCAAGCGCTTGGACTCGACGATCTCGCCGATCGCGGGCGCGTCGAGCGGATTGGCGTGACAGGCGAGGAACACACCGTGGTTGAGCGCGAACCACAACGCCATGTATCCGAACGAATGGAAAGTGGGCAGGATGCCGAGCAAACCGTCGTCGGTGCCGCTCGAGAACACCTGAGCGACGCCGGCCGTGTTCGCGGCCAGGTTCATGTGCGTGAGCGGCACGCCTTTGGGTTCGCCGGTCGAGCCGCTGGAGAAGATGATCGTGACGACGTCGGCTAGCTTGGGCGCGCGCGTCGCGCCGCACGAGCGTTCGATCGAGCTCATCGAAGACCAGCGTGCCGCGAACAGGGCACTCAAGCGCGCGCCGTTCGAGATGTGCCCGCGTTCGTCTTCGAGGTAGACGATCTCGACGCCGCCGGGAAATTCGATCTTGCCCTTCTCCAAGAAGGCACGGCTCGTGATCACGCGCTTCAAACCGGCCTGTTTGGCCGCCGATTCGAGGCCCGCGCGGCCGGCGGTGTAATTCAAATTCACGCTGGGCTTGCCCGCCAGCGCGGTGGCGACATTGAGCGCCGTCGCGGCCACGCTGGGCGGCAACAGGATTCCGATCGCCGTCTCCTCGCTCCAACGCGTGCGGAAATGGCGCGCGAAGACGATCGCCGCCGCGGCGAGCTTCTGGCGCGACAGCTCTCCGGCGTTGGCGTCGTACACCGCGCGCCGCCGCGGATGTGCACGCACCGAGCGCAGGAAGTCGCGGTGCAGCGGTTCGCGCTCGAGCGCATCTCGACTCCACGCCGCTTCGCTCATGTCGCACACGGCGCGCCTGATCTCGGCGGCGTTGGTCGCATCCGGCAGATGCGCGCCGAACGTGATCGACACGGGATACGGGACTTGCTCCGGCACCTTCCACACGAACTTGCCGCGCGAGCCGCTGAAGACGCTGCCCCACACGCCGCCCAGGTACACCGGCACGATCGGAGCACCCCGGCCCTTGGCGATGCGTTCGACGCCGCGGCGGAAGGGTTGCATCATGCCGTTGCGCGTCAACTGCCCTTCGGGAAAGATGCACACGAGGTGTCCGTCCTCGAGGTGCTTCCCCGCGTCGCGCAAAGCGCGCAACATCTCACGCGGACCGGCGCGCGAGCTGATCGGGATCGCCTCGAGCGCCTTCATGAACGGCTTCTGCCACCACTTCTCGTACTCTTCGCGGTCGACGAGAAAGCGGATCGGGCGGTCGATCACGGCCATCAAGAAGAGTCCGTCGACCATCGCGACGTGGTTCGGCGCCAGCAGCGCGCCGCCCTTTTCAGGCACGTGTTCGAGGCCCGTGACGCGCAGGCGGTAGATCGTGCGCGTCACGAGCACGAGACCCAGGCGCAAGAAGGCTTCCGGCAGGAGCCACAAGGCCCACAGCGTGAACGCGGCCGAGGAGAGACCCAAGGCGAGCAACATCTCACGCGCGCCGTAGCCCTGTTCAGCGGCGAACATCTGCAACAACGCCGCGCACAATGTCGCGCTGTACACCAGCACGTTCGCGAGTCCCAGCACCGCGCCGCGCCGATCTTCGGGCGCTTGCCACTGCACGAGCGCGTTCAACGGCACGACGATCATGCCCGACGCGACGCCGAACAACGTGAACAGCACCAGCGCTGTTGTGGTTGACGGATCGAACGCGCCGACCACGATCAAGAGCAACGACAGACAGATGCCGCCGAGCGGCACCAACCCCAACTCCACGCGGTTTTGCGACAAGCGTCCCGCCGCGAGTGCTCCGAGCGCGAAGCCGACGCCCATCAAGGCCAGCGGCAGTCCGCGCATTTCCTCGCTCAAGCCGTAGCGCGTGCCCGCCGCCGCGAACACGATCGCACCCACGGCCGCGGCCAGAAACCAGAAGAAGGCGCTGCCGAGGATCGACCTGCGCAAGACGCGCGACGAGCGGATCGCGCTCCACCCGGCGCCCAACGTGCCGACGAGCGTGGCACTGCCGCCGGCGGCCGCGACGCGCGGAATCGTGAGTGCAGCCGACAAGCCGACGCCTGCGACGAGCGCCAGCACCGCCGGCGCAATCCACGTCGCTGCACCCGCGCGATGGAGGATCAACGGGCCCGCGACCGAGCCGGCGATGATCGCGATCATCGTCCACGTCTCGAGCAGCGCATTGGCTTTCGACAGCCGTTCGTGCGGCACGATCTCCGGCAGGATTCCGTACTTCGCCGGAGCGAAAAACGCGCTGTGCACCCCGAGGCCGGCCAGGATCACGAACACGCCGCGCGCGTCGGTGGGATCGAAGTGCAACAGCACCGCGCCCGCGATCATGAGCAGCACCTCGAAGGCCTTGACCCACACGATCTGAACACGCTTCGAAACGCGGTCGGCCCACACGCCGGCCGGCAGCGAGAACACGATCAAGGGCAGGTTGAAGCAGAAGAACGCGCGCGCCGTGGCGATCTGCTCGGCGGCCTCGTGATCGACGCCCTCTGTGCCGGGCAGTTGCGCGGAGACCAGCGCCCGCAGGGCGAGCAGCGCGACGACGAACTTGAAGGCGGCGTCGTTGAACGCACCACCGAACTGCGCCACGTACAGGCCGCGGACCGAGGGCGGCTTCACTGAGGAGGGGGCTGTCATCCGATCGGCGGCCGCAAGTGTAGGCACTCGCACGGGGTTCCACCTATCCCGAGAATTTATGGCGCCCCAAACGAGACCTCTGTGGTCCGTTTGAGCAGGCTTTTTGCGCTTTTTTGCCTGCTCGATCGACACCAACGCGACCGCATGCACTAAAACTGACTATTCTTCGGTGGTGCATCCCTGCCCGGGACCTCGACCGCAGGATAGGCTCGCCAGAAGGCGCATCGGACCGCGCCGGCCTCTCTCCCTCTCTCTCACCGTTCAACCCCAGGGTTCCCCATGATGTCCTTGATGAGACAAACCGCTCTCTTTGGTTTGGCGCTCGGCGCGCTTTTCGTTTCCGCGCCCGCCGCCTCCGCCCAGGCCCCGATCACGTCCGTTCGCGTCGCGAACGGTCTGACACGTCCCGTCTACGTCACCGCGCCCGTGGGCGACACCGCTCGTCTGTTCATCGTCGAACAGCGCATCGGTTCGGTGGGGCAGGTCCGGATCCTGAACCTGCCGGGCCACACGCTGAACGCGACGCCCTACCTCTCGATCACCCCGGTCAACACGGGCAACGAAGAGGGTCTTCTGGGCCTCGCCTTCCACCCCGACTTCGCGAACAACGGCTACTTGTTCGCCTACTTCACGAACACGAGCGGCAACAACCAGGTCATGCGCTACCAGGCCAACCTGCCGTACATGACCTCGACGACCGCGGTGGGGACCGGAACGCCGGTGATCACGTTCAGCCACCCGACCAACTCCAATCACAACGGCGGCTGGATCGGGTTCGGACCGGACGGCTACCTGTACATCGGTACCGGTGACGGCGGTTCGGCCAACGATCCGCCCGGCAACGGCCAGAATATCAACTCCCTGCTCGGCAAGATGCTGCGCATCGACGTCAACAGCGACGACTTCCCCGGCGACACGACGCGCAACTACGCGATTCCCCCGACCAATCCCTTTGCGGGCGCGACCCCGGGCCTCGACGAGATCTGGCACTACGGCATCCGCAACCCGTGGCGCAACTCGTTCGACCGTCTGACGGGCGATATGTGGATCGGCGACGTCGGTCAGAACGCGTGGGAGGAAATCGATTTCGCTCCCGCCGGCGTGGGCGGGTTGAACTACGGCTGGCGCTGCATGGAAGGCAATGCCTGCACGGGTCTGTCGGGCTGCACCTGCTCAGCTCCGGCGCTCACGGCGCCGGTGACGGTCTATTCGCACGCGGGCGGTGCGTGCTCGGTGACGGGCGGCTATCGCTACCGCGGCACGCAACTGTGCGGCTGGGACGGCGTGTACTTCTTCGCCGACTACTGCAACGCGCAGATCTCGTCCTTCACGTTCAACGGATCGGTGATCTCAAACCTGACGAACCGCACGGCCCAACTGGCGCCGGGCGGCGGACTCTCGATCGCGACCATTACCTCGTTCGGTGAAGACGCTGCCGGCGAACTCTACATCTGCGACCAGGGCGGCGAGGTGTTCAAGGTCATCCAAGGTGCGATCACGGACTGCAACAACAACGGGATCCACGACTCGTGTGACATCGCCAACATGACGAGCATGGACACGAACAACGACGGCATTCCGGACGAGTGCCAGCCGAGCATCACGCCGGTCTGCTTCGGTGACGGCACCGGCACGGCCTGCCCGTGCGCGAACGGTGCTGCGGGTCGCGGCTGCGCCAACTCGGTGAACGCAAGCGGCGGTCTGCTCGGCATGACGGGCGTCGCGAGCGTCGTCAACGATTCGCTCGTGCTCAACGGTTCAGGCATGCCGGACGGTCCGGTCCTGTACTTCCAGGGCACCTCGGTCGCCGGAACGGGCATCGTGCTCGGAGATGGACTCTTCTGTGCGACGGGCAGCATCATCCGCCTCGTGGTCAAGTTCAACTCGGGCGGTGCTTCGAGCTACCCCAACTTCATCGAGACGCCGCTGTCGTTCCTCGGCGGTCTCACGACCGTGCCGTTGCCGACGACGCGCGTGTACCAGGCCTGGTACCGCGACGGCGATCCGCTGTTCTGCACGCCGTCGAACTTCAACCTGACGAACGCTGTGTCGGTGGTGTGGGTCAACTGATCCGCGCTACAGACTGAGCAGGCAATACGCGGGCGCTCTCTCCGATCCGGAGGGGGCGCCCGCGCTGCATTCAAGGAACAGGCCGAGTCGAACGCAGCAAGAACCAGCGCGCGCGACAGACACCGAACCCGGCCGCGCAATCGCTCGATACGCGCACTGAATCCCGTCACGCAACGCTTCAAGACCGAAATCGAACCCCGTCACGCAACGGTTCCAGTCCGACACCGCACCCCGCCCCTCAACGCTTCAAGTCCGACACCGAACACACCCCAAGTTCGCTTCCAGTCCGACACCGAACACACCCAGCCAGACCCCACCCCATTGTTGACCTCCTGGTTCGCGATTTGCGCAGTGGCGCTCGTCCGAGTTTGACCGTACCGAGCCAGGCTCGTGTGGTGCATCTTCGCCGGCGTAGAGCCGCGCGCC
>JAEUIA010000035.1 GCA_016795245.1 Planctomycetota bacterium | reverse complement strand
CGCGCCGGCGCGCGGCTCTACGCCGGCGAAGATGCACCACACGAGCCTGGCTCGGTACGGTCAAACTCGGAAGAACGCCACTGCGCAAATCGCGAACCAGGAGGTCAACAATGGGGTGGGGACCAGTGGGCGGGGTTCGGTGTCGGTCTTGAAGCGTTGTGGGGTGTGTTTGGTGTCGGACTGGGACCGTTGAGTGGTGAGTTCGATGTCGGTCTGGAATCGTTGCGGGGTTGGGTTCGGTGCCGCGGGCCTCCGACAAGCTCAACTCCATCGTTCCAGTCGACTAGCGCGCGCGCGACTTCTTGCGCGGACTCTTCGGCGCGGGTGTCGCGCGCTTCGACGCGGGCGCGACGATCACATCTCGCAGCGCCAGCTGGACGGCGCCTTTTTCGTGGCGCGGCTTGCTCACGGCGTGCACGGCCGCGAGCACGGCCTCCGGCTTGACGTGTTTCTTCAGTTTGCCGGTCGCTTGGGCGTGGATGAGGTCGGCGATCGAGAGCATGCCGATCACGACGCCGATCTGGTTGACAACCGGCGCGCGGCGCACCTGATGCTCCGTGAACAGCGCGAGCGCATCCGCGATCGAGGCGTTCGGAGCCAGCGTGAACAGCTTCTTCGACATCGCGGCCGCAACCTGGATCTCGTGCAGGGCCTTCCCTTGCGTGTAGCTCGCCATGCACAGGTCACGATCGGTCAACACGCCGCACAGGCGCCCGGTCTCATCGACAACCGGGATCGAGCCGCAGTCACTCTCCCACATCAGGTTGGCGGCGCGGTTCAGGTTGTCCTGGGTCGTGCAGGTCTTCGGATTCACGGTCATCACGGCTTCGACGTTCATCATTTCGCTTCTCGTTCGGGCGCTTCGGGAACAGGGTTGTGGCTCAGAGAGTGGCTGGCTGCTGGGAATGCGCGGCATTCCGGCCATTCCGCATTCTAGCCGAACAGCCTCAGAGGCCCTGAGCGAAATCGTCGAGTGCCGCCGACAGTTTCACACCGATCGCCTTTTCGAAGGCCTGCGCGACGCCGCCTTCCTTGTGGCCGGCGACGAGTTGGTAGGGCACGCGGTCTCCGTACGTGAACTCGAGCCAGGCGACAAAGGTGAGGGCCTGCCTGTAGGCCTGAGCGATCTTCTTCTCGTCTTTGAGTTCGCTGAGGCTGCCCTTCATCGCATCGAGCGGGATCAACTCCACGCCGCGCAATTCGCGGCGCGCGGATTCGAGCGCCGTTTGAGCGTGTGCCATCGAATCGAACTCGAGCCGCTGTGCGAGACCTTCGTTGAGCCAGCCGGGCACGTTCGTTCCGCCGGCGGCGTGCACGAAGGCGTGTGTCAGTTCGTGGCGCAGCACGCGCGTCAGCGCCCCCTTCTCGCTCTTCAGGTCCTCGACCGGCACGCGCACGGTGCCGTCGTACAGCCCGCCCGCCCAGTGGCCCATCCCCGTGGCATCGTGGAATTCGCCGCGACGGTAGAGCACGACGCGGATCTTCGGCCGACCGTTCTCGACCGGATAGAAACCGAACAGCTCGCCGAATTGCTGGTAGGCGCCTTCGAGTGCATTCGTGATCACAGATGCACCGCCGAGCAGGTCGCGGCGTTCGCCGTCGTAGCTCAGCTGAAAATGCTCGGATTCGTCGGTCCACATCCCCTGCTCCGACGCGAGCAGCGTTTTCATCTGCTCCAGGCGTCGCTTCAGGTCGTCGCGCAAGGGTGCGAGTTCCACGGCGCGCGTCATGTGTTCGATGGCGCGGTGGCGCTGCGCACTCGCGTCGCTGCTGAACTCGAACGCGGCGAGACGCGCCAGTGCTTCGGCCAGGTTCTGCGTGAACACGGGCTCGTCGGGCACGCCGGCGTGACAGGCGTCGAACAGCTCGACCGCCTTCTTGTGCTGTCCCGCTTCGAGCGCGGCCAGACCGTCGTCGTTCCATTGCGCCCAGCGCTGATCGACGCCGTTCGGCGCCGACGTCGCCGTCATCTTCACGTCGTTGCCGCGCGGATTCGGCTGCTTGATCAGTGGAACGCGCTTGGAGCTCGATTCGAAATCGATCGCAGCGTTCGCGGGCGGCGGCTGGTGCACAGCCTGGCGTTTCTGCCCCGGCTTGTTGAACACGACCACGAGTCCCGCACCCAACAGCAAGCTGAGTGCACCCAAAGCAACCGGCAGGATCTTCATCGCATTCCTTCCCGAGTCGAGATCAAGTCCGCGAGAGCGGAATACGCGGCGGGATAGCCGACCGCGCGCTCGATCGCGCGCACGGCCTGCAGACACTCTTCGCCTGAACCTTGCGTTCGACAAGCCCCGGGACGCCGATTCCCGAGGCGACACGCTCCGGCTGGGGTCGGCGCCGCGGCGAGCGCGTAGTCGACTTCGAGCGCCGTCGCGAAAGTCGTTTCGCTGCCAGGCTCATCCAGACAACAGGTCGTAGGCGGGTCGCTGGGCGCGAGGCTCGCGTACAAACGCGCCAGCGCCGCGAAGGCCTGCACGCGCGTCTCTTCATCGACGACGACGGCGATTCCCGGGCAGGTGGCGCGCGCCGCTTCGAAACCCGCAGGATCCTGGAGCACGCTGTCCCAGTAGGGAAAGGTGCGGCAGTGCTGCGGTCGCGCGGCGTACGCGCTGCACGTGTTGCGACCGACGAGCAGTGTGCAGCGTCCGCCTGCGGCCTCGGTTTCGCGCAGCGCCAGGCGTTGCTCGCCGGTGCGCGGGTCGCGCACTGCGCGCACGTGGCGCGCCGCGAAGGCAGCGCTCGTCGCGCCCAGCGACGCAGCGAGAGCTTCGACCTCTCCGGCTGCGAGCCACACGAATCCGCTGTGCCCGCTGCAACAATGGCCGCAGCGGTGGCAGGCGAAGCGGAACGGCACGACGCCGTCCAAGCCGGGATCGCGCGGCGCGTCCATGACCCTCAGAACTTACGGCGCCGCGGTGCAGCGGATTTCTTGGTGTCGGTGTCGCGATCGAAGTCGAGTTTCTCGCGCCCTTCGATCTGACCCTTGATGTCGTCGATCAACTCGGGCCAGCTCTGGTAACGGTGCTCGGCGTCCTTGGCCATCATCTTCTCGATGAAGTAGTGCAGGTGCGGCGAGAACCCGCGGCTCTTCAACTCGGCCGAAGAAAGCGACTGCATGACCTGCATGCGCAGCATCTCGCTGTCGTTCGTGCTCGAGAACGGCAAGCGGCCGACCACGAGATGGAAGAGCGTCACGCCGAGCGAATAGATGTCGCTGCGCAGGTCGGCTGCGGCGGCGCCTTGCGCCTGCTCGGGCGAGATGTAACCGACGGTTCCCGAAGTCGTGCCTTCCTTGGCCTGGACCTGTGCTTCGGGGCTCGCCGCGAATCCGAGGTCGATCAACTTCACGTGACCCGAATCGGTCAGCATCAAGTTGCCGGGTTTGACGTCGCGGTGTACGACGCCTTGACTGGCGAGGTAGGCCAGCGCTTCGGCGGCTTCCAAGATGATGCGCAAGGCGACGGTCTCGGCGAACGCATGACCTTCGTCGAGGGTCTCGAGCAGCGTGCGGCCTTCGATGCACTCGAGGCGCGTGAAGTAGGTCGTGCCGCTGCGCGCGACGCCGTAGCCCTTCACCAGGCGTTTGTGGTCGAGCTTCTCGAGCAGGCGCGCCTCGGCGACGAAGGCCGCGCGCGTGGCGGCGTTGCGCGTGGCGGCGGGTTTCAGGACCTTGAGCGCGATCGTCTCGCCGGTCTTCTTTTCGCGCACGCGAAACACGTCGGCGGTTCCGCCCGTGCCCAGGGAGCCCAGGACCTCGTACCCGGGGATCTCGGGGACCTCGCCACCGCGCGTGCGGCGCAGCTTTTCGACGGCCTCCAGATCCCAGCCGAGCTTCGACTGCAGGAGCTCGTCGAGCTCTCCGCCGACCTTCAGGAGCGGCAGGAGAACCTCGGCCTCGTTGCGCGCGAGATGCCCCCTGTGAACCAGGAGGGCGAGAAACTGTACGTCGTCCATGGCAGTTTTGTTCATCACGATGATATCGGTCGTCGAGACCGTTGCACCTCTGGATACCTGAGCGTTCGAAAAACTCCCGGGCGAGTGTCAAGTCGCGGTACGAGACCCTCCGAAAGAAGCGCAGTCGCGCCTCCCCGGCGCAACCCGAGTCCGACCTTGAACCCCGTCAAGAGCCGCAGCGTCCACCGCTACTTCGAACCCGCGGACACCTTCGTGCAGATCCTGGTCTGCGACGCGGGTGCTCTGGACATCCAGGTCAAGCCCGGACTGAATCGCGCGTCGTACCGACGCCTCGTCGTGTCGGCCTGCATGCCGGACTTCCGCGTCGATCTGCCGGCGAAGGTCGAGGAGCTTCTGCCCGACGATCCGCTGATGTGCGAGGACCTCCTCTATCAGCTGTGCATCGAGGTCAATCCCTCGCTCGACATCCACACCGTGCGCCTGCGCACCGAGCCGCCGCGCGATGATGCGGAGAGCGAACCGAACACCAAGGTTGCGGCTGCGCCGGCTCCGCTCTCGATCGACCAATTCCACGACCTGCTGCGCCATCGCGCCCGCGACCTGGAAACGCGCTTGAAGCGCCGCGTCATCGGCCAGGAGAAGGCCATCCAAAGCCTGGTGCGCGCCGTCGAGAAATCGGCTGCGGGGCTGCAAGCACCGGGCCGTCCGCTGGGTGCGTTCCTGCTCGTCGGGCGCACGGGCACCGGGAAGACCGAACTCGCCAAGGCGCTCGCGCAGGAACTGTTCGCCGATCCGCGCCACAAGGGACTCGTGCGCATCGACTGCAGCGAGTTCGCGCTGGCGCACGAGTACAGCAAGCTCATCGGCGCGCCGCCCGGTTACGTCGGCCACGAAGACGGCGGACAACTGACCGAAGCGCTGCTGAAGACGCCCGAGACCGTCGTCCTGTTCGACGAGATCGAAAAAGCGCACCCGCGCATGCACAACCTGCTGCTCTCGATCCTCGAGGACGGCGTGCTCACCGACAACAAAGGCCGTCACGTGCCTTTCGATCGCGCGCTCGTCGTCATGACGAGCAACGCCGGCGCATCCGAGATGGTCTCAGCGCGCCGCACCGTCGGATTCCAGCGCGACACGAGCATCGCCAAGGAACACCTGCACGAGATCGCCACGAGTGCGATCGAGAAGCAGTTCAGCCCCGAGTTCCTCGGGCGCATCGACGAGACGATCGTGTTCAGCGAACTCGACACGAAGTGCGGGCAAGCGATCGCCCAACGCCAATTGACCGAACTCGCGGGGCGCGCGCGGCGGCTGGGCATGAAGGTCGCGTTCTCGTCCAGCATCGCGCGTTGGATCGTCTCGCGCGGATTCTCGCCCGACTACGGCGCGCGCGAACTGCGCCGCGTGATCCACCGCGAGGTCGAAGGCCCGCTCAGCCGCCTGTTGATCGAAAAGGGCGTGCCGCGGCGCGGGTTGGTGCGTGCGCGCATCAGCAACGACAAGCCGGTGTTCGAACTCGAGCGCTGAAGCGGCCGGTTTGCCGCCTGACGCCGGCTGGAGTATCTTCCCCCCGCTTTGCAGATCCCGCTCATCGCCGCTCTCGCGCTCGCGTTGTCGCCGCACATCCAGGCCGTCGACTCGCCCGCCGAGGCCCCTGTCGCCGCGAACTCGATCGCGGCCGAAGGCGCCGACAGCTACATCACGTGGGCCGAACTCGACGAGTTGTTGATCGCGCGGCGCGCGCAGAGCACCGAAGGCCGCGAATTGTTGCGACACCTGGCCGAGGTGCGCTTGCTCGAAGTCCTGGGCGCACAGAACGGTCTCTCGAAGAGCGACGCGGACATCGACGCGCAACTGCGCGAGATCGAAGCTCAGATCCTTGCGGAGGGCAACAGGGGCGGACTGAAGGGCATGCTCAAGGAGAAGCGCCTCTCGCTGGAGGAATTCAGGCGCTTCCTGAGGCTCGCCGCGGTGCAGGAGACGCTGACGAAGCGCGCGCTCGGCAAGCAGGACTCCGACCGCGTCACCGGTGAACAACAGAAGCTGTGGATCGACGCCGCGCTCTTGGAGCGCAAGTACGAGGAATACAACGCGCCCTGGAAAGACGGCGTGGTCGCGCGCTGCGGCGAGTTCACGATTTCTGCCGACGAATTCCTGACCTACCTGCGGCGGCGGTTGTCCGAGGACACGCTGCGCGAGGACTGCTGGCAGCTCCTGGTGGCGAAACGCATGAAAGCGCGCATGCCCGACCTCGCGCCCGAACGTTTCCAAAAGGCGATCGCCGAGGAACTCCAGCGCCGTCGCGACGACACGAAGCGCGATCCGCGCTACAAGGGCGCGACCTACGAGAGCCTGCTCGCGACGCAGGGCATCCTGTCGGATCGCATGGATCGCGATCCAGGCGTGCACATCGCCGCCCTTTCGAAGCTGTGGGTCGAGCGCTCCTACGACGACGCGGCGTTGCAGCGCGTCTACAAGGACGAGCGCGAGTTGTTCGACGGCGTGTACGGCGCGGCGGTCGACACGTCGATGATCTTTCTGCGCGCCGGAGCGTTCAAGAACGACTTCAACTCGCGCACGTTCCTCGAAGCGGAGAAGATCCTCGGCGGCCTGCGCTCGCGCATCCGCACGCTCGACGACTTCCGGGCTTTCGCCAAGGACCAGAACGAAGATCCCTCGACGCGCGAGTCCGGTGGCGCGCTCGGCTACATCACCTTGCGCTCGACCAAGGTCACGCCCGAAATTCAAGCGCAGATCGCGCGCGCCCTGGCCACGCCGGTCAGTGCCTCCGCCCAAGAATCGATGTTCGGCCCCCTGCGCGTGGCGAACGGCTGCGTGCTACTCTGGTTCGGATCGCGCCGCCCCGCACCGGCGTGGGATGCGATGTCCATGTACGTGAAGAGCGAACTGCGCCGCCGCTTCGTCGAGGACGTGCTGCCCAAGTCCGCCGTGTCCGGGCCCCTGTTTTCGAATGAGTAGCTGCCAACCACACGAGTTCATGAGGTCCAGATGCTGATCGGCAAAGTCGTCGGAAGCGTGGTCGCCACCCGCAAGGACGAGAAGCTCGCAAACCAGAAGCTGCTCGTCGTCCAGGTTCACGACCACAGCAACAAACCCAAGGACCAGTACGTCGTCGCCGTCGATTCCGTCGGCGCCGGCCACGAAGACATGGTCCTCTACGCCACGGGATCCTCGGCGCGCCAGACCACCCAGACCGAAAACCGTCCCTGCGACGCGGTCATCATGGCCGTCGTCGATTCGTGGGACCTCGGCGGCGCCAACGTGTACGAGAAGTGGAGCTAGGATGTACCTCGGGCGCGTGATCGGTCGCGTCGTCGCGACGCAGCGCTACGCGGGGCTCACGGGCGTGCCGCTGCATTGGCTGCAACCGCTCGACGAACACGGCGCCGACATGGGCGATGCACTCGTCGCGTGCACGGTGGTCTCGGCCGGTCCCGGCGACCTGGTGCATTTCGTGGACGGCCGTGAGGCGGCCCTCGCCTGCCCGGAGACCTTCGTCCCGGTCGACGCGGCGATCCTGGGTTTCGTGGAGCAGGCCCACGCCAACGACAAATTCATCGGGCGCACGGCCGCGGGAGCGCGCTGATGTTCCTCGCCGAAGTCGTCGGGACCGTGGTCTCGCCGGTACAGATCGCCGCCTTGGAAGGGCGCACCCTGCTCCTCGTACGGCCGGTGGCCCCCGACGGGCGGGCCGCGGGCAAGACGCGCATCGCGATCGACCGCGCGCAGGCCGGAGTCGGCGACCGCGTGCTCGTCATCGACGAGGGCAATTCGGCGCGGCAGATCCTGGGTGACAAGACGGCACCCATCAAGACGCTCGTCGTGGGCGTCGTCGACTACGTCGAGGCCGGGGATGCGCTGGTGTACGACCACCGCGTGCGGTCCTGACCGGGACAAGACCCCGAGTTGGGCGAGACGCGCCGCGCGTTATCGCGTAGAATCGCGCGCACTGCGGCGCACACCGACTTGCGCGCCGGCGACACGATGGTGATCAGCAAAGCGAGAACGGTGGATCAGTACATGACGGAGAACGACTCCGTCACGCGTCCGGCATTGCAGGCCTTCCGCAAGCTGATCAAGACCGCGGCGCCGAAGTGCAAGGAGAGCATGCTGTACGGCATGCCGACGTACGCGCTGGGCACCAAGCCGTTCGCCTCCTTCAACGTCGAGAAGAACGTGTTGTGCATGTACATCCTCGACATGGATCTCGTGCTCGCACGCCAGAGCGAACTCGGCAGCGTCGAGATCACGAAGACCGGTGTTTCGGGGCGCAAGCTGGAGCAGTTCAACCTCGAAGTCCTCCAGGAAATCGTGGCCGAATCCGTCGATCGCCGTCTGCGCGCCGAAGCGCTGCGGCGCGGCCCGATGCCGCGCTCCGATCCGAAGAAAGCGCCCGGGGCCAAGTGACGTCGATCGAGGAACTCGTCAAGACACGCGGCTGGTCGGACGAGGAAGCGCGCTTGCGCAACGCGATCGCCGAGATCGGCAAGCTGTGCTACGCGAAGGGCTTCATCGTCGGCGCGGACGGCAATATCTCGGCACGCATGAGCGACGGCACGGTGTTGATCACGCCGGCCGGCGCGATGAAGGGCTTCCTGTCGCCCGAACACATGGCGCACGTCGACATGCAGGGCCGCGTGCTCGACAACGGTCCCAAGTGCTCGACCGAAACGGGCATCCACCTCGTCAGCTACATGGAGCGGCCGGAGATGCGCGCCGTGCTGCACTGCCATCCGCCGCATGCGGTCGCGCTGACGATCGCCGGGATCGACCTGCAGACGCCCGTCATCCCCGAGATCATCGTCACGATCGGCGGCATTCCGACGGCGCCCTACGGCACGCCCGGAACGGAGGAACTGCCCGAGTCGATTCGCGCGATCGTGAAGTGCTCCGACACGCTCGTGATGCAGAATCACGGATCGGTCACACTCGGCACGAACCTGCTCGATGCGTTCAAGAAGCTCGACATGCTCGAGCACACGGCCAAGATCCTGTGGCTCGCGCATTCGATCGGGAAGGTCAACGCCCTGCCACCGGATGCGGTCAAACGCTTGCTCGACACGCGACGCTCGCTCGGTGTGACGACGACGAACACGCTCGAGAATCGCTGCGGACTCCCGCGCTAGAGGCGTGTCCCGGCTGACTGGGGTGCGGAGTCCGTAGGCCCACCGGCGCTTTCGCGGCCGGGAAATGAAGCCTGGCGCCGACCCGTTCGGACGCTGGATCGCAAGTCCAAGCAGCCACTTTGGCGATGCGCGCAGTCCGTGTGAAACCGCAAACCACAGGCGGATCCGGTGCTCACTCTCGCCCACAACGCTTCGCGAGCGACACCGAACCCCGCCCCGCAACGCTTCGAGACCGACACCGAACGCACCCCGTCGACGTGTCAAGAGAACCGGCACCGAACTCACTCCTCAACGCTCCCAGTCCGACACCGAACCCCACCCCTCAACGCTTCCAATCCGACACCAAACCCAACCCAAGTTCGCTTCCAGTCCGACACCGAACACACCCCTCGCGGCCCCACCCCATTGTTGACCTCCTGGTTCGCGATTTTTCGCAGTGGCGTTGGTCCGAGTTTGACCGTACCGAGCCAGGCTCGTGTGGTGCATCTTCGCCGGCGCAGAGCCGCGCGCC
>JAEUIA010000106.1 GCA_016795245.1 Planctomycetota bacterium | reverse complement strand
ATCTTCGCCGCTGCAGAGCCGCGCGCCGGCGCGCGGCTCTACGCCGGCGAAGATGCACCACACGAGCCTGGCTCGGTACGGTCAAACTCGGACGAACGCCACTGCGCAAATCGCGAACCCCGAGGTCAACACTGGGGTGGGGACTGGTTGGGTGAGTTCGGTGTCGGTCTGGAAGCGTTGCGGGGCGCGGTTCGGTGTCGGTCTGGAAATGTTGAGGGGTGTGTTCGTCGTCGGGCTTCTTGCGTTGTGGGGCTGGGTTCGGTGTCGGTCTTGAAGCGTTGCGGGGCTCAGGTTCGGTGTCGGTCTGGAAACGTTGCGTGGCGGGAATCTGTTGCGGCTGGAGTTGCGGATCGGGAGTCTTGGGTCAGGATTCACGGCGCATCTGGCGCCGACCGAGTCGAGGGCGCTCTTGAGCTTCCAGGCCTGTGCCGAATTCCGGCTATTGCACGGTTGGTGCAGTGCGAGCTGCTGCGTTCCGCCGCGTCGCACCTCGTCCGCCCAGGCCGATCCAGGCGATCAAGATCACGCCAGAAGCGATCGCGACCGCTACGCGCGTCGGATGCGAGACGTGCGGGCTGACGAAGCCCTCGATCAAGCCGGCGAAGAACAGCATCGGGAACATCGCTGCGAGCAGGCGCCAGGACTTTGCGCCTTCGAGTCGCAGCGCATGTCGACGCGACCACGCACCCGGCGCGACCCACGCACGCACGAGCACCAGGCCCGCCGCGCCGGCGATCACGATGGCCTGCAATTCGAGTGTGCCGTGGCACCACAAGATCGACGAGATGGCGCCCGCCTGGTCGTAATGTCCAGCGACGCCGATGTAGGTTCCCAGCATCAAGCCGTTCGTCGCCAGCACGTACACGTACACCGGCGGCACGAGTGCCGCTGCGAAGAACATGACGCCGACGAACATGTTGTGCGCCATGATCAGGCCCGAAGTCGGCGCCGACGCATCCAGACCGAAGGTGAAGTTGCCGCGGAACGGTTCGCCCGGTGCGGTCTTCTGCAGTTGATCGATTTCAGACGCGATCACGTTGGGATCGAACAAGGCCCAGGCCGTGTCGAGGTCACGCGCGACTGCGATCCACGCGATCGCGGCCAGACCGTAGAGCAGTACGAACGAGGCCGTGATCAGCTTCCACTCGGAACGAATGGCGGTTGGGACGACGTGCAGATAGAAGCGTCCGATGCGCTGGAGCAATCCCTCTCTGGCGGCCACTCCGCGCGCCGCGAGCAGGCCGTGGGCGCGCGCCGTCAACGATCGGACGCTGTTGATCAACTGCAGCGAGCGTCCCTCGGTCTCGTACTGCGAGACGCGCGTGGCCGCGAAGCGGTACAGGCGCGCCATCTGAAACAGCTCCTTGTCGGACAGCGCCGCGAGGCCGTAGCGCGAACTGCGCTCGAGGAGGATCTCCAGCTGCTTGAGTTCGGGCTCCAGGCCTTTGTCCTTGATGCGCGCCATGTGGGCATGGTGCCAATCGCGGCGCGGGAGTGGAACCGGACGGACCCGCCAAGTTATGGTCACGCCCTGTGACCACGCTCGTCGTCGATACTTCCGAAGGCGTCCGCATCCGGCTCGACCTGGCCGGCGCCGGAAGTCGTTTCGCAGCCGGGTTGTTGGACCTGATCACGCTCGGCGTCGGCTCGTTCTTCATCTTCGGCCTGCTGGTGCTGTTCAGCTCCGTGGATCCTTCCGGTGCTTCGGCCTTCGTGCTCGGGCTGTTCTTCGGAGGGCTGGCGCTCCTGGGGATGGGCTACCACATCCTGTTTCATGCCTACGGAAACGGAGCGACCCCGGGGAAGCGCGCGCTCGGCATCCGCGTCGTCACGACCGAAGGCCAGCCGCCGTCCATCTTCCAGTTGTTCGTACGCGCGCTGCTGCAGCCCATCGACGCCTTTCTGATGCTGCCGATCTCGATCGGCCTGATCGTCATCGCGGCAACCCCGCGCAACCAACGACTCGGCGATCTCGTGGCTGGAACGATGGTCGTGCGCAATGTGCAGCACCCCTTCGTCGAAGATCCGTTCCCGGGCGAGAAGTGGAGCACTCTGATGGTGCGCACACTGCCGCTCACGCCGGGTGTGGTCGGGCGCTTGTCACCGGACGAGCGCTCGCTCCTGCGCGCGATCGTGACTCGACGCGGCCTGATCGAGGACGAGAGACGCGCCCTGTTCGTCGAGTCTGCGAAGCACTTCAGCGAGAGGCTCGGTCTGGGCCCGTTCGCCGACGCTCGCGATGTGCTCAAGGAGCTGTACCTGTTCGTGCGCGAATTCCCGCCGCAACAGGCCGCTTGAATCAGGGGCCGTCACCGAACGGCCGCAGTCGACCGCGGTGGCGCTCGAGGCGCTCGATGTCCTCGTCCGTGAAGCGCCGTTTCGCGCGCAACGGGAAATCGCCGTCGAAAGGCGCGTGACTGAATGCGTTCGCCTGAGGCTCGGGGACCTCTTGCTCGCGGACGCGATGTCGGTCGCGCACTTGCGCCAATTCGAGCGCGCCCATCCACCACAGCCAGCCCGCGAGCAGCGGCGCGACCCAGTTGCCGAGCGCGAGGCCGACGACGCCGATCAACACGGCAAAAATGCGCCCCACGAACACTGCGCGCTCCGTGGCTCGTTCCCAATCCACGCTGCGCGAGAAGATCGCGCGCAAGATCCGCCCGCCGTCGGTCGGAAAAGCCGGGATCAGGTTGAACACGCCCAGCACGATGTTGATCCACAAGGCGTACCACAAGATCGACGTGAGGTCGGAGCGCTCGTCCATCATCAGCGCCAACATCCAAACCGGGATGATCAGCGCCGCCAGGACGAAGTTCACGGCCGGTCCGGCGACCGCGACCCAGCCTTCGACACGTCCGGATTCGGGCATGTTCGTCATGCGCGCCATCCCGCCCAGAGGCCACAGTGTGATGTCGAGGACGCCCAGTCCGAACTTGCGCGCGACCAGGCAGTGACCGAGCTCGTGCAGGAGCAGGATCGGGAACAGGAGCGCGAGCGAGATCACTTCGGCCGTCGAGCGCGAGCCGCCGAAGGCGAACAACGCCAGCAGCACCACGAGCAGGACGTGCACGCGGATCGTGATGCCGAGGATGCTGCCGATCTTGAATGAGCCGAACATGGTGAGTTCTCGCGCTACCCACTACGTAACCGCGAACCGCACGTTGGTCGAGGTCAAAAAGCTCCGGCGCCAGTACGATTGGAGCACATGTCGAGTCTTGGCGTCGAAGTGGGAGCTCGTCCGCGCGTCCTGCGCGTCGATTTGACGCGGGCTTTCGCTGCGCGCGGAAGCACGGGGGCTGGCCTGGAGCCGTACGCCGACCTGGATCCCGCGCTCGAGCGCGTGGGGCTGGCCTCGGGCAGCGCACTCGCTCATGCGCTGATCCAACGCGCCTTGCGCGATCAGCCCGACGCCGCGACTCCGCTCGTGTTCGCGGTCGGCGAGGCGGTGCGCGCGGCTCTCCCGACGGCGGCGCGCACGAGCGTGCTGGCGCGCGCACCGCTCTCCGGCGCGATCGCCGAGGGCCAGATCGGCGGCCCTTTTGCCCGCGCGTTGGCCGCGGTCGCCGATGCGCTGTTGTTGTCGGGCACGACCGGCGCGCAGGGCGTCGTGCTCGTCGTCGGGACTGCCGGCGCGATCGACTTCGTCGTCGATGATCGCCTCGTCGGCGCCGATCCACGCGCCTCCGCCGAGTTGCTCGAAGAACGCTTCGGCACGCGCGCCGGTCTCGTGATCGGCGCAGCGGGCGAAGCGGGGGTCGCGTTCGCGAGCATCGCTTCGCTCGACCAACCGCCCAGTTTCGTCGGGCGCGGCGGGCTGGGTGCCGTTTTCGGCGCACTCGGGTTGAAGGCCGTCGTCGTCCTGGCGGCGCCGGTCGAACCGGATCCCGCGCGCGCGATTCGTGATCGCGAACTGCAGCGCGCGTTGCTGCGCTCGCCGCGTCTGCGCGCGCGTGCCGCAGGCGGAACGTTGGAACTCGCACAACGCGCCGCTCTCGCGGGCGAATCGCACAACCACCCTGCACAGTTCGAAGCTCTCGTTTCAGACAGCGTCGCGAAGAAGGGCTGCGACGGCTGTCCGACGCCGTGCGGGCTGGTGTTCGAGCGCGGGCATCCACGCGGAACGACGCGGCACTTGGGCCGCTTTGGTGCGATTTCTGGGCTCGCCGAGCCGCTCGGGCTGTCGGTCGACGACGCGCGCGTCGTGCTCGAGCGCTGCGACGAACTCGCGCTCGACGCCAAGGAAGCAGGCCACGTCCTGGCGCTCGTCGACGAGGATCTGACGCTCTCCGGCGCGCTGCGCCGACTCGACGACATCGTGATGCGGCGCGGAATCGGCGCGACTCTGGCGCTCGGTGCGCACCGAGCAGCACAAGCTCTAGGCGTAGCCTCGCGCCGCAGGGAGAAGCAGCCGCGCTCGCAGAATCTGGCGGTTCGACTCGCTGCCGCGATCAGTCCGCCCGGGACCGACCCGATGCGCACATTCCCTTTTCTCGCCGTCGACGCAGCGTCGCGCGCACAATTGGTGGCGGCCATGGACGGTCTGCCGTTGCCGCTCGGCGCCGAGGATCCGCGCGATCCCGCGGGCAAGGGTCGCATCGTGTGGTGGCACGAGAACCTCGTCGCGGCCGTGGATGCGTCGGGGTTTTGCGCGTTCTCGGCCGCAGGACTGTTGTCGGACGGCGTGTGCACCGTCGCGGAACTCGCGCGCTGGATCGCACCGCCCTCGATCGCGGCGGAACCCGACTGCGGCCGCGCGTTGCTCGCGTTGGGAGCGTCGATCCAGTTGTTGAAGCGCACGACACGCACCGCATCGATCCTGCGAGTGGATCCTGCGCTCGAGCACCCGGCGCTGATCCCCGAGTACGCGCGCTTGCGCGGACTCGATACCGACGGAACGCCTGCTCGCCAGGCACTCGCGCTGATCGGCGACGTCGCGCTGCTCGAGATCGGCGGCGAACTCGAGGGCGCAATAGCGCCGGCCTACGCCGCCCGCGTAGAGTCTTCGACGCACACGCTCGGACGCGTCGCATTTCTGACCCGAGGGCCCCTGAACGCCGCACTGGCGGGGGACCGCGTTCTCGCGCGCGAGTTGCCCGCACGTCTCGACGAGTGCATCGCGGACCTGGCGCAGCGGGTTCCGCGTGCCGCCCGCTGGCTCGTGCTCGACGGTCGGCCCGTGCCCCAGGCGTGGCGCGGAGGTGTGCGCTTGGAGCCCTCCGATCTGGTTTTCGACGGCGATCGCATCGACCTCGTGATCGCGGTCGGCGGCGGCTGAAAACGTGCTATCCTGCGGCGACCGGCCGGAGCCGGAAGACTCGCAAGCGGTGCGCTCGACACCGCAGAGGAGGCTGGCATGACGAAGAATCGTGGTGCGCGGAACGCGGAGCTTCTCCCGCGGCGTCTCGTGCAGCTCTTCGCGCGCAACGGATACACGCGCGGTCCGAGCTTCGCGCGCGTCGACGAGGGCCACCAGTTCTACAAGAAGGGCTGGGAAGTCCGCCTCGTCCTGCGCGATCGTACCGAACTCGACGAAGCGCGGCGGCTGCTCGAGCGCGCCGGGCTGCGACCGGGCAAAGTCTTCCAGAAGCACCAGAGTTGGATCCAGCCCGTGTACGGTCGCACTGCCGTCGAGCGCTTCAATCAGGTCCGCAAGCTCCCGCACGACGAGCGTCTGAAGGGGGGCGTGCAGCGGCGCCTGGTTTCGCTCAAGGTTCCGCTGCGAAAGCGTTGACGCATCCCGCCCGACTTCGGACGCTGCCGTTCAAGAGAATGCGTTTCCGCGCCGAAGGTAGACCACAAGAGTCGTGAGCGAGATCCTCATCATCAAGACGGCGGCGCTGGGGGACGTCCTGCGTACGACTTCCATACTGCCGGGATTGGCGGCGCGGCACGAGGGTGCGCGCATCCTGTGGATCACAGCCCCTGCGGCGGTCGACTTGTTGCGTACGCATCCGCTCTTGACCGGCGTGATCGCGCTCGACCCCAAGATTCCATCCGAGGTCAATCAGGCCATCGATGCGCTGTCCGAGCGCCCGTTCGAACGCGTGATCTCGCTCGACGACGAGCGACCGCTGTGCTGTCTCGCGTCGTCGCTGAACACCGAGTCCCTGCACGGCGCGTACGCGCGCGTGAATGGTTCGCTGGCGTACACGAGCGACACGGCGCCGTGGTTCGACATGGGGCTCTTATCGGTGCACGGCAAGGCTCGCGCCGACGAACTGAAGATCGAAAACACGCTGAGTCAGCCCGCGATCTACGCCGCCATGCTGGGCATCGAGCCGGGCAAGCCGGAGCTGCACGTGCCGCGTGCCTCGACCGCGCGCGCGCTTGCCTTCAGCGGACATCACAAGATCGACGCCGGCGTGCCGCTGATCGGCCTCAACACCGGCGCCGGCGGTCGGTGGCTCTCCAAACAACTCCCGGTCGAGCGCACGATCGCCCTCGCGCGACTCCTGACGCGCGAATTGAAGGGCAAGGTGCGCTTCCTCGTCCTCGGCGGCGAGAGCGAAGGCCCGCGCAACGACGCGATCCTCTCGGGCATCGGTCCTTCCGCGATCGACGGCGGCACCAAGAACTCGCTGTTCGATTTCGCAGCGCTCGTCGAGTTGTGCGACGTGCTCGTGACCAGCGATTCGCTCGCCCTGCACATGGCGATCGCGCGCGACGTACGCAGCGTCTCCTTCTACGCACCCACGTCCGCCGCCGAGATCGAACTCTACGGCCTGGGCGAAAAGGTCGTGAGCACAGCTCCCGACTACTGCTCGTACAAACCCGACGCCGACAACTCGTCGATCACGCCCGGACGCCTTGCGGCGGCGGTGCTGCGCCAACTCGCGATCGCGAAGCGCGCTTGATCAGGCCGATGTCCGCCCTTTCAAGTCGGGCGCACGCCGGCTTCAAGATCCGCGAAGAATTTCCGATGGGTTCTCACACTCGCGCTCGCGCCACTTGCACGGCGCAGGTATCGCGCCTCATGCACTCGGTGCGAACTGCATCTCATGTAGGCGCGCGTAGATGCCGGACTGGGCGATCAACTCGTCGTGTGTGCCGCGCTCGCGCAGGCGACCCTTGTGCATGACCAGGATCTGATCAGCACGGCGCACGGTCGAGAGGCGGTGGGCGACGACCAGGGCGCTCTTGCCGAGCAGGAGTTGGCGCGTGGCGGCCTCGATCTTGGCCTCGGTGCCCGAATCGACGGACGCAGTGGCTTCGTCGAGGATCACGATCTTGGGCGAGCCTGCCAGCGCACGCGCGATCGCGAGCAGTTGGCGCTCGCCGGTCGAGAACGTGGCGCCGCGTTCGGCGACGGGGGACGCGAGACCGGCCGGCAGGCGCGCGATGACTTCGTCGGCGCGCGAGGCTTCGAGCGCTTCTTCCAACGCTTCGTCGGTGATCTCGAGGCGATCCATGACGAGATTTTCGTGGATCGTGCCCGCGAACAGGAAGTCCTCTTGCAGGACGAGGCCGAAATTGCGGCGCAGCTCGGCCAGATCGAGTTCACGCAGGTCGACGCCGTCGAGCGTGATGCGGCCGCGCGTGGGATCGTAGAAGCGCAAGAGCAGGTTCACGATCGTCGACTTACCGCCGCCGGTCGCGCCGACGACGGCGATCGTGTGCCCGGGTTTGATCTCGAAGCTGACGTCGGTCAAGACTTCGACCGTGCCGTCGTAACTGAACGACACGTTCTCGAAGCGCACGTGACCGGCCAGCGAGCGGTCCAGGCGTCGATCACCGTCCGCGACCGCCGACCGGGTGTCGAGCACCTGGAAGATGCGTTCGGAAGAGGCGAACGCGCTCTGCAGCACGTTGTAGCGTTCGCCCAGCTCGCGGATCGGCGAAACGAGCATCGCGACGTAGAACCAGAACTGCACGAACTCACCGTAGGTCAGCTCGCCTTGCGCGATCCCGATGCCGCCGATCCACAAGGTCGAACTCTGGATCAACGTCACCGCGAGGTCGATCGCCGGAAAGAACAGCGCGAACAAGAAGATCGTGCGCAGGTTGGCCTTCAAGTAGCCGGCGAGGTGATCGGCGAACCGCTGCGAGACCTGGCGCTCGCGCCGAAACACCTGCACGACGCGAATACCCTGCAACACTTCTTGCAAATACCCGTTCAAGCGGGACAGCCGCGCGCGCACGGCGCGGTGCGCGTTGCGTGCTCCGCCGCGGAACGCGATCGAGATGCCGATCAAGACCGGCGTACCGGCCAGGACGACTGCGGCCAACTGCGCGTCGAGCGTGAACAAGATCGCGAGCAAGGCCACGACCTTCACCAGGTCGAACAGCAACACGATGATGCCCGACGTGAACATCTCGTTCAGGTTCTCGACGTCGGATGTGACGCGCGTTACCAGCGAGCCCGTCGGGCGCTTGTCGAAAAAAGAGAGATCCAGCGACTGAATGTGCGCGAAGAGCTTCGTGCGCAAGTCCGAGATCACGACCTGACCTGTGCGGTTGAGTTGCGCGACCTCCAGATACCGAAACCAGATCGAGAACAGCACGACGCCGACGTAGACGCCCATCCACATCCAGAACTGCGACATGAACGGCGCGATATCAGCGACCGTTCCTGTGGCGTCGGCCGTCGCGCGCGCCGCCACTGCGGCCGAGACCGGGCCATCGATGGCGCGTTTCCACAGCCACGGACCGACGAGGTCGAGTGCGAACAAGACGGACAGCACCACGAAGCTCTTCACGAACAGCCCCGCGTGCGGTCGCACGAAGCGCAGCAGGCGTCGCAGGAGCGAGCTGTCCCAACTCTTCGTCGCGACGTAGTCGTCGAACGGATCGTCGGCGTTCTTCTGGGCGGCGCTCATAGGACCGACAACTCGTCCTGCGCTTGCTGGCGCGTCCAGGTGTCACGGTACCAACCCTCGCGCGCGAGCAGGTCCTTGTGCTTGCCGCTGGCTTCGATGCGTCCATCCCGCCCGAGTACGACGATGCGATCCGCGCGCGCGACCGAGCTCAAGCGGTGTGCGGCGATCACGACCGTGCGGGCTTGGCCTGCCTGATGCAGGTTGTCGATCAGTTTCGTTTCGGTCTCCGTATCGACGGCCGAGAGCGCGTCATCGAGCACGAGAATGCGCGGTTCCTTCGCCAGAGCACGCGCGATGCACGTCCGTTGACGCTGACCGCCGGAGAGCGTGACACCGCGCTCGCCGATCAATTGATCGAGTCCATTGGGAAAGCGCGCGACCTCGTCGGTCATGCACGCCTCGGCGATGACCTCGTTCAGGCGCTCGTCGGTCAGCGAGCCTTCGACGCCGAAGCTCACGTTGTCGCGGTAAGGCTCGCTGAAAAGAAAGCTGTCCTGCGGCACGTACCCGAGCGCCCCGCGCAAGGTCGACAGCGACAGGTCGCGCACCGGCACACCGTCGAGGGTGATCGTGCCGTTCGTGACTTCGAAGAGGCGGCCGAGCAGCAGGAGCAGCGTCGTCTTGCCCGAGCCCGTCGGTCCGACGATGCCGACGACGCCGCCGGCCGGGACGTCGAACGTGATCCCATCCAACGCCGGCTTCGTCGTGCCCGGGTAGGTGAACGAAACATCGCGCAGGCTGAGCGCGCCGCGCACATGGGGGAGCGCGACCGGTGATGCGCTGTCCTCGATGTCGATCGGTTCAGCGCGCAATTCGTCGATGCGCTGCGCACTCGCGAGTGCGCGCGGGTACATCCCCGCGATCCAGCCGACCGCGATGATCGGCCAGAACACCTTGAAGGTCAGGTCGATGAACTTGAACAGATCGCCGGCCGGCAGCGTGCGATCGATCATCGCCAATCCGCCGACCACGAGGATCACGACGAACGTGAAGTCGTTGGCGGCGTGCGTGATCGCCGACGTCAGGCCGCGAAAGCGCCCGAGCTTGATCTGGTTCTCACGGTTCTTGTTCGACGCGGACTCGAACTTCGCGATCTGCTGACCCTCGCGCCCGTAGCCCTTAACGACGCGAATTCCGGCGAAGTTCTCCTGGGCACGGTGTCCGATGTCGGCCAGGGATTCCTGCACGGCCATGCTGATCACGTGCAGTTTGGGCGTGAAGACCTTCATGCCGAGCCCCATGAGGATCATCGGCAAGACCATCGTCGCTGCGAGCGGTGCGTTGAGCGACAGCAGCAGGCCCAGCGAGACTGGGATCATGATGACGGCGCCGGCCGTGTACATCATTCCTGGCCCGAGGAACATGCGGATGTTCTCGACGTCGGACGTGACGCGACTCACGACGTCGCCCGAGCGGCTCCTGGCGTGGAATGAAAACGGCAGCGACACGAGCTTGTCGAACAGCTCCTGCTTCAGTTCGTTTTCGACGTAGCGCGAAACGGCGACGATCCACCAGCGCTGACAGAAACGAAAAATGCCGCGCACGAGCGCGAGCCCCATGATGATCGCGACGACGCCGGCGAGGAACTCGGTCGTCGATCCGACCTTCAATCGATCGAGCGCGTTGCCGATCTGAACGGTGATGGCGACGTCACCCAGCGTGCCCAGCGGGATCGCCAGGAAGCCGGCGATCAACGCCCGCTTGTGGCGCAGAAAGCGCCCGAAAAACCGCCACAGAATCGCCACGTGCGCCTACTTCGGAGCCGGAACTGCGGACTTCACCGGCGCGGTGTACAGGCTTCGAATGCGCGCGACGAGTTCGTCCACGGCCGCATCGAGCGCCTTCTCGTTCACCTGTGCTTGCTGGTTGAGCAGTGGAAACGTCTCCGACCCGTAGCCGTCTTCGAGGCCCGGCGTCCAGATCGGGTTCTTGTACCAACTGCGCCCGGGGATGCCGTCCGCGAGCGCGAGCGCGCGGTAGAAACCCGTGTGCCCCTGGGCGTCCGTCGCGGGAGCCGCGACCGCATCGAAGGCCTCGGCGATGCGCAGCGCGCGCTCAGGTCCCAGCCATGTCGGCGAACCGTCAGGCTTGACGCCCGCACGCAGTGCAACGCGGCTCAGCGTGCGTGCCGCTTCGCCGGCGTCGAAGGAACTCCGGCCGCGCTCGGTGAACTCGGTCAGCAATTCGGCCATGAATTGACCGCACATCTCGTGTCCGACGAAGCCCGGATCGAGGTAGCGCTCGACCATCGCGAAATCGTCGAAGGCGGTGTGGTACTGCCCGCCGCGATTGCCGCCGAGCCCGATGTCGAGCGTGGGCACCGAGAGATGATGCAGGAACACGGCGAAGTCGGAGCCCGATCCGGCCAGGCCGATCTGGGGCTCCTTGCCTTTCAAGTGCAGAGCCCAATCCTCGAGCATCGTCTTCGGAGCACCGTCCGCGGGCGGCGGCTGCATCGGAACGCGCTCGAGTGCCGCGCTCAAGGTCGCAAGCAGCCCCGGCGTGCCGTCGGTGCCGCGAAAGTGCGTGCCGGTGACCGCGGCGTCGGCGTTCACGTACGCGATCACGTGATCGCTGATCCACGCGGCATGGGCTTCGCCCCATTCGGTGCTGCCGATCAGGCCGAATTCCTCGGCATCCCAGAAGCACAGTTTGATCGTGTGCTTGGGCTTCCATCCGCTCTTCGCGCGCTCGCCCAGGCGTTGCGCCGCACGCAGCAGCGACACCGTGCCCGAGCCCGCGTCGTGCGCACCGCGCACCCATGCGTCGCGGTGATTGCCGGCGATGACGCAGTCCGCACTCGCGCCCGGGAGCGTCGCGATCACGTTGCGGATCGTGCGCAAGTCGCGCGGCTGATCGACCAGCACGCGCACTTCGGCCGGACCCGGTCCGATCGGTTTCGTTGCGGTCTTGAGGTCTGCGCCGGTCAACTCGCGCGGCGCGAGCGCAGCGAGGATCTTCTCGGCTTCCGCCCAGCCGATCGGAATGCACGGGATCTCAGGCAGCGCTTCGGCGAGTGCGCGGCCTTCGAGCCGCCGCACTTTTTCGCCCGGCTTCGGCGACGCCCAACCCGGCGTCGAAGGATCGCCGGGCGTGCGGCCCATCGGCGAGATCGAACCGCGCTCGCCTTCGAAGCCCGGTTTCCACGGACCCGCGGGCCAGACTTCGCCGTCCGCTCGACGCTCGTGGAACAAGAGTGTCGCAACGCAACCGTACTGCGCCGCGAGGTCGACCTTGATGCCGCGGTACGCGCCCCCGTAACGCGCGAGCGCGATCTTACCGGTGACGTCGACGCCGGCAGCCTTCAAGCGTTCGAAATCGGCGCGCAAGCCTTGGCCGACGTCGACGACCTGGGCGCGCACTTCACCGCTCGCGGACCAGCCGTTGCAAAGCGGCAGATCACCGGGCGGAATCGCATCCGGATCGAAACGGTCCAAGCGGTGGTGCACTGCTTCGGTCGCGCCGGGCGCGTCGAAGATCTCGAGTTCGATGCGGCGCGGAATGGAGAGCAGGACTTCGCGCTCGTCGATCTCGACTTGAAATCCGGCCGCGCGCAAGTGTTTGGCGACGATGTCGGCGCCGATCTGCGAACCGATCGTCCCGGCGAGACGCGGTTGCGCCGTCAATTCGAGCAACAAGGCGCGCGCAGGCGGCGCGTCCTGGCTAGCGGGGGACGCGGTGAAGAGCAGGGCAGAGAGAACGACGGCTGTGAAAGGAAGCGACATGGGCGCCTAGATTAGGGCCCCGGAGCGATCTTCCAATCGACGTCAGCGGTTTCGTCGGCAAGATTCTGCGCGCGAACGGTACTTAGTCCGGCTCCACTCCGCCGTTTTCGCCGCTGTGGTTGCGAGTTTGACCGTACGAAGCCAGGCTCCTGTGGTGCAAACTCGCCGGCGTCGAACCGCATACGGTACACGGCTATGTTCTCCCCGATTCGCCGGCGTGGAATCGCGCGCAGGCGCACGGCTATGTGCCGGCGAATCGGGGAGAACATAGCCGTGTACCGTATGCGGTTCGTCGCCGGCGAGTTTGCACCACAGGAGCCTGGCTCCGTACGGTCAAACTCGCAACCACAGCGGCGAAAACGGCGGAGCGGAGCCTGACTAAGTACCGTTCCACCCGGACGCCAGACAGGATCCGTGTACCCTACGCGCGACGCCGCTACCCTCATGCCCTGCCCATGACCGCATTGCCCTTTCTGTTCGAGGCGATCGTGTTCGACCTCGACGGCACGCTCGTCGCCACCGACCGATTCTGGGTCGACGCGGCGCGGGTCGGAGCGCGCGCGGCTTTCGCGGAACTTCAGATCGAGCGCGGGATGCCGACATCGCAAGAGTGGATGAGCGTCGTCGGTCTGCCGCTCGCACTCGGTTTCGACGCGTTGTTCAGTGACCTGACACCGGCGCAGCGCAAGGTCGTGCTCGATCGCTGCGTCGAGGAAGAAACCAAGGCGCTCTCCGCCGGGCAGGCGGCGCTCATCCCCGGCGTCGAAGCGATGCTCACGCAACTGCGCGATCGCGGCGTGCGACTCGGCATCGCCAGCAATTGCGGAGCAGGCTACTTGAACACGATGATGAACGAACTCGGGCTCGCGCGCTGGGTCGAAGAAGGTCGCTGCCTCGATTCACCCGGCGTGCGCTCGAAAACGGCCATGGTCAACGACTTGCTCGAGAACTTCGGCACGCGCTCCGCCGTCATGATCGGCGACAGGACCGGCGATCGCGATGCCGCGTGGCAGAACGGTGTGCCGCACGTTCACTTCGCGCGCGGCTTTGCGACCGAAGGCGAGAAGATCGAGTGCGAAGCGACGATCGACGACATGGGGGAGTTCGTGCCCCGCCTCGAGCGGCGCGCAACGTGGATCGCGGACACGCTGAAAACGCTCGGGTTCGAGGGCGCGCGCGGGCCGCGCTCGATCGGCGTGACCGGGCACACGGGCTCGGGCAAATCCCTGTTCGCGATCGACGTGCACAAGATCTTGACCGCGCTCGGCCGGCGTGCGGTCGTCGTCGCGCTCGACGACTTCCAGAAGCCGGAGGTCTCCGCACAGGACCTCACCTCGACTGCCTTTGCGCCGGCCGAGCGTCCGCTCGAACACTTGCGTCACGCCTACGACATCGAAGCCTTGACGAGCGTGCTGCTCGATCCGCACGCAGCCGGCAAGAAAGTCGACGTCACGCTCGGCAGGCGGCGCCTCGTGATCGAGCCCGACGACGTGCTCGTCTTCCACGGACCTTTCCTCTTGCATCCCGATCTGCGGGCGCGCCTCGAGCGCGTCGTGCACCTCGAATGCTCGGACAAGGTCTGCCTGCGCCGCGTCGCGGGGCGCGACGCCAAGGCCGGCGGGCCCGAGGGCCTGCTCCGCGTCCGGCGCAGTTCCCTGCCCGCCCAGCGCGGATTCGATTCCCTGGTGCCGCCCGCGCAGGCAGCCGACCTCGTCCTGGACGGCGAAAACGCCCTCGGACCGGCCTGAGGACGTCCTGCTCCGCGCTTGCTTCGCCCGCCCGCCCCGGGCTACACTCTCCCTTCGCACCTGCGCCGTCCGATTCCTTCGGACACCCCGCGCAGAGACCGTATCGAGCCCGCGGAGAAGCCCGGTCGCGCCCATCGGCGCGGCATCCACTATGGAAACGTCACTGCCTCAGCGTCTGCAAAAGTCCGTCTCCGGCTCCTTCCACAAGACCGCGCTCTTGCAAAAGCGCGTGCGTGAGCTGATCCGCGGTGCGACGCCGCTCATCGAGACGCGCGAAGTGAACCCGATCAAGATCGCGTTCCTCGAGATGGAACGCGGACTCATCGAACTCATCCCGGACGAAGACAGCGCCACGCCCACCCTCTGACGGGTCAAGCGAGTCGGCCGATGAGGCCCGAAGAGCGGTTGGCGCAGCGCGGTGGAGCGGTGGAACTCCTGCGCCTGCCCGCGCTCGCGTTCTCGCTCGCGGCCAGGACGCGCGGCTGGTTGTACGACCGCCGCGCCTTGCCCATCACGCGCGTGTCCGTGCCGGTCGTCTCGATCGGGAACATCACGACCGGGGGCACGGGCAAGACGCCGCTCTGCGCGGCTATCGTGCGCATGCTCGCGTCGCGCGGTTTCAAACCCGGACTCTTGTCGCGCGGCTACGGTGCCGCAGCCGGTGAACTGAACGACGAAGCGCTCGTCCTGGAGCAACTCCTGCCCGGCGTCCCGCACGTCCAGGACAAGGACCGCATCGCCGGGGCGCGTCAATTGATCGCGCAGGGCGTGACCGCGATCGTGCTCGACGACGGCTTCCAGCACCGCCGCCTCGCGCGCGACCTCGACCTGGTGCTCGTCGACGCGACTCGGCCCTTCGGGCTCGCCGGTGTCGCGGGCCGGGCGCCGGTGCGCGCGCTCTTGCCGCGCGGGTTGCTGCGCGAGCCGCCGACGGCGTTGCGGCGCGCGGACGGAATCGTGATCACGCGCTGCGAAGCGCTGGATGCGCGTGCAATCGAGGAACTCGAACGCGAACTCGGCACGATCGCGCCCGGACGGCCGATCGTGCGCGCACGACTCAAGGCGTGCGACTGGCGCGACGAACGGAACGCGAGCCATGCGCTCGCAACGCTCGCAGGGCGCGAAGTCGACCTCGTCAGCGCGCTCGGTAACCCGGCCGCCTTCGAAGCCACCGTGCGCGCAACCGGCGTGATCGTGCGCGATCACCGCGTGTTTCGCGATCACCATCGTTATTCCGCCGCTGACTTGGAGGGCCTGCCGGCACGGGGCCGAGTGCTCGCGACCAGTCAAAAGGACGCGGTCAAGCTGGCGCCGCTCGGCATTGCGTTCCGTGCGCTCGCAACCGAGATCGAACTCATGAGCGGCGCGCACGTGCTCGACGTCCTGCTGGACTCGCTCGCGCGCCCGCGCGAGGCTGTGCCGCGTGGCTGATCCCGAATCCAAAGTCGCGTTGCCGGGCGCGCTGCGGCAGGATTGGCCCGTGCCGCGCGTCGACGTGCACGGCACGCGCGACGGTGTGTTCGCGTGGATCGAGGCTCGAGCCGCCCTCGGCGCGATGTCCGCGGTCGATCGCTTGCCCGGGAGCCTGCGCGAATTCGCGATCGGCGGCATCGCGCGCACGGCGAAGCTCTTCGATCGCTCGCACACGAATGCGGCGCGCGTGTTCCTGCGCCAGGCCTTGGGTGACATCGACGAGCGCGAGCTCGACGCACGCGTCTTGACGGCCTGGAAACACTTCTTGCGCGTCGTGATCGGGAGCGCGGCCTTCGACCGCCACGTCGACCAAACGCGAGTGCTCGATCACTACAGCCTCGATCTGGCGCCGCATGTGAAAGAACTCTTTGCCTCGAAGCAGGGCCGCATCATCATCACCGGTCACCTGGGTGATTGGGAATCCGGCGCAGCCGTGCTGCCGTGGATCGGCTGCGATCCGTGCTACGTGATCGGCAAGCCTCCGCGCAACAAGCCCCTTTCCGTTCGCCTGCAGAACGCGCGCGAAGCCCGCGGACTGCGCGTCCTGCCGCGCCGCGGCGCGATGCAGCACGCGCCGACGATCATCAAGGCCGGCGGGACGCTCGCGATGTTGCTCGACCAGCGCGCGCGCACGCGCCCGGTGTTCGCGCCGTTCTTCGGACGCCTGGCGCGTTGCGACCGCAGCGCAGGCGTATTGTTGCGACGCCTGCGCGCGCCGGCGGTGATCGGCGCGTGCTGGATGGACGGACCGTGGCGCTGGCGCGTGTCGTTTCACGACGTGCTCGAGCCGCGCGACCTCGGGGGCCTGGCGCCCGAAGAGATTTCCACGCGCATCAACGGCGTCCTGGAACGACTGATCCGCGCCGTGCCGGAACAGTATTTCTGGCTGCACGACCGCTACCGCGGCGCGGAACCGGCGGACATCGCCGCCGAAGCGAGCGAGACCTCCGACACGTCCATCAGCTAGGATCGAGTCACCCATGAACGTCCGCGAACTCGAAGCAACCCTGGCCGCCCGCGGGCACCCGCGCGTGCTCATCGTCGGCGATCTGATCCTCGACGCCTATGTGTCGGGCGACGTCGCGCGCATTTCACCCGAAGCGCCGATTCCGATCCTGACCGCGAAGCGCAAGGAGGAGCGCCTGGGTGGCGCGGGCAACGTCGCGGCCAACCTGATCGCGATGGCGGCCGAGGTCGACGTCGTCGGCGTGCTGGGCGAGGACGGCTACGGTCGCGCGTTGCGCCAGATGATGGAGCAACTCGGGATCGAAACCGCAGGCTGCACGGTGGACGCGACGCGGCCGACGATCCTGAAGACCAGGATGATGAGCGGCGCGCACCAGATGTTGCGCGTCGACTGGGAAGACGCGAGCCCGATCGGCGGTGCAGCGCGCAGCGCGATGCTCGCGCTCCTGCCGGAACGCGTGAAACGCGCGCGCTCGATCGTGTTGTCGGACTACGGGAAGGGCGTGCTCACCGACGACGTCCTGAAGCTCGTGATCGCGTCCGCGCGCGCGGCCAATGTGCCGGTGCTGGTCGACCCCAAAGGTTCCGACTACAAGCGCTACAAGGGCGCGACGCTAGTCACGCCGAACCGCAAGGAAGCCGAACAGGCGTTGGGCCGCAAGCTCGCGAAGATCGAGGACATGCCGCGGGCGGCCGACGATTTGATGGCGCTCGCCGACTTGGATGCGGCGGTGATCACGCTCGGGTCGGACGGCATCTACTTCAAAGACAAGAGCGGCGCGAGTGGTCACGTCCCGGCCTTGGCGCGCGCGGTGTTCGATGTGACTGGCGCCGGCGACACGGTCGTGGCGCAATTGGCGTTCTATCTGGCGGACGGAGTGCCGCTGGGCGCGGCGGTCGAGTTGGCCAACCAGGCCGCGGCGATCACCGTCGGTAGATTGGGCACGCACGCCGTGTCGCGCTCAGAACTGGTCGCGCATCTGGTGGATGCCTTCCCGCACGGCGGCAAGGTCGTGACCGGCAATGCAGTCGACGCGCTGCTCGCGCTCTGGCGCAAGGAAGGCCGGCGCATCGTGTTCACGAACGGCTGCTTCGACGTGCTGCACGTCGGTCATGCCAACTATCTGCGCTTTTCCAAGCAGCAAGGGGATGTGTTGATCGTCGGAGTCAACGACGATGCGTCCGTCAAGCGTTTGAAAGGGGAGTCACGCCCCGTGAACCCACTGGCTGATCGCATGGAGATGCTCGCAGCGCTCGAGATGGTCGATGCGGTGACGAGCTTCTCGGAGGACACGCCGGCGAAGATCATCGAACGCGTGACGCCGCACGTGCTGGTCAAGGGCGAGGACTGGTCGGAAAAGGGTGTGGTGGGGCGCGAGTGGGTCGAAGCTCACGGTGGGGTGGTCAAGCTCGCGCCGCTGGTGCCCGGCAGATCGACGACGAGCATCTTGGAACGGGCGCGCGGGCAGACGAACTGCTGAACGGCGGGGAGTGGCGTCGATTGTGATCGTGCGAGTCGTGACTCTGCACTTTCATTGACGTATGCGCGGTTGAAGTGTTCGCGGGACCTGACGCAGTACGCGGCAGATGAAAAGCGCGAAGCAGGCTGCAAAGCGCAGGCATTCGACGCGTGCTCCGCAGCGCGGATTCGCGGTTCACACCGCCCGGAATACCGCGCGGCGCGAACCACGAATGCAACTTGGGGCGCAGGGAGAGGAGCGCCGGAGGGTGGGGGAGTGGTGTCGAGCTGAGCGCTGGCGGGAGTCGCGAGGTTGCACCGGACTCGACAGCAGACTCCCAATACGAATCTCACTCTCTGCGCCGCTCCGTTCGCCCCCCTCCGGCGTTCCGCTCCTCGTACAGTTTCTTCCCTTCCATTCGTGGTTGGCCTCGTGCGGTGTTCCGCGCGAGGTCAACCGCGAATCTGCGCTGCGTAGCACGCGTCGAATGCCGTTGCTTTCCCTCTCCTCGCGCTCTTCATCTCCCTCGCGCATCTACACGCACGAGACGCCCCCTCCCACACACACCGTCAGCCCGCCTCCTCCAGCCCCCATGTCTGCGCCATCGCGCGCCACATCAACGCGCGCCAATGCTTCGTCTGCAGCGGATCGCCCAACCCGTGACGTGACTTCGGATAGATCATCAACTCGAAGTCCTTGCCCGCGCGCTGCAACGCATGCGCGAGTCGCAACGTATTCTGCACGTGCACGTTGTCGTCCATCTGGCCGTGCACCAGCACCAACTTGCCGTGCAACTGGTCCGCGACCTTGATGACCGAAGTCCCGTCGTAGCCCTTCTCGTTGTTCTTCGGCAGGCGCATGTAACGCTCGGTGTAGATCGAGTCATACAGCCTCCAGTCCGTCACCGATCCGCCCGCCAGCCCCAGCGAGAACGTCTTCGAGTGGGTCAGCGCGTAGCACGTCATGAATCCGCCGTAGCTCCAGCCGGTGATTCCGATTCTCTGCTCGTCGACGAAGCCCTGCTGCACGAGCCATTGGATCGAATCCTCGATATCCGCGAGTTCCGTCTCGCCCATGCGCTGATAGCCCGGCCAGGTCGATTTCTGGCCCTTGCCCGAAGCCGTGCGATTGTCGCAACTCCACACGATGACCCCGCGCTGGGCCAGCATCTGCTGGAACATCCCGCCGGTGCCGCCCCACGCATTGCGCACCGTCTGCGAGTGCGGACCGGCGTACACGAACATCATCACCGGATAGCGGCGCTTCGGATCGAAATCGACGGGCTTGATCAGCATCGCTTCCATCTCGAACCCATCGCGCGTCTTGACCGTGTGCAATTCAGGCTTCGAGAGCGCGAAGCGCGCGAGCGCATCGACCTTGTTCTCGTCGAGCACGCGCACCAGTTCGCCGTTCGTGCGCCGCAAGCTCACCTGCGTGGGAGTCCAGATGTCGCTCCACGCGTCGACGAAGAAGCTGTAGTCGGTGCTGAACGTGACGTTGTGCGTACCCGGCGCATCGGTCAGACGCTTCATTCCCTTGCCGTCCAACCCGACGACGTACGCATCGCTGCCGATCGGGCTGCGCTCGGTGCCGCTGAAGTACACGAGGCCCTTGCGCTCGTCGACGCCGTGCAGAGTGCGCACTTCCCACTCACCGCTTGTGAGCGCGCCCACGAGAGTCTCGCCCCTGTAGCGGTAGATGTGCTTGAACCCGCCGCGCTCGGAGAGCCACAAGAACGTGCCGTCCTCGAGCCACAGCGGGCTTTGATCGTTGCGCTCCACCCAGGCGGGCGAAGTTTCGCGGAACAGGACGCGGTCGTTCTGGCCGCGCGCATCCTCGCTGCGCAGGTCGAGCCAGGTCTGCTCGCGGTCCTGCACGCAATACATCAACTCGTTCTTGGGGCTCCACGAGACGTCGACGACCAGCGGCTCGACGGAGGCATAGGCCGACAAGTCGACGAAGCGCAACGCGCCGTCGGCGACGTTCGCGACGCCGAGCTTGACCGTCGGATTCGTCTCACCCGGTCGCGGATAGCCGCTCGTCTCGACCTTGATCGCGTACGACGAGTCGTCGACGAGCGTGTACAACGGCACGCCGGTGTCATCCAGGCGCAAGTGCGCGATGCGCGTCGAATCCGGGCTCCACCAGTACGCGCGGAAGGTGCCGCGGCCGTAGATTTCCTCCTGGTAGATCCAGTTGAGCTTGCCGTTCAGGACCATCTCGCTGCCGTCGCTGGTGAGCGCCTTCGCGCCGCCTGCACTGCAGTCGCCGACCCAGAGGTTGTTCTTTGCCACGAACGCCACGTATTTGCCGTCAGGGCTGAACGTCTCTTCTTCTTCTTCGACGTCCGGCGTGTTCGTGATGCGCACCGCCGCTTGCGTGTCCAGGCGCACGACCCACAGATCATTGTCCTTCGTGACGAGCATCGCCGAACGATCTTTCGTCATGCGTTCGAGCGACGGCGCGCCGGGCAGCTTGCCGGTCTTCTCGTCCTTCAACGCTTCGAGCGCCTTGTAGCCGCGCGCCATGTCGGCGGCGGGCTGTGTCGCACCGGTGACGGCGTCGACGAGTACCCAGGCATCGGCGGGGTTGGCCTGCGCCGCCTTGTCAGTCGCTTTTTCGGCCGCGCGCTTCTCGAGCCAGTGCGTTCCGTCGATCCAGTTGACCGGCCTCCTCGCAGGCCCGCTGAAATCGACGCGCAGTTTCGGATCGTAGAGTTGATCGATCGTGAGACGCTCGCGTCCGACACCACTCGCTGCATCGCGAGCGGACAGTGCACCCGACTGTTCCACGGCACGGCTGGCGCAAGCGACAGCCAGGAGAGCGAGACCGGAGGGGAGTACGACGCGCAGGATCATGAGGGGGCCTTTTCACAAGGTTTCGTGAGTTCGAGGATCGGCGCGCAGATTAGCAGAGCGCGGCTTCTCGTCCGGTATCAGCCACGTTCGGGGGGCGATTTGCGGACTCAAAGGCCGAGGCGTTGCGGTCGCCGGCTCCCGGCCTGTATACCGTTTGCCCCAAAAACCCATTCGAAGGACCCCCCCCCATGTTGAATCTCCCTCTGACGCCCGCACTGATCCAAGCCGCGACCACGACCACTGCCGCACCGGAGGACGCCACGGGCGCCCTCATCGGACTGGCGCTGGGCGCGTTGCAACTCGTCATCTCGCTGATCATCTTCGGCTTCGCGATCAACAACGGTCTGAAGATCGTCAGTCGCATGATCGACGGCATCGACATCTGGGCCGAGATCAAGAAGAAGAACATGGCTGTCGCGCTCCTCGCGGGCGGCGCGGTGTTCGCCTATGTCAACGTCATCGCAGGCGGCGTCGAAGCCATGACCGCCGGTCTCACGGGCTTCGTCAGCGGCAGTTTTTCGGCCGGACTTTCCGCCATGCTGGGCGGCATCGTGAATCTCGTGATCGCCTTGTTCGTGGCCGGTTTCGCGATCTCGTGGACGTTCAAGGTGATGGACAAGCTCACCAAGAACATCAATGAGAAGGACGAATTCCGCGCCGGCAACACGGCGATCGGCATCGTCTACGCCGGCATCCTGATCGGCGCGTCGGGTCTGATTTCCGCCGGTGTGAGCGGGGTCAGCGCGGCGGTGACGGGGGCGTTGAATCTGATCTTCTGATCCTTGCAGTCAGATTGCGATGCCTCGATCCGACTCGGCCCGCACAGCGCTGTGCGGGCCGAGTCGTTCATGGCCGGGACAATCGCCGATGATCACCCATCGCGCACTCGAACGGGCGATTCTTCACGCGAGCGGCAGCTGCTGCGAGTAGCGTTTCGGTAGAACCGCCCTGACCGTTCGTACCATGGGGTGTCTGCCGCCCTGCGAGCAGCTGCAGGGCGCGAGGGATGGTGAATGGAGTCGGGATAAGAATCTGGATCGGGTCTTCGGGAAGTTGTCGGGTTTGGGATCGACACGGGCGGTTTTGCGCGTCGAGACCGCAACAGGATCTGGGTCCTGTAATTCAGATACCGTGCCTGGAACAGAATCTTCTGGATTCAGGGCGTCGTGAAGGCGCCGGCAAGCGAAGCGTGCACCGAGCACCTTGCTGATACTCGCCTCGCACGCCACGCTGCGCTCATGGTCCTCGCTTGCACGGTTCGAAATTGCGTCAGTGCGCTCGAACGGCGCGAGCGGATGTTCGTCTGCACAGCCGGTCATAGTTTCGACGTGGCGCGCTCGGGCTATGTGAATCTGCTGCAGCCGCAGGATCGACGTTCGCTTGCGCCCGGCGATTCCGAAGCGGCGGTACAGGCCAGACGCGCTTTGTTCGACGCCGGTTTCGGCGCGCAACTTCTGGTTGTCCTGGGTGATGCGGTCGCCGCGGCAGAGGTCGGGGCCGGTGCGCGCGCGGTCGATCTCGGGTGCGGGGAGGGAACGATTCTCGCGGCGCTGGCTGCGCGCTGCGGACTGGAGGGATTCGGTATCGACATCTCGACCCCGGCGATCGCCGCGGCCGCGAAACGCCACGCCGGGATCACGTGGATCGTCTCGAACGCCGACCGACGCTTGCCATTCGAGGACCGGACTTTGGACCTCGCGCTGTCGATCGACGGGCGGCGCAATCCAGCTGAGTGCGCGCGCGTTCTGCGGACGGGCGCCGCGCTCGTCGTCGCCGTTCCGGGTGCCGACGATCTGGTCGAGTTGCGCACTGCCGTGCTGGGTGAGGCGCGCGACCAGGACCGGGGGAGCGCAGTCGCAGTCGAATTCGCTGCTCAGTTCGAACTCGTCCAGCGTCTCGAAGCTCGCGATCGCCTGCACCTCGACGCAGTCGGTCTAGAGCAGTTGGCGCTCGCTACCTACCGCTGCGGCCGGACGCGCGAGCGCGAAGCGCTGCAGGCTCTAGCCGCCCTCACCGTCACGACCCAGCACACCATCCTGAGCTTCCGCCGACGCGCCTGACGCGCGGAAGCTATCCTGCGCAGAGCACCCATGGACCAACGCCCGCCCTCGTTCGTCCGCGGAGTGTCGCTCTTGGGCGTCGTGGCGCTGATCGTGTGCAACATGGTCGGCACGTCGATCTACACGTTGCCGGCGTCACTCGCGAAGGAAGTCGGTCCGCTCGCGCTGGTCGCGTGGGTCATCACCGCCGCCGGGTACTTGTTCGTCGCACTCGTCTACGCGCGCCTCGGGACATTGTTGCCGCGCACCGGAGGTCCGTACGTCTTTGCGCGCGAAGCGTTCGGCGACTTTGTCGGCTTCCAAGTCGTGTGGTCCTACTGGTTCAGCGCCACGATCGGCAACGCCGCGATCGCCTTCGGCGTCGTGGGCTACATCACGGGTTTCTCCGCGGATTTGGCGGCGAGCGCGCTGGGACAATTCGCCGTCGCACAAGCGATTCTATGGGCGTTGTGTCTGTTGAACGTGCTGGGCGTGAAGTGCAGCTCGCGCCTGCAGATCACGATCCTGTTCGTCAACATAGTGCCGTTGCTCCTGATCTCCTTGCTCGCGCTGCCGGCGTTCGATGTGGCCAATCTGACTCCGTTCGCGCCGCGTGGTTTTGGTGCGTTGCCTCTGGGAGTTGCATTGGTCGTGTGGGCGTACGCTGGCATCGAGTCGGCGACGGTGCCGGCAGAAGAAGTCAGCGCTCCCGAGCGCACGATCGGGCGCGGCACGATCATCGGCTATCTCGTCGGGACTCTAGTGTTCTTGCTGGCGGCGTTGGCTGTCGCGGGCTCACTGCCGAACGACGTCGTCGCCGGCTCGACGCGTCCGATCGCACTCGCGGCTGAGGTCGCTGTCGGCCCGTGGGGCGGATGGGCGCTCAGTTTCGCCGCGATCGCAGCCGGACTGGGCACGCTCAACGGCTGGATCCTGATGGCCGGTCGCATCCCGGTGTCGGCGGCTAGTGACGGGTTGTTCTTCGCTCGGTTGGGGCGCATTCATCCGCGCTTCGGCACGCCGGCGACAGCGCTGATCATCAGCACCGTGATCGCGAGCCTGATGTTGACGCTCATTCTGCAGCGCTCGTTGATCGAGGCGTTCAACTTCATCGTGCAACTGGCGGTGTTGACGACGCTCTGGCCGCACCTTTTCTCCGCGGCGGCCGAGTTGATGCTTCTGCGCCGCAACGCGTCCCGCTACTCGCAGCGCGAGCGGCGCCGCATCCGTTGGACGGCCATGTTGGCCTTCGCGTTCGTGCTGTTCACGATGTACGGAGTCGGCCCCGAAGCGTGCATGTGGGGTTGCCTCGTGGTCCTGGCGGGTACGCCGCTCTACGTCGGCTTCGCATCCAAGGCACCGTGACGCGACGCTCCGTTGCCGGCGCTACCGCCTCGGCGTCGAACTCACTACGATTCACAGCTTCAAACCAGGAGGATTCCCTTGTTGTTCACAACCCTCGTCCTTGCCGTTCTGCCGCCGCTTCCCGCCGATCCGCACCCATTCTCGGTGCACGACATGCTGGCGATGGAGCGCATTTCGGATCCGGTCGTGTCACCGGACGCGAAACAAGTCCTGTTCACCGTGCGCGAGACCGACATCGAAGCCAACAAGGGTCGCACGGACCTGTGGGTCACGGACCTGGACGGCGGGAACTTGCGACGCCTGACGAGTGATCCGGCGAACGACTCGAGCGGCAGGTGGTCACCCGACGGCAAGAGCGTCCTGTTCCTCTCGACGCGCAGCGGCAGCTCGCAGATCTGGCGTTTGACGCTCGAGGGCATGGTGCTGGAGCAACTGACGAAGCTCCCGCTCGACGTCGAAGGCTTCGTGCCGTTTCCCGACGGCAAGCGGCTCGCGCTCGTGCTCGACGTGTACACCGACCTCGACCGAAAGAGCGTGATCACCGAGACAGCGGCGCGCGACGAGGCCGCAGCGAAGAGCCTCGTGAAGGCCAAGATCTACGACTCGCTGCCCTTCCGCCACTGGGACACGTGGGCTGACAAGAAGCGCACACACATCTTCGCGTGGACGATCGGCGGCGGCGATCCGATCGATCTCATGCATGGATTCGAGGGTGACGCGCCGACGAAGCCGTTCGGCGGCACGGAGGAAATCGCTGTCGCGCCCGACGGATCGACGCTCGTGTTCGTTTGCCAGAAGGCGACGCGCGACATGATGTGGACGACGAATCTGGATCTGTTCAGTGTGCCTACGGACGGCAGCTCCGCGCCGAAGTGCCTGACGGCGGACAACGCCGCCGTCGACACGAGTCCCAGCTTTTCTCCGGACGGCAAGACGCTGGCCTACTTGCGCATGGCGCGCCCCGGCTACGAGGCCGACCGTTTGCGCGTCACGCTCATGGACTGGAATACGCGCACTTCGCGCGTCTTGACCGAGGCGTGGGATCGCTCGCCCCGCGGCATCACCTGGAGCGAGGACGGCAAGTCGCTCTTTGCGACAGCCGACAACCTCGGCCAGACTTCGCTGTTCGCGATCAACGTCTCAGACGGCGCGGCGAAAGTGCTGATCCACGAGGGCTCGTTCGGCAACGTATCGGTCGCAGGCGATCGACTCGTCTACACGTTCAACACGCTCAAAGCTCCGGACGAAATCTACTCGTGCGCGCTGGACGGATCGAATGTGCGTGCGGTGACGCAGAAGAACAAGGACAAGCTCGCTGCCGTCAAGTTGGGCGACTACGAGCAGTTCACGTTCAAGGGCGCCAAGGACGAAACCGTGTACGGCTACCTCGTGAAGCCGATCGATTTCGATCCCGCGCAGCGCTACCCGGTTGCGTTCCTGATCCACGGCGGCCCGCAGGGCAGCTTCGGCAATCACTGGCACTACCGCTGGCATCCCGAGGCCTACGCCGGCGCAGGCTTCGCGGCGATCATGATCGATTTTCACGCTTCGACCGGCTACGGCCAGGCCTTCGTCGATGCGGTCAATCAGGATTGGGGCGGCGCGCCGTACGAGGACCTGATGAAGGGACTCGACTACGCGCTCGCGAAATACCCGTTCCTCGACGGTGATCGCGTCGCGGCGCTCGGCGCGTCGTACGGCGGATACATGATCAACTGGATCGCGGGCAACACGGATCGCTTCAAGGTGCTGGTGAATCACGACGGCAACCTGGACGAGCGCATGGCGTACTTCGACACCGAAGAGCTCTGGTTTCCGGAGTGGGAGCACGGCGGTACACCGTGGGACAATCCCGCCGGATACGCGAAGCACAACCCGATCGAACTGGTGAAGAACTGGAAGACGCCGATGCTCGTCATCCACGGCGCACTCGACTATCGCGTCGTCGACACACAGGGCATGAGCACGTTCACGGCGCTGCAACGCAAGGGCATCCCCAGCAAGTTCCTGTACTTCCCGGACGAGAATCACTGGGTCTTGAAGCCGCAGAACTCGATCTTGTGGCACGACACCGTGATCGGTTGGATCAAGCAATGGACACAGAAGTCCGCTCCCAAGAAGAGCGAACCTGCGTCGAGCCGTTGAGCTGCTCGCGTGCCTTACACACCCGTGCTCGAAGCCCGAGGTTCGTGCGCGTGAAGCGCCGAGCTCAACGTGGCTGAAGCCGAGAAGAAGCCGGTCAAGCTCGCGACCGCGTGGCAAGACGCACGCGCGTTGATCCACGCGCACCGTGCGCGGCTCGCGCTCGGTCTAGGGCTCATCCTCGTGAGCCGCGCGGCGGGCTTCGTGATCCCGGTGCTCTCGAAGCCGTTCTTGGACGAGGTCATCGGCAAGAACAGGACGGAACTCCTCTGGCCCATCGCGCTCGCTTGTGGCGCGGCGACGCTCGTGCAAGCGGTGACGAGCTACTCCTTGAGCCAGGTCTTGGGAGTGGCTGCGCAGCGTGCGATCAACGAAATGCGCAAGGTCGTGCAGGCGCATGTCGGGCGGCTGCCGGTGCGCTACTTCGATTCGACCCAGACAGGCGTATTGATCGCGCGCATCATGAACGACGCCGAGGGTCTCCGAAACCTGGTGGGTACGGGGCTCGCCCAACTCGTCGGCGGCCTCCTCACTGCAGCGGCCAGCCTGGTGTATCTGTTCGTCATGAACGCGGAGCTGACGCTCTACATCCTCGCGATGCTCGTCGTGTTCGGCGGATCGATGGCCTGGGCCTTCCGCGTGTTGCGCCCGCTGTTTCGTGAACGCGGCAAGATCCAGAGCGAGGTCACAGGTCGCCTCAACCAGATGTTGGGCGGCGTGCGCGTCGTCAAGGCCTACGTCGCCGAGCCGCAGGAAGAACGAGTCTTCGCAGCCGGTGTAGACCGACTGTTCGACAATATCCGTCGTTCGATGACCGGTGTGTCGGCCACCACAGCCGTCTCGACGGCGGTCGTAGGTCTAGTCAGTGTCCTGCTCATGATCGTCGGCGGAAAGTCGATGTTGGCCGGCGAGATGACGACCGGAGACTTCGTCAAGTACATGATCCTCATCGGCCTGGTGGTGGCGCCGGTCATCCAGATCGCCTCGATCGGAACGCAGATCACCGAAGCCTTTGCCGGCCTGGACCGCATCCGCGAGTTGCGCAACGTGCAGACCGAGGACGAAGGCGACGAAGCGCGCGACGCCGTGACGCACGTGAGGGGGGATATCGCATTCGAAGACGTCTCCTTCGAGTACGTCAGGGGCAAGCCCGTGCTCCAGCACATCTCGCTCACAGCACCGGCTGGGACTACGACGGCGCTCGTCGGTTCGAGCGGATCGGGGAAGACGACGTTGGTGAGTCTGGTGATGGCGTTCAATCGACCGTTGTCAGGGCGCGTGACGGTGGACGGGCGCGATCTCGCGGGCTTGCGCTTGCGCGACTACCGCTCGCACATCGGCGTCGTGATGCAGGACAACTTCCTGTTCGACGGCACGATCGCCGAGAACGTCGCCTTTTCCAGGCCTTCCGCGACGCGCGCCGAGATCGAAGCGGCTTGCAAGACGGCGCATTGCGACGAGTTCACGAAAGGTTTCGAGCTGGGCCTGGACACGATCGTGGGGGAGCGCGGAGTCAAGTTGTCAGGCGGCCAGCGTCAACGCGTCGGCATCGCGCGCGCGCTGCTCGCGAAGCCGCGCATCCTGATCCTGGACGAAGCCACATCCAGCCTCGACAGTGAGAGCGAAGCACTGATCCAGGACGGTCTGCAAGCCCTGCGCAAGAGCCGCACGACGTTCGTGATCGCGCACCGTCTCTCGACGATTCGGTCCGCGGATCAGATCCTCGTGATCGAGGCCGGGCGCATCGTCGAGCGCGGGAAGCACGCGGAGCTCCTCGAGCGCGGCGGGCGCTACAAGGAGCTCCATGATCGACAGTATCGCTTCGAGCGTGAGCTCTTCGTCAACCCCGGCGAAGAGTTGAAGTCGACCGACGTCAGTTCCGAGACGGGCCCCGGTTCGAAGCCTGGAACATCGACGTGACCTCGCGGATCGTGATGTCGTCCGACTGAATTCCGAGCGGCCAGGCTTGGATCTTGGCGTCCTCGGCCAGGATTTCAGCGGGCTTGGTGAGGCCCTCCGGGTAGACGACCGGCGTGGGTGCGCCGCTCACGACGAGAGCTTTCAGCTCGGCCGCGTCCGGCGCGACGATCGCGATCATGAGGTCGTCGACCTTCATGTACTTCTTGATCGCGGCGTTGACCTCGTCGAGCGTGATCTCGTTCATCATTTTCTTGAACTGCGTCAGGTGGCTGTCGAGTCCGTAGAAGCGGTCGTCGAGGGCGTAGCCCAAGCGCTCGTAGGTCGATTCGGCGTAGTGGCTCGAATAGCCTTTGAGGAAGTTCTTGGTGAACTCGAACTGCTCGCGAGTCAGACCCTTCTCGACCAGAGTCTCGATCTCGCGCAGCGCGGCGCGCAGCGAAAACAGCGTGTTCTCGCGCACAGAAATCGTGCGCAGCCAGATTTCGAACATCTGCTGTCGACGAGCAACGCCTTGCGGCGGCATGCGCCGGCCGCCGGCTCTCGGGAAGGCTTCGATGTAGGAGTAGTTGCCGTAGTTGATGCCGCGTTCTTCGCGGATGACCTGATAGAGGTGGCTCGAGCTGTTGCGGTGCTCGCCCAGCCATGAATTCGCGATCCACAGCGCGTAGAACTCGCGCGTCCCGCGTTGCAGGTCGATCGGAATGCCCATGCTGATCGAGCTGCCCTTGGCGCTGGGGTTGTCGACGAGCACGAGGTTCCGGCCGCGCACGGGTTGCGCGGGCTTCACGCTCGCGGGGTGCGCGGGACGGCCGCCAGGCAACACGCCCAGGTCGGCCTTTATGCGGACCGGCAACTCACGCGGATAGGCGCCGCCCAGGCCGATCACGACGTTGTCGCGCGTGTAGAACTTCGCGTAGAACGCACGCACGTCGTCCAGCGTGATGCTCTTCAGCGAATCGACGGTGCCGTCTACGAAATGCGCGTAGGGCGTTCCGTGAAACACGGTCTCGGTCAGCGTCGCCTTGGCCAGTTCCTCGCCCGAGGCGTAGCGCAGACCGTTTTCGATACCGGAGATCGCTTGATCGCGCAGGCGCTCGAAGTCTTCGGCGGCGAAGGCGGGTTCCGTGATCGCGTCCAGCAGCAATTCATAGAACGCGCCGGTGTGGTCGCGGTGCACCTGACCGGAGACGATCGTCATCTCTTTGTCGACCGACACACCGTAGTTCGCCGCGAGCGGGAACAGCAGCGTGAGGATCTGATCGTAGGCGTGCTTCTTCGTGGCGCCTTCGCTGATCAAGGCGCCGGTCAGAGCGGCAAGACCTTCCTTGCCGACCGGGTCGTCCTGACTCCCGACCTGGAACCAGATTCGGAAAGACACGGTCGGGTCCTGTGCGACGGGCATGAGCACGGACGGCTGCGAAACGGAATCGCCGTCGAGGCGCAGCAGCGGACGCGTTTCATCGCTGATCGAAAAGCGGGTGCCGTTCGACGGGGCCACCGGATCCGCTGTGTTCGCGGCGACTGCGGGCTGCGGTTCGGTGACCGGGAGCGCCGAGATCGCTTCGCCCTTCGTGTGCAAGGTCGCGACGGTGCAGCGCTCTTCGCGCAGCCAGGTCTCGGCCGCGCGCTGCACGTCCTCGGGCGTGACGGTCGCGAGCGTCGTGAACATGCGGTCGATGCAGTGCATGTCGCCGGTCAGCGCGATGTAGCGCGCGACCGATTCCGATACGTCGGACGGAGTCGCGAGGTTCGAGAGGAACGAGTAGCGCAGATGCGAGCGCACGGCATCGAGGCGCGCCGCCGCAATCGGCGTCTTCTTCAGATCCGCGATCGTGTTCCACAGTTCGGCCTCGACCGCGCGCACGGCCGTCGCGTCCTTGACGACAGCGTAGATCCACCACAGGCCCGGATCGCGCGTCGGGTCGAGCGAACCGCCCAGGCCTTCGACCTTCTGCTCCTCGAGCACGAGTTTCTTGTACAGCGGCGAAGTCGAACCGAACGCGAGCTCGCCGATGAGCTTGGCGGCCATCGCGGTGCGATCCGTGGGCAGGAAAGCCGGGCCCTTGAAGCACAAGGCCACGATCGGCTGCGTCTTGCCGTCGAACGGGATGTCTACGGTGCGCTTCGCAGTCTGCTCGGGCTCGGGCGTGATCTTCGGCTCCTGGTAGCCGGGTCGCCAGGCGCCGTAATTCTTCTTGATGGTCTCGAGCGTCTCCGTCGGATCGAAATCGCCCGTGACCAGGATCACGACGTTCTCAGGACGGTAGAAGCGCTTGAAGAACGTCATCGAGTAGCCGAACTGGTTCGGCATGTCCTTGATGTCGGCGACGAAACCGATCGTCGTGTGCTTGTACGTGTGCTTGTCGAATGCGACGTCGCGCACCGCTTCGTCCAGGACTTCGTAGGGGCTCGAGCGGCCCTTGCTGTACTCGCCGAACACCGCGCCCGATTCGGTGCGGAACTGGTCTTCCGTGTACTTGAGATTCTGGAAACGATCCGCCTCGATCTCGATCACCTTGGGCAGGCTCGCCGACGCGAACGAAAGGTGGTAGGCCGTCATGTCGTCCGACGTGAACGCGTTGGCGTCGGCGCCCATGCCGTTCACGATGTGGTCGTAGGCCTTGCCCGGCAATTTCTCGGTGCCGCGGAACATCATGTGTTCGAAGAAGTGCGCGAAACCCGTGACGCCCGGCTCGACTTCGTCGCGCGAACCGGTGCGCACGATCGACCAGTACGAGACCAATCCGTCGCTGGGCATCGGCACCATCAATACCTGCAACCCGTTGCGCAGCCGGGCGCGCTGCACGGCGTAGGGGAACACGGCTTGTGCGGGCGCGACCACGGGAGCGGAGGCGTTCGAGTTGCGGGCCGGTTGTGCGGCGTCGGTGTTCATCTGGGTATCCGGGGCGCTGCAGGCGGTCGCGAGCGCGAGTCCGAGGATCGAAAACAGGAAGAGTTTCATAGGGCTTTCCGGGGGAATGGGGGCGCTGAGGGCGGGCGCCGATACTGGCGAAGCAGAATAACCGGAGTCGGGTTCAACGCGCCAGACGCGCTGTGTAGATACGCTGTATCCGATGGTGAGCGACCCCTCCCGCGCGCGTTCATGGCTGGATTTCGGCGCCGTGATCGTCTTTCTGCTCGCTGCGAGCGTGTACGCCAACGCGCTGTTCCTGGGTGCGACGCTAGACGACGTGTTCATCGTCGAGCGCAACCCGCTCAGCCACGGTGTGTCACAGATCGCAGGAATCTTCACCACGAGCTACTGGGGTTTCGATCCGCGGTTGCCGGACACGAGCCTCTACCGACCGTTCACGATCCTGACCTTCGCGCTCGAGCGCAGTGTCTTCGGTCACACGTTGTGGGTCTCGCACGCCGTGAATGTGTTGCTGCATGCGACCGCGAGCGCGCTCGTGTTCGTGACGGTGCGACGGTTGTTTGAGGACGCGCGTATCGCCTTCGCGGCGGCGATCTTGTTCGCTGTCCATCCCGCGCACGTCGAAGCCGTCGCCGGTCTGGTCGGCCGTGCGGAAAGTCTGGCGGCGCTCGGCATCCTCACCTGCGTGTACGCGTGGGATCGCGCGCGCGACGGTCACTGGAAGTGGATCGCCATCGCGGCGCTCGCGTGTGCGGCGGGCGCGGCGTCAAAGGAAATCGGTGTGACGGCTCCGGCTGTAGCACTCGCGGCGGAGATTGTGTTGCCCGAGCGGCGCTGGTTACTGCGCGGGGACCGGCGTGCCTGGATCGCCATGGTCGTGCTGGCATCGGTCTTGGGCGCATTTCTGGTCGTGCACGCGAGCATCACCGAACCCAACCGTGCGTTGATGGGTCTCGTCGGGTTGGAAGCGCAATGGCGCGTGCCGACGGCGTTCGCGGCCTTGCTCGAGTACGCGCGCCTGTGCGTCTTCCCGATGAACCTCTCGGCCGACTACACGCTGCGCGACGTGCCGCTGGTCGAGAGCCTGGTAGACATGCGCTTTCTCGCGGGTGTAGCGCTGGCGCTGGTGCTCGTCGCGACGGCCTGGTGCGCGCGGCGTCGCGCCCCTGTCGTCACTTGGGGACTGATCGTCGCTGCGATCACGTTCGCGCCGGTGTCGAATCTGCTTTTCGGTGTCGGCATCGTCGTGGCCGAGCGCGCGCTCTACTCGCCTTCGATCGGACTGTGCGCGGCAGTCGGAGGTGCATTCGCATTGGCCCTGCAACGGCCCGCGTGGACACGCATCGGCTGGATCGCATTCGTGCTCGTGTCCGCGGGGTTCGCGGTACGCACGTGGACGCGGACCCCGGTCTGGAAGGACAACGAAACCCTGGGACTGGCGACGCTTGCGGTCGCGCCGCATTCGCATCTGGCGCACGACATCCTCGCGCAGTTCTACGCGGCGAAAGGCGATCTGGTTGCGGCCGAACCGCACGTGCGCGCCGCGCTGGAGACGGAAGACTGCAAGGACATGCGCTTCCTGGAAGGCGAGATCGCGGTCGCAAACGGGCGTCTGGAGGAGGCGATCCGCGCGTATCGCACCGTGATCGAACTCGATGCAGCGCACGCAGCGGCCTACAACCAGCTCGGTCTGGCGCTCGGAGATGCCGGCCAGGTCGACGAAGCGATTCAGACGTTCACCGCCATGCAGCAGGCCTGCCCCGATCAAGAGACGGCGTGGCTGAACCTCGTGTTCTTGTACAGCCAGCGCGGCGACCTGGAGCGCGCGTTGACTGTCGCGCTCGACGCAGTCGCGCGCTTTCCGAAGTCCGCCGAGGTGTTGCGCACGACCGGTGCCGTGCACGCTGCGTTGGGGCATTCGGACGAAGCCGAAGTGTTCGCACGTCGCGCGCAGTCACTTTGACCGTACGGAGCCAGGCTCGTGGTGTGCAAACTCGCCGGCGTAAGATCGCTCGCCGGCGCGCGATGTCAGCCGGCGAGTTTGCACACCACGAGCCTGGCTCCGTACGGTCAAAGTGACTGCGCGCGACAACGTCGCACGATCGCATCCGCCAGCCGATCGAGCGCGGGCGGGAACTGCAGCAGGAACAGCGACGGTTCGATCAGCTCGACTTCCATGATCAGCGGCTTGCCGTCGTCGTCACGCGCGACGTCCACGCGCGCGTAGAGCAGCTGCGCTGCGAGCGGCGCCAGCACGGCCTGGCCGAGCGCCAACTCATCAGGCGCGATGGGCAGGGCCTCCGACACGCTCTCGGCCTGGCCGATGAAGCGCGGTGACTTGCGCACGGCGTGCGTGAACTGCCCGTCGATCCACACCAGCGCACGTTCGCCGTAATCGTCGACGGAATCGACGTAACGCTGTACGAGCACGTCGCGCTCCGCGAGCAGATCATTCAAGTGCTGCGCTCCGCGCGGGTCGTCGACCGTCGTGCGCAGGGTCTTGAACGAACCGGCTGAGACCGTCGGCTTGACCACGACATCCCGCCAGCCGCGCTCGCGCCCGATCGCCGCCAGATCCGCGCGCGCGCCGCAGGTGAGGAACACGGTCGGCACGATGGCGTGCCCGGCGCGCGCGAGCGTTTCCAGGTAGCCCTTGTGCGCGTTGGCCTTCACGATCGCCACGGGATTCCACAGCGGTGCCGCGCGCTCCGCCCGCACAGTCCAGGCCAGGAATCCCTCCAGATCGCGGATGTAGTTCCAGGTCGAGCGGATGACGGTCGGCACGTGCTCGTCCCAGTTCTCGCGCGGATCGTCCCAGGCCGCCATGCGCGCCGCGAGGCCGCGGGCCCGCAGCGCCTCGAGCAGGATGTCTTCGTCCTCGTCTTCGTCGACTTCAGCCAGGGCCTGACAGGTAGCGATGCGGAGCTGCATGTGGCGAATAGGATAGCGGCCCGAAACTCGCTTGTGGATGCGACTATTCTGATCCGCCGTGGAAGAGCGCGCCCGCGCGCCCGTCCTTGGGGTCCTTGGAGGTTCTCATGATCGAATCCGCTCGTTCGCCTGTTGCGCTGGCCGCACGCATCCTGGCTGTCGCGTTCGCGCTCTCCGTGCTCGGTTACTTCGTCGTGACGGCGCAGCAGCGCGCGCGTGCTCCCGCTGCGGCGGCGGCGGATGCTGCCGCAGAGCCTGAGAGCGCTCCGGGGGAAGAGAGTGTCTTCCTGCACAGTTCCAAGTTTCTCAAGTTGGGCGAGGTGAATTCGCCGGTGCTGTCGGTTCCGGGATCCGTCGAGCACCGCGGTGACCCGACGAAGTCTGCCGGTCAGCCATTCCTGCACGGATCGAAGTCGATGGTGATCACCGACATCACGAACATGGATGACGGAAGCGCGATCACGCTCGGAGAAGGGGAGAGCGACGTCGCCGTCGAACCGCCTGCGCTTCCCGTGCCGCCGGTCGGAGCCGAACCTCAGTTCCTGCCGTCGTCGAAGTCGCGCACACAGTTGTTGCCCGCACTGCGGCCGAAGATCGTGCCCGGCACGACGACCCCGACGCCTCCGGTGGCGACGCCTCCGAAGGACCAGAAACTCGAGACCGTGCCGGCACCGAAGCACTGACCGCCTTGGACTTCACACTCCAATCACTGGCCGACACGGCAATCGCGTTCGCGATCCTGTTCGCCGTGTTCCTGCCGCTCGAGCGTTTGTTCCCGGCGCAGAAGACGCGCGTGTTCCGCGCCGAGTGGGGGATCGATCTGTGCTTCTTTCTGGGTCAATACCTCTTGTGGACAGCACCCGTCGTCGCCGCCCTCGTGTTCGTGAATCGCTACGCGGCCGAGCTGCCGCTCCAAGGCGTGCGCGCCTTCGTCGCCGCGCAACCCTTCTGGCTGCAGTTCGTCGGTGTGATCCTGATCAGCGACGTGTGCATCTACTGGGGCCATCGCTTCTCGCACACGAACAAGTTCCTGTGGCGCTTCCATCGCGTGCACCACACCGCTCCGCACGTCGATTGGCTGGCGGCGCACCGCGAGCATCCGTTCGACAACCTGTACACGCGACTGATCGAGAACCTGCCGCTGATCCTCTTGGGTTTCCCGCTCGAAGCCTTGGCCGGCTTTGCGATGTTCCGCGGTCTGTGGGCGATCTACATCCACTCGAACGTGACGCTGATGCCGGGACCGCTGCGTTTCGTCCTGGGCGGTCCGCGCCTGCATCACTGGCATCACGCCCAAAGCGACGACGCGGGCGTCAACTTCGCCAACCTGAGTCCCCTGATGGACCTGGCCTTCGGCACCTACCACGATCCCGGCCGGATGCCCGAGAGCTACGGCATCCATGAGGACATTGCGCACGGCTACGTCGCGCAGATGATCGAGCCGCTGCTGCCTGCCGCGCTCCTGAGCAGGAATCCGCCGGCTCCGAGCGAGTCTGTCCAGGCCTGAGCAGGGGCCGCTTCGATACCGCTCGAGCCTTGTCTATGCTGGCGCGAGTCTGCTGACGACCTTTCCGATGCGCATCCTCTTCGTCTACCCGAACCTCTACACGCAGATGGGGTTCAACCACGGCCTCGCGTCGTTGTCGGCCGTGCTCAAGGCGGCCGGGCACGAGACGCGGCTCGTCAATCTGAACGAGAACCTGCCGCCGGTGCCCACGCGAGAAGACGTGGTGGCGCTCGTGCGCGAGTGGCAGCCGGATGTGATCGGGTTCTCGTGCCTGACGCAGCAGTACGCGCCGGGTGTCGAGCTCGCGCGCTACCTGCGCACCGAGATCGAGAGCGCGGGCGAGGTGCTGCCGCCGCTCGTCGTCGGCGGTATCCATCCGACGATGGTGCCCGAGGACGTGATGGCGGACGGCGTGTGGGATCACGTCGGCGTCGGTGAATGCGAGGACGCGCTGCTCGAACTGGTGCGGCGCATCGGTGCCGGTGAAGCGGTGCACGACGTGCACAATTTCTTGTCGTGGAAGCACGGGGTGCGACCGCGCGACGCGGCGCACGGCACGCACGGGCCCGAGCATTGGTCGAAGAACAACGTGGGTGAGTTCCCCGACTTCGCCAACCTGCCCGAGCCCGACTACGAGCTGTTCGACACGCAGCGTATCACGGACCAGAAACAAGGCTGGTTCGGTTTGATGACTTCGCGCGGTTGTCCGTACCGCTGCACGTACTGCCTGAACCACAAGATCGTCGACCGCTACAAGGAAGAGCTCGGTCGCAACGTCAAGAACATCGGCTTCTTCCGCTTCCGTCCGGCGGACAAGATGCTGGCCGAGATTCGCAACGTGCTGGCGCGTTACGAGAACATCGGCACGTTCATCCTCGACGACGACCTGTTCACGCAGAACGTGCCGCATGCGCTGGAGTTCTGTGCGCTGTACGAGGCTAGCGGCATCGGCGTGCCCTTCGTCGTCAACAGCCACGTCAAGCAGCTCGACGAGCGCGTGGCCGAGGCGTTGGGCCGCGCCGGCTGTCGCATTTTGAAGCTCGGCATCGAGTCCGGTTCGCTGCGCGTGCGCAAGGAAGTGCTCAAGCGGCACATGACGCAGAAGGACATCCTGCTGACGGTCGAATCGGCCGAACGCTGGCGTCTGCATACGTCCGGCTTCCTGATGATCGGCTTGCCGACGGAGACGCGCGCGGAACGCCTGGAGACCGTCGACATCCTGGCGCAGTCGGGCATCGGGCGCTTCCGCACGTCGTTCTTCTATCCGTTCCCGGGCACGGACAGCTATCGGCTGACGATCGACGGCGGGTACATGAAGCCCGGAGACGACGCGGCGTTGACGACCTTCACCGACGGATCGTGCCTGGATTTCGGCGCCGAAGAGAACCTGTTCATCGACAAGCTCGGCACGTGCATGCCGTGGTTCGTGAACGCGCGCATGGATCATTTCCGCGCGGCGCCCGCGGCCGAACACTACAAGCCGCTGGTCGCGCGCGTGCTGGCCTTGTCGAAGGAAGAGTGGATCGCATTCAAGCCGTCCGTGCGCGCTCTGGACCGTCAAGTCAGCGACGCCTGCGTCGCGCGCAACGAACTCCACTACGCCATCCGCTACAACGCGTTCATGGGCGTGCGCTCTGACTATTTCCTGGCCGAGGAATCGGGCGGGGAGTGGTACACGGCGGCCGCGAAACCCGCGGCCGAGCTGCGCGAAGCCGCACTGGCGGCTGCGGCGGCTGAAGTCTGCTGAATCAGCGCTCGCGTCAGCTCCTCGCCAGCACCTCTCCGTTGTGCAGGCGCCTCAAGAAGTCCTCCAACGGAAGTACGTCCAGACCTTTCGTTCGCAGCGGTTCGCGACCCAAGTAGACGCCGAATCCGCTTTGGACCAATCCCTCGGCCAGCATTTCTTGAACCGCGTTCCCGAACTCCGGGCGCCAGGTCGTACTGGCCTTGACTTCGATACCGACAACGGTTTTCCCGCGCGACCACACGAAGTCGACTTCGCTCTTCGTGGGCGTGCGCCAGTAGGCCAGGTCGCCGCCGATATTCTGTATGGAGATCGCGGCGCGCAATTCGTGGAAGACGAGTGTCTCCAGCAAGTGTCCGCGCTCGGCACCCTCGATGGGATCTCGCAACCGTCGTTGCAGGGCTCGCGCAACTCCCGTGTCGAACAGGAAGAACTTGGGATGCGCGACCTCCTTGACCTTGCGCCGCGGTCGCCAGGCCGGCAACCACGCGCCGATGAGCGTGTCCACCAACGTGTCGAAGTAGCGCTGCACCGTCGGCCGTGCCACACCCGCATCGCGCGCGATCGCTGATACGTTCACGACTTCACCGTTCATGAGGGAGGCGATGTCGAGGAAGCGCGCGAACGATTGTAGATCCTTCACCAGGGCTTCCTGTCGAATCTCCTGCTGGAGGTACGTGCCAACGTAGGCTTCAAGGATGTCGACGGCGTGTTCGGGTTCGGATCGAACGCCGGGCAGTGAACCGAACGCAAGCAGGTCGTCGACGTCGAAGCGATAGTCCAACTCTGCGCTGGTGAGCGGGAAGAACTGGCGCTGGATGGCGCGACCTGCCAGCAGGTTCGTGTCCATCCGTCTCAGCTTGCGCGCGCTCGAGCCCGAGAGCGCGAAGCGGTAGCGCGTGCCGTGGTCCGCGATGAGGCTGTGCACCTCGTCGAGGAGCGCGGGAATCCGCTGGACCTCGTCGACGACCACCCAACTGCCCTTCGGCAGTGCTTCCACTTGCATGCGCAAGTGCGCGGGGTCGCGCAGGAGTGCGAGGTACTCTTGCGTGCGCAGCAGGTCGAACCACATGGCCTTGGGCAGTTGCGCGCGCAGCCAGGTCGTCTTGCCGGTCCCGCGCGGCCCGAACAGGAAGAACGTGCGCTCGGGGAGGGGCAACAGCCTTGTATACATCGCGATCAATATTACGGCAATTCTGCTCGCTGACTATACAGGGTGCGAAAAAATCAGCCCTGTAGCCCTCCCAGAGGGGGTCTTCGCGGTCCGGGGGTAGGGTTGGGGGCCCCGAGCAGGATCCTTCCGCGCCCGCTCGGAGGCACGAGTTGCGGCGTCCGCGGTGCTTCGTGTGCTCTGGACAGTTACTTTGACCCCCTTCGCGCGGGCCGCCGCGCCCCCACAAGACGTGCGCATGCGTTGTCCCGATTTCTCGAAGCTCAAGGTCGCCGTCGTCGGCGACCTGATCGCCGATCACTGGCTGCACGCGCAACCGACGCGGCTTTCGCGCGAAGCACCGGTGATGGTGTTGCGTCACATGTCCGAATCGATCGGCGCCGGTGGAGCGGCGAACGTGGCGCGCAACCTGCGCTCGCTCGGTGCGCACGTCACGATGATCGGCGCGGTCGGGCGCGACGCCAGCGGACGCGAACTCGTGCGCATCCTCGAGGGCGGCGGCATCGACACGGTCGATCTGGCGTCGGTGGAGCGCTGGTCCACGCCGACCAAGACGCGCATCCTGGCGGCCGAAGCGCGCCGCAATCCGCACCAGGTGTTGCGCATCGACCGCGAACCCGACGGGCCGGTCGACGCGAGCGTGCGCGAGAAACTGGCGGAGCGCGTGCGCGCGCTGCGCGGTCAGGTCGATGCGGTCGTGGTCTCGGACTACGCCTACGGACTGGTGGGGGCCGAGGTCGGCGCGGCGTGCGCGGAACTCGCGCGCGCGGGCGTGCTGGTCGTGCTCGATCCGCGCACCGGCATCGAACACTTCGTCGGCTTGACGGCGATCACGCCCAACGTCGGCGAACTCGCGCGCTTCACGCGCAGCGACGAACGCAAGCTCGACGACGTGCGCGAGATTCGTCGAGCGGCGCAGGAGCTGCTGGAACGCGCCAGGCCGCGCTGGTTGCTCGTGACGCGCGGGAATCTGGGCATGGCATTGTTCGGCGAAGGACTGCCCGAAGAGGGCGTCGCAGTCGAAGCTTCGGGCAGCGGCGAAGTGACCGACGTGTGCGGAGCGGGGGACACGGTCGCGGCCGTGTTCGCGCTCGCGCTCGCGGCCGAACTCGATCCGGCCCAGGCGATGGTGCTCGCCAACGCCGCGGCGGGCGTCGTCGTGATGGAGAAGGGTGCTGCCGCGTGCCGCCCGCAAGAACTGGCTTCGGCCCTGGTCGCGGCACCCGCCGCCGTGCGTTTGTCGCGACCCGAATTCGCCTGATGGACGTCGGCGATTCACCCGCAGTTCCGCCGCTCGACCGCGCGCAAGTCGCGGCGCTCGTCGACGAGTTGCGCGGCAAGGGATTGGTGCGGCGCGTCGTGCTCGCGAACGGCTGCTTCGATCTGTTGCACGTCGGACACGTGCGCTACCTGGCCGATGCGAAGGCGCAGGGCGATTTCCTGATCGTGGCGCTCAACACCGACGAATCGGTGCGCGCCCTGAAGGGCGCAGGCCGACCGCTCGTGCCGCTCGCGGAGCGCGCGGAACTCGTGCGGGCGCTGCGCTGCGTCGATCTGGTCACAGCCTTCGGTGAAGCCACGCTCGAAGCCACGCTGCGCGCGATCCAACCCGATGTGCATGCGAAAGGCACCGACTACACGCGCGAAACCGTGCCCGAGCGCGAAGTCGATCGCGAACTGGGCATCGAGATCGCGATCTGCGGCGATCCGAAGACGCGCTCGAGCACGGCGCTGCTCGCGGGTCGCGGCGCGGAGCCGCGCGGGTGACGGCGATTCGCGAACACGATCCGCTGCAGCGGCCGAGCTTCGCGCAGAAGCTGATCCTGGTCGTGCTCGGCGTCGTGCTCGGGACCTACAGCACGTTGTGCGGGATCGGCGGCGGCGTGTTCGCGGTGCCGCTGTTCCACTACGTGTGGAAGATGCCGCTCGGCGTCGCGGTCGCGAATTCGCTGGTGCTGGTCGTGGCTTCGACGACGAGCGCGACTGTCGCCGAGTTCTTGCATCCCGAATCGAAGCTCGATTTCGCCGTGACGGCGGCGCTGATCGTGACGAGCTTCGTCGGCACGCGCCTCGGGTACCGCGCCGCCAAGCAGATGCCGGTGCGCACGCTCAAGTTCGTGTTCGCCGTGCTGTTGACGCTAGTCGCCCTCGAGGTCCTGCTCGACACGCATTTCAAGGACTCCGCCGTCGTCCTGGGTTCAGCCGCCGCCTTGAGCGTCGGGCAATGGTGCGCCGTCCTCGCGATCGGGTTCGTCGCGGGCTTCGTCGCGCCGCTGCTCGGAATCGGCGGCGGACTCGTTGCCGTGCCCGGACTCGTCTACGGCGTCCCCGATCTAGGCTACCTCGGCGCGCGCGCGTGCAGCATGGCGATGTCGATGTTCACGTCGTGCCAGTCGGTGTTGCTGTACAAGCGCGACGGCTCGTTGCGCACCGCGACGTCCGGCTGGTTGGCGCTCGGTGCCGTCGCAGGCGGCGTGCTGGGCATCCGGCTGGTGCACATTCCGAGCATCACGAACTCCGCGCGCTATCTGGTCGGATTCGCACTGTTGTTCGCGGCCGGACGCTTCGCGTTGGATCTGTGGTCGGTGCGCGCGCTCGCGGACCGATCTGGAGCCACGACCAAGGAGAAATCGAAATGAAAGCGGCTGAATTGCGGTCATTCAAGCGCACGTGCCGAACCGGGTCAGGCGTACACGCCGCGCAAACTGTCCGCCTTGCCGACGCGTCGCACCGCGAGCATGTGAGCGGCCATGCGCAAGCGCACGTTCTGCTCCTTCGCGAGCGTCTCGACTTCCTTCCAGGCGTCGCTCATGAAGCGTTGCAAGCGCTCCTGCACGGTCGGAGCCGACCACGAGTAGCCGGCGCGATTCTGCACCCACTCGAAGTAGTTCACGACCGCACCGCCGCCCGTGGCGAGGATGTCGGGGACGATGCGCACGCTGCGCTCGGCTAGCACGCGCTCGGCGCGCGAGCTGATGGCGCCGTGCGCACCTTCGACGATCAGTTTGGCCTTGATGTCGCGCGCCAGGCGCAGGTGGATCGTGCCGGCGACGGCGCAGGGGATCAGCACGTCGCAATCGCGCACGAGCATCTGCTCGTTCGTGATGCGGTCGAACGAACCCTTGGCGCCGCGCAGCGAGCCCGTCTCGGCGCGATGCTGCAGCAGCGCAGGCACGTCGAGGCCGCGCTCGTTGTAGAACGCGCCGTGCAGGTCGGACAGCGCGACGATCTTGTAGCCCTCCTCGGACAACATGCGCGCCAGACTGCCGCCGCGCACGCCCGAGCCCTGGATGATGATGCGCGCACCCTTGCGCGGCAGCCCCGTGAAATCCATCGCCGGGCCGAGCACCATACGCATGCCTTGCGCCACCGAATCGACGTGGCCGTACGATCCGCACAAGGTCATCGGCTTGCCGCACACGACCGCGTTTTCCGTGTAGCGCGTGTGCATCGACACCGTGTCCATGACCCACGCCATGATGTTCTCGTCGGTGGCGACGTCGCTGGAGAAGATGTCGCGATCGGGACCGATGTCCTGCATCAAGCCCGAGACGTAGCGGCGCACCGCGCGCTCGACTTCGCCGCGGCTGTGGCGCGACGGCGCCATGCGCACGCCGCCGGCTGATCCGCCGAACGGAATGTTTAACACGGAGCACTTCCACGTCATCCAGGCGGCCAACGCGCGCAGGTCGTCCATCTTGATCCCGGCCTGCACACGCAGCGGGCCGAAGTACGGGCCCAAACCGGAGTTGTGCTGCACGCGAAAGCCTTCGAACACCGTCAGGGTGCCGTCGTCGAGGCGCACGGGCACCGAGATCTGCACTTCGCGGTCGGGCTTGCGCAGGATCGCGTACAGATCCGGATCGAGTCCCAGCTTGTCGGCGGCTTCGTCGAAGCTCGACATCATCGTCGAGAACGGATTCTCGTCTTCGATCGACTGGATGTTCGGCGCGAGGTCGTAGTAGTCGACGCCTTGGATTTCGCTCTCGGAGATCACGCGAAGACTCCCCGCAGGCGGTACACCGTCGCGACACGGTCGATCGCCAGGATGTAGGCCGCGATGCGCATCGACACCTTGTGCTTCTCCGCCACGGCGGCGACGTCGGCGAAGGCCTTGACCATGACCGCCTCGAGCGAATTGTTCACGCGCTCTTCGGTCCAGAAGTAACCCATGCGGTCCTGCACCCACTCGAAGTAGGAGACCGTCACTCCGCCCGCGTTGGCGAGGATGTCCGGCACGACCAAAACGCCCTTTTCATCGAGGATCTGGCTGGCTTTCGCCGTGCACGGCCCGTTCGCGCCTTCGACGATCAGCCTGGTCTTCAGGCGCTCGACGTTCTTCGACGTGATCTGGTTCTCGGTCGCCGCCGGAACCATGACCTCGCACGGCAATTCGAGCGTGTCGTTGTTGTTCTTGATGTCGGTGGCTTCCTTGAAGCCTTCCAGGCGCCCGGTCTTCTTCACATGCGCGAGCACCGCCGGCATGTCGAGGCCGTGCTCGTTGTAGATCGCGCTGTACTGGTCGCTGATGCTGACGATCTTGTAGCCCTCGCGGTGCATCAACATCGCGCCGATGCCGCCGACGTTGCCGGCGCCTTGCACGACGACGCGCGCGTCCTGCGGGCGCAGGCCGAGCTTCTTCATGGCCTCGCGCGCGATGATCATCACGCCGCGACCGGTGGCTTCCGTGCGACCGCGCGATCCGCCCAGCGCGATCGGCTTGCCGGTCACGACGGCGGTGGTCGTCTTGCGCACGTGCATCGAGTACGTGTCCATCAACCACGCCATGGTCTGCTCGTTCGTGTTGATGTCGGGCGCGGGCACGTCGCGGTCCGGCCCCAGGATGTCCATGATCCCGGCCGTGTACCGGCGCGTGATGCGCTCCAGTTCGGATTGCGACAGGTTGCGCGGATCGCAGATCACGCCGCCTTTGCCGCCGCCGAAGGGGACGTCCACGACCGCGCACTTCCACGTCATCCACGCCGCCAGCGCGCGCACCTCGTCGATGTTCACGTCTGGCGCGTAACGAATGCCGCCTTTGCACGGACCGCGCGAGAAGTTGTGTTGCACGCGGTATCCGGTGAAGACGCGCATCGACCCGTCGTCCATCTGGATCGGGATCGCGATCGTCATCTCGCGGTCGGGGCGGTGGAGGACTTCGCGCAAGCCGCCGTCCAATCCCAGGTGGTCGGCAGCCGTATTGAACAGCTGCGCCATCGAGAGGAACGGGTTGAACTCGTCGGCGAGCGACTGCGTGGCCACGGCGGCAGAGGCTTGAGACATGGTTTTCTTCGTGTTCCGTGGCGCGTTCCGGAAGGATCCGGCGAGGTCGCGGCCCGGCAGGGGAGGCAGGGGCTGGTGTGAGGTTCCCCGCGGCCGGAAGCGTCGACCTCGCGACGTCCCCGACCATGAGGGCCAACGAGTCTAGGGGCAAGAGCGATCTCTTGCGAGGGGGCCCCTCGTGCGACTGCTAGGATCCCGCTCGTGGCGATCACAGACGCACCGGACGCGGCCCTCTCGGCACGCGCTTGTCTGCAAAGCGAGCCGGCCCGGTTCCTGCGGCGGACCCAGGGCCGGGAGACCTTCGTCTGGGGCGCGGATCAAATCGGGAAGCGCACGATCGAACGCGCCCGCGGCGGATTGTGGCCCTGGTTCAGGGTGCGTTCGGCGGGGGAGCGCGAGCACCAGAATCTCCTGGAGCTTTCCGCGTGCGGAGTTCCAGTCCCGCGCGCGCTGGCTTGGGCCGAGATCCGGCGCGGCGGCGAGCGCGTGTCGGTCTGCCTGATGGAGCGCATCGAGCACACGGCGACCTTGCGCGATCTACTGGCTGGGGCGCCGCAGCCCGCGCGGCGTGAACTGGCGCGCGAGCTGATCGAGATCGTGATTCGTCTGCACGCACACGGCTTCATCCATCGCGATCTGTACCTGCAGCACGTGCTGCAGCGCAGTTCGGACGGCGCGCTGATCCTGATCGACGTGGGCCGCGTGCGGCGCGCGCGGCGGTGGCGTACGCGGTGGTACGTCAAAGACCTCGCGAGCTTGCTGCATTCGACGCCTGCGAACGTCACGGTGCGCGAGCGCCTGGAGTTCCTCGCGCGCTGGCTCACCGCGCGCGGCATCGTCGCGCGTGGGGCGCGCCGACGCTGGTTGCGGGCGATCGTGCGCAAGGCGCGGCGCATCGCGACCCACGTGCCGCGCGACGAGCGGGCTAGTGTCGGGGCCGCAGCGCCATGAAGCTCGCGATCCGTGCACCGAACTGGGTCGGCGATCTCGTGATGGCGACGCCCGTGTGCGAAAACGCCTTGAAAGACAGGCGTTTCGAATCGGTCACCATCATCGTGCGCAAGCACCTCGCGTCGATTCTCAACGACGGGCCGTGCGCCGCGTCGGTCCGGCCGATCGGAAGCGATGCCGAGGAGATCGACGCCTATCGCGCGTTGAGCCCGGATGCGGTGCTGTTGCTCACCAACTCGTTCGGAGCCGCGTGGCGTGCGCGGCGCGCGGGCGTGAAGATCCGCGCCGGCGCAGCGTTGTCGGGGCGCCGCTTCCTGCTGACGCACTGCGTCGTGCCGCCGACGATCGGCGGACGGCGCGCGCCGATTCCGACCGCGCATCTGTTGCGCGATGTCGCGGGTCTGTTGGGTGTCCTCGTGCCCGACCTGCATCCGCGCCTCGCCGTGCGCGAGGAAATCGTCGCACGCGAGAGCGAGCGCCTCGCAAATCTGGGCATCGCACCAGACGCCGGCTACGTCGTGTGCTGTCCGGGCGCCGCGTTCGGTGCGGCCAAATTGTGGCGGCCGGCGCGCTTCGCCGAGGCGCTGGACGAATTGCACCGGGAATTCGGCTGGCGCGGAGTCGTGACCGGCGGACCGGGCGAAGAAGCCTTGATGGACGCGGTGGCCGACGCGGCTACGAGCGACGTGGTGTCGCTGGCGCGTGAAGCGCGCGATCTGGAGGGCTTGAAAGCGCTGGTGCGCGGCGCGCGCCTGCTCCTGGTCGGCGATTCAGGCCCGCGCTGGTTCGCGGCTGCTTTCGACATCCCGTGCGTGTCGATCATGGGGCCGAATTTCCCGGAGTTGACGGCCAGTTCGCTGGAGCACGCCGAGATCGTGCGCGTCGAGGATCTGGACTGTTCGCCGTGTCTAGAGCGCGTCTGTCCGCTAGGCCATCACCGCTGCATGGAGGACATCCCGGTCGAGCGCGTCACCACCGCCGCGCGCCGTGTCTTGGCGCGTTCCGTTTCACGCGCATGAGGCGCGCGCTGGCAGTCCCCGGTCGCCTGCTCGTGCGCTTGCCCGCGTGGCTTGGTGATTGCGTGATGGCCGAACCGCTGGTCCGCGCGTGCGCGGAACGTGCAACGGCGGCGCATCCGCTCACTTTGGTGGGCTCCGCGCGCATCGGTGAGGCGCTCGGTTGGCGCGCGTGGCCGCACGTGAACTTTCTCGCGCTCGAGCGCGGACAGAGTGCGCGCGTCCGCGACTGGCGCGGTCACGACACAGCACTCTTGTTGGACGGCTCGTGGCGCAGCGCCTTCGTCGCGTGGCGGGCCGGGATCGGTGAGCGCATCGGCTTCGCGAGTGGCGGTCGCGCCTTGCTCCTCACGAGTGCCTTGACGCCGGCCCTGGAACGCGGTGCGACTGTTCCGGCGAACGGTGTCTCGGCCGCGTGGCCGCGCCGTCTGCCGCGCCCGTTCGCAAGCAGCGTGATCGAACTCGCGACTCTGGTCGGTTTGGATGTGCGCGCACGCGTGCCGCGCATCGTTTCCGCCGACGAAGTCACGCAGCGCGTCAGCGCACGTTTCGCCGCGCACGGCATCACGCCCGAGAGTCCGTGCGTGCTGATCCACGCCGGCGCGCGCGCAAATTCGGCCAAAGGCGTGCCGCCCGATTTGTGGGCCGCGATCGCGCGCGGCCTGCGCGAGCGTGGTGCACCGAAGATCGTGCTCGTCTGTGCACCCGGCGAGGAAGCCGCGGCGCGCGCCGTGAAACAGCTCGTTCCGGAGGCGGTCTTGTTCGACGACCCGCCGCTCGCGATCGACGAGACGGTCGCTGCGCACGCGCTCGCCGCCTTCGCGCTCGCCCCCGACGGCGGATCGCGGCACCTGGCACAGGCCGCCGGTGCCACGCCGCTGGTCGTCGTGTGCGGTCCCACCGATCCGCGGCATACGGCGGACCACGGACCCCGTGTGCGGATCGTGCGCACGCGCGTCGAGTGCGGCCCTTGTCACCTGGAGACCTGTCCGATCTCCGGCGCGGACGCGCACGCGTGCATGATGCGCATCGATCCGACGCGCGTCGTGGACGCGGCATTCGAACTCTGGTGCGCGCCTGCGTAACATCGCGGCCTCACACGAAACGAGACCAAAGCTCATGACCCACGTCGCCTCCCAATTCCCCGCCGATGTCCCCGATTCCCCCGAACTCGTCACGCTGCGGCGCGAGGACGATCTCGTGTGGCTCACGATCGAGCGGCCGGAGGTCATGAATTGCCTGTCTTTCCCGACGCTGCGGCGCTTGCGGACCTTGTGCGAGAAGTTGCGCGAGGACCTCACGATCCGCGCGATTCTGATCACCGGTGCGGGCGAAAAGAGCTTCTGCGCCGGCGCCGACTTGAAGGAACGCAAAACGATGGCGCCCGAGCGCGTGCCCGAGTTCGTGAAGAACATTCGCCGCACGATGGACGATATCGAGTCCTTGCCGCAGCCGACGATCGCGGTCGTCAACGGGTTCGCGTTCGGCGGCGGGATGGAGCTGATGCTCGCGTGCGACCTGCGCGTCGCGGCGGCACACGCGCAATTCGGTCTGACCGAGACGACGCTCGCGATCATCCCCGGCGCGGGCGGAACGCAACGCTTGCCGCGCCTCGTCGGTCGCTCGCGCGCCAAGGACCTGATCCTGACCGGTCGCAAGTTCGACAGCACCGAGGCCGAACGGATGGGGATCGTGAACCGCATCGCGCCGGCCGGCAAACTCGCGGAGTGCGCGCTCGAGGTCGCGCGTTCGATCGCCGCCAACGGCCCGGTCGCCGTGCGCGCCGCCAAGGCCGCGATCGACGAGGGTTGCGAGCTGCCGCTGTCGCGCGGGCTGGAAGTCGAAGCGCGCTGCTACGAACGCGTGCTGCCGACCGCGGATCGTCTGGAGGCGCTGGCCGCATTCGCCGAGAAACGCAAGCCGCGCTTCAGCGGGCGCTGATCTGGAGCGCGGACCCTGTCGCCGTGTGAATCATTCACGACGTGAATGATTATCATTCACGCCCCGCTCCACCCTCAGCCCGGCGGGGGCTCAGGGCCTTCACTCGACCTCAGCATCCGTCTCGCGCGCCCACCGCTCGATCTCGTCCGCGGAGTAGAGCGGCCCCTTGTCGATGCCTGGACAGCACGCCTTGACCGGGCCGTTCCATTCGCTCTCGACCAGGTTCTCCTTCCAGAACGGCCAGGTGGCGCACTGCTTCGGCCGGACCGGGTAGATGCCGCAGCGATTTTCGGCCGTCAGGAACGGACAGGCGGGCTGGTCCATGCGCAGCACGGTCCAGCCGTCGTCGATCACGCAGTAGCGCTCGCGGAAAATGCGCCTTTCCAGGTTCAGATGCGCGGCGATCGCGGCCACCTCGCGGTCGGACAGATAGACGTAGGCGTACTCCCCGTGGTTGCGGCAGCAGTTTCCGCAGCCGGTACACTCGAAGCGTAAACCTTTTTCGTACCAGGGCTTAGGGCTCATCGCGGGCGCGCCGTGCAAAGTGTGCGGAAAACGAACGTTCGCAGTGTGGATAGGAGGGGCTCCGATGAGCGTTTTCGCCCACCCTCCCCAGCCCCGCAGCGCCGACCTCCCCGCCGGCGCTTTCGCTCATGAAGCTTAGCGTCCTCGAGGACGGAACGAGTTCCGAACTTCGTGTCGACCGCCCGACGATCACCATCGGCCGCTCCGTCGACAACGACCTGCGCCTGACCTCGGGGCTCGTCTCGCGTCACCACTGCCGCATCGAGACGGACGCTGAAGGAGTCTGGGTCGTCGACCTCGGCTCGGCCAACGGCACCTACGTCAACGGCGAGCGCATCTCGCGCAAGAAGATCGACGAAGCCGACCGCGTACAGATCGGCGCCGTGCGCATCTGGATCGAGCCCGAGCGCAAGGAATCCGACGACCACGGCGGCGAGACGCAACCGATCGAGCCGCAAGCGGACTACGGCGACGTGGGCCTGCGCACCCTGTCGAGCGACGCGCGCGTCGAGCGCGAGAACTTGCGGGCCTTCGCGCGCATCTCGCGCGAACTCCTGCGCGAGACCGAGCTCAATGCACTGCTGCGACTGATCGTCGACAGCGCCATCACCCTCGTCGGCGGCGAACGCGGCTTCTTGCTCCTGGCGGAGAAGGACGCGACCGGCGAATCGGTGGCTCTCGATACGCGCACGAAGGCCGCGCTGGGCGGCGTGCGCGTCGCGCGCAGCTTTGACAAGTCCGACATCGCCGTTCCGCAATCGCGTTTGTCGCTGGGCATCGCGAATCAGGTGTTCACGAGCGCGCGCGCCGTCCTGTCCGTCGACGCCGGGCGCGACGACCGCTTCGACGGCATGGCGAGCGTGGGGGACTTGCGCCTGCGCTCGGTGATGTGCCTGCCGATCCGGATCGACGAGCGTGTCGAGGGCGTCTTGTACGTCGACAATCGCCTGCAACAAGCCGCCTTCACCGCGGCCGATCTCGAACTGGCCGAGCTCTTCGCCAACATGTCGGCGATGGCGCTCTTGAACTCGCGCCGCGTGAACGCGCTGCGCGACCAGAACCAGAAGCTCGACACCTCGCGCGCCCAGATCGAACGCCTGAACGAGCAATTGGGCCGCAAAGTGCGCGACCGCGACTCGGAACTGGCCGTGGTGCGCGCGGAACTCGGCCGCGAGCGCGGACGCTACGACTACACCGCGATCGTCGGCGCGTCGGAAGGCATGCGCAAGGTCTTCCAGAGCCTCGACCGCATCATCGAGAGCGAACTGCCGGTCTTGATCGCGGGCGAGAGCGGCACCGGCAAGGAATTGATCGCGCGCGCGATTCACTTCAACGGACCGCGCGCGACGAAGCCCTTCGTCACCGAAAACTGCGCCGCATTGCCCGACACGCTGCTCGAGAGCGAGTTGTTCGGCCACGCGCGCGGGGCCTTCACCGGCGCGCACAAAGCCAAGAAGGGCCTCGTGGAGCAGGCCGACGGAGGCACACTGTTCCTCGACGAGATCGGCGACATGAGCGCCGAGATGCAGAAGAAACTCCTGCGCGTCCTGCAAGAAGGCGAATTCAGGCCGGTCGGATCGGATCAGCGCATTCAGGTCAACGTGCGGCTGCTCGCGGCGAGCCACCGCAACTTGGAAGCGATGGTGCGCGAAGGTACCTTCCGCGAAGACCTGTACTACCGCGTCAACGTGCTCGGCGTGCACTTGCCGCCGCTGCGCGAACGGCGCGAGGACATCCCGTTGCTCGCGGAAGCGCTGCTCACGCGCGCCGCGCGCGAAGCCGGTCGCCCGGCGCCGATCCTGCCGCACGAAGTCGTCGCGGCGCTCGCGGCGCACGATTGGCCCGGCAACGTGCGCGAACTCGAGAACGAGATGCGCCGCATCGTCGTGCTGGCGCAAGACGCCGTGCGTCTCGACCTGCTGTCTCCCGCCGTGCTCGCGCCGAACGTGCCGCGGCCCGGGCAGCCTGGAGCCTTGGGCGAAACTCAGGACATCAAGTCGGCGGTGGCGGACCTCGAGAAGCGTTCGATCGAAGCAGCGCTGGTGGCAGCCGGCGGCAACAAGAGCAAGGCCGCGGCGGAACTCGGGATCAGCCGTTTCGCGCTGCAACGCAAGATCGACAAGTACAAGCCGCGCGACGAGAACTCGGGTCCGGACGACGGCGGTGACGACGACGGCGACTCGGGCCTCGACGACCCAGGGGCCGTGGTAGTCAACGCGCCCGGATCCGGTATAGGGTGAGCGGGCCTGACGATCGCGACGGACCGGCGGCTTGGGCGCCGGCTGGTGGATGGTCGATGGTGCGATCAGGCGAGCAGTGATGGATCGCGAACAACTGAAACGCGGCGAACCGAAGGTTCCCGGCTATCGCATCGAAGGCGTGCTCGGGCGCGGCGCGACGGGGACGGTCTACCGGGCGCGTCAGATGTCGGTCGACCGCGAAGTCGCACTCAAGGTCCTGCACCCCGAACTCGTCGGCGCGAAGGGCGCCGAGCGGAGACTGCAGCGTGAAGCACGCGCCACGGCGCGACTGGCGCACCCGCACATCATCTCGGCCTTCGACATGGGCGTCGTCGACGGCATGTGGTGGTACGCGATGGAACTCGTCGACGGCGTTTCGTTGGCCGAGAAGATCCGCGAACGCACGCTCACCGAGCGCGAAGCCTTGCGGCTCTTCATTCCGCTCGTCGAAGCCCTGCAACACGCTTTCGAGCGCGGCGTCGTGCACCGCGACGTCAAGCCCGCGAACATCCTGGTGGAGCGCGGCGGACGCGCGCTGCTCGTCGATCTGGGGCTCGCGTTCGCCGACGACGATCCTTCGCTCACCAAGAGCGGCGCGACGCTCGGCACGCCGCACTACATCAGCCCCGAACAAGCGCGCGATCCTTCTGGCGCGGATTCGCAGAGCGATCTGTGGTCCTTGGGCGCGACGCTGTACCACGCGGTCTGCGGGCGGCCGCCGTTCTCCGGCGATTCCGTGGCGGAAATCCTCTCGGCCGTCCTGTACGAGCCGGTGCCCGATCCGCGCATGCACTCGCCCGCGCTCAGCTCGGGCTTCGTGCTCGTCCTGCGCAAGTGTCTGACGCGCGATCGCTCGAAGCGCTACGCCACTCCGGCCGAATTGCTGGCGGACCTCGAGAAGATTCGCGAGAGGCGCGCACCGGCGGTCAAGCGACGTGCGTTGGAACCTCTGGCGCACACGCGCACGCGCTTGCTTCCGGTCGCAACTGCAGTGGTGCTCGTGTTCGCGGTCGGGACGATGCTCGGTTGGCTCGTGTGGCGCAATACGGATCCGCGCCTGGGCGCGTCGACGAACCTCAACACCGGTGGAACCGCCTCCGCCGACGATCGCCTGGCGAGCATCGAAGACGCCGTCAGCGGACCCGCGAACGGTCTCGCGGCGGCGCTCGAGCGCGCCGTCGTCCTGTTGCGCACGCAGGCGCTGGATCCGGATCAACTCGTGCGCCTCGAGCCGTTGCGGGCAGACATCGAGCGCCGCTTGCGCAGCGAGGAGAGCGCCTACCGCCGTGAAGCGGGCGCGCGCATCGCGGCCCTGATCGGCGAGAAGCGTTTCGCCGAGGCCGAGCACGAGGCCGAGTCGCAACTCGAGGCGGGTTTGCGCGCGCGCGTCGGGCCGGGTGCCCTGCCGACGGATCTGCGCGCTGCGTTCGATGCCTGGGCGCGCGGTCAAGCAGCCCTGGCACGCCAGGAGCGGGCCGCGGCAGCGCGCGCCTTCGGCGAAGCGCTGACCGAACATTTCGACGCGGAGATCGCGCCCAAAGTGAATGAACTCAAACTCCAGGGCGAATGGCGCAAGGCGCGCGCGTTGCTCACCACCGAGGCGCGCTCGTGGATCGACCGCGTTCCGGCAGCGCGCGACGGATTGTCGGAGGCCGAAATGAATGCGGCGATCGCGCGCCTGCAAGGCGGCCGCATGCAAGCCTTGCTGGGAGAACTGGACGACGAATGGCGCATGGTCGACGCTGCGCTCGTTCAGTTCGTGTCCGAGCGGGTAGGTCAGCTCGAAACCGAATTGACGGCGCGCTCGCTGGTCGATGCTCCCTCACGCCTGCGACAAGACGTGGCCGACGAACTCAGCCGGCGCCGTCTGCAGTTCGAGGAGATGCCGCAAGGGCTTTTGCGTCTGGGCTACGAGGCGCTGTCCAAAGGCGAGGGTGATCTGCGTGAACTCGAGGCGCGACTCGCGCTCGACGACGCGAAAAAGGGGCTCTTCGAATTGGAAGCCCTGCACGAAACGACATGGCGTCAACGGCGCTACGACGAAGCACGCCGCGCGTTCGAAAGCGCCCTGACCGAGTCCTGGCTCGCTCCGGTCAAGGACACACTCGCTCTGCGCGTGCGCGAGGCGACGCTGCTGCAGGAACTCCTGGACCGCGCCGCGCGCGCAGTGCGGGCACGCGAAGGCTCGCGCCTGGAATTGCGCGTGGGATCGATCGTGCTGTCGGGGCCGGTTTCGCAGGCGGCGGACCCGGTGCGCTCGGGATTCGTCATCACGCTCGACAGCGGCCTCGCCTACTCCTTCGCGCTGCGCCAGCCCGAAGCTCCGCCCACGGGCAGTGGACCGGCGGTGCTCGGAACCGACACGCTGCTCTCGATCGCGGGGATCGCGATGGACGACGCGAACTCCAAGACTGCCGACCGCCTGTTGCGCGCGCTGTTCTTGATGCGCGAAGGCGACGCGGCTCGTGCGCGCGCCGTGATCAACGGGGGGCCGCTGCCGCGCGGCGATGCGCTCGTGAACGATCTGGAGGAACGTCTGCGCATCGATCTAGAGCACACGCAAGAGCTGCAGGGCGAGCGCCGTGCGGGCGCACTCGAACGGTTGCGCCTCGTGCGGCGCGAATTACGCAGCGGCTCGACCGGCGAAGCTTTCGTGAAGCGCGTCGAGAGCCTGTTGCAAGAGAGCAGCGAGGTCCTGACCGACGAAGAGATCCGGGAACTGCGCCGCGCCCGCGACGAATGGCACGCGCAACATGCCAAGCCGCAGGTGGAACTGACGGTGGCCGGTGTGTTCGCGCCGACGACGCTCGAGGAACTGTCGACCACGCGCGTGCGCATGCGCTTCAATTTCGACGCCGCGCGCGTCGGTGCTTTCGATCCGGGCATGTGGATCCCGGAGGGCATCGGCTGGTCCGCCGTGCGCTACGCGCGCAGCGACGAGGACTTTTTCTCGCGGCCTGCACCGACACTGGTGTTCAAGGAACCGCTGCGCATCCAGACCGATGCGCTGGACGTGCGCTTGCGCCTCGATCAGTTGCCGGAAGCGCCGCCTGACCTGGTGCTGGTGTCGTGCGCCGGGTTCCACGCCGTGTTCGTGTTCACGCACAACGGCACACGCGGACGTTGCGTCGTCGAGACCGGCGATCCGGCGCGCGCCTTCGCCCGCGCACGCAACGGCGAAGGCAAGGAAATCGGCGGTTGGAGGACGGGCGCCGCGCTCGATCTGCACTTCGTCGTGTGGCGCGCCCGCGGCGTCATGCTCGTCGATGTCGACGGCAAGCGCGTCGACGAATTCCAGCGCCCCGCCCCGCGCTCCGATCCGGCTCAGTCCACGCTCCAGATCCGCTCGTGGCAGCCGATCCGCCTGCTCAGCGCGACGATCGAAGCGTCGAAGAAGTAGCGCGCGCCTGCGCGGCTCCACTCCGCCGATCTGTTGAATACGGTGCCAGAGCAAGTTCATCACACTTCGCCGAGGGTACGGAGTCAGGGTTCACTCCGCCGTCTCCGCCGCTGTAGCTTCGGTGGCTGGTTGAGTTTGACCGTACGGAGCCAGGATCATGTGGTGCAAACTCGCCGGCGTTGAACCGCGCGCCACCGGCAAGCCCCGCGCCGGCGAGTT
>JAEUIA010000104.1 GCA_016795245.1 Planctomycetota bacterium | reverse complement strand
GACGTATAGCCGCGCGCCGGCGCGCGGCTCTGCAGCGGCGAAGATGCACCACACGAGCCAGGCTCGGTAAGGTCAAACTCGGACGAACGCCACCGCGCAAATCGCGAACCAGGAGGTCAACAATGGGGTGGGGTCGCGAGGGGTGCATTCCCTGTCGAACTGGAAGCGTTGAGAGGTGAGTTCGGTGCCGGTCTGGAAGCGTCCGTAGGTGGCGTTCGATGTCGGTATCGAAGCTCTGTGGGGTGAGTATCGGTGTCGGTGTCTGCTGCAGAGATCGGCGCGGTCAGCAAGCCGGCCCTCGTGCCACCCCAGTCGATCCCGGGTTCACTTCCCCTTCGCCAGCCACTCCAAGAAGCTCCACTCCAGGCTCTCGCCTTCCGAATCCTTGCCGCTCAACGGGATCCCGTAGACCTTCTGTACGACCGCGTCGATCTTCGTGCCTTCATCGCGCGCCGCCATCGCGCGCATGAACTCCCGGTACTTCGCCGCCGAGGCCTCCGGTCCGGCCTTGTCGCCTTGTGTCTGCAGCCAGTGATTGAACCCGCACTTGTAAGCCCGGAAGAATTCGCGGAAGTCCGTGACGAATTGCACCGGAGGATAGGCGCGGATCTTCGCGTGTTCACCCATGAACGGCGCCGTCACGACATAACGCTTCGAACGATCGAGCGAGAAGATCGCGAAGTGCGCCGTCTTGTCGCGCATGATGCGCGAGTCGAGTCCGTCGGGCCCGTCCTTGGCCACCGCCTTCGCGCCGGCCTTCTGGCCCTTGCGCAGCGGCAGCGTGAAGTAGTCGCGTCCCAAATTCTCGTGCCACGGATCGGTCTTCATCCCGTCGAACGGCATGGCCGGAATCGGCGGCAACACGCCGCCGGCTGAATTGCCGCCGGGTACGAACTTTTCGTAGGCGTTCGTCGCCGCGCCCGTCGTGCCGCGTCCGCCGTCGCCTTCGAGGGCATTGATCTCGCCGCACACCTCGATCGCCATGCTCATCGCTTGAGCCTGGTTGATGTGAATGCCGTCGTTGTCGCCGTAGACCATCCACAAGAACGTGAGCATCGCATGCTGAACCGTGTGTTGCAGCATGCCCGTCGGCTCGAACTTGTTCATCGACAGGCCGGTCTTGAACTCCTTGTCGTCGGCCCACGGCGGGTACTCGAGCGCCATCACGATGTTCCAGTCGATCCAGAAGTTCGTCCAGGTCGTGGCCTTGTTCGTCCACAACATCGGCTGCTGCGTGGGGTCGCGCAGCCCGGCGTAGCCGAGCAGGTGCACGAAATCGAGCCGCGTCGGCGCGAAGAGAATCTGCGTGATCCGCCCGTCCTTCGGCGCGACGCCGAGCACGTCCGGCTTGCCGATGAAATCGCCCAGGCGCTTCGACGCCGCCTTCTGAGCGTCGGTCGCGCCGAGCAGCACGAACAAATCCTTGTCGGGCGCATTCTCGGCCTTGCTGAAGTTCGCGGGCTTCCAGCCCTTGATCCACGCGAGCAGCGTTTCGGCATCCGCCTTGGGCGCCGCGGTGCGCTCGTCGCCCTTCGCCAGCCAGTCGATCCAGTGCACCTGCACCTGGATCAGCGTCGTCGCGAGCGCGCGCAGGTCATCGACATGGCCCTTCTCGCCCAGCGACCAGATCGGATACGCGATGTCGAACGTGCCGAAGACGCCGTGCACGCAATGCTCCGCGCGCAGTTTGTCGAACGGCATCTCGTCGGCGGCGCTCGCCTTGAAGCGCGTCTTGAGGAACGTCTTGCCGAACTCGTCGAGCGGCAGCGAGTCGTCCTTTTTCTCGTCGACGACGGCGGGCAGGCACAAGAGGAGCGCGAACAGGAGAGTCTTCATCGTGGCCTTTCGTGTTGCCGGACCCGCGATTCGGGCCAATGCACGAGCACAGGCTCACCGGATGCGCGGTCAGCGTCAAGCAAAGGCTGCGTAGCGAGCTCTCACCCTCACCACTGAGACGGTTGACTGGCGCCGGCGCCGGGTCCGTAGACGATCGCGTTGGCCAGCAGTCGCGCCGTGCCGCGGAACCAATCGCGGAACACGGGGCTGGAGGCGAACAGGATCACCTGTCCGGAGCCGGCGCGTTCGACCGTGCAGTAGGCCGAGTCGGCGATGCGCTCGCGTGCTTCGGGCCACAAGAGCCCCGAGAGTCGCATGCGGTCGTTGCGCGCGATGCGCACGGCGGTGCGCACGGGCAATTCCGACAGCAACACGTCCGAACCCTCGAAGAAGATGGGGGATTCCTGCGCGAACCCGCTCGTGATCCACATGTCCGGATTCACTTCGCCGCGCAAGATCACGCCTTGCGGAGAGAACGTGGCGAGCCAGCTGTCGCGGCGCTTCTTGTCTTCCTCCTTGGCGGAGCCTTTCTTGTCGGACTTGTCGCCGTCTTTCTTCGCGGTCTCGGGTTTCTCGGCGCCGGCTTCCTCGGGCTTGGGTTCAGCGGGGGACTCGGCCTTGGCGTCGCCGTACAACAGCGCTTCGTCGACCGGCAGAGTGCCCGCTTCGCGTTCGCGCTTGACCGAAACCGCGTACTTCTCGAGGTCATCGAGCGCATTCGACCGCTCGCGCACACTGCTAAGCTTGAGTTCCGGATCGCACACGCTCGTCGCCGCGCCGCCGATCGCGATCAAGGTGCCGCCGGAGCGAACCCAGGTGCGCAGCTTGTCGGCGTTCTTGCTGATCACGGAACCGCCGCCCTCGGGCACGATGAGCACGTTGTAGCGGCGCAAGTCGTACCGCCCGAAAGCCTGCGCATCGAGGTGCGACGAGGGCAAGTGCAATTGCGTGTCGAGCAAGTGCCAGACGTGGCCGAATGAATCGGTGGACACCGGCGAGTTCGAGAGGATCGCGACGCGCGGGCGCGACAGCAGATCGAAGTGACGCCCGCCCAGATCGGCGCTCTCGTCGCGGCTGCGCGCGGTGCCCGTGGCGAAGGCCTGTGCACCCGAGCTCTCGGCTGCGCGCGCGACGAGTGCCGCGACGTCCGCAGCGTTCTCGGTGCGGCGCACGAGCAGGCTGCCGCGCGCGAATTCGCGGCCGGAGGCGCGAAAGGCTTCGTCCGCGAGGTTCACCTGCACGCCGAGTTCCATCGCTGCGGCCGCGAAGCGCACGGCGGAGTCGTCGCTGCCGTCGACGATCCAGCCGTAGACGGATTGCGTCGGATTCTCCAGGCCCACGACACCTTTCGGCGGCGGCGGCAAGCTCGTGATGCGCGACGCTTTGATGTCGGTGTCCGCGCACCAATACCCGTCCAGGTCGTAGGCGTGAGTCGGAGACCACGCGGTGACGTCGTAGGCCTTCGAGCGCTGCTTGCGCTCGAGTTCCCGGCGTTCACGTTCCAAGGAAGCCTTGTCGTAGCGCGGATCGAACTCGAGCGCTGCCTTCACGAGCGGCGACAACGGCTGGCGCGCGCGCACGATCAGGGCTCCGGTCTTGAACTCGACGCTGTCGGCTGCGCCCGCGAGCGCGGTCTTCACCGCCGTGCCGCGAAAATCCTGGTCCGCGCGCAGCACTTCGATGCCTTGTTCGACGAGGTTGGCGACGAGTTGTCGCTCGCGATCCGGATACCGGCCGGGTACGAGCACGAACATCCGGTCGTTGCCCGCCGTGTCGGCGGCGCAGTTGGCGCGCTTGGCGGCGACGTACTCGCGCAAGATCTGCTCGCGGTTCTGCGCGAGCGTCCGCACGTTGGCGACGCTGGCCACCGCCTGGCGCTTCACCGCGTCGTGGTAGGTCGCGATCTCGCCCGACGGACGGCGCAGCGATTGACCGCGGTAGTGCGCCTGCTCGTACAGGATGCCGCACGCACCGATGAACGTGGCCCATGAATCGGTGTAGCCCGGATACCACGAGTCGGCCCATTCGCGCGTGTAGTAGCTCCAACCGTAGCTGTCGAAAGCCGCCGCTTGATCTTGTGCGTAGGTCTGCCACCACTTCTTCGTGAACTCGGGGAAGTGCGGCGTGAACGGATCGGCCGCCGGATAGAAGAGGAACGTATCGGTCGGCCCCATCTCGTGCGCGTCGACGAGCAACTGCGGATTCCACGATCCGATGGCGGCCCAGCGCGCGCGCGTCTCCGGTTGCGTGCCCCACAACCAGTCGCGGTTCATGTCGAAGTAGTAGTGGTTCTCGCGTCCGTACGGCCAGCGTCCGCGCTGCATCGCCATGTAGTCGAGGTTCGGGACGTAGCCGGCACTCTGCTCGATCTGCGACAGCACGCGTTCGCGCCCGTCCGGATTGAGCATCGGATCGATCACGACGACGACGTTGCGCAACACGTCCGTCACGTCGGCGCTGGTGCCGGCGGCGAAGTGGTACGCGACCGCGAGCGACGCGTCCGAGCCGGACATTTCGTCACCGTGGATGCTGTAACCGAGCCAGGCGACCGCCGGCGAGGACTTCACGATGCGCTCGATCTCCGCATCGTTCGCACCGCGCGGATCGGCGAGGCGCGCGATGTCGGCGCGCACGGCGTCGATCTTGCGCAGGTTCTCGGGCGATGCGATGACGACGGAGACGAGCTCGCGCCCTTCGTGCGTCTTGCCGAACGGCACGATGCGCATGCGGTCGCTCGCTGCCGCCATCGCGCGCATGGCGGCCATGACTTCGGAGTGGTGCGCGGTGAAGGTGCCCAGCGGCTGGCGCAGGATCGTGTCGGGGTGCGGGACTTTTGTGTCGTGCGTCGTACCCGGGAAGAACGCGTCGTTCGTGACGCCGCTGCCGGAGTCGCCGAAGCGAATCGTCCCGCTGGGCCTCTCGACTTGCGCAACCGGTGAGCTCGGTCCTGTGTCGACCGCCAGTGCGGGCACGCTGATGGGCGGTGACCCGTGTGCGTCGCCTGCTTCCTGGCGTGTGCCGGTGTGACAGCTGACGACGGCGGGCAAAGCAACGAACGCGAGCAGGAGCGCGCGAGTGGAGAGGATCATGTCAGTCCAATTCCGGCGGGAGAGGGGGCCCATGCGCGGTTCCGAGCCGGCGAGGTTCGCGCAAGTGTGGCCGGCAGTGTAGCCGAGGTGCACGGATGGGAAAGCAGCCTGCTTCCGGTTAGCCTCGTCGTCGCGGGCCCCTAGCTCAGTCGGTTAGAGCAGGCGACTCATAATCGCTCGGTCGCAGGTTCGAGTCCTGCGGGGCCCACCACACCCCCCCCGGAGTTTCGTGCGTCGGCGGCGAGATGCTATCGTCCTGACTTCGAGCCATGGCCCCCGGTTCCCCACGTACGGCTCTCTTCGTGCACTCAAGCCTGGTTGACGACGCTTGAGCTCTGCGCCGAAATCTCCCGCCGGACCGAGTCCGTCGAGCGACACGAACCTGCGGCATCTGACGCCGTTGCTCGTCTGGGCGGTCGTGTTCTGCGACATCGGGACTTCCGTCTACTACGTGCCGGGCATTCTGTACGAGCGCGTGGGCGACGTCGCGCCGTTGTTCGTGTGGATCGGATTGGTCGGCTTCGTCTTGCTGGGCGCGAAGTACGTCGAGATCTGTTGGCGCCAACCGGAGGGCGGAGGCGTCGTGTCGATCGCGAGCAAGGCGTTCCTGCCGAGCATCGGCGCGCTGGGCGGTCTGCTGATCTCGGTCGGGTACTTCCTCACGTCCGCGATCTCGTCGGTCTCAGGGATGCACTACCTGGGGACCGTTCTGCCGTTCTTCGAGCATCACGTCATCTCCATGGCGATCGCGACGCTGCTCTTGCTCGCCATCGTCAACATCATCGGCATCCGCGAGAGCGCGTGGCTGTCGATGGTGATGGCGCTCGCCGCGCTGGCCGTCAATTTCGTCGTGGTCGGGACGATCGTCGTGCTCCATCCCCAGGCTTCGCTGCAGGCGGTGTCGTCGACGTTGACTCTGGCTGAGGGCCTGGATCGTCAGACCTTCCTGGTCGGTTTTTCAGCAGCCTGGCTGGCCTTTTCGGGCCTCGAGAGCATCAGCCAGCTCAGTCCGGCGATGAAGCTCCCGATTCAGCTGACCGCCAAGAAGGGCATGCGCTTCGTCATCGGTGCGATGCTCCTGACGTCGCCGATCCTGACGCTCCTGGCCGTCGCGCTCCTGCCGGCGACGGTGAAGGACGCGAATTCGGAACGCTTCATCTCCGAACTCGCCGGCTCTTTCGGCAGCGGCGCACTGAAGCTAGCCGTCGTCGTCAGCGGATCGTCCCTGCTGCTCCTGGCGTCGAACACTGCGATCATCGGCAGCTACCATGTCTTCCTCGCGCTCACCGAGAACGGCTTCATGCCGTCCGCGCTCGCGCGCCGAAACACGTTCTTCGGCACGCCCCAGATCGCGATCATGGTCGCGACGATCATTCCGATCCTCGTCATCTGGCTCAGCGGCGGCGAGATGCAGATCCTGGCCGGCATGTACGCGTTCGGGTTGTTGGGCGCGTTCCTGCTCAGCTCGGCCGGGCTCGACGTCATACGTTGGCGCGACGGCAAACGCGGACTCGTCTTCTGGCTCGGCATCTTCACGACGATCCTCGTCGCGGTTGCCTGGGGCGTCACGCTGCGCGTCGAAGGCGATGCGACGATCTACGGCGGAATCATCGTGTTCTGCGGTTTGATCCTCGCCGTCGGCACGCGCCGCAAGTGGTTCTCGGATTGGTTCTACGAGATCGGGTTCGTGCGCAAGCTGACGCCCAAGCGCATCTCCGAAACCGAGGCGCAGCTCGAGCACGAGGAGAAGCTCGAGATCCTGAGTCTCACGCAAGCGGAATCGATCGCACAGCTCTACCCCTCGAGCACGCTGATCGCATTGCGGTACGGCAATCCCGGGCTCATCTCGGAAGCGATCGCACGCGAAAAGGGTCTGGGCGGCAAGACGCTCTATGCGCTGTACGTCGAGGAGCGCACGGGCCTGTTCGTGCGCGCTGCGGATTGGAAACCCAAGCCCGAAGGCGTCGAAGTCCTGTACAACGCGTCGCAAGCCGCCGAGAGCGAAGGCATGACCCTCATCCCGGTGTGGACGATTTCGCACAACGCCGTCGAGGGCATCCTGCGTGCGGCCGAGGCGCTCGGTGTGACGGCGATCATGATCGGCGTCAGTCAGCGCAATTCGATCTACCACCTGCTGCGCGGACACGTGCTGGCCGGACTCACGAAACGACTGCCGCCAGGCATTCGCTTGCTCATCTACGGCTGAGCGGCACCCAAGGAACTCATGGAAGGCTGGATATTCTGGGCGATCTTCGGAGTTGTCGTGCTTGCGGGCATGGCGCTCGATCTGGGCGTATTCCACCGCGAGGCCAAGGCTGTCTCGGTCAGGGAAGCCTTGCTGTTCACGAGCTTGTGGATCACGCTCGCGCTGGCCTTCAATGTCGCCATCTACTTCTTCATCGATCCGCAATACGCCGACTCCTCGACCCGCCCGTCGGTCGAGTTTTTGACCTGTTACATCACCGAGTACGCACTCTCGGTCGACAACATCTTCGTCTTCCTCGTCATCTTCCAGTACTTCGCGATTCCCCCGGAGAGCCAACACCGCGTGCTGCTCTGGGGCGTGCTCGGCGCGATGCTGATGCGCGGTGTGTTCCTGTACATCGGCATCGAGGCGATCGAGCGCTTTCACTGGGTGCTGTACGTGCTCGGTGCGCTGCTGGTCTTCACCGGCATCAAGCTGATGTTTCAGCGCGACGACGACGGCTTGGACCCGGACAAGAACTTCGTCCTGCGCTTTGCGCGACGCTTCCTGAGGGTTACGAACACGTTCGTAGGCAGCCAGTTCTTCACCCGCATCGACGGCAAGCGCTTCGTCACTCCGCTGTTCCTCGCGCTGCTCGTGGTCGAGACGACTGACGTCCTCTTCGCCGTCGATTCGGTGCCTGCGTCGCTGGGCATCTCCCAGAACCTGTTCGTCGTGTACACGTCGAATATCTTCGCGATCTTGGGCCTGCGGTCGTTGTTTTTCGCAGTCGGTGGGCTGTTACGATTCCTGCACTACCTGAAGTACGGACTCGCCGTCGTGCTCGTATTCATCGGCGTCAAGATGGTGTTGCCGGTCGAGTACAAGATCCCGGTCGAGTGGGCGCTCGGCACCGTGGCCGGAATCCTGCTCATCGCGGTCTTGGCCTCGCTGATACGGGCGCGCATTCTCAAGAACAGGCAAGGAAACGAGGAGGCGACATGACGATCATATGCGGCACTGACTTTTCCGAACCGGCGGCGCGCGCCGTGACGGCTGCTGCGCACCTGGCGCGGTTCCTGAAGCAGCCTCTGGAACTCGTGCACGTGCTCGACCTGCACGGGGCCGAAGCAGTGCTGGGCACGGCCGGCGAAGCGCGCGTCAAGACCTTCTTCGAGGGCGAGAGGGCGCAGCGTCTGGAACAACTGCAGGCGGAGGCTCGACGCGTGGCCCCGATCAGCGCAAGTACTGAGACGAGCGTCGTGACCGGCCGTGCGGACCAGGCCCTCGTACAACACGCCACGAACACCAAGGCCGAGGTCATCGTCGTCGCCGCCGTCGGCGCGCGCGGTGACACCCTCTGGCGCCTGGGTAGTACGGCCGACCGCGTGGCACAGTCCGCGCGTACGCCTGTCATCGTCGTGCGCGACGAAAGTCCGATTCGTGTCTGGACCTCGGGTGAGCGGCCGATGCGAGTGGCTGTCGGAGTCGACTTCACACCGACGTCCGATGCAGCGCTGAAATGGGCCGCGTCACTCACCGCCCACGGTCCGATCGAGTTGATCGCCATCCACGTGTTCGTGCCCCCTGCCGTGCGCGAGCGCACGCTCGACGGCGAGGCAGAGCGGCTGCTGGCGGAGCGCCTGAAGGCGCGCATGGCGGAACACGCCGGCGGCCAGAAGGTCGAACTGAACCTGGTCAGCGGACTGGGTCGGCCCGCGGATCACATCGAACAGGTTCTCAAATCCGAACGCGCGGACCTGCTCGTCGTCGGCACCCACCAGCGCACCGGTGTCGGGCGTCTGTGGACCGGGTCGGTGTCGCACGACGCCATCGTGCGCACGAGCACGAATGTGGCAGTAGTCCCGACGGTCTGATCGTCCGCGCGCGTCACTCGACCACGGCTGTAGCGATACCCGCGTCGATCACATTGATCGACTGCGTGTAAGTGCCGATCGCACCGAGCTGAATCAGGGTTGCGCCTTGAACGATGTCGCTCTGCAGCGCGCTCGCGAAATCGGAGAAGCGCGTGTAGACGCGGATCGTGTGTGAGGTTCGATCACGCAGCGAATAGAAGCCCGTGTTGCCGGGATGATTCACCGTCGGCGTCGGGCCACTGGGCAGCGGAATCGAACCGGCAGCGCCGCTGTCGACGACGGCGAATTCACCCGCGACCGGAACGCCGACGATGTTCAGCTGAATTTGCGAGGCATTGGCGGTGGTCACCACCGTGAATCCGATGTTGGGGCGATTGCGGACCAACACCAATGAAGGCGCCGTGCTCTCGTTGGTCAGAGCGACGGCGTTGAAATCGGCACCGGACGCGCCGACGTTCGTGAAGTACCCGACGGCGGAAACGATCGACGTCGCATTGATGGCTTGCCCCACGCCGAGCGCCCCGATGTCGGCCTTGAACACGTTCGGATCGACAGGCATGAACCCGCCGTCGGGCCAGTCGAAAGCACTCTGATCCAGGAGTCCGACGCGCGTCAGCGCAAATGTCAGCTGCGTGCCGGAGGGCGCTCCTGCTGCGTTGCCGACTACGCGCGTGGGCTGGATGCGAATGACGCTGGACGTGTCATTCGCCGTCATCGTGGTGCCTGTGAGGGTTCCGAACACGCGCACACGCTGGCCGATGTTCAATGCGTCCGGATCGAAGCTCGCGACCGACCCGCGGCGTACGACTTTCGTGTTCGCGAAGCTGGTGTTGACCAGGAAGGTCGTCCCGTACTGGAACGTAGTGTGGAGCGCATCGTTGCTGTGTCCGAACACCTCCAGCACGGCATCGCTGCCCGGACCTCCGGTGCGTCCGACGATGTGGCCTTCGACGATGTCGCTCCCGCCGTTGTACGTCCCGGTTCCCGCTTCGACGTACACGACGTCGATCTTCCCGGTCGACGATGCGATCGAGCCGAAACACTGCAGTGACGCATCGACGGGCAGCGTCGCCAATCGATCGATGCCCGCACTTCCGAGCAGGCTGACGCCGTCGATCTGATAGATGGTCGCCCCGCTGGCTTGGAACACGACGTTCGAAACCAGGACTCCGCCCACGCCGCGCACCGTGCCCGTGAAGCTCGACAGGTTCGGCGCGACCGCCGTCAGCGATCCGATCGTGCCGACGAGACGCGGCGATTGCGGATCGACGCGCAGCACGAAGGCGGGCTCAAACCGCACCGTATTGCCGACGACATCGACCGAGAACGATTGATCCAGATCGAGGTCGAGTTCCAGAAGTCTGTGCGCAGTCGTGCCGACGAGGAAGGGCGCGGCCAGCTGCAGCGGCACCGACAGAGAGCCCGTCAGCGGATTGCCGTTCGCGTCGAGCAGCACCGCGGGCGTGGTCTTGTTCGCAAGCACGCATTGTGCTGCGGAGAGATCGATCGTGATCGTCGCTTGCGTGTAGAGGCCGTTCGGCACGCGGGCCGAAGCGAGCAGCAGCGAAGTATCCGTCAGGGAGGCGAGGTCGACGCGGGTCGCCGTGTTCAGGACCGACTCCGGGGCGCCTGTCGCACGCCGCAACTGGATCGCCGTGACTTCGACCTCGAACTGCGCGATGGAGCTCGAGGCGGCGTCCGTGATCGCGATCGCGACCGAACCTGATTCCGAGCTCGCGCCGCCGGTGATCTCCTGCGAGCAGGCTGCCGCGAGCACGGCGACCAGCGCGATCGCTGCCCGAGGCAGCGCCACCATTCCACGCAACGTCTTGTTCACTGCCGAACCTCCGGCGGCCATGTTAACCCGCTGCGTCCGCAGCGCGCTCGGCTTTGTCGATCCAGGCGGCACAGACGACGTCTCCGATGACGTTCACGACCGTGCGGCCCATGTCGAGCAGACGATCGACGCCGAGCACGATGGCGATTCCATCGGGCGGAACGCCGACCTGCGCCATGACGACCATGATCAGCGGCAAGGCCCCACCCGGGACGCCGGCGGCGCCGATGGCCGAAAACACACACATCATCAACACGAACATCTGCTGCTGCAGCGCCAATTCCACGCCGAAGATCTGCGCCACGAAGAGCACGAGCACGCCCTCGAAGAGCGCGGTGCCGTTCATGTTCATCGTCGCGCCTAGCGGCAGCACGAAGCCGGCGACGGCGGGTCGGATTCCCAGGTCGCGCTCCGAGATGCGGATGGTCGTCGGCAGGGTCGCGTTGCTCGAACTCGTGGAGAAAGCCGTCACCATGATCGGTGTAGCCTTCTTGAGGAATTCGAACGGCCGTCGGCGTGCCAGAACCTTCAAGAGGATCGGGTAGATGACGAAGATCTGGATCAGGTACGCGCCCATGACCAGCACGACGTAGAACGCGAGCTTCTCCAGCAGATCCAAGCCGAATCGGGCCACGACGGAGAAGATCAGACAGAAGACCGCGTAGGGCGCGATCTTCATCGCGAAGCCCACGATCGTGACCATCGCTTCGCCGAGCGTCTCGAACCACGCCACCATCGACTTGCGCCGCTCGTCGGGCAAGAGCGTCAACGCGGCGCCGAACAGCAGGGCGAACACGATCATCGGCAGCATCTGCATGCGCACGACCGCGTCGAGGACGTTGCGCGGCAGGAACATGTCGAGGTACATGTTCGCCGTAGCCAGCGTCGTCGGCGTCTTGTTGGAGTCGACGAAGCCCTGGATCTTGGCCGCCTCGCCGCCGAACGACGCCATCAATCCAGCGCGCACTTCAGGGTCGAAGCCGCTGCCGGGCTGAAACAGGTTGACCAGAGTCAGGCCGAGCACGGACGAGACCGCCATCGTCAGCAGGAAGAACAGCAGCGTGCGCGCGCCCATGCGGCCCACACGTCGCAGGTCTCCGAGCCCGGCGACTCCGACCGTGATCGAGGCGAACACGAGCGGCACGACCACGAAAAAGAGCAGTCTCAGGAACACCTGCCCGATCGGGTGCGCCACTGCGTCCGCGAGGAAGGCGACGGTGCGCCGTCCTTCAGGGCCAGGGAACAGGATGTTGGCGAGCGCTCCTACGACCACGCCGGCGACGAGGCCGAACATGATCTTGGTGTGCAGCGGCCGGCCCCGGCGTTCGTTTGAGTTCGATGGATCCATGTGTTCAGTTCGTGTGCGCTGCCGGTTGAGCGGGGCGGTCGCGCCCGCGGTCGATCCAGCGGCGCATGGAGTCGACGATGACGATGATCGCTGCCGTCATGAGTACCGCCGTCAGGATCACGTTGATCCAGCCTTGAGTCGCGGTGCTCTCGACGCGCGTCATCGCCATGAAGTTGTCGCGGATCGACATGTAGCCGGCGGTCAGCGTGGTGGTGGCGACGAACGCCAGCGGCATCAGCGTCGTCCACGCGTAGCGGCCCTTACCCGTGTTGATCAGGATCGTCGTCGCGACGCACAGCGCGACACAGGCCAACAACTGGTTGGCGATCCCGAACATCGGCCAGATCGTCGAGATGGATCCGCCCCAGATGAGCGCTGCCCAGCCGAAACAGATCAAGCCGGTCGTGAGCAACGAGCCGGGCAGCCAGTCGTGTTTGGCGAAGCGCTTGTCGACGCGTCGCCCCATGAACTCGCCCAGGAGAAAGCGTCCGACGCGCGTACCCGTATCGATCGTCGTCAAGATGAACAACGCCTCGAACATGATCGCGAAGTGGTACCAGTACTTCATCAGTCCCGAGAACCCCGGGATTGCGTCGAAGATCTTGGCAATGCCGATCGCCAGCGTCACGGCGCCGCCGGTGCGACCGCGCAGGTTCTTTTCGCCCGATTCCTGCTCCAGGCGTTCGAGCTCTTTCGGTGCGAGATCGAAGCCTGCGTGGTTGTGCGTCGCGACCATGGACTCGTAGCGCGTGCGCTGTTCCGGAGTCGCCTGGGCGCTGTTGATCGCGAAGTAGTCGCCGGGGAACAGCGACGTCGCAGCGACGAGCGCCACGATGCCGACGACGCCCTCCATCAACATCGCGCCGTAGCCGATCATGCGGCAATCGCCCTCTTTCGTGATCATCTTCGGCGTCGTGCCCGACCCGACGAGCGCATGGAAGCCCGAGATCGCTCCGCAAGCGATCGTGATGAACACGAATGGGAACACCTTGCCCGACAGGATCGGCCCGCCGCCGTCGACGAAGGGCGTGATCGCGGGCATCTCCAGATTCGGATTCACGAGCAACACACCGACGACGAGGAACCCGATCGTGCCGATCTTGAGGTAGCTCGAGAGGTAGTCGCGCGGACACAGGAGCATCCACACCGGCAAGACGCTGGCGATGAACCCATACGCTGCCATCCACAGGATCAGCGCGTGCTTGCTGAGCGTGAAATGCTCGGCCCACGACGATTCCGCCAGCACGCCGCCCGCCCACACCGCCACGAGCAAAACGACGACTCCGATCGCGCTGGCTTCGCCGATCTTGCCTTTGCGGAAGCGGTACATGTAGAGGCCCATGAACAACGCGAGCGGAATCGTCACCGCGACCGTGAACGTGCCCCACGGCGATTCGGCCAACGCGTTCACGACGACGAGCCCGAGTCCGGCGATCGCGATCACGACGATGAACAGGATCGCCACGCCGGCGACGATGCCGGAGAGAGACGAGATTTCGCCGAACGCCATCTCCGCCAGCGACTTGCCGTCGCGCCGCACGCTGCCGACGAGGACCATGAAATCCTGGACGGCGCCGCCGAGCGTGACACCGATCAAGAGCCACAAGAGGCCGGGCAAGAATCCGAATTGCGCCGCGAGCACCGGGCCGATCAACGGACCTGCGCCCGAGATCGCGGCGAAGTGATGGCCGAACAGGACGTACTTGTTCGTCGGATAGAAGTTGTGTCCGTCGTAGTGCGTCTCGGACGGGCACTTCGCCGCGTCGTTCAGCGCCAACACCTTGGCCGCCAGGAACGCCGAGTAGTAGCGGTAGGCGATCGCGATGACGCACAGCGCGCCGATCAGGATGGGAAGCGCGTTCATGCGGGGCGCCACACTCTACTGGAGTGTTCCGCGCTGACAATGGGGACCGGGCAGCGCGGCATGGGTCAGCCCGGTCCGTCGCGCAAGACGCGCCGCAGGATCTTGCCGGACGGAGATTTCGGGATGCGTTCGACGAAACTGAGAAGGCGCAGCTTCTTGTACGGAGCCACGCGCTCGGCGACGAAGGCCATGATCTCATCGGCCGTGATGTCCGCTCGGCGTACGACGAACGCCTTGGGCAGTTCACCGCACTCGCCGTCGTCGACACCGACGACCGCCGCGTCGGCGATGGCCGGATGCGTGACGAGCAAGGCTTCGAGTTCGGCCGGCGCGACCTGCCAACCCTTGTACTTGATGAGTTCCTTGACGCGGTCGACGACGAACAGGTTGCCGTCTTCGTCGACGCGCCCGATGTCGCCGGTGTGCAACCAGCCGTCGTCGTCGACGGTGGCGCGCGTCGCGCCGGGATTGTTCCAATAGCCCTTCATCACCTGCGGACCGCGGACGAGGACTTCGCCGTCCGCACCCGGATCAACCTCGCGACCATCGGACGTGTCGACAAGGCGCACTGCGGTGTTCGCGAGCGGCAAACCGACCGAGCCGTGCTTCACCGGGTGCGGGGGCGCCGGCGTCATGTGCGTGGCCGGGCCGGCTTCGGTCATGCCGTAACCCTGCAAGACCGCGCAGCCGATGCGTTCCGCGACCGCACGCGAGACTTCCGCCGACAACGGAGCCGCTCCGGAGAACACGACGCGCACGTGGCGCAGGTCGAGACCCGCGAAGATCGCGTTCTTGGCGATCTCCAGCAGGATCGGCGGCACGAGCGGCGCGTAGGTGATGCGTTGTCGCACGAGCACATCGACCAGCGCCGGGAGATCGAAGCGTCCCATCACCACCGTCGTCGCGCCCAGAGCCAGCGCCATGTTCTGAATCGCCGTGATGCCGTAGATGTGCGACAGCGGCAACAGACACACGAGCGTGTCGTCGCTTCGCATATGGCCGACGTCGAGCTGCAGGACGTTTGCGACCAGGTTCGTGTGCGTCAGCATCACGCCCTTCGAGAGCCCGGTCGTGCCGCTCGAGTAAGGCAGCGCCGCGACGTCGGTCTGCGGATCGATCGCAGGCATGCGCGCCGAGCCCGAGTCCGCAGCGAGGCTGGCGAAGGGAGTGAAGTCCGTTGTGGCTCCTAGCGTGAAGATTTCCTCGAGGCCGATTCCGCGCGCGGCTTCGGCCACTCTGGGCGCCAGCTCCGCGGCGGCGACGACGAAGCGCGCGCCGCTGTCCTTCAGCTGTTTCGTGATGTCATCGGGACTCGCGAGCGGCGGAATGGGCGTGATGATCCCGCCGGCGCGCACGATCGCGTGGAACACGATGGGACAATCGACCGAGTTGGGCGCGATCAGCGCGACGACTTCGCCCTTCTCGAGGCCGCGTCGAACGAAGCCGGACGACGCGCGCTCGACGCCTTCGACGAATTGGGCGTGCGTCACGGTCCGGTTCGAGTGCGCGTCGACGAACGCGGGCTTGCCGCCGAGTCGGCGCGGACGGTCGAGTACGAACTCGGCCAGAGCGACAGCAGGGATGGAGAGCGGAGGGTAGGGGCCGCGTTGGATCAAGCGCCCCGACGATACAGATCCGCGCGGCGGCGGGTAACGGGGGCCTCGTCCCGGGCGTCTGCTTCACATTGCAAAGCACTTGACGGTCAGCCGGGTGTGGGGGAGAATGCAGCTCATGACGCCGCGCACGCCCTCCCGACTTCCTGGCGAACTGTCCCTGAACCGTCGCGCACTGGACGACCTCGGATTCATCCGCCGCACGATGGAGAGCGCCGGTGCCCACACCGCGATCCCCGGTTGGGGCGGTGTGTTGATGGGGGCGACCGCGTGTGCGGCTGCTCCGTTCGCGATCGCAGCCGAATCCGGCGCGGCATGGTTCGGCGTGTGGATGGTCGCGGCCGCAGTCGGCGCTTCGATCGGCGGGCTGGAGATGTGGCGCAAGGCGCGCGACGAGGGCGTGTCGCTGGTCGCCGGGCCGGGCTCGCGCTTCGCGAAGGCGCTCGCGCCCGGGCTGATCGCAGGTCTCTTGCTCACGCTGGCGCTGCGCGCCGTGGGGCCGCTGGACTTGCTGCCCGGCATGTGGCTCTTGTGCTACGGCACGGCGGTCATCGGTGCCGGCGCCCACTCGATCTGCGCCGTGCGTTCGATGGGACTCGCGATCATGCTCGTGGGTTCGGTCGCGCTGCTCGGGACCGTGTTCTTGCGCGACAGTCGCCTGTTCGGCGATCTGTGCATGGTGGCCGGTTTCGGCGTGATGCACGTGGTGTTCGGTTTCAGGGTCGCGAGGGAACGCCGTGGGTGAGCGCAAATCGCAGAAGTCGCGCAAAGGCCCGGTGCAGGCGCTGCGCGGACTGTCCGCGCGCGACGGCACTCCGGACGCGGATCGCTTGATCCACGAGCGCGTGCGGCTCGCCATCGTCAGTGCGCTGGCCGTGCACGACAAACTCACGTTCAACGAATTGAAGGAGATGCTGCAGACGACGGACGGCAATCTGTCCGTGCACGCGCGCAAGCTCGAAGAAGCCGGCCTGGTCGGCTGCGAAAAATCGTTCAACGGGCGCATGCCGCGCACGGAATACCGCCTGACCGCGCTCGGTCGGCGGACGCTCGAGCGGTACCTCGAGCACATGGAAGCGTTGATCCGCGCGGTGCGCGAAGGCGAGTGAACCGATGGTGTTCGATACGGATTCTGTCGTGCGTACACACTTTGCAACGCAAAGCATATCCGGCGGATTGCACGTCGCGATCATCATGGACGGCAACGGCCGTTGGGCCGAGGCGCGCGGACTGCCGCGCAGCGCCGGGCATGTCGCCGGTGCAGAAACGGTCGAGCGCATCGTGGCTGCGGCCGCCGCGCTGCCGATCGAGCGCCTGACGCTGTTCGCGCTCTCGGCCGACAATTGGAATCGCCCGGCAGGCGAGATCGACGCGATCCTGGAGCTGATGCGAGTGTGGCTGACATCCAAGACCGAGGAATGCGTTGCGAATCACGTGCGCCTGTCCGTGATCGGTCGGCGTGATCGCTTGCCGAGTCCCCTGGTCGCCGCGATCGAGCACGCCGAGTGCGCGACCGCAGACCAATCGAAGCTCCACGTGCGGCTGGCCGTCGACTACAGCGCGCGCGACGCGATCGTGCGCGCCGCCCGCCGCTTCAACGTCCAAGCCGCGCTCGACGGCGCGCGCGACGGCTTCGAGCGCACACTGGCAGTGACCTGCCACGCCAACGACCTTCCGCGCGACGTCGATCTGCTCGTGCGCACCGGTGGCGAACAACGGCTGTCGGATTTCCTGCTGTGGGAATGCGCGTACGCCGAGTTGTTCTTCAGCCCGAGGTCTTGGCCGGACTTCACCGCCGCCGATCTCGAAGCCGCGCTGGTCGAGTTCCGCGGACGCAATCGTCGTTTCGGCGGGTTGTCAGCCTAGAGCCTGATCCCACGGGGCCGTCCATGATGCTGCGCTCGCGCCCACGAAGACGGCGGCTCGTGCTATCCGCCCGCGGCATCGCGTGCCAGATGCGCACGCACGCTGGCCAACGCCTCTTCACCGGTCGAGCACACGGAGATCCAGGTCGAATCGTCGTGAATGCCGGCCTTTTCCAAGATCTGGCGTGGCTGCGGTTGGACTCCGGAGATCGCGACGAAGACACGCGCTTTGCGCAGGCGCGCGAGGGCTGATTCGAGGGCGACCAGACCCGTGACGTCCATGACCGGGACGCCGTCCATCTGCAGGATGACGGCACGCGTCTTCGATTGCACGCGAGTCAGTGCACCTACAGCTTTCTCCGCCGCGCCGAAGAAGAGCGGACCCCTGATCGAGTAGACGACAACGCCGACGAGCGTCGGGTCTTTCATCTGCTCGTGCGGAGACTGGGCCGGAGCTGCCTGAAACATCTCCGACATGCGGTTCATGAAGAAGAACGCCGCCAAGACCACGCCTACGCCCACGGCGATCGTCATGTCGAAAATGACGGTGAGGAAGAAGCACGTCAGCAGCACGGCGACGTCGCCCTTGGGCGCCACGCGCAGTACGTGCACGAAGTGACGCGCGTCACTCATGTGCCAGGCGACGAGCATCAGCATCGCCGCCAAGGCCGCCATCGGCAGCCAGTAGAGCAGCGGCGCCAACGCCAGCACGGCGACGAGCACGAAGAGCGCATGCGTGATGGCCGAGATCGGCGAGCGCGCGCCGGCGCGGATGCCGGTCGTGGTGCGCGCGATGGCGCCGGTCGCTGCGAATCCACCGAAAAGCGGTGCGACGACGTTGCCGAGTCCTTGCGCCACCAACTCGACATCGGAGTCGTGTCGCGTTCCCGCCATGCCGTCCGCGACGACCGCGCACAGCAGCGACTCGATCGCGCCCAAGACGGCGATCGCGACGGCCGGACTCATCAGCGCACGCAGCGTGTCCAGCGAGAGACCGATCGGTTGACCGTCTGGACCTGGATAATCCCAAGGCCAGGCCAAGGCCGGCGCGGCGCGCGGAATGCCGCCGAAGCGCGAACCGATGGTCGCGACCTCGAAGCCGTCGACGGTGTGCGCGAGCCAGTACGAGACCAACGTCGCAATTCCGACGGCGACGAGCGGTGCCGGGATCTTCTTCGTGATGCGCGGCCACACGAGCAGCAAGAAGAGTGTGAACGCGCCGACCACGAGTTCCCAATGGTGGATCGTCGGGTACGCGTGCACGTATGCGACCAGCTTGTCGGTGAAGTGCTCGGGGTTCGTCTCCGGGCGCAGGCCGAAGAAGTCCTTGAGCTGCAATCCCGCGATGACGACGCCGATGCCGGCTGTGAAACCGGTCGTGACCGGATGCGGGATGAATTGGATCAGCTTGCCGAGTCGGGCGATGCCCATGAGGCACAGCATCACGCCCGCCATCATCGACGCGATGAGCAGACCTCCGACGCCGAAGCGCGCCGACACCGGCACGAGCAACACGACGAAGGCTGCGGTCGGGCCCGAGACGCTGACGCGCGAGCCGCCGCAGACCGCGATCAGGGCGCCGGCGATGATCGATGTGTACAGACCATGCTGCGGCGGCACGCCTGACGCGATCGCGAGCGCCATGGCGAGCGGCAGCGCAACGACACCGACGACCAGTCCCGCCAGGATGTCGGTGCGCAGGTCACGGGCGCCGTAGCCGCTCGCCAGCGAGACGCGCAAGGCGCAGCCCAGGCGCGCGAGGACACTCCCCTCGATGGCAGTTTCGCTGTCGCGGCGCGGCATGGTCGTGTTCGGCGCGCGTGAGCTTGCACCTCGAGCACGTGCGCATCAAGGATGCGCGTGTCAGGAGTCGAGCACGCCGCGCAGCCAGGCTTCGGCTTCTTTCTGCGCTTTCATCGGCATCAAGCTGGCCGGGAAGCCGAGTTCGGCGTCGACGACGACTTCGCGTTCGCCCACGCGGATTTCACCCGAGAAACCGGTGCCTTCGACGCGCGCCGAATTCGCCGTCCAGGCGACGTCCTTGACGAGGCCCGCGGCCTTGGCGCGCTGGGCTTCGGCGGCGGTGCGGATGCGTTGCATCGCGGTTTCAGTGCCGAGGTCGTGGTCGACCTTGATCGAGAAGTGGGCCATCGACCCACTGTAGCAATGCAGAGGAGCGCTGCGAGTCGCCGGCTGGATGCCGCCTTCCACGAGGGCTCCGACCGGCGCCGAGGCCGGTGCTAATCGGGCAGACGATAAACGGCGACGATTCCGCCCGCGTGCACGAATTCGAGGCCGCACGCACGCCCGAACTCCGCCGCGTCCTCGAGCGGCTCGAACACGCACGCATAGTGCTGCGCCTGCGGCGTGACGACGAGGCGCGTGCGCAGAGCGATGATGGGTTTGTGAGGGCCGACGATCGCGCGGATGGAACGCACGCCGTCGGCAGTCGGATTCGAGAAGAACTCGGACTGCAAAATCTCGCGCTCGGCGAACGGACGGGCTTCGATCGGGATCACGCGGCCCTTCTCGACCTGCAGCGCGGCGTGCATGGCGGGCGTGAACCGGCGCGTTTCGAAGAACGCCCGCCGTTCGCACCAGGTCGTTGCGGACAGGCGCGGATCGTCGATCAAGAGAACCGCGTCCGATGGGGTCTCGGTCCTGATCCACTCGAGGGCGCTCCGATAGCGCGCGACGTCGCCGGTAAATCGCGGGCCGATCCGCGCATCGTGCGCCTTCGTCCACGCGACGGCCACGAGCTGAGTTGCGAGCACGGCGCCGGCCGCGATCGCGTAGCCGATCCTCGCGCCGCCCGACACGCGCGTGCTCGCGATCGCGCCGAGCAGGATGACGCAGACCTGCGAGTCGTAGGCGAAAAGCAACTGCGCGAAGCCGTGCGACATGAGGAACAACACCGGCACGAATCCAGAGAGCGCGGTGGCGCAGAGCAGAAACTCGAACGTGCTCGACGGCCTCGGTCGAGTCCGGAACCAGGCCCACGCCGCCACCGTGCCGATGCCGAAGAAGCCGACGACCCAGGGCACGAACAGCAACGCGGTTGCCCACGGCGCCGGCTCGGCCGGGTCGCCGCCGAAGCCGGCCACGATGCTGGATTGGAACCCGCTCAAGATCTGCGCCGCGGCAGGTTCGAAGTGAAACATGCTCTGCGCGTAGCCGTCCGAATCGAGCGTGAGCCAGGCCGTGAAGGGCAGCGCCGCCAAAGCCATCACCAGCAACGCCCAGCCGATCACGCGGCGATCTGCGCGGCGCCAGAGCCAGGTCGCGGCGAGCGCGACGAAGAGTGGAGGCAGCACGGACCCTTTGGATCCGGATGCGAGCGCGGAGAGAAAGGCCAGCAGGAAGAGGCGTCGACCGAGTTGTCCTTGGTTCGTGAGAGCGTCGCGGAGAACGATGGCGATCGCTACGAACACGCACAGCCCTTGCACTGTGGTGATGCTGCGGTAGATCCCGACGTCGAAATACGACCCGATGGCACCATCGACACCGAGCACGCGCCCGACGTGCGTGCCGAGGTCTACGTGCAGAACGAGCGCGAGCGCGGCGCACGCCGACGTGATCACTCCGGCCTTCGTGGCGCGCGCGGCGACGAACAGGCCGAGGGCGAACATCATCGGCAGCAAGTGGGCGCCGAGCCCCAGCATGCATACGCGCACGGGCAGGCCCAGGACGAGGCTCGCAGCGGAAGCGGGCACGTACGACATGAAGTGGTAGCGCAGCGGCTCGCCGGCGATGCGCGGGTCGGTCATCGGCCAGTGACGGCTCAGCTCGATCGCGTTTTCGACGTGAAACGAGTTGTCCGATTCGAATCCGCGGAACCAATCGGCCGGTGACTCGATCTCGACGCGCATCAGCGCCGCCGCGATGGGCAGGAGCGCGATGCAGGCCTCGAACGACGTCGTTGTCGGACGATCCCGCGTGGACGTTCGGCGCGGCGCTGCGAGGATGGCGATGCATCCAAGAACGGGCAGGATCCACAGGTACTGACGCGCGTCGAACGCCGCGAGCGTCACGAAACAGAGTGTGAGTGGTGCGAGGCCGACGACGAACGCCAGGAATGCGCTCGTGATCCGGTCGTGCTGATCATCGGTCCACGCCAGGCAGGCGTAGCCCGGCAGGAATACGAACGCCACGGCGAACGCGCCTGATCCGAGTGCCTGCACGACGCTCCAACCCGCGACCAGTGGGAACGTGAACAGCGCGGCCGCGACACAACCGAAGAAGAGGAGTGAACCGCGGGGAGAATGGGGGGACGGCATGAGCAATGTCAGGACCGGTTCCGGCATCGGGAGGCGAGAGAGTAGTTTCCGCAACCGAGCCGCTTTCGGAAGGGAATTTGCAGCCGAGTCGGTCTGTGGACCGTGCACGCAGCCCGTCGATCGACGCCACGGCGCCGATCGACGGGGGCCGGCGGCGCAGCGCGGCGAGCCTCCACTCGCACGCGACGCGACTGCTCGCCACGACTCCGCACGTCTTCACGATGACGCCGTGTGTGCACGCCGCACTCCCGCGGTCACGCCCCGTCGACAACCTTCCGCGTGCTTCCTTTCGTGCGGCCCTCCGCCTTCAGTACACTTCCCGCGGCCGCACCGTTCGGTCGGATCGCTGAGCTCACCCCGATGCCGCAGATCACTTCCGGCCCGCGCTCCATTCTCGACAGGCCGACCGTCTACAGTCTGCTCCAGAACCTGGTCGGGGCGCGCAAGGCTCGTCGCGCGATCGTCGACGACTACGCCCGCCCCAAGTCCGGCGAGTCCGTGCTCGACATCGGCTGCGGACCGGCCGACATCCTCGAATTCCTTCCGGACGTGCAGTACTACGGCTTCGACCTGAGCACCGCGTACATCGAGACCGCGCGGCGCAGGTACGGATCACGCGGCACGTTCCGCGATCAAGACGTGACGACCGCCGACCTGGCAGGCCTGCCTCGTTTCGATCTCGTCCTGACGCTCTTCTCGCTCCACCATCTCGCGGACCCGGAGGTCCAAGGCTTGTTCACGCTGGCCGCGCGTCAACTCAAGTCCGGCGGCCGCATGGTGACGATCGATCCGTGCCTGATCGAGGGTCAGCATCCGATCGCGCGCTGGCTCATCCTGCGCGATCGCGGTCAGAACATGCGCTCACCCGAAGGGTATGCCGCGTTGGCCAGGCCCGTCTTTTCCAGAGTGGAGCTCAGCACGCGCGACGACCTGCTGAACATTCCCTACAACCACGCGATCCTGCACTGCCAGAACGTCTGACGTGTGCGCCGGGGACAGAGAGGCACGTCGAGCTCGACCCTGCGCTCTGCAGCTGGGCGCCGGGGCGGAGCGTTTGCCGGCTGGTAACACCCTCCGATCCGACGACGGCGCGTGACATCCAGCGTCTCTTCGTGGAGTCCGACATCCACGCGCTGCTGTGTGCGCTGCGCGAGCGACGAAACCGTAGGCAAGTGCCGATCTTGGGTATAGTTTCGGGGGGTGGAACCCATGCAGATGCAGGAACGATCGCCACGTCGACCCTGGAAGCGCACCGCTGTCGCGCTCGTCACCGCGCTCGCCTTCGGCTGGTTGAGCAGCGGATCGTGCCAGGTCAGCTACTGCTCGGAGGATTGCGATCCGTGCGTCGTGCAGTGTCGCTGCCGGACCTCGGCCTGCTACTACTCGAGCTCGACCCTGCAGGCCTTGCATACGCTCAAGCTGTACGAGCGCAGCGAGGGATACGCGGCCGAGGGTGAACTCCACCAGTCCTTCAGCGACATCCGCGGATTGTCGGTGCAGCTCGTCGGTGGACCGCCCGCGCCCGAGGTCGCCGATTGCGTGCGCTTCGCCCGCGGTGTGTTGTCGGTCAATGCGGCTCTGTTCGCGCGGCCTGGAGCAGCGGGCGAGTTCGACCTGGTTCAAGCTCATGCGAGCGACACCGGAGCCCTGGTCCAATTCCAACGGGAACGCGACGGTCGCGCCACCGACCTGGTGACGCTGTTCTTTGATCCGCGCGGCAGCCTGCTGCAGATCGATCACGACGCGCGCGACTCCACGAACTAGCCCCTCTGCCGTCGGCTCGCACTCTGGCTCGTTCCCGGAGGGGAGCAGGAGAATGCGACCGGATGCGGAACGCATACAGGGTTGCGCGGTTTGAGCTAGTCTCTACCCGCTGAGAGCGCCTCCAAACCCGGCGCACAGGAGTACCCCCCATGAAAGTTCTAGTCGCTTCCCTGACCGTCGGCCTGTTTTTGTCGGGCGGCCAGACCCTGGCCACCAAGTACACGACCGAGCGCGCCCTCAAGTACGAGATCAGCTCCTCGATGACGATGGAGACCACCCTCGTCGAGATGGAGCGCGACGGCGAGCCGGTCGAGGCACCCGGCGGCCGCGGCGGCATGAAGAGCGAAACCGAGTACAGCGAGATCCACATCGACCATGTCGTCGCCCTCGAGGACGGCAAGCCGAGCAAGGTCAAGCGCACCTTCGAGAAGGTCGGCGGCTCGTCGAGCATGACCTTTGGTGAGGAGTCGCGCGACTCGGCCATCGAGAGCCCGTTCTCGGGCATCACGCTCGAGCTGACCGCCGCCAAGGACGGGATCGAAGTCGAAGTCACCGAGGGCAAGAAGCCCGACGGCGAAGGTGCCCTCGAAGGTCATCGCCTCGTCTCCTTCCTCGACGGCTTGCTGTCCGACGACGCCGTCGAAGTCGACGCGACCTGGGAACTCGAGAAAGAAGCGATCACTCGCGCGATGCGCTTCGATCTGCGCAAGGTCCTGTACCCGCGCCCGGAACGCACCGGCGAAGCGGGCGGCGGTGGCGGCGGTCGTCGCGGCGGCGGCGGAATGCGCGGCGGCGCGTCCAGCATGCTCGACGACGTCGATTGGAAGGGCACGGCCAAGCTGATCTCGATCGACAAGGAGATCGACGGCGTCGCCTGCTCCATCATCGAACTCAAGATCGAAGCCTCGGGCGAGCGCGAATTGCCCGCCATGCGCGGCGGTCGCGGCGGTGCCTTCGGTGCAGAAATGGCCCTCGAAAACACGGCGAAATACGAAGTTCACCTCACCGGCACGTTCGCTTTCGCCAACAAGGAGAAGCGCCCCGTCAAGCTGGACCTCGAAGGCAAGATGCGCATCGAAACGAACAACGAATTCTCAGGCGGAGGCGGATCGATGAAGATCCACTCGGTCCAGGAAGGCAAGCTCGAAGTCGTCGTCGAGTGCAGCGAGGAAGCCGCCAAGTCCGAGAAGAAGTAGTACGCGGCGTCGATCAGGGCGGCGGGAGCAGCCTGCGCTTGCCATCGTGCGAGCGGGCGATCCCGCCGCCTTCGTCTTCGCGCTCGAAGTCGCGGTCCCACAGCTGACAGGTGACCTGCAGGTGGCGCTGATCGAGCGCTTCGCAGTAGTTGGTGTAGATGCAACGCCGCACATCCGCGCCACGACCGGCCCGCATCTTGAGCCACCAATCGGGATCGGCCAGCGACTGTCTCGCCGCCGCGACCAGATCACAATCGCCGTGCGTGAGCGCAGCTTCGGCGAGGTCGAACGAGTTGATCGCGCCCGCGCCGACGATCGGCGTGTCGCAACCGGCGGCGCGCACGGCTTCACGGATCGCGCGCGACAGCGGCAAGTTGCGGCCGAACGGGCCGGAGGGAACGAGCTTGATCGTCGGCATGCACTCGTGGCCGCTAGGACCCGTGTAGGGGTAGATGGCTTCGCCGACCTTGGGTTGTTTGGCGTCTTCGAACTTGCCGCCCTTCGACACCGACACGAAATCGAGCCCGGCGCACGCCAATTCGGCTGAAAACCAGCTCGCGTCGTCGATGCGGCTACCGCCGTCGATCACTTCATCGCCCAGCAGGCGGCAACCGACGGTGAAGTCCGCGCCGACGCGCTCGCGCACGGCGCGCAGCACGGCGAGTGGAACCCGGATGCGGTTCTCGCGCGTGCCGCCGCAGCCGTCGGTGCGCGTGTTCAGCTTCGAGAGGAACGAAGCCATCGTGTAGGCGTGGGCATAGTGCAATTCGACGCCGTCGAACCCCGCGGTCCGCGCACGTTCGGCTGCATCGGCGAACAGGCCCGGCAAGGTCTGCGGCAGATCGCGCACGTGCGGCAGGTGAACGTCGGTGATGCGTTCGCGGTAGCCGCGCTCGAGATCCTCGACTTCGCGCTCGGCCAGCAACGCGAGCAGATCCGCGTGCGGCAAGGTCAGCATCAGCGCACGCAGTTCGGCTTCGCTCGCCGCGGACGCGCGTGCTTCACCCACGTGTTGCGCCAGGCGCTCGCGATGCGCGTCCGTGAGGCGCAAGTAGCGGCCGATGTAGGCTTTTTTCGCCGGTCGCCGCCGAATCGAGAGGAAGTCGATGATCTGGATCAATACGCGCGTCTCGCCGCCCGAGCGCTCCTTCACCAGCGCGACCAGATCGCGCAGTCCGGGCACGAAGCGATCGTCACCGATCCTGAGCAGCGGTCCGCTGGGGACGTCGCGGATGCCCGTGGCTTCGACGACCAGCACGCCCGGCCGTCCGGCGGCGAAACGTCCGTACCAATCGAGCACGTCGCGCGTGACGAAGCCCTCTTCGTCCGAGCGCCAAGGGACCATCGCCGGCACCCACGTGCGCGTCGCGGCGGTGAACGAACCGATGCGGATGGGCGAGAACAGTCGGCTCGCGCGCGCTTCCTCGCGCGAGGGCCAGCGCACGGGGGGGAGCTTGTCGGCGGGTCTCATCGCCCGTCTTGGAACTGCAGACCGTCGCGCAAGAGCAGCGCGCGTCGCTCTGCGTCGCCGAACAATCCGTCCACGGCGATGCGCCAGCCGTCGCGGTCCGCGCGCTCGAGTCCGGCGGCTTCCAACAACCACAGCGGCGGCACGCGCGTGAGATTCTGGAGGTGCGCGCGGCGGCACAACTGGTGCAAGTCGTGCACGCCGATGCGCGACACGATCAAATACCCGAGCGCATCGAGCACCACGCGCAACTCCTTGATTCGATTCGGCTCCAGATCACGACTGTCCAGCCGGAGCGCCTCTTCGAAGGTCGGCATGGTGTCGCGGTCGATCGGCGCGCGTACTGTGTAGGTCATCATCTCGGGCCCGAAGTGCGCGGCCTTGCCCTTGCCGATCACGCGCTGGGCGTCGAAGCGATAACTGCCGTCGAGCGCCGTGCCGAGGATCACCGCGTACTCAGCGCGTTCGAGCGGCCCGGCTCCGGGGACGAGCGTGTGCGCGACCTTATCGCACAATCCCTCCTCCAACACGCCGGGCAAGGTCGACCATTCGCTGCCGAGCAGGTAGTGCACGAGTTCGTGCGCCATCGTGGCGGCGAGGCGCTCGTTGCCTTCGGCTTCGGGCAGTTCCATCCAACGCTCGGAACGCATGCTGAAGGTCGCGCCGCGCCAGTTCGAATGCGCCATCTCCGCCACGAGTCGCACGTCGATCGGGCGCGTGTCGCAGCCCGGCACGACGAGCGGAATCTGCGGCGCCAACTCGTCCAGGACGCGCGCGACATACGACACACGCTCCTGCGATGTGCCGCTCACGACGCCGAAAACAGTCGGCGCGGACGTCGGCAGTGCGGGCGGTTGCGCGGTGCGACACGCCGCGAGCAGTGCACATGCCAGGAGGGAGAGAGTGCAAAGGAGCCGCATCGGGGAGGGGAATCTAGCCGATGAGGCGGCGTCCGGCACCTCGAGCGCTCCGATTCGTTCGTGCGGGCTGTGGAAAGACCGCGTCGACACACGGTCGAAAAGGAGAGAGTGGAAGCGGCGCGAAGCTGCGGGCACACTCTCAAACTCCATGACGCAACTCCCGCTGACGCTCGTGACCGGCGCAGGCCGCGGAATCGGTGCCGCGATCGCCATGCGACTCGCGCGGGCCGGAGCGCCGGTGATCTGCGCCGCGCGCAGCCTGGAAGCGTGCACCGAAGTGGCGGACGCGATCGTCGCCGACGGCGGTCACGCGTACCCGGCGCATCTGGACGTCACGGATCCGGACAACATTCGCGCCGGGCTGGTCGACGCGCTGGGTGACGCGCGCGCACACGGGCCGATCCTGTGGCTCGTGAACAACGCCGGCATCGCCGAGACGGCGCCGTTCTTGCGCCATGGCCGCGCGAGCGGAGTCGACATCTACGACAAGCACATGCGCGTGAACTTCCACGGTGCGCGGCGGATGATCGAGGAGTTCGCGCCGGCGATGCTGGAGGCGAAGCGCGGACGCATCGTGAACATCGCTTCGTCGGCCGGGCTGCAGGGTTATCCCTACGCGGCTGCGTACGTGGCATCGAAGCACGCGCTCGTCGGGTATTCGCGCAGCGCCGCGCGCGAGCTGGCGAAGAGCGGCGTGACGCTGAATCTCGTGTGTCCGCACTACGTCGAGTCGCCGATGACCGACGGAACGGTGACGCGCATCGTCGAGAAAACGGCGAAAACACCGGAGGAAACGCGCGCCTTTCTCGCTGCCCAGAATCCGGGCGGCACGCTGATCTCGCCTGAGGAAGTAGCCGAGGTCGTGTGGCGCTTCGCGAGCGGCCAGGAGAACGGCGTGATCGCCGAGCTGTTGGGTGGCAAGGGCCGCGTGCCGGATGCGGAGACCGTGCGTTTCTACGAGGCTTGAACTGATGCGGATTTCGTCATGAAGATCGAGAACGTCGAGCCGAGCGGTTGGAAGTCACCCAAGGGATATGCGAACGGCGTCGTCGTGAGCGGTGCGGGACGCCTCTTGTTCGTCGCCGGCCAGATCGCGTGGGACGCGGAACAGAAGCTCGTCGGCGGCGACGACATGGCCGCACAGTTCGAGCAGGTGTTGAAGAACATCGTCGCCGTCGTCTCCGCGGCGGGCGGCGAGCCGCAACACATCGTGCGCATGACCTGCTATGTGACCGATAAAACTCGCTACGTGGCTGCGACGCGCGCGATCGGCGCACATTGGCGCGCGATCCTCGGCAAACACTTTCCGGCGATGGCACTGGTCGAAGTCGCCGGCCTGCTCGAGCCGGGCGCTCTGGTCGAGATCGAAGCGACGGCCGCGTTGCCCTGACTCAGATACCGTGCCTGGCTCAGAAACTCGCGCTTCGTTTGCGTGTACGGTGGCACGCTCGATCACGACGTTTGCGTCGGCGCGGCTGCGGTGCGGGGTCGAGTTTGACCGTACGGAGCCAGGCTCATGTGGTGCAAACTCGCCGGCGCGCGGTTTGCCGGTTGCGCGCGGTTCGACGCCGGCGAGTT
>JAEUIA010000008.1 GCA_016795245.1 Planctomycetota bacterium | reverse complement strand
GCCCGCACGCCTCGCAAGACTCGCTTTCGGTGGATGGCCAGTCCTTGCCGAACGGGCTTTGGATCCCGTCGGGTCTCGTACGCGGTTTCACGTCACGTCATGACGATCCCCCGCGCACAGGCTTACTTGTCGCAATCAAGGAACCCAGGCGACACTCACGCCGTTGGTGAGGTTGAACGTACTGGGCGTGCAGAACGCCGCCGAATCGCGGTACCAGATCTGGTAGTTGCGCGTTCCGGGCGCGCCGATCAGACCCTGCACGGACACGGGCGGTTCGCCCACTGCGGGATACTGCGACGCGCCGGCGATGTTGAACTCGATTCCGAGGCGAACGATCGCGCCGGTCACACACAGGAGACCGTCGCCGAAGCCCTGACCGAGCCCGCCGACGGTCTGCAGTGTGCCTTGGAAGTAGAGCACCGCCGAGTTAAGCATCCCGCTTCCGAGGAGAACGACGCTGTCGTTCGTCAGGCTTTGGTTGCCCTGTGCGCGCAGTTGCCCCTGCGCTCCGATGGAATTCGGGCATCCACCTCCATTGGCGAGAGGCGGCGCCGTGCACGAGCACTTCGGATACGGTGTTCCAAAGCAATAGGGTATGCCTGCTCCAACTTCAAGGACGGTCACGGGCCCGAGTGCTGATCCGCAGGCGTTGCTGACGCGCAGCGCATACTCGCCCGCGTCGGCGATCGAGAGCGAGGTCAGCATCAGGTCCGCCGTCGAAGATCCCGAGACGTTCGCTCCGTCGAAAAGGTCGGAGCCGTCTTTCGTCCACTGATACGAGAGCGGCAGTGCCCCGGTAGCCGTCGAGTGGATCGCGAGTGCTTCTCCGGGCAACCTGAACTGCCGCGCTCGGGACCCCGGAACAGTCGGACACGCGCCGTAGAGCGTGAGCAAGGTCGCAAGGTCAGCGCGCTGGGTGTGACGATTGAAGAACGTGTCCGTCGATTCGAAGACGACGTCCAAGCCCGCACCGATGGCTTGCGTGATGCCGACGGTGACAGACCCGAGGATGTAGTACGCCGCCGCACTCGTGCTGACCGTACCGTGTTTGCCGGTGCTCGCGTAGTGGACTTGCTGTCCTGGAGTTGCGATCGGGAAGATGCCCGAGCCCTGTGTCCACCCCAGGACGCCGGTACCTGTGGTCGAGTAGTTGCCGGTGAAAACGACCCGCTCCAACTCGTCCATCGTCGCGTTCGCGACGCCGGTCACCCTTGCGGTGGGCGGCGTCGTGAAGGGCGGCACCAGATCGAACCAGGCCACCGTCTCGATGCCGCTGTTCCTGCCGATGAAGAGACCGCGAACGGGACAACCGGAGCACGAGTCGTAGTACGAGCCGTCGAAGAGCACGTTGCCCGCGTTCGTGAAGGCGTACACCTTGTCCGGTCGGAACGGATAGCTGCTCAGGCTCCCGGGCACCGTCGCCGCGAACGGCACGAGCGTGGTCAAGCCGGCGGAGGTACCCACGTAGTACGAACGCTCGGCGCCTGTCGTTCCTACCTGGAAGCTGGAGACCAGCACCTCGTCGTTCGCGTTGAGCATCCACGCGTCGACGTTCCCGAAGACGCCCGCGACGGAGCCGGAGGGGAGCGGATCGCCCGCCACGGCGATCTTCGACAACGTCACGCCGGACGCCGTCCACACGCCGAATCCCGTGGGAGCGGTCAAGTTGGCCTTGAAGAGCACCGTCCCGTTGGCGTTGATGCGCAGCGTCGTATCGAATCCGGAGACCGTTCCGACGGACGAGGGCAGCGTGTCTCCAGACTTGGCGATCAGCACGGCTCCGCCCGCCCGGGTCCAGGTCCACAGCGCGGAACTCACGACCGTTCCGAGCTTCGTGAAACCGGTGAACGCGACGACACCGCTGTCGTTGACCTGCGGCGGCGCGGGGAATTGCGGCCCCCAGACGAGCGTACCTGCAGGCAGGGCGGGTACGGGATCGCCTTCGCGCTGGACGAGTTCGACGCCGCTCGAATCGACGAAGAGAAGCGCGTCGTTGTCGGCATTCGTGACGAGCGGACCCGTGCACGTGATCGTCAGCGCGATACGTCCGCCGCTCGCAACTGCGATGCGGCTCATGGCGGTGATCGTCGATCCGGCCGGGAATCCAGGAGGTGTATCCCCCATTGAAAGCAGTGCCGTCAATGCGCCGGCATGGACGCGGAGCACGGAGAAGAAAGTCGTCGTGGGTGACGTGCGCACCGACGCGTACATCACGGCGTCACCGTCCGCCGCGGCGGACACGCCGAACGATCGCACGAAGGCGGCGCCGGGCGCGAGTCCTTGCACGGGATCGCCTTCGGCTGCGAGTTCGAGGATCGGCTGCGGGAGGCCGTTCGGCGTACGCGTCGCGATCGTCAGGTTCGCCGGGTTGCTCGTGGCGGAACCTAGAGCGTTCGTCACGACGCAGTCGTAGGCGCCTGCCGCATCCAGACTCCAGCTCGAGAGCGACAGCGTATTCGTCGTCGTCCCGGTGACGTATCCAGGCTGCTCGACCACGTCGACACCTTGTCGTCGCCAGCGATACGTGAGCGGATGCAGGCCTCCTGCGTCGATGTGGAACGCAGGCACATCGCCGAATTCGGGCGCCTTGTCGTCGGGGTGAATCAAGACTTGCGGTGGGGTGCACGGGACACCCCACGCCGCCAGCTTGGAACAGGGCTTGCCGCCGGCCGAGGTGAAATCACCCGAGACGAAAAGCGCCGGCACCCCTTGGAAACTCGCCCCGAACAGCGAGTTCACTTGCACAGGCGACACACCGGTAGAGAGCGCCGACCACGTGGACCCGTTCCAACGGGCCACACCGTTGCACACCAGGGATCCGACCTGAGTCATCCCTCCCACGTAGATGGCGGGTCCGTTCGCATCGGAATAGCTCGTGATCGCCGACACGTTCTGGTTGGGGAAAGACGGAATGCCGAACCAGGTCGTGCCGTTCCAGCGCGCGATGTGCTGCGCGATCGCGCCGCCGGCGAGCGTGAAGTTCCCGCCGACGAACAGTGTCGGACCGCTGCCGATGTCCGCCACGTGCAGGGTGCTGACCAGCGGGTTGCCCGGTCCCTCGATGCCGGTGCCCATATTCGCCCAGCTCAAACCGTTCCACGCCGCGATGCGGTTGGCGGGAACTCCGCCGGCTGTCGTGAATTGTCCGCCGGCGATCAAGAGTCGCTGAGAACCGTTCACGTACGAAGCGAGACTGTTCACCGTTCCGTTGCAACCGGAGCCGAGCGCGCTCCAGGTGGATCCGTTCCACTTGGCGACCCGCGACATCGGCAGACCGTCGACGTTCTGGAAGACGCCGCAAGCGTAGAGCGCGGGCCCCGTACCGTCGTCGTGCACGCACAGATCGGAGACCTGGTTGTCCGGACCCGAAGTGCCGACCGGCAAGAAGGCCCCGCCCGCCCACTTGATCACGCGTTGCAGCGTCTGCGTGCCTGCCGAGCCCATGCTGCCGCCGATGTAGATGTCAGGCCCCGAGCCGTCGTCGAACACCGCCAGTGCACTCGTGCTCCCGAAGAACGACGAACCGCTGACCTGCCAACCCGTCGGCGTGAGCTTGCCGATTCCGTTGATATTGCCGAATGGACTCGGAATGCCGGCCCCTACGTAGACTGCAGGTCCGGTTCCGTCGTCGAACATCACGAAGTCCGCTGCAGCCCCCGACAATCCGAATCCGCCGGCCAGCGTGAACCCATCGGCGTAGTCGAGGCACTGCGCGGTCGCTCGAGACGGCTGGACGAGCACGAGGAAGGCGCCGGCGGCGAGGGAAGCGAGTAGCGGGCGCACAGTGTGAGTAGGGTGCATGGATCAACTTTCACTCCCGTGCAGAGCTCGATCGTTTTCTGTTCGAGCCGACACGGAAGTTGTGGCGCCCAGCGTGCGGCGCATTGCGGCAGGGATGGCCGACTCCGCAGTGAAAATTGTCCACCGCCGAGGTGAAGGTAACCCGGATCCAAGGTGCGCGATAGTCCGTCGTAAACCTTTCCCGACCGAACTCGAGCCACCCCCAATACGAGGCCGTCCGCGTGGTCGCGAAGGACATCCCGGGCGACTCCACTCCATCGTTGCGGTCACTACGACGCACCAGCATGTGTCATCCGCTGCGCATCCAGTCCCCTCGTCACAGCACTTCACCCGAAGGAGATCCTCAGCCCTGACAAGGTTCATCGCTCGCGTTCCCGCGGCGCACGCACAGTGCAGGACCTTGAGAACGGTCACGCCGACGAACACGGTCGGCGAACGTGACCGGACCGTGCGCTCAAAGCTCTCCCGCGCACTGCACTGTCGAGCAAGTGGGCACGCACCTCAGCGCACACGCCTCTTGCGGTTCTTGACGTAGTCGACCAGCACGAACGAGCCCAGGCGATCGAGCTCGGAGTAGTAGGCGCGACCGCGGTTGATTTCGGTGAAGCGCTCGACGAAATCGACCAGCAGCGGATCGGTCGTGAGCATGAACGTCGTGATCGGAATCCCCAGACGGCGGCAGTATTCGGCCTCTTCGAGGGTCTTGTTGACGACGCGCCGGTCGAGGCCAAAGGGGTTCTTGTAGATCTCGCCGTTGCGCTCGGTCAAAGCCGACGGTTTGCCGTCCGTGAGCATGATGATCTGGCGATTGGCTTGGCGTTTCTTGCGCAGGATTTCGCGCGCGAGCTCGAGGCCGGCTTTGGTGTTCGTGTGATACGGGCCGGCCGACAGGTACGGGAGCTCGGCCATCGGCACTTCCCAGGCCGTATCGCCGAACAGGATCACGCTCAAATTGTCTTTCGGGTAGCGCGTCGTGATCAGCTCGCACAGCGCGAGTGCGACGCGTTTGGCAGGCGTGATGCGGTCCTCGCCGTAGAGCACCATGCTGTGCGACACATCGATCATCAAGACCGTCGCGCACGAGGACAGGTGTTCCGTCTCGTAGACGCGCATGTCGCTCTCTTCGATCGTGATGTCGTCGATGCCGCCGCGCTTGACCGCGTTCGACAGCGTCTCCATCGGATCGATCAGGTGCAGCGGGTCGCCGAAGCTCCAGGGTTTGGTCTCGGGCAGTCGCTCGACACCGACGCCGTGTTGCGCGACACGGTGTTCGCCTGCGCCGGCGCGTTGGAGCGAACCGAAGATCGGATCCAAGGTCGAGGCGCGCAGCTCGCGCTCGCCGCGCTGCGTCAGGCTGTGGCCACCGCGACCGTTGGCGGCGATCTGATGGCGACCTTCGAGCCACTTCTTGAATTCCGCGATGCCGAACTTCTCGTTGAAGAAGCCGTGACGCTTGCCCAGTTGTTCCAGGATCTCGAGTGCGCGATCGACATCGCCGTCGACGTGCAACAGGAGTTGATTGAAGATCGAGAGCAACTGTTCGAGCAGCTTCTCGAGCCCCTGGAGCCACGGATCGTTCTCGGAGAAACGGTAGTCCATCACTTGTTGCGCGGCGGTTTGGGCTTTTCCTTGGGGGCTTTGAGTCCCTTGACCATGTCCTCGAACATGTCGCGGAACGTGCGGCCGCCGACGACTTCGTCTTTGGCGAGCAGCGACGCCTGGTGCAGACCTTCGAGCACGAACTCCATCGCGGCGGCGAGTTCGCCCGTCGTCTTGGCCTGGAGGTAGCGCGTCGCGAGCCCTGAGAGCGCCGGCACATCGCGCAAGCGCTTCTCCAGTTCGGCGTCGCTCGTCTCATCCGAGAGATCGAGCGCGCGCCCGTTCTTGAACCAGTCGAGCACGGGTTTGAACTCGCCCTCGCCCGCCTCCGGCGTGTCGCCCGGTGCGTAGGCGTCGGGGAAATGGCGGTCGAACACGGCCTTGGCCGCCTTGCCGATCAGGGCGCGCGACACGGCTTGCACGCCTTCGCGCTCGCCTTCGTACACGAGTTCGATCTTGCCCGTGACGGCCGGGCTGGCGGCGAAGACGTCGGAGGTGCGCGCGACGGTGGTTTTCTCGCCGGCCAGAAACGCGCGCCGCTCGGCGTTCGAGATCGTGTTCTCGAAGAGCGAGATCGTGACGCGCGCGCTGACGCCGCTCGATTGGTCAACCAGATCGCTGGCACGCGCTTGGAACGCGACCTCTTCGATCAAGAGGCGCAACCAGTCAGTGACTTCGACCTTGACGCCGCTCGCGCGCTCGACCCAAGCCTCTTGCGAGGTGATCTTCAGCGCATCTTCGATCGAGCGCGGGTAGTGCGTGAGGATCTGCGAGCTGATGCGGTCGCGCAGCGGCGTGATGATGCTGCCGCGGTTGGTGTAATCCTCGGGGTTGGCGCTGAAGACGAGGCAGATGTCCAACGGCAAGCGCAGCGGAAAGCCGCGGATCTGGATGTCGCCTTCTTCGAGGATGTTGAGCAGGCCGACCTGGATGCGCGCGGAGAGGTCGGGCAGTTCGTTGATGGCGAAGATGCCGCGGTTGGCGCGCGGGATGATGCCGTAGTGCACGACTTCCGGGTCGGCGAAGGTCAGCTTGCGCGTGGCGGCCTTGATCGGATCGACGTCGCCGATCAAGTCGGCGATGGTGACGTCGGGTGTCGCGAGCTTTTCTTGGTAGCGACTGGCGCGCGGGATCCAGGTGATCGGGAGTGCGTCCCCTAGCTCGGCGGCAAGCTTCTGACACGGGACGGAGATGGGCGCGAACGGATCCTCGTTCATGTCGGAGCCTGCGATCGCGGGGATCTCGTCGTCGAGCAGTTCAGTCAAGCTGCGCAGGATGCGCGTCTTGGCCTGACCGCGCAGGCCCAGCAGGATGAAATCGTGGCCGGAGAGCACGGCGTTCACGACTTGCGGGATGACGGTCTTCTCGTAGCCAACGATCCCGGCGAAAAGCGGGCGTTTGTCCTTGAGGTGCGCGATCAGGTTCTCGCGCATCTCGATCTTCACACTGCGCGGGCGATAGCCGGCGCGTTTCAACTCTCCAAGGGTCTGGGACCGTGACATGATTCCTTCCAAGCGGTGCGAGTCCAGATCGACGTGCAAGCGGCCATCGTGGCCCACTATGCGCCGGCTTTCTACCTCCGGACGAGGCGGGATTTCGCAAGGCGCGGCGATCGGTCCTCCGGCCTGCGCGGCAAGGGCACACCTGGCGACGAAAGTACCTGCAGACGCCGACGGCGACTCTGCGACCGAGATCGGGCTTCGGGCATGAACTCGGCGAGAGCATGCGCGACCGGGTACCCTCATCCCCGCCGAGACCGGGGCGAAGGTCCGCGAACTGCGCTTGAACACGAGGCGGAACAGACCGAGATGCCATGAACTCTGAATCTCCCCCGACCGATCGCCGCACACACCCGGGTTCCGTGCGACTCGTGCTGCGCATCGCGATGCTCGCCTGGGCAGGGTTTTGGACGTGGTTCGTCGTGCTCGACGGTCTGCACGATGCGCAGGCGCTCGGGCACAGGACGTACGGGATCATCATCGCCCTGCTCGCTGGGATCTGGATTCCGACGATCGTCGCCTGGCACCGGGCGCTTGCCGGCGCTGTCTGCATGGCGGTCGTGGGAGTCTTCGCTCTGTGGTTTTTCCACGGAGCGACTGCGCGCGGCGTGCTGGCCGGACCACCGCTCGTCTTCGCCCTCGCGCTGACCTGGATCGACCGACGCCGGCGTCGCCGAACCTAGATCGCGGCTAGGCTGTCACGCTTCCACGCGCACCGCGCGCGGTGCGCAGCACTGCGCTGCCGATCGATCGGCGCCCTCGAGATTTTCGATCTAGGGCCTGTGGAGCAGCGTCACGGATCGAGCTGAAGCGAACGATCACATTGACGACCTTGGATGTAGTTCCCATGCTCGCACGGCATGTCCGCCAAGCCCAAGCGCGGCTTCCGTCGACTCGAGCAAGACCAACTCGCGCGGCTGACCTTCCTCGGCGCCGCGGGCGAGGTAACGGGTTCAGCGTACCTGCTCGAGACGCAGCATGCGCGCGTGCTGTTCGACTGCGGGATGCATCAGGGCGACAGGCGCTCGCGTGCGCTCAACTCGCGACGTTTCGAGTTCGATCCGGGCGAACTCGATGCCGTCGTGCTGACGCACGCGCACATCGACCACTCGGGTCTCCTGCCCAAGCTCGTGCGCGACGGATTCCGCGGGAAGATCCACCTGACGATTCCGAGCGGCGCTCTACTGGGAGTGCTCCTGCGCGACTCCGCCCACATCCACGAGCAGGACACGAAGCACGAGAATCGGCGGCGATCCCGGCAGGGCAAGCGGGCACTGGCTCCGCTGTACGAAACCCCTGATGCCGAGCGGGCCCTCGACCGGCTCGTGCTGCATCCGTTCGACCGTGTCGAGCGACTGGCCGAGGGGTTGCGCGTGCGCTTCGTGCGGGCCGGACACATCCTGGGCGCAGCCTCGATCGAGTGCTGGGTGAACAGCGAAACCGTCGAGCGCAAGGTCGTCTTCTCCGGCGATTTGGGGCGCAGGCGCGAGCCTCTGCTCCTGCCTCCCGAGGCGCCGCGCGCGGCCGATCTGGTCCTGCTCGAGTCGACCTACGGCGATCGCGACCACAAGGACCTCGATGCGACCGTCGAGGAGCTCGCCCACGCGCTGCGCGAGTCGACGCGCAACGGCGGCAACGTGCTCATTCCGGTGTTCGCTGTTGGGCGGGCGCAGGAGGTCCTGCACTACATCGCCGTACTGGAGAGCGCAGGCCGCATTCCCGAACTGCCGGTGTACCTCGACAGCCCGATGGCGATCCGAGCCAGCGCCCTGTATCAGCGGAACGCGGACTGTCTCCAGTCGAATTCAGGCGGCGCGCGTTGCACGGTGCGCGAGCCTAGGCAGCTCACACTCGTGCCCTCGCCACAGGAATCGATCGCACTCAACGAGCAGCGGGGCATCGTGATCCTGTCGGCCAGCGGCATGTGCGAAGGCGGACGCATCATGCACCACCTGCGTCATAACCTGTGGCGACCGTCCACCGACATCGTGATTGTCGGCTTCCAGGCGCGCGGCACGCTAGGTCGCGCGCTGGTCGACGGCGCGAGCAACGTGCGCATCTTCGGCGAGCGCATCACCGTCGCGGCCAGGGTTCACACCTTGGGCGGCTTCTCGGCGCACGCCGGACAGACCGAGTTGGTCGAGTGGGTGACGCCCATGATCGACAGCGGAGCCTGCGTGGCGCTCGTGCACGGCGAAGTCGACAAGCGCGCGGCGCTGGCGGCAAGACTCTCCGGACGGACGCGAGCGCCCATCTGGCAGCCCCTGCGCCGCGATCGTGTGCTGCTGCGAGAGCGCGGCGAACCGGTGGGATTCGAGTCGGCGGCGGACGAGTCCGCCCGCAAGCGGTAGGTCAGGCCCGGAGAGGAATGCGGGATCTCGCCCGCGCCATCACCGGCGTGGAGTCGCCCGGTGCCTGGCGCAGGCGGCGCGTTCCACTTGACGCAGGGGTTTGGGGGCCTGGCTGCCTTGAGTCAGGGCGTCGAGTGACGCGGTCAGCAAGTACACGTTCCCCGCTATGGCTGGTCGCGGCGAATTCGCGGCGACTGTGGAGCGCGCGTCTATCCGCGCTCCACGTCCCACACCTTCTCGCCGAAGTGATCCCACGGCAGGCGGCCTTCGTCGCACTGGTCATCCGTCGAGAACTGCACGTCGACAAAGTAGATGATCGCGCACGGACTCGCGGGCCGCAGATTCTTGCAGCCGTGCGCGACACCCGGCGGAATCCGCACGAGGCGTGAGTTGCCGTCGCCGAGCACGAAGCGCATCACCAGGCCCTCGGTCGGCGAGCCCTTGCGCACGTCCGCCAACACCAAGAGCAGCTTGTCGCTCGGCGGCACGTACCACACGTCCGTCTGGCGCTTGTGCAAATGGAAGGCCTTGATCGCGAGCGGCTCGAGCACCGAGTAATTCACCTGCTTCACCGTGAAGCCCGGCAATTGCTTGTGGATGCCGCCGTCGAGGCGCCCGAGCTCGGTCATCGCTCCGCCGTCGTCGTTGAAGCGCTTGAGCTCGACGATCTCGAGCCCCTCGATGCGTTTCTTGGCGGAGTAATCCTGCTTCGCGTACTGGGCTTCGGCTTCTTTGTTGAACTGGGTCATGAGGGGTCGTCGGGGCCGCGGGGATCTGGGAGAGTTCTCGGGAGAGCATCCAACAGAGGGCGTGCGAGCGCAACGGTTCACGTTAGACTGCGCGCCTATGTCCCCCACACGCAAAGATCAGAACGCCCGCTGTTTTTCCCCCCGAAAGATGGGCGGTTCGGCCCCCGCCGAGCTCGTGCACAAGTCCGTGCTCGAGGTCGAAGGCCTCGACGGGCTGCTCGAGAACTGCCTGCCGTCCTTCGGCGGCGCCTACCTGCGGCGCCTCTGGATCCTGCTCGACGAAGCCGTCTCGCAGGGCCTGCCGATGACGCTCTCGATCTCGGGCCCGGTGACCGTGTCGGGGCAGCACTTCGCGTGGCTCGGGCCGCTGCTCGACACCGGGTGGTTTGCGTACATGTCGACGACCGACGCCGTGTGCTACCACGACGGCCACCGCGCGCTCGACAGCGCCAAGGCGCACCCCTTCCACGAGGTCGCGATCTTCGGCGACGACGCCGCCCTGCGCGACGAGAAGACGATCCGCGTCACCGACATCGGCTTCGACGAGGACATCCTGCTCGACCAGGACGCGTTCATCACCGCCGTCCTCTGCGAGGAAGAGTTCCAGAAGAAGATGACCGGCACCGAGTTCCGCTGGCGCCTCGGCCGGCGCTACGCCGCGCAAGAGAAACACAACGGTGTGCGCGAAGGTCTGCTCGCCTTGTGCACGCGCAAGGCGATCCCGATCTTCGTCGGCGCGCCCGGCGACGGTTCCGTGTTCTTGAACTCGATGAAGCTCTGGGCGCTCGCGCAACTCGACGGCGCACGCCACGATTTCGATCTCGACCTGCACAAGGAAGTCTTCGAGAGCTGCGCCTACCACTACTGGGGTCTGCGCGAGAGCGACTCGCACGCGCTCGGCACGCTGATCCTCGGCGGCGGCGTGCCCAAGAACTACAACCTGCAACCCGAGCCCGCACTCAGCCAGATCCTCGGCCTGCCCGACATCGCCGGCTATCTGTACGACGTGCAGATCACGACCGCACCGGTGACGGACGGCAGTTTGAGCTCGTGCCCGCCGGCCGAAGCCGTCACCTGGGGCAAGGTCGACAAGGACAACTTCAAGAGCACCTGCGAGAGCATGCAGTGCGACTACTCCGTCGTCATGCCCTTCCTGGTCAAGGCGCTGCTCGAAAAGCGCGCGCGCTACGAGCGCTGGGCCGAGCGCATGGGGCACAAGGCGCTCTTCGCGAAACACCCCGGCGCGCGCGGCTACCTGCGCGACACGGCCGGCTACCGCTTGTTCGACCGACGCGACGAACTGATGCAGAAGCTCTTCGCCGACGTGAAAAAAGAACTCCCCCGCTTGCGCAAGGAGAGTTCTTATCCGCTCGCGAAACTGGCCCGCGAACCGGGCTCGGCGCCGCGCAAGCCGGCCAAACCGCCGGTCAAATCGCGCGCGCGCTCGAAGCCGCGCGGCTCATGAGCCCCAGGTGATCGTCAGCGCGTTCGTCAAGTTGAACGTCGAGGGCGTGCAGAAGGTCGGGTCACCGTCGCGGTACCAGAGCTGGTATTGACGGATGTCGCTGGGCGAGCAGCTGCCGCCGACCGAGATCGGAACGGGCATCGCTCCACTCGGATAGGTCGAGGCGTTGCCGGAAGCGAACACGACGCCGAGACGCGTGATCACGCCCGTCGCGCACAAGAGTCCGTCGCCGAACGCGATGCCGGTGCCGGCGATCGACGTGCCCTGGAAGTAGAGGCCGGGGCCGTTCGGAAGCTGGTTGGCCTGCAGGAGCAGCGTGTCCGCTCCGACGCTGGCGGCTCCAGTCGCGAGCAATCTCCCGCCCATGGCGAACGAACTCAGGCAGCCGACCATCGAACCTGCGGGGCTGTTGTTCCCGCACGGGCAGGCCGTGCCCGAGCCGTCACCGAAGCACACCGGCGTGCCCGTCGTCGGCAACGAGATCGAGAACGTGAGCAGGTTGAGATCCAGGAACACGCTCGGGCCTTGCACCGCGAAGTTGAACGACGTGTAGAAGAACCCCGACCACGAACCGACGTTCATCAACGGGTCCGTCGAGGTGAAGAGTGTGGCAGGGGCGCCGAATTCGAAGGCGAAGTTTCCGCCGCCCGCGAGCGGCGCCGAGAACAGCCGCACGCCGTCGGAGACGGGAAATGCGTTCTGCATCCCCACGTTGGCCGGACCGCTCATGCCGGTGCTGTTCGCGCCGATCGTCAGCACGAAGGTCGGCATGTCGATCGCGTAGTTCTCGTACCCGGGGCTCACCGGCGTCCCGGGTGTGTTGACCTCGAAGATCATGTGCACCGCAGCGCCGACCGGCGTACCCGCGAAGGGGCCGCTCGAGGCGGAACCGCCGGCGACAGTACCCGTGGCTTGAAAGATGGCTTGTCCTGCGGCAGCGGGCACGGAAAGCGCGAGGAGTGCGGCGAGAAGGCAGGCGGATCGATTCATGAATAAGCTCCTTGGCGGTAGTGGGATCTCACTCAGCTTCTCAGGAGAGGCCGGAAGCGTCCACTGTCCCTTGGTGCAAGGGTGCCGCCTTCGGCGCTGAGCAAACGAGACAAGCGCGACGCCGCTGCACGCGCCGCTCACCACATCCAGGATCCGCCCCGCTCGAGTTTCTCGGCCGTGACGCGCCTCCCGCGCAATCCGTCGCGGATGCCGACGCCCTTCGCGAGCACGCTCTTGCCGCGCCCTTGGAACACGCCCAAGAGCCACGCGAACGGCAGCGTGAAGACGTCGAACACGAGGAACCGCAGCCATTGCGCCTGGCCCGCGTGGGCGCGCAGGAACCAGATCGAATTCACACCCATCATGTACTTGCGGCGTGGGTTGTAGCCGCCGCCCGTCGCGCTGCTCGACGCGTGATGCGCCGCGACGTCGCCGACCAGTTCGACCTTGTAGCCGCGACGCGACGCGCGCAGGCACAAATCGACGTCCTCCATGTAGGCGAAGTAGCGCGCGTCGAAGAGCCCGACTTCTTCCAGGAGTTCGCGACGCGCCATGAGCGCGCAGCCGGGCACGTAGTCGACGAGCTTGTGTTCGCGGTGTCGCGGACCGTCGGGCTCGTCGTGCCCCAGCAGGGTCGAGAGATTCTGGCGCCAGGTCAGCATCCCGCCCGCGCACCACACTACGCTCGGATCGTGCATGTGCAAGACGCGCGGTCCGACGATGCCGACGTCGCGCGAGCGCGCGAGCTCGCGCGCGAGGCGCGTGATCGTGTCCGGCAACAACACGACGTCGTTGTTCACGAAAAACACCGCTTCGGCGTCGTTGGCCAACGCCGCCGCGGCGCCCTGGTTCGCGGCCTCGCCGAAGCCCAGGTTCGACTTGTTCTCGATGCGCGTGATCTTCGGAAAGGTGCGCGCCACGAGTTCGCGCGACCCGTCGCTCGAGCCGTTGTCGACGAACACGACGTCCACCGCCGCGACGCCCGCCGCCAGGATCGAACGCAGGCAGGCGACGTTGGCCTCACCGCCGTTCCAATTCACGACGACCGCGACGACTCGCAAGCGTGCATCACTCCGATCGCACGTCGGTGCGCTCGACCTTGGAGACGACGGAACCGCTCGCGAGGCGCGTCACGAGCGCTTCGCCGGCGGACAATTGCGCCGCGTCGCGCACGGGCGGACCGCCGGACGCGCGCGCAGTGATCGAATACCCGCGGCCGAGCACGGCCAGCGGCGAAGTGGCGCTGAGCGAGCGTTCGACGAGATCGAGCTTGCGCGTGCGACGTTCGAACGCTTGTCGCACCGCCACACGCAGACGCGGACCGAAAGCCTCGACGCGCGCGACGGCGCGCTCCAGGACGAGTGCCGGGCTCTGGCGCGCCACGCGCGCGGAGGCGCTGTCGATGCGGCTCGCGGCGCGGCCGAGGCGCGCGTCGATCACGCCGCGCAGCGCGCGCGCGAGACCTTTGAGCTTTTCGTCGCGGCTGGCGAGGATCCAGCGCGGATCGCGCAGGAACGACGATGCGGCCACGCGCTCCAGGCGGTGCTTGCGCGCGATCAGCACGGAGTCGATCGCGCGCCCCAGATCGTTGCGGGCGCGCTCGAGCGCGTCGACGAAGACCGCGCGCTCGGGGATGACCGTCTGCGCCGCGTCGGTCGGCGTGTGCGCGCGCAGATCGCTCACGAGGTCGCACAGAGTCGTGTCCGTTTCGTGCCCGACGCCCGAGACCACCGGGACGCTGCACGCGTGCACCGCTTCGAGCACGGGCAGTTCGTTGAAGGCCCACAGGTCCTCCAGCGATCCCCCGCCGCGGCAGACGACGATCACATCGACGCCGGAAGCATCGAGGCGCGCGATCGCAGCACCGATCTCGCGCGCGGCGGTCGGGCCTTGAACGCTCGTGTGCGCCAGCCGCACGGGATACAGCGGCCAGCGCACGGAACGCGTGCGCAGGAAATCCTGGAACGCGGCGCCGTCGCGGCTCGTCACGACGCCGATCACGCGCGGCAGTTCCGGCAACGGTCGCGCGCGGTCGAACCAGCCTTGAGCCTTGAGTTTCGCTTTCAATTCCTCGAGCTGAGCGAGCAGCGCGCCCAGACCGGCGAGTTCGAGTTTCGTCACGTTGAGCGAGTACGTGCCGCGCGGCGCGTACACGTCGAGCTTGCCGTGCGCGACGACCTTCGTGCCCTCCTTCAAGGGCACGCGCGCGAGCGCTGCGGCCTGGCTGCGCCACACCGTGCACGCGATCTTCGAGTCCATGTCCTTCAAGTCGAAGTACGTGTGCCCGGATGCGGCGCTCGTGACGCGCGTGACCTCGCCTTCGACCGCCACGCGCCCGAGATCCTCGAGCTGCGTCTTGATCGCGCGCGTGAGCTCGGACACCTGGAACAACTTGATCGCCGGAGACGGCGGCGGATCGTCGCGCGGTTCCCAATCGAAGGGATCGGTGTGGACGCCTTGTCGACCCTTCATCGCCTTGCTCGCCGCGCCTATTTGACCGGCGCGACCGGCGCTTCGACGGCGGGCTTCAGCCCGGGAAGTCCGGCCTTCTCCCACACGGCGATGTCGGCGCGCGGCAGGAAGATCCGGCAGCGCCCGTCGAGGAAGGGCGCTTTCTGCGAGCGCCGCACGTGCGACCCGCCTTCGAGCGACAACTGCACGCCGCTCGTCTCGCGCAGGATCGACAAGCGATCCGCGAAGTAGCGGCTCTCCACGTAGCCGAACTTGTCGAGACGATCGAGCGCGACGTCGCGCAGCACGTTGCCTTGCACGCCGCCCAGTCCGTGCACGCGATACCAACCGGAGGCCGCTTCGGCCTTCAAGAGCTGATTCAGCGTCGCGCGCAAGGCACCCAGGTCGTAGCGTCCGTCGTCGATCGAGCGATCGAGGTCCACGGCTTTGAAGAGCTCGGGTACGTGTTCGATCCACGGCAGCGGATCACAATCCGGCAGCGCGATCCGACGCACGCCGCCGCGACCGGTGGAGTCGACCGGGCCGCCTTCGAAGGCGACCTTCTCGTTCCCGCGGCGCTCGTAGCCCTGCTCGAGCACGATCGTGATCATGCGCGCCGCGCGGCTGGCTTCGAGCCGCATGCGTTCGGCTGCGATCGAACCCAGCGGGCGACCGCGGTCGTCGAGCACGCGCATCACGACCGGGCCGACCCAGTCGTCGTGCACCTGCCCGGATTCGAGCAGATCCAGGCTCGTGACCTGTTCCGCAGCGAGCAACATGCGCAGCGAACTGAACACGGCGCGGTCGCGCTCGAGTGAAGTCGAGCGGGCTGTCGCGTCTCGCTCCACGCCGGCCGCAGCCGCCGCAAGCGCGGGGTCAATCGGGACGTCCAGGATCTTGGGGCGCTCAGCGGGCGTGCGCGGCGTGAAGGGCGGCAGCGGCAGGGCGAGCGACTGAAGTGCAGCGATGCCTTGCGTGAAGCGCAGGAATTCCTGTTCGCGTGCCAGGCGGGATTCGTTCGCCGCGGCCACTTCGGAGCGCAGAGCGATGACCTCGTTCTCGAGTTCGGCGACGCGCGCACGCAGCGCCGCACAGTCGTCGGCGGGGCCGAGCAGCGCGAGCGTCAGGAGCGAAGCGGCGAAGGGCGTGAGGACGGTCATCGTTGGAGAGCGGATTGCAGGCCCGGCCTACTCATCCCAGTTCTTGTTCTTGTTCTTGTTCCACCAGTCGCGCAGCTTGTCGGGATCGCGCTCGTCGAGTTTCGCGAGCTTGCCCAGCGAACTGACGAGCGCCGTGGCGATCGCCTCGTAGCGCTCGCGCGCGGTGGTGTCGTTGACGTCGCTGTCCTTGGAGTCCTTGGCCGCATTGACGACCTTGAGCATCGCTTCGAAGCCCTTCTTGCGCGCGGCCAGATCGGCGTCCGCGAATTCGCCCAGCGCTTCACCGGCGGCGGCGACCAGGACGGCGTCCTTGTCCTGCAACAGCTTGATGAGCGGATCGAGCGCACCCTTGACGTCGCGCGTCTTGCCCAGCGAACGGATGAGCGTGGAGCGCACCGACATCTGCTTCTTCAGGTTCTTGTTGTCGATCGCGGACACCAGGAGCTTCGTGCTCTCGGGGCCCATCTCGCCGAGCGCCGTGGCGGCGGCGATGAAGAGTCCGTTGTTCGGCACGCCTTCCTTCTCGTCGTTGCGGCGCAGATCGAAGACCTTGGCCAGCCCCTTCACGATCAGGTCCTTGTCTTTGGGCCCCGACTTCTTGAATTCAGGGATGAGCTTCTTGTCGATGATCTCGATCGCTTCGCGATCCTCGGAGCCCTTCTTGTCGGTGTGAGCCTTGAACGCGTCGACCGCTTCTTCGACCTCAGGTCGCTTGTCCGCGACGGGCGCGGGATCTTCGGCGTAAACGCGCGCAGCGGACACGGTGTCCACGGCACCGGACAGGTTCGGAAGCGGGAGCAGGGCGAGAAGAATGTGCGTGATCATGTCTTGGGTACCTCGATGGGCGGTTCCACGGCCCGCCGTGAGCGCCATTACGTCACGCGCGGACCGCCGAGGCAAGGGCGGGCAAGAACCGTGCGTGCGACGAGCCGAGCTCCGTTTCCGTCCCGGGAGATCGAGAATGCAGCCGTGAAGCCGGCGAAAATCCGTTCCGCATCAGCGCGGAAGGGCCGCGAGGAGCTCCCGAACACGCCTCTCCCAGACGCCGCGCGGTCCGGGGAGACCGGCGCGAACGCCGGTGATTTCGAGCACCGGAATCGCGCCGTGGAGTGAGTTCGTGAGGAAGATCTCGCTCGCGCGCGACAGATCCGCGAGCGCGAGCGGCGCTTCCCGCACTTCGAGCTGGGCCTGCGCGACCAGCAGGCCGCGTACGATCCCTCTCAGCGCGCCGCGCGCGAGCGGCGGGGTCGTCAGGCGTTCGTCGACGACAGCCCACAGATTCGCGTTCGCCGCGCACACCGCGTCACCGGATGAGTGCAGGAATACGGCGTCGAAGGCACCCGCGCGCCGCGCGGCCAGGGTCGCCGCGACGTGGCGCGCGCGGTTCGTCGTCTTGATCGAATCGAGCGCGTCGCCGGCGAGCGCGAAGCGGCGCTCCACGACCAAGGTGATGCCGTCCGCGGGCGCGGGTTCGAACGTGCGCGCTGCGATCACGACCGTCGCGGCAGCTTCGCCCGCGTTGCGCGCGACCGTCGTGCGCACGGCGAGAACTTGCGGCGGCAACTGTCGCGCGTACTCCTCCACGGCGCGCGCCAGCGCTGCGGGCAGAGGTGCATCGATCTCCAGCGCCAGACATCCGGCGGCCAGGCGTTGCATGTGCGGCTCGAGCCACACGAGCCGCCCGCGCTCGCACAAGAGCGTGTCGAACACGGCTACCCCGTGCGCGAATCCGGCGTTGTCCGCGCGCAGCCGCGCCTCGCCCGGCGCGTGCAACACGCCGTCGACGGAGATCGGCAACGAATTCGGCGTCATGCGCCCCTCGTTTCCGCGCTCGGCTCGAGCGCTGCGACCAGTGCCGCAGCCTTGGCCTGCGTCTCGCGCTCTTCAGCGGCAGCGTCGGACGACCACGTGATGCCGCCGCCGACGTGGAACGAAACTTCGCCGCCCGCGTCCGGACGCCAGATCAGCGTGCGGATCAGGATGTTCCAGGCGGCGTGTCCGCGTACGTCGATGAACCCCAGCGCACCGGTGAAGAATCCGCGACCCTCGCCTTCGAGGCGCGCGATCTCCGCCATGGCGGCGATCTTCGGCGCACCGGTGATCGAGCCGCCGGGAAAGAGCGCCAACAGTACGTCGATAGCGTCACGTCCGGGCGCGAGTTCAGCGGTCACGTCGGCCGTCAAATGGTGCACCGAGGCGTAGGTCTCGAGGCGCGGGAACGCCTCGGCGCGCACGGATCCGATGCGCGCGACGCGGCCCAGGTCATTGCGCTCCAGGTCGACGATCATCGCCAATTCGGCGCGATCCTTCCCGCTCGCGAGCAGTGCGGCAGCCTGCTCGGCGTCGACGCGCGGATCGCTCGCGCGCGCGGCCGTGCCCTTGATCGGGCGCGTGCGCGCCGTGCTGCCGTCGAACTCGAAGAACAACTCGGGCGAAGCCGAGAGGATCGCGCCGCGAGGAAAACGCTCCGCGCGCGCAGCCGTGCGCTCGTCCCAGGCGAGGTAGGCCATGTACGGCGCCGGATTGCGCGCGCGCAATTCGAGATACAGGTCGACCGGATGACCGCGCACGGCGCGCGTCGAGCGGTGCGCGAGGTTGGCCTGGTACAAGTCGCCCGCGGCGATGCGCTCGCGCACGTCTTCGATGCGGCGCATGTGCTCGACCGCGCTCGTGTGGCGCACGAGGGCTGCGACAGGCGCGGGTCGCGCCCGCGGCGGCGGCGGCGAGAGGAGCGCGGAGAGGATCTCGGCGCGGCGCTCGATGAGCGGCCGGCGACCGTCGAGATCCCCTTCCCCGAGCACCAGCCACGCGCGCCCTGCGCGTTCATCGCGCACGAGGAAATCGACGTACACGCCGCCGACGATGCGCGGCGAATGCCAGGGGTCGTCGCTCGTCAGATCCGCGCGTTCACCGGCGATACCCAGGTCGTAGGCCAAGGCGCCGATGAAACCGCCGTGAAACGGGCCTGGAATTGCGTCGCCGGGCTCGCTCTCGAGGACCTCGAGCACGCGCCGCAGGTCCGCGATGGTCTCAAGCAATCGCAGGTGCGCGAGCGGATCGAAAGCGACGATGCTCCAATCGCGCGGTGAACCGGCGGCGCTGTCGAGCGCGACCACAGCGTGCCGACCGCAGAGTCGCCCGAGCGCATCCGGGACACCGGGCGCTTCAGGGACTTCGAAGACTCGCGAACGCACGCGCACGCAGGACCTCACACCCCGGTCGCGGGGACTTGCGCCTTCTTCGGAAACGTCGCGCCGAAGCGACCGTGGTACCAGCGCGCGAGCAGGCACGAACAACCCAGGAGACCCGCACCGATCAGGAACGGCACTTCAGGCCCGTAGGCGAACACCAGTCCGGCGAAGGGCGGACCGGTCATGCGCGCGAAGCTCGACACCGATTGATTCAGCCCCAGGAACGAGCCCTGTTCCCGCTCCGGCGACGCGCGCGAGACGAGGCTCGTCAACGCCGGATTGTTGAGGCCGAATCCGAGCGGCATGATCAAACAACCGACGATCACCCAGGTCCACGTCGTCGCCAACCCGACGACGAGGAAGCCGAGGCCGAGCAGCAGCGGACCGGCGACAGCGAGTTTGGTTTCACCGTAGCGCGGCACGAGGCGCCGGATGAGACCGCCTTGGATCAAGGCCGAGATGATCCCGATGCCCATCAAGTACCGGCCGGCGATCGGCGCCGCCGCCAGCACGTCCTCCATCGTGGCGGACTCCAAGTTGGCGGGCACGTTGAACACCGACGGGAAGCGCGCCAGTCCGAAGCGCGTGAACATCGCTTCGAAGGAGGAGAAAGCGAAGATGAACGTGTAGCTCAAGACGAACAGCACGCCGATGCGCGGCTCGCCGATCGCGCGCACGACTTGACCGAAACCGAAGATGCGCGTGACGCCGGGCTTGTGCTCAGGCTCGGGCAGGTTGATCCAACCGAAGATCGCCGCTGCACACGAGAAGCCGGCGGCGAACCACCCCGGCGCGGAAGCCGAGATGTGCGTGAGCTCGCCACCGATCCCGGGGCCGAGCGTGAAACCGAGGCCGAAGGCGGCACCGATCAAGCCCATGCCCTTCGCGCGGTTCTCCGGCGTCGTGACGTCGGCGATGTAGGCCTGCGCGGTCGAGATGTTCGCACCGAAAAAGCCCGCGAGCAGACGCGAGAGCATCAACAGTTCGAAGCTGTTCGAGTACGCGAACAAGACGTAGGAGAGCGACGTGCCGAACAACCCGCCGACGAGGATCGGCTTGCGCCCGATGCGGTCGGAGAGTCGCCCCCAGACCGGCGCGAACAAAAGCTGCATACCGGAGAAGGCGGCGAACAGGAGGCCGAGCATCAGCTCGCTCGCGCCGTAGGCCTTCGAGTAGACGGGCAGGAGCGGGATCACGATCCCGAATCCCAGGAGGTCGATGAAGACCGTCAGAAAGATGAACAGGAGCGGCGAGCGCCCCGCACCGTTCGGCGCTTTGGCAGTCATGAAAGGGGTGCGTGTGCTCCGTGCGGGCCGTATTAGAGAAGACTCCGACACCGGGGAGAAGAAATTCCCGTCCTGCGCTTGAGTGATCGGGGCTGTATGGCCGATCCAGCCGACATCATGAAGACTCTTCTCTCGAGCGTGGCGGTGATTCTCCTGGTCGGCGGCGGCGTGGCATTCTCGCAGGGGCAGGGCCCGACCCCCCCCCCGGCGCCGCGCTCCGACAGCGTCGAGAAGGACGTGGCCGAACTGCGCCAGAAGTGCGACGCGCTCGCGGCCGAGTTGGCCGAGACGAAGACGCTGCTCACGAAGACGATCACCTACCTAGACGCGCAATCGAAGAGCGCGTCGGCGATGGCCGCGACCTTGGACGAATCCGAGCGCGCGGGCTTCACCTTCGGCATCAACCCCGAATCGCGTCAGATCCTCTTGCGCGGCTGGCGCGAACAGCTCACGGCACTCCAGCAGGCCGTTCCGGTCGCGCCGGCGCCGAAGCCCGAGACCGCGAAGACGGGCGACGGCAAGACGCGCAAGTAGGGACTCGTCCGACTCGGGGAAATCGCGCGGGCGGTTTCGCTGACACCGGGATGTGAGTTCGGGATACATTCCCGTTCGCGCGCGATTTCCGCGCCGACTTTCCCTCACTCCGTCCAGGCTGCGATCCCCGATGCAACTCCACCTCGGCGTCCTCGCCGTTCTCGCTCTCGCACTTTCGACGACCCCGCTCGGTGCACAGACTTCGAAACCAAAGAGCGCGGCTCCCGAGCCGCAGCACCCCAAGGACCTGAAGCCCGTCCCGGCGGCGGAGATCCCTGCCGCGATCCAGCGTGGACGTCAGATCCTGCTCGCGCTGCAGGAGTCCCTCGACGACAAGCCGGTGAAGAGCGAGTGGCCGTACGAGGGCGTGTACCGCGTCGAGCGCGAGATTCCGCTCGGCTACCGCATCGGCGGCACGGCGATCTGCGCCACGGCGTTGCTCGAGACGACGAGCGGTGAACTCGACGCCGAGACCCAAGCTGCGGTGGAGCGCGCGCTGGCGTTCGTCCTCGAATCCCTGCCCGATCCGTTGATGTCGACGGACTTCGAGAAGGGCTACGACGTGCGCGGCTGGGGACACGCGTACGCGCTGTCGTTCCTGCTCGAGGCGCGCGGCGTGCCCGCGTTCAAGGGCCAGAAGGACAAGCTCGACGACCAGATTCGCAAGCTGATCGGCATTCTCGAAAAAACCCAGATCAAGAAGGACGGCGGCTGGAACTACTCACGGCCGAAGGGCGACGATTCGTCGGCGTCGCCGTTCATGACGGCACCCACCCTACAGTTCTTGTTCGAAGCGCAAACGCAGGGGTTCAAGGTCGACGGCACGGTCATCGAAGCCGGGCTGAAAACGCTCGAAGACGCGCGTCTTGAGTCCGGTGCCTTCCAGTACAGCACGAATCCGGAGCGCAAGAACGGCAAGGGTTTCGAGGACATTCCCGGCTCGACCGGGCGTTCGCCCGTGTGCGAGACGACGTTGTTCCTGGCCGGCCGCGGCAGCGTCGAGCGCATCCAGAAATCACTGGACGATTTCCTGGAGCACTGGCGCTGGCTGGAACAACGTCGGCGTCAGAACGGCACGCACGTGCCGCCGTACATGATCGCCCCCTACTATTTCTTCTACGCACACCGCTACGCCGCGCAAGCGATCGAGTTCCTGCCCGAGGACAAGCGCGCAGGTTACCGCACGAAACTCTACGAGCTCTTGTGGCACGTGCGCGAGGAGAGCGGCGGCTGGAACGATCGCGTGTTTCCGCGCAGCGAGAACTTCGGCACGGCGATGACGATGATGGCCTTGCACGAGCCGCAGGCGGCGCGGCCCAGCGGTTGGAAGTCGCCGAATGTGAAGAAAGCGAAGTGAGGATGGTCATGAACGGACTCGGCTTGCCCGTCGTAGCGCTGCTTTGGGCCTGCACCACCCTCGCTTCGCCTCCGCGCGCCCCGCTGCCGGGCGAGGCCTTTCGCAACGACCGCATCTGGTACGACGGTCTGGCCGAGAAGTGCGTGTACGACGCGACGCGTACGATCTACGGCGAGGTGCGCAGGTACGAGGCCACCGCCTACACGAACAAGGAGAACGTGGATCTCGCGACGACAGCCAAGTCGAAGACCGACCAAGGCGTCGAGATGTTCAAGCACCACTGGGCCGAGCGCGTGCCGACGGAGCGCTACGACTACGATTTCTCCACGATGAGCTACACCCGCGTCGCGGACATGGCGGCGTACAAGCTCACGGCGGCGACGCAAGAGGACTGCGGCGCCTCCTTCAAGGAGGTCTGGCGCGACGGCGAGCGCTTGAAATGGCTCGATTCCGTGTACTTCCCCGACGGCGGCCGGCGTGAAGGCACGTTGAAAAACGGCGCTGCCGTCTTCTTCGATGCACTGACCTTGCGATTGCGTGCCTACGATTTCGTGCAACACCCAGACCTGGAACTGCTGGTGATCCCGATGCAGAAGGACACGCACCGCGTATCCTTCGAACCGCTGAAACGCACCGTGCGCTTCGTCAAGACAGGCGAGATCGAAGTTCCGCTGGGCAAGGTCGCCGCCCACGAACTCGCGCTCGTCGACGAACAGGGCCAGGTCGAAGCACGCTACTGGTTCGCCGTCGACGGCACAGCGCCGATGCTGCACGCGCTCGTGCGCTTCGAAGGCCCGCAAGGGATCACGTACGCGCTCAAGAGTCACCAACGTACGGCCTACTGGAAACGTGACTGACACCGTCGTTCAGAACGCGCTTCAGAAAGCGATCGACCGCTACCTGGTCGAACTCAGCGCCGCGCGCGGCGCCTCCGAGCACACGCTGCGCGCCTACCGCGGGGACCTGGAGAACTTCGAGCGCTTCGCGCGCGAGTTGGGCATCACGGCCCCCGAACGCGTGACGGCGCGCGCCGTGCGCGCCTGGCTCGCGCAATTGGACAGCGGCGGACTCGCCAAGAGTTCGATCCAACGGCGCTTGTCGGGCGTGCGCTCCTTCTTTCAATCGCTGCTCGAAAAAGGCCGCATCAGCGCGCACCCCGCGACCGGACTCAAACAGCGGCGGCAAGCACGCAACCTCCCCAAAGCACTGGCGCTGGAGGAGATCGAGGCTCTGCTCGCCTCACCCGATCCCAAGCACGCGCGCGGACGGCGCGACCGCGCCTTGCTCGAACTCATGTACTCGGCCGGCACGCGCGCGGCCGAGACGGTCGGACTCGATCGCGGCGACATCGACTTCAATCGCGGCGTCGCGCGCGTGCGCGGCAAGGGGCGCAAGGAACGCCTCGCTGCGCTCGGCAGTCACGCCGTGAAGGCGCTGAAGGAATACCTCGCCGATCCCGCGCGCCCGCGCCCGACCGCACGTGCCGCCAACGCGGTGTTCCTGAATCCGCGCGGCGGTCGGCTCACGACCCGCTCGTTGGGCCGCATCGTCGACGCGTGCGCATTGAAAGCCGGAATGTCACGCCGCCCGACACCGCACACGCTGCGGCACAGTTTCGCGACGCACCTGCTCGATCGCGGCGCGGATCTGCGCGCGGTGCAAGGTCTGCTCGGACATGCGCACCTGACCACGACGCAGATCTACACGCACGTTTCGATCGAGCGTTTGCGCGAGGTCTACGAGCGGGCGCATCCGCGATCGGGCGCTACGGACTGAACGGCGACACGGCGCGGGCAAGCGGCCCCATCCGCCGGTTTCGAAGCTGGTGCCCGAACGGACCGTCGAGCGACGGCCCCGCATCGACGCTTCAACACCGACGCCGAAACCAACCCCTGAACACTCCGCGAGCGACACCGAACCCCGCCCACCAAGACTTCAAGTCCGACAGCGAATCCCGCCCCGCAACGCTTCCAGTCCGGCACCGAACTCACCCCGCAACGCTTCCAGTCCGACAGCGATCCCCGCCCCTCAACGCTTCCAGTCCGACACCAAACGCAACCCCTCAACGTTTCAAGTCCGACACCGCACCAACCCCTCAACGCTTCCAGTCCGACACCGAACACACCCAACCAGACCCCACCCCATTGTTGACCTCGGGAGAGGCGGTTTGCGCGGTACTCCGCGCGAATCGCCTCTCCCGAGGCCGCGCTGCGAAGCACGCGTCGAATGCCGTTGCTTCCCAGTTTGCCGGGACGTTCCCATCTGCCTCTCGGGCAGTGGTGTCGCGAGGGAGATGTCCTCCGACATCCAATCAGCACTCACCATCTAGCGCGACTCACTATCGAACACGCCTCACGAAGCGCGAGGGAGAAGAAAACCGCGAAGCAAGCAGAGGAGCAACGGCATTCGACGCATGCTCCGCAGTGCGGGCTCCTGGTTTGCGGTTCGCGCGGTGGTGATCGTTCGAGTTTGACCGTACCGAGCCAGGCTCGTGTGGTGCATCTTCGCCGGCGTAGAGCCGCGCGCCGGCGCGCGGCTCTAC
>JAEUIA010000007.1 GCA_016795245.1 Planctomycetota bacterium | reverse complement strand
GCCCGCACGCCTCGCAAGACTCGCTTTCGGTGGATGGCCAGTCCTTGCCGAACGGGCTTTGGATCCCGTCGGGTCTCGTACGCGGTTTCACGTCACGTCATGACGATCCCCCGCGCACAGGCTTACTTGTCGCAATCAAGGTCCCCAGGTCACCGTCAAGACCTGCGTGAGGTCGAAGTTCGCCGCTCCGCACAGGCCCGGAACGGACCTGTACCAGCACTGGTAGTGGCGCAAGTCGCCGCTCGACGTGCCGCCCGCGATGTGGATCGGATTCGGCGTCAGACCGCCCGGGTACGAAGCGACGCCGGCGATCGGGAAGACGACTCCGAGGCGCACGATGTTCACCGCCGCGCACAGGTGACCGTCTCCGAACTGGATCGCGTTCGGTGCCAGGGCTGTCGCTTGGAAGAAGAGCCCCGGACCGGGGATGTTGTTCGCGGTGAGCACCCACGAATCCGTTCCGGCCGAAGCGCCGGCGACGCCGCTCGCGGTGAGCAGCGCACCGCCGGGAAAGGCCGAACTACCGCAGCCGTTGCCGGCCGCACCGGTGTTGCCGCAAGGACAGGCAGCTTGCGTGCCGTCACCCAGGCAGGTGGAAGAGGTCGGCGTTCCCAGCACGATGTCGGCGCGCACGCTGAACGCGCTGTGCCAGATCCCGTTGAAGGCACCTTGAGCCTGGCAGTTGCTCTCGAGGCGCGTCGGCGGAACCGTGTTCGCGGCCAGGTTGGCGAGGTTCACGGGGGCTCCGGTGTTGATCACGGTCCACGCCGTGTCGGGTTGGATGTTGCACACCGTGTTGTCGAGCGTGAGCGGGAAGTTCGCCGTCGAGATGCGCTGGTAGGAATAGCCGACGTAGTAGATGTCGTTGACGGTGACGTGGCTTGGGAACGGGATCGTCACGAAGGTATCCGTGTTCGCACTCTGCACGGTCGTCGCCACGTTCGTGCCGGGGACGAGCACGGCATCGGTGGGATTGCCGTCGTTGTTCGGATCGGTCCACAGACCGATGACGGCCGGCGTACCGTTCACGTGCCCCGAACCCGGCCCCCCCCAGCACACGCTGAGGCCGCTCAACGTCGTCACGTCACCGACGTTGCCGAAGCGGTTCAGTCCCAGATTGCCCGCACCGGCCGCGCCCGCGCCGATGTCGGTCTCCGACAGGTTGTCGTCGAGGATGCCGGTCGTTGCGTGCGGCGGATTGACGGCGATGTCGATCGAGCCCGCGAAGTTGGGGGTCGCACCGGCGAGCGAGGACTTGCCGACCTGGATCAGGAACATCTCGCCCAAGGTCGCGTTGAAGTACACCGTCGAGTCGAGCAGTCCGGCCGTCACGCCGCCGACGAAATGGTAGTCGTCGTTGCAACCGACGCACGCGACGCCCGTCGGGCAGGTCGTGCCCGCGTACACGGCGATCTTCGTGTCGTTCTGATTCGGACAGGACGTGATGCGCACTCGACCCGTCGCCGGCGACGACCACGAGAACCAGACGTCGTTCAAGACGGCCACCTGTCCGGTGCCGTACTCCGCGCAACCGTAGTTGCAGTAGCCGCCGGTGAAAGTCGTCTGTCCCTCCGTGCCGGTCGTCGCACCGACCAAGTTGTAGGCGACGCTGCCCACGGCACTGCCGAGTGCTTCCGCCGTCGAGCACGCATCCGATCCGCCGACGGGCGCAGCGGGCAGGTTCACGTTGGGCGGAAAGGTCTCGTGTCCCGTGCGCACGTTCCCACGCGCACGCGTCTCGAACTGTTGAGCCTCTGCACCTCCGGCGAGAAGCAGGAGAGCGGGAAGTGTGAAAGTCAGGCTGCGCATGGATGTTCCTCGTCGGTCGCCGCTGGGCGCTCAGGTTTGAGTGCTGCTCGTCGGCCACGAGCGTGCCGACCACGAGCAGGGGATGACGCGTCCGCAGATGGCTGCCTGCAGTTTTCGCGTCCGATGGAGAACCCTATCCCTGCGTCAGGCGTGCGCTACGGTGCACGCTGTACCGCGGAGTGCGCAGCGACACAGCGCTTGCGTGCGCGTTGCACGGCGTGCAGCGGCCGGTGCGCGACGAGGAGCGAACGCAGCGCACACACGCGCACGACACGCGCGGCAAAGCCTGCCGAGCCGCGCGCGTTCCCGCCGCGTTGGGTCGCGCGTCTGTACGCGGCACGTGTACACGGCACCGGCGCGCAGATCCCCTTCCGGCTGCCGTCGGTACGCTCGCACGCTGCGCCGCTACCGTACTCGCACGCACTCTTCACGGATCGCGCACGCGAGTTGTACGCCTGTAGACGAAAAGACCGCGGCCGAGTTCGGTTTCACCGAACTCGGCCGCGGCGTACGAGGAAGAGGACGCGCGGCGCCTAGCCGCAGGACATCCTCATCCGTTTCGAATCAGGGTCCCCACGTGACCGACAGGCCCTGCGTCAGGTCGTAGTTGTTCGGGCCGCAGAGGCCGGGCACCGAGCGGTACCAGCACTGGTAGTGCTTCAACTGACCGTTGGTGGCGCCACCGGCGATGTGGATCGGGTTCGGGGTCAGACCACCCGGGTACGAGGCCACGCCCGAGACCGGGAACACGACGCCGAGACGGACGATGCCGACCGCGGCGCACAGGTGACCGTCACCGAAGTTGATCGCGTTCGGGGCCAATCCGTTCGACTGGAAGAACAAGCCCGGACCCGGGATGTTGGTCGCGGTCAGGACGAAGGAATCCGTGCCCGGCGAGGCACCGGCGACACCCGTGCTGCTGAGATTCGCACCGCCCGGGAAGGCCGTGCTGCCGCAACCGTTGCCGGCCGCGCCGGTGTTGCCGCAGGGGCAGGCAGCGCCCGTGCCGTCGCCCAAGCAGAAGGGCGTCGTCGGCGTGCCGAGGATGACGTTCGGCTTGATGGTGAACGCGCTGTGGTACAGGCCGTTGAACGCGCCCTGTGCCTGGCAGACCGTCTCGAGACGGGTCGGCGGCGTGGTGTTGGAGCCGAGCGTGCCGAGGTTGTTGGCCGCCGCGGTGTTGAGGCAGAACCAGGCGGTGTTCGGCTGCACGAGGCAGCTCGACATGTCGCCCGTCAGCGGGAAGTTGTTGGCGGTGCCCACCGGCGCCGTGCGCTGGGAGCCGTAGCCGATGAAGTACATGCCGTTGACGGTGTGGTTCGACGTGAAGGGAATCGTCACGAAGGTGTCGGTACCCGCGCTCTGAACCGTCGTCGCGACTTGCTCGATCAGGACCGCGTCGGTCGGATCGCCGTCGTTCGTGATGGAGTCATTCCACAGCGCGACGTAGGCCGGGGTGCCGTTGGTCCAGCCGCCCGAACCCGTCCAGCCCCACTTGACGTCGACACTGGCGATCGTCGTCGTGTCGCCGGTGTTGCCGAAGCGGTTGATGCCGAGGACGCCCGAGCCGACCGCGACGCCGAAGCTGAAGTTGACTTCCGCGACGTTGTCGTCGAGCGGACCCGAGACGCTGTGCGCCGGGGCGACGTCGATGTTGAACGTGCCGGCGAAGCCCGGCGCGCCCGTGTTGAACGACGACTGGCCGACCTGGATCAGGTACTGCTGACCCATCGTGGCGTCGAAGTAGAGGGTCGAGTCGAACAGGTTGCCCGGCGAGGCGACGGCGACGAAGTCGTCGTTGCAGCTCACGCACGACGTGCCCGTCGGGCAGGTCGGGCCGAGGTAGACGGCGATCTTGGTGTCGAGCGAGGACTGCGGGCAGGTGGTGATGCGCACGCGGTTCGTGGACGGGGCGGTCCACGAGAACCATACGTCGGTCAGAACCGCGACCTGGCCCGTGCCGTACTCGGCGCAGCCGTAGTTGCAGTAGCCGCCGGTGAACGCGGTCTGACCGTCGGTGCCGGTCGTCGCGAGCGTGTGGTCGTAGGCGATCGTGCCGGTCGCCGAGCCGAGCGGATCGGCGGTCGAGCAGAGGTCCGAGCCGCCGACAGGCGCGCCCGGGAATTGGTTGTTCGGAGTCGGAGCCGCGCCCGTGCGGGCGGTCAGACCCGGGCGCAGGTCGAAGATGTCAGCGGATTGGGCGGAAGCGGTCGCAGCACAGAGCGCGATGCCCGCGAGAGAGAGGTGAGAGAGTCTCATGGGTGTCCTGAGTTAGGGTTGCCAACGATCTGGCGTCGGTTTGATTGAAAACGGCCGACCGCAGTCCAGAACCAGCGGTCGCCGGCGGTCCGTTTCGATCCCGGGGATCCTCGTAGAAACGGTTTTCCTACCAGGAGCATACCTCAGGTGCAGGGCCTCGCAACGCCTCGAGAGCGATCCCTCTGCGTTTTGCGGCTGCCTGAGCGCATTTCGGGGCCCATTGGACCTATCCGATACAAAGGACGGACCGATTGGGAACAGGGTTCCGCCCACTCGGAAAACCTTTCCATTCTCTCCCTGAAACCTGGCGGCGGCCGAAACCGGGAGAAGACCCGGTCCGGCCGCCGCGCGACTCGCCTAGGAGCGAACTCCTAGGGTCCCCAGACGACCGTGAGGCCCTGCGTCAGGTTGTAGGTCGCCACCGAGCAGAAGGAACTAGGGCCCCCCATGAAGAGGCCCGCATCGCGGTACCACACCTGGTAGTGCCGCGTATCCCCCATCGCGGTCGCTCCGGCGATGTGGATCGGATTGGGCGTCAGGCCGCCCGGATAGGACGCGATCCCCGCGACCGGGAACACGACGCCCATGCGGATGATCCCGATCGCCGCGCACAATTGTCCGTCGCCGAACTGGATCAAGGTCGTGCCCGTCGATTGGAAGAACAGTCCAGGCCCGGTGATGTCGGAGGCCGTCAACACCCACGTGTCGGTTCCGGCCGAAGCGCCGGCGACCCCCGTCGCGGTCAAGAGTCCACCGAGGCTGCCCGGAGTGGAGTTCGCGCAGCCGCGACCGGGTGCGCCGTTGTTGGCCGCTTGCGGCGAGACGCAGTTCAAGCAGTTCGTCCCGACCACGTCGCCGGAGCAGAACGAAGTCGTCGGCGTGCCGGTGCTCACCTTGGAGCGGATCGTCCAGGCCAGATGGTAGAGACCGTTGTAGCTCGCCGTGCCCTGCGCCTGACAGTTCACGCCGAAGCGCGTGGCGGGGACGGTGTTGGCGGCGATGTTCGTGACGTCGTAGGCCACGCCCGTGTTGACGCCGTACCAGGCCGCGTCCGGTTGCACGTCGCACAGACCGTTGTCGGCCGTGAGCGGACGCTCCAGCGTCGAGATCAGTTGCGAGGCCACGCCGATGAAGTACGAACCCGAGACCACGACGCTGGGCGAGAACGGGATGGTGACGAAGGTGTCGGTGCCGACGTTCTGCATCGTCGTCGCGACCTGCTGCAGCAAGATGCCGTCGTTCGGATTGCCGTCGTCGTTCGCATCCTTCCAGATCGCGACGACGCACGGCGTGCCGTTGACGAGGTTCAACTGATTGAGCCAGCCCCACGAGACTTCCGCGCCGGTCACCGTCACCGTCGAGCCCACGTTGCCGAAGCGCTGCATGCGGCAGTTGCCGGTGCCGACCGTCGTGCCGAAGGAAAAGCTCACGATGCCCGTGCCGTCGTCGAGCGTGTTCGGGCGCGGAATCGGCCCGACTTCGAGCGTGAACGATCCGATGAAGCCGGAGCCCGCGAACAAGCTGAACCCGCGCCCGACCTGGATCAGGTAGGTCGTGCCCAAGGTCGCGTCGAAGTACACGGTCGCGTCGCGCGCGTAGGCGCCGACTCCGCCGCTGCCGTGGTAGTCGTCGCTGCACGCGAGCGCCGCCGTGCCCGTCGGGCAGGCGGGGCCGGCGTAGACGGCGAGTTTCGCATCCGCCACCGAGACGGTGCAGGTGCTGATGCGCACGCGCTGCGTCGCGGGCGCCACCCAACTGAACCAGACGTCGCCCGGCACTTGCACGTTGCCGGTGCCGTACTCGGCGCAGCCGTAGTTGCAATCGCCGCCGGTGAACGAGGTCTGACCTTCGACGCCGGTCGTGGCGCTCGTGAGGTCGAAGCCGAAGGTGCCGACGGCGGAGCCGAGCGCTTCGGCCGTGGCGCAATTGTCGGAACCCACCGTCGGCGCCGGGGGAAGCGCGACGGAGTTCGGCGTCGCGCCGCGCACGGACGGCAGATCCGGGCGCACGTCGTAGGCGATCTGGGCCTGCGCCGGGCCGGCGAGAAGTGCGAGACACGAGAGCGGATAGAGAGGGAATCTCATGATGCGTCCTGTCGGTGAGTTGCCAAGGATCTGGCATCCTTGAAGAAGATGATGCGCGCCAGACGAAAGCGAATCGCGTTGCGCACACGGCCTCCGCACGGCGGGGGCTCTGCGCCAGGACTCACCTTAGCCAACCCCGCGATTCCGGCAACGGAACGGCTTCCGGATTTGCTACGAGAAACGCGGTGAAGAGCCTCCCCCCTCCGGTCGGCGATTGGCGCACGCGCCTTTGCGCCGGGCTGACCGTGTGCTTGTTCGCGGCCGCCATCACGGCGCCGCTCGCCGCCTGGTTGATCGGCGGCGTGCCGGAGGATCGGTTGTTGCCCGAGGAACGCAACTCGGCCCCGCTGCCCGCGCCCCCGCGCGACTGGGATTCGTTCTCGGCCTACCCGCGCGCCTTCGAGACCTGGCACGGCGATGCGCTCGGTCTGCGCGAGACTTTATTGCGCTGGCGCAACCGTTCGTTCGTCGCCGTGCTGGGTGTGTCGCCGACGCCCGCCGCCTACATCGGGCGCGACGATTGGTTGTTCCTCTCGACCGGGCGCGAGTACGAGACGCAGCGCGGTGCCGCACCCGCGAGTCGGTTCGAGATCGAAGCCTGGGTCACCGCCTTGCGCGCGCGTCAGCGTTTCTGTCGCGCGCGCGGCGCCGAGTACGTGTTCGCGCTCGTGCCGGACAAGACCTGGGTGTACCCAGCCCGTCATCCGCTGGACCTCACGCCGCTAGGACCGACGCGCGCCGATCAGCTCGTCGCCGCCCTCGGGGGCGATCCGGTGCTCGTCGATCTGCGCGCCAGCCAAAGACGCGCGGCGGCGGCGGACACGGCCGACGATCACGCCTATTTTCCCTACGGTTCGCACTGGACCGACCGCGGCACGGCGGTCGCGATGGAAGAGCTGTTGAACGCCTTGCGCGCGCGACCCGGGCTCGCACACCTCGCGCCTCTTGCATTCGAAGACGTGACCTTTCACCGCATCGGATTCAGCGGCGACAACTGGGCCGGACGCCTGTACCTCGAAGGTGTCATGGAACAGGACGAGCGTCTCGTGCAGCAGATTCGCGGACCGCTGGCGACGCTGGACGCGGCGCGCTCGAACATCGCGATCAACAAGTACGTCGCCGACAGCGACGACCCGACCCTGCCGCGCATCCTGGCGTTCCACGACTCGTTCGGACTGGCGGCGCACAAGTTTCTGGCGCGCAGCGCTTCGCACAGCGTGTGCCTGTGGGACTTCTTCAGGCCCGAACTGGTCGACGAGGTCGCGCCCGACGTCGTGATCGAGCTGTACGTCGAGCGCGTGCTGTCGCGCCTCCCGTTCGAGAACCTGCCCGAACAGGGCGAGTTCGGCCGGCGCGTGTTCGCGGACGCGACCGAAGCGCTGTACGTGTTCGACGCCGCGCGCGATGCCAAGACCCTGTCGCGCCGCGGCGGCGTCGAAACGGAGTTCGACGGCGAGGCGCTCGCGATCCGCTGGACGCAGCCGATCGCGCTGGCTGAATTGCCGTCGGCGGCGCTGCCCGACGGCGCGCAGGTCAGCGTGCGCCTCGACATCGAACTCTCGGGCCCGACCGAGGTGAACTTCCACTTCTTGACCGACGAGACGCGCACCTACACGCGCGCCAACTCGATCACGCGCGCGCTGCCCGCGGGCCGCAGCGAGATCTTCGTGCACCTCGCGGTGCCCAACATCCGCGGTCCGCTGCTCTTTCGGCTGACGCGCAAGGCGGAATGCAGACTCCACGCCGTCGAGTCGCGGCGCCTGCGCTGAACCGGTTTGGCCTTCGGCGCGGGCGTGCTCAGCTCACGAGTCGCAGCGTCAAGGGATAGCGGAAGCGCTTGCCGTCGTGCGCCTGGATGCCGGCCACGATCACCATCACCAGTTGGAAGATGCCGAGCAGGATCAGCATCACGATGCCGATCCCGATGCAGATGAACGGCAGACACACGAGCGCCAGCAACAGCACCGTGATCTGGAAGTTCAGGCTCTCGCGCGCCTGGTCGGCGATGAACTCGTTCTCGTCCTTCTTGGAGAGGTAGATGATCAAGGGCGGCAGGAAGTGTCCGAGCCCGATCACGTAGCCGAGCAGCGTCAGGAGATGCGCGAGCATCCCCCACAGGCGTGCGTCGGGATCCTGGATGCGTTCCTGCGGGTCGATCGTGTCCATTGTGGGGTCCTGCCTGCTGTGCGCGGTCGTCTCTTCTGCGCCGTGCGTCCTGCGCTGCGCTCGAGGCCTCACTCTACGCCGAAACCGTGCGGCGATTCACGCACCTTTGCCGACGACGCCCTCGATCGCGCGCCGTGGCGCCCCGATCGTGAGCACCTCGACCACGCCCAGCACCGCGCGAGCCGAAGGCGCGTCGAAGCCCTGTTTCTCGGCCACGAACGTGGCGGTGAAAGCGGCGCGCACCGTGGGCTCGGCACAGACTCCCGTGTCGCAGTCGAGCCCCGAGGGCAGATCGATCGCGACCGTGAGCCCGCGCAGTGCGTTCATCCACGCGATCGCGCGCGCCGTCTCGGGCCGCAGGGCGCCTTCGAAGCCCGTGCCGAGCAAGGCGTCGATCACGAGGCACGCGCCGGCTTGCGGGCGCAGACGCGCGCACGCCGCGTCCAGCGCGCTCGCAGTCGAGACGTCGCACAGCGGCACACCGCTCTGCGCGGCGACCGTGCGTGCGATCGCCGCATCACCGCGCGTCGCGCTCTCGGGCGCGCAACACAGCGCTTCGACCGCGAAGCCCGCGTCGTGCAGGAAGCGCGCGATCACGAAACCGTCGCCGCCGTTGTTGCCGCCGCCACAGAAGACGAGCACGCTGCGCCGCGCCGTGCCGGCGATGCGCACGATGAACTCGGCCGCCGAGCGACCGGCGTGCTCCATCAGCACGATCCCCGGCAACTCGTAGTCCGCGATCGCCGCGCGGTCGATCGCGCGCGCCTGGGCACGCGTGAGACGAATGGGCGCCATGACGCGGCAGGCTACGCCATCCGGTGCTGCAATTCAGCCGCTGTGCTTGCGCCGGCCGTGCTCGGGCGGCTATCAGAGCGGGCGTGAGCAATAGCCAACGCGCGCGGGCGAGTGTGTGGGCGGTGGTGTTGACCGCCGTTCTCGTCGCGACCTTGGGCGCGAGCTTGCGCTTCGGAACGACGATCGCCGTCCCCGATCTCGCGACGGCCTGGCGCGGTGCGCTGGCGGCCATGCACCTGGCAACTCCGCTCGAGGGCGGCCTGCAGGTGATCGTCGAGTTGCGCTTGTGGCGCGCGCTGACCGCCGCCGGCGTCGGTGCCGCGCTGGGGCTCGCGGGCGCACTCGTGCAAGGCGTGTTCCGCAACGGACTCGCCTCCCCTTCCGTGCTCGGGATCTCCGGCGGCGCGAGCCTGGGCGCGATCGCGGCCCTGCTCTTCGTCGGCGGCTACGGGCCCAAGCTCGCGATCGCAGCCGATGCGCGCGTGTCGGGATTGCTCTTGATCCCGGTGTGCGCGTTCCTAGGCGCACTCGTCACCGCGCTCGTCGTGTACCGGCTCGCGTCCGCGCACGGGCGGCTCTCGATCCCCGCGCTCTTGTTGGTCGGGATCGCGATCAACACCTTCTTCGGCGGCGTGCAGCAACTCGTGCAGATGCTGCTCGTCGGCGATTGGGATGTCTCGCGCAGCATCCTGTTGTGGACCTTCGGGACACTCGAGGACCGGCAGGCCTGGCACGCGGGAGTCGCCTGGATCGGCACCTTGTGCGCCGTCGCCGTCGTGCCGTTCGTGGCCTGGGAATTGGACCTGATGCAGCCCGGGCTCGAGGACGCGGAAGCGCTCGGCGTCGACACGGCGCGCGTCAAGCTGCTCACGCTGGGCGCGGTCGCGCTCGCCGCGGGCGCCGCGGTGGCGGTCGCCGGTCAGATCGCGTTCGTGGGTTTGATCGTGCCGCACATCATGCGCTTCGCGACCGGGCGTTCGCACAAGACACTTCTGTGGTTGTCGCCGCTCGCGGGCGCCGTGTTCCTCGCCGCCGCCGATTTCGCGAGCCACGCGCTGCTCCCGGGTGTGCCGCTGCAACCGGGCGTCGTGATGTCGCTCTTGGGCGGGCCGTTCTTCGTCTGGCTCTTGTGGAACAAGCGGCGCGAGATCGCGATCTGGTGAGCGCACGCCGCGCGTTCACTGCACGCGGCGCTTGTACACGATGTAGTCGGGGTTCCACTCGTCGGTCAAGTCGTCGGGTGAGGGAGCGAGTTGCTGGTCGCCGTCGGTGTTGAAGCGCAGGAACGGGAGGTAGGCACCGATCAGATCGGCGCGCTTCTTGAAATGCGTCAAGCGCCCGCGTTCGACGAGCAGCACGAAATACTCCGGTCGCTCCGCTTCGAGGATCGCGTTGACCGAGCCGTGCTTGAGCGCCGCGGGCCAGACCAATCCCTCGCTGTCGAGCACGGTGCCGCGCCAGTACCAGCCGACGACGCCGATGTCGTTCGCGAGCACGCGCGCGTTCGGTTCGACGGCGCTGGTCTCGCGCGCCCACGCGGCGAGCGGCGTGTACACGTCGCGGCCGACCGTGCTCGCGTAGCGCACGCCGATGAACGCGGCGGCCGCCATCGCCAGGACGGCCGCAGCCGGCGGACCGGCGGAGCGAGCGAGGTGCACCAGAGCCGGGCCGAACTGCGACAGGAACGCGCGCGCGAGGCGCGCGGAGCCGAGCGCGAGCCACAGGACCCACGCCGTGAGCGGCACGAAGTAGTACCAGCCCCAGGTGTGCGGCCGCGCGATCAGGTAGCTCGCGCTGATGGCGAGCGCCCACAACGAAAAGAGCCGCAGCGCACCGGCGCGGAGGAGCGCACGCCACGCGCCGTACGCGACGAGCGGCAGGAGCGGGATGAGCACCAGGTGCGGCAGGTACGACTGCGCGAGGATCTGCTTCAGGCGCACCCAATTCTCGCCCGCGGGATCGACGGTGTGCATCGCGGACTTGGCGGTGACCGACTGCGGGATCGGCGTGCCGTAGACGAGGCTCAAGAGCGTGACCGAGATCACGCCGATGACCGCGATCGGCACGAGGAGCCGCGTGAACTGCCTGCGCTCGGGCCAGCGCGAGAAAAGCAGGATCACGCACAGCAAGACGCCTTCGGGTCGCACGAGGCAGGTCAAGCCGCTCCAGATGCCGGCGCGCGTCGGTTTGTCCTCCGCGGCTGCAAGGACGGCGAGCAATCCCGTCAGGCAAAAGAGCGGCGACTCCATGCCGCCGACCGAGATGCGCACGAGCGGCGCGAAGGCCGCGAAGCCGAACAACGCGACGACCGAGGGCGTGCGCGCGCGCTTGAAGAGGCGCGGGATCAGCAGCGCCGTGACGGCGTCGAGCGCGATATTCAAGGCCAGCGAGACCTGCACCAGGTCGAGTCCGAGCTTGCCGAACACGGCCAGGATCAGCGCGTAGAGCGGCGTGGTGGTGCCCAAGATCGGCTCCCACGCCGCACCCGGATTGAAGACGAGCCCCGCGCCTTCGGCCAGGTTGCGCGCGTAGCGGTAGGTGATGAACGCGTCGTCGTAGGTCGGGCACGCGCGCGCGACCAGGATGCGGCACACGACGACCGCCAGGACGAGCAGCGCGTGGTGCGGTGCGCTGATCCTCTGCGTGCTGCTGGTGCGGTCTCCTACCATCGATTCTTGCGTCGGGCGCTCGCACCGCGAGGGCCTCTTGTGCCCTGAACTCGCGCTGGTGTAAAGGCCGGAGAGGCGCATGTTGGCGCTGCGGCCCCAGGGAGGCGGCGGATGGGCGCGCAGCGCGTGTTGTGGTATCTCCGTCTCCCAAGAAACCTTCATGAACGCCGCCCTCTGCCTGCTCGTGTGCACACTGCCGCTCCTCGGTCCCGCGCCGGAGAGCGAAACACCGCCGCGCCGCACGTTTCCAAACGCGCTGGTGATCAGCGTCGACGGCCTGCGCTCGGACGCGTTGATCGCGCTGCCGGCGGAGGAATTGCCGGGGTTCGCGCGCTTGCGCCGCGGGGCCGCGACGTTGAACGCGCGCACCGATCCGGAGTGGACGATCACGCTGCCGAACCACACCGCGATGATCACGGGACGTTTCGTGGAAGGCGAAGCGGGTCACGGCTGGCGCAAGAACGAAGACCACGACACCGACGAGACGATTCATGTGTCGAAAGGCCGCTACGTCGCCGGGATGTTCGACGTGGCGCACGACCGCGGGTTCGAGACGATGCTGTTCGCGGGCAAGACCAAATTCTCGATCTACGACGTGTCGTGGAACGAGGTGAACGGCGCGCCGGATACGACCGGGACGGATGAGGGCCGCGACAAGCTCGATCGCTACGTGTACGAAAAGGACACGAGCGACATGGTCGAGGTGCTGCTCGCGGCGCTGGCGCGCGAGTCGTCCCAGCGGCGCTTGTACTTCGTGCACTTCGCGGTGCCGGACTTGACCGGGCACGCGTACGGCTGGGACGTGACGCCCGATTCGCGCTACATGAAGGCGGTGCGCAAGGTCGACGCCGAACTCGTGCGGTTGCTCGATGCGATCGAGAGCAACGCGGCGCTGAAGTCCGAGACCGCGATCGTACTGACGGCCGACCATGGCGGCGGTGCGCCGCTGAAGAGCCACACGCAGACGCACATGTGGATCGACTACATCATTCCGTTCGTGGTGTGGACCGGCGCCGGCCAGGAGGCGCGCGATCTGTACGCGCTGAACACCGCGACGCGCGCCGATCCGGGCTTGTGGCAACCCGCGCGCAACGCGGCGGGCTTGCCGCCGATCCGCAACGGCGACGCCGCGAATCTGGCGCTGTCGCTGCTCGGTCTGCCCGCGGTTCCGGAGTCGACGATCGGCGCGCAACAGGACTTGAAGGTCGTGACGCCGGCGCGTTGAGCGCGGTGCGCAGATGAGTGCGAGTGCTGCGGTGCAGATCGTCGGTCGGCTCGCGCCCAGTCCGACGGGTCACCTGCATTTGGGTCACGCGCGCAGTTTCCTGGTGGCGTGGTGGCACGCGCGCGCGCGCGGCGGTCGGGTGGTGTTGCGGATCGAGGACCTGGACGTCGAGCGCGTGAAGCCCGGGATGCTGGATGAGACCTTGCGCGATCTGGAGTGGCTGGGGCTCGATTGGGATGGAAGTCCGTGGATCCAGAGTGCGGGGTTGAGCAGGATCCAAGCGGCTGCGGATGAACTGGTCGCGCGCGGACTGGCCTATCCGTGTGTGTGCACGCGGCGCGAGATCGAGGCCGCGCAGAGTGCGCCGCACGCGGGCGAGGCGGGCGAGCGCTATCCGGGGACGTGTCGCGGGCGGTTTGATTCCGTGGAGGCGGCGGAGCACGAGAGCGGTCGCAAGGCTGCGCTGAGGTTCGTGGTGCAGGCGGGAGTGGTGGAGTTCGAGGATGGTGTGCTGGGCGCGCAGGCCTTCGATGTGGATGCCACGGTCGGCGACTTTCCGATCCTGCGGCGCGCAGGGTTTCCTGCGTATCAATTGGCGGTGGTGGTCGACGACGCGCGTCAAGGTGTGAGCGAGATCGTGCGCGGCGCCGATCTCGTGGACAGCACGGCGCGCCAGGTGCTGCTGCAGCGCGCGTTGGGCTACGCGCGTCCGCGCTGGTGGCACATCCCGCTGGTCGTCGATGCGGCCGGCCGGCGCTTTGCGAAGCGCAGCGACGACATCGCGCTCGCACGGCTGCGCGCGCTCGGCGTGGCGCCGGAAAGCCTGGTCGCGTGGGTCGCCCGCCGGTCCGGAATTCCGTTCGCCGAGCCCGCTTCCGCGCGCGATTTCGCGCCCGAATTCGACATGCAGCGCCTGCCGCAAGCCCCCGTGATCGCGACTCCGGCCGCGCTGCGCGAGCTCCATCCCGCGCTCTGACGCGCCGTGCGGAGTGCGCGCCGGAATGCGAATCCCTTTCCGCCCTCAACTCGCACGCCCGCGCCTGCCGACACGGGAGTTCGGTCGCGCTTGACTTGCCCCCGTGCATGGGTACCCTTACGCGCCCATTCGATCCCCGATAGCTCAATGGTAGAGCATGCGGCTGTTAACCGCAGGGTTGTAGGTTCGAGCCCTACTCGGGGAGCCATCCTCTCGAAACGCGCGCCCGGCGGTGGCTGCGGTTAACAGGGGCGGCGCTGGAACCGCGATTCGGCGCGCTTGGTTGGGGGTGCTGGCTCTCGGATCGGGAGCGGGTCGCAAAGCACCAGCGCCCGATTCCCCTGCGCGGCGCGGATTGGCTCTCTTGCTCTCGGCGACGCAGGGTGAGAGCCACGCGGTCGCGATTGCGGGGGCGCGCTTCAGCTGGCATCGGCCTGATCTGCGTCGGCGGGTAGTTTCGGCGCTCGGCGACCGGGCGTGAATCGTCCCTGCACGCCCTGCACGACGGAGTCCTTGAACGATCGGCGACCAGGCCGCTCCTCCGTCACATCACAAGTTAGTCCCACCTCAGACATGCGTCGCTGCCAGTCAGCCCATACGGCTGCACCAGTTCTGTCCATCGGCAGCGTTACGCGCAGCAAAGGTGGCTCTCCCGCGTCAAGGACTTCTAGCTTCGATGGGCCGCGATAGTCGAACTTCACCTTGCGCTGCGCTGCACCCGCAACCTCCGAGAGTTCGGAGTTCATCAGGCGCAGCCGAAACGTGCGTTCGATCTCGAATGGTCGAGGTCGTCCCGAGGGATCGTATGGGCAGACTGCCGGACGGCGCAGGAGTGCAACCCATAGACCGGGCAGCCCGAAGAAGAGCAAGGACTGTGCGGCGTTGATCACCGACTGGTTCTGGCCAGGATCCGTCGTGTAGCGGCCTCGGCGAACCTCGTCTACTAGATACGCGATTGTGCCGACAACAGTGATGAGTCCAAGCAGGCGTCCAATATTGAAAAATGTCCACGGCGCGTAGCACAGGAGCAAGAGCGGGAGCAAAGTCACCGCCGTACCGATGCCGAGGCGCATGTAGCTCGGTGTTGCGGGCGTCGAAGTGGGCAACAGCCAAATCACCCCGATGGCCAGCAACACCGCTGCGCCGACGGTCCACGACCCCCACCAGCGCCGCCGGAACAGTCGAAGGTCTCCGTTCACACGCGAAGGGCTCCCACGGGGAGCGGAGTATACGTTCTGGGTGCGGATGCGGAGAAGGCAATGCCCTGATGTCGATGCGCCCGAAACCCCTCCCCCTTCGCTAGGTTCTACCGCCATGCTCCCCCTGCTCCTGATCGCGCTGGTGCAAGTGCCCGCTGAAACGCCGAAGCCGATCGAGTCGCTGCCGCCGCTGGCGCAGGACGCGCAGGCCGTGTCCCCCGATCACAAGCGCATCGCCGTCTCCACCCAGGACGAGGGCGTGTGGGTGATCGACATCGCGACGAAGACCGTCGCGTTCCGCGTAGCGCCGACCAAGTCCGTAGTCGAATACGTGGCGTGGACGAGGGACAGTGCGAAGCTCGGGCTTCTTCACCGCAACGCGGACATCGAGATAGTGGACGCGGCGAGCGGTTCGGTGACGAAGACGTTGCCCTCGACCAGCAAGAACCCTGTCGCGCGAGGAAAGCGCGATATCCACTTCGCTGCGGGTGGAACCGTGATCGTCGCTGCGCTCGGAGGCTCGCAGACGGACATTTTTCGATGTGACAGCGGCGAGCAGATAGCGCGAATCGGGAACGCTGATGGGCCTATCACGACTGCATGGGCGCTCAGTGCTGACGAGTCATGCCTCGCATTGGGCACGGAGGCAGGTGTCGTCCAAATGTGGGACCCACTCACGGGAGAGAGACTTGGTGGCGAGGCGCGCATTCGCAACGAGAAGCGGATCGACAACGGCTCAGATTGGATGGGGTTTCGCGGCATCCACTCCCTCGCCTTCGATCCAAGCGGGTCCATTCTTGCAATCGGCGGAGGTGACTGCGCCGCGCATCTTTGGAGTCGGACGCAGCACCGATTCTTGGGAAGCTTCTCGTCCTGCACGGAAGAGGTGTTCAGCACTCTCGGGATCGGATCCGTGGCGTTCAGCGCAGACGGATCACGACTGGTTACTTCGTCGTTCCCATACATCGAGATTCGTGTGTGGGACGTTCGCTCCGACGAATTGCTGCTTCATGGCAGCGTTGGCGAGTCATCCCGACCGATGGCGACATGGTTCTCATCCGACGGCACGCGCATCGTTTCCGCTGGAGGATGCCTGAGCACCACGTTCGACGATCGCCAGCCTGTGCCGAAGTCCGCTGTCTCGGAACTCTTCTCGCGATCGCTACCTACCATGCGGGCTCCGCCGCTCGGGCTGACATGGTGGCAGCACGACGGCGACTACGCCTGGGCCGTCGTCGATCACCACCTCGTCGTGCGCAAGATCCCGGACGAGCAGCTTGTGTTGAGGATTCCTGTGCGCGAGAAGTAGTTGCCCGAAACCTCTCCCCCTTCGCTAGGTTCTACCGCCATGCTCCCCCTGCTCCTGATCGCGCTGGCGCAAGCGGCGGTTGACCAGCCCAAGCCGATCGAGTCGCTGCCGCATCCCAAGGAGGCGACCCAGCCCGTGTACTTGATGACGATCGCTACTTCGCCTGTGGATGCAACGCTTGCGGTTGCATTGGCGGACGGTTCAGTGTGGATGGTCGATGCCGCCAAACTGTCCGTTGGACAGCGAATTCGATGCGCAAGCGCGGCACCTTGCATCATCTGCTTCGCACCCGATGGAAAGACCATCGCGACGGGTGCCTACTCGCCGGGGTTCGACAAGGTCATATGGACTGTCGCGAAGACGGACGGATCGGGAAGCACGATCTCAACGAAAGTCGAAGGCAGCCGCATCAATGAGAGTGCGCAGTTCTCTCCCGACGGTGCCCGACTACTTCTGCACCAGGCTGACGGCGGGATGATCCTTTGGGACTACGCGCGGGAACTCTCGACCAAGTTGTCGCCCCCCACAGAGCATCGTCTTGCGACCGCATGCTGGTGGGGCAACGACAAGCTGATATCCGGCGACTCGAAGGGCGTCGTGCGCGTATGGAATGCGGACGGAACGTTGATCAAGTCGATGCCCGCGCTCACGTCCAGGGTCGATTGCGTAGACATTTCGCCGGATGGAACACGGCTTCTCACTACATTTGGGCCGAAGGCTCGGCTGTGGCGCTTGCCGGACATGACCTTGGATGTCGAGTTCTCAAGCACGCAGACCTTGTTCATTCCCGACAACGACGGACTCTTCGGGGCTTCATGGTCGCGCAACCGCCTCTTGCTCGCCGGTGGTACTCAGTTTTCGATCGAGTGTCGCGCCTTCGACGGCTCCCTCGCGTGGGCGGATGAATTCGCATGTGGAGATGAGAAATGGCTGATCTGCTCCTTCGACCCCAGCGGGACCTTCGCGAGTTGCGCCCGCAATGGTGGAAACCAAGGGCGTGTCTACGAAGCCGAAACAGGAATCAGGCGAATGGATGGTGTTCTCGCGACCGAGTCGTGGGATGTGATCGAATGGACCGGAGACGCGCAATGCGTGGCACTCCTGTCGCGCAGCAAGAGATCGGTCACGATCGCGGACACCAAATCGTTCGCACGGCGTGGAACGATCACATCTGATGCACACGGTGAGTTGACCGTGTCAAAGCAGGACTGACCGCGCGACCGCCGGATTCTTGGCAACTCGTGACCGCGACTACGCCTGGGCCGTCATCGCCCACCACCTCATCGTCCGCAAGCTCCCCGACGAGGAGCCTGTGTTGAGAGTACGGGTGAGGGAGATGTAGCTCACGACCGACCACTGAGGCGAGCCGCGCACACTCGGTCGTCGGCATCAAACTGGACGTACAGCCACTCATCGGAGTCCAGTGCGTAGGACAAGAAGTACTCGCGAGTTCCGTCGTCCGCCCCGTCGGGAAATCCTGGAAGCCCGACACCAAGCAGTTCCAGGATCTGTAGCCGAGGCAGTCCGATCAGCATCTGGTGATCCACGAGGTCCACGGCCATGGATCGGCGGTCACACATGCAGACCGTGAACCGAGCGGGCTCGCGTGCCAACCACTCGTCACGGTCGAAGTTGAGTACCTCACCCCGGAGTGCTTTCACAAGCGGGCACAAGGCGACGAACCAAACAAAGGGGAGCGCGAGGCAGAGAACAAGGCCCACCGCAAGCCACCGTCGCATCCCTTGATTCGCCATTGGTGATGACGCCCACGCTACCACGCGCGCGGCCGGGGCGAGAGTGCGGACGACGAGGCGCTGGCCGGGAGAGAACCAGCCCAATGCTCGTCGTGCCACGGGCGACGGTGGATAGCTCAGCGCGGCCGGGCGGTTTCGTTGTGGAACGGGCGGTTCGGGGAGGCGGAGCTGGTGCCCCTCCCGTTAACTGTTGTTGCCGAGCCATACCCGGGTACTCCCCCAATCGCGGCGAGTGGTCTCATCCTTGAGCCAGCCTACCCTCGCGTTCGGGGCGAACGCCAGGAAGATGTCCCGTAGCCGGAGAACGCGCGACGTGAGGCCGGCTTCCATCGCGGGCGTGCGCTTCTCCTTGCCGAACCGCAGGGACTGGTGCGGTCGGACGAAGTTGTAGTAGCACTGCAGCATGTCGATCGAGTCCGCCAACTTCTCGACACGCTGCGTCAAGCACGACGTTCGGCGATGGAGATAGCGGATCGAGCTGCGGATGAACAAGTTCAACCGCTCGACATAGGCCGTGTTGATCTTCTTGGATGTGAAGCAGCGTTCGCGCGCGGCTTCCAGTTGCCAAGGCGTACCGTGCACGAGCTTGTTGCGCACGCGCACGATCCGCCGACCGGAGTGTGTCAACGATTTTGAGACAGCCTGGACATGAGATCAGTGAGTGCTGGCGCTGCTCATCGCTAGCGGTGGGTTGATCCACACGGCGGTGGGCAATTCGGGCGGTTTGGGTGGGCTGCGCACGAATCGTTCGGGGT
>JAEUIA010000005.1 GCA_016795245.1 Planctomycetota bacterium | reverse complement strand
GGTGCATCTTCGCCGCTGCAGAGCCGCGCGCCGGCGCGCGGCTCTACGCCGGCGAAGATGCACCACACGAGCCTGGCTCGGTACGGTCAAACTCGGACCAACGCCACTGCGCAAATCGCGAACCAGGAGGTCAACAATGGGGTGGGGTCTGGTTGGGTGTGTTCGATGTCGGACTGGAAACGTTGAGGGGTTAAGTTCGATGTCGGACTGGAAGCACTGTGGGGTTGGGTTCGGCGTCGGACTTGAAGCGTTGAGGGGTTGAGTTCGATGTCGATCTGGAAGCGGTGTGGGGTGGAATTCGCTGTCGGACTTGAAGTCTTGTGGGGCGGGGTTCGGTTCGCTCGCGCAGTGTCGAGGGGGCGGGGTTGGTGTCGGTCTTGAAGTGCCGATGGTTTGGGTTCGCTGTCTGAACGAAAGGTCGGTGGCGTCGGACGCGACGGATCTGCGTGCGTTCTGCGTTGCTTGGAAGCGCAGGTCGCGACCGCGAATTCCTGGGTTCTCGATCCGCGACTGCTCCGTGCAGCCCGAGCGGCGCCGGGTTTCATCCCCCTGGCTCGAGATCGCCAATGGACGGCCGGCACCGCCCGCGTGATATAAGTCGCGCATGATTCTGTCCCGCTCGCTCGTCGCCGTCTCAACTGCGTTGGCGCTGGTCGGCTGTCTGCTCCTGGCTTCGTGTCCGGGTTCGAATGAGCCCGTCGCGGGCAAGGACCTGTTCGTGAACTGGGGCTGCGCGAACTGTCACGCGGCCGGCGGCACGGGTATCCAGGGCCTGGGACCGAGCCTGCAGGGCAAGGCGGTGAACTGGACGCGCGAGTCGCTGACGGAGTACCTGCGCGACCCAACGGGGTACGCCGCCAAGAATCCCAGGCTGAAGGAACAGGGCCGCGGCTACATGACGCCGATGCCGCCGATCCTGACAAAGGACGAAGCCGCCGTGGCGCGCCTCGTCGACCACGTGCTCGCCTTGCCCTGAAGCCCCAGACCGACAACGGTCTCGGCCAGCGACCGCTTCGCGACTCGAGCCTTTGCCCGCGGCCGGGTCGGGGCCCCGGGGCGCGCGCTCGGGGCTTGCCCGAAGGTGCAATAGCGGAAGGCGACGCCTGAGATAGGGTTGAGAGGGCCTGAGTCCCATTTCCTCCAAGCCCAAGGAGTCCTTCGTGAAACTGTCGCTCTACATCCCGCTCGCTCTGTTCGTCCCGATCTCCGTCGCATCCGCACAGAGCTTCACCTACACGGATTTCTCCAGCGTCGCCGGCATCAACTTCGTCGGCAAATCGAGGCAGACCGGAGTCGTGTGCGAATTGATGGACAACGTGATTCCCACCAACAGTACGGACAACCGCGGCGCGGCGTGGTACTCGCAGCCGGTCTGCGTCAGCGGCGGATTCGACACGACTTTCACCTACCAGACGCGCCTGCCCACGACGGCTGGTGGGGCCGACGGGTTCGCGTTCGTGATCCAAAACGATCTCGTCGCCGGTTCGCCGATCATCATCGGAGCCCCCGACGGCACCGGCAACACCGCCCTGGGTCGCCACGCCGCGGCGATGGGGTACGGAAATTTCCTGACCTCACTCCCGGGCGAGACGGTCGACAACTCGGTCGCGGTGGAGTTCGACACCTTCGCCAACACCTCGGCCACGACCTGGGGCGATCCCGACGGCAATCACATCAGCATCCACACCGGCGGCAGCGGCGACAACGGCACGCACGAGGACTTCTCCATCGGCCGCACGTTGAGCGCAGCGATCGGAGGAGATCTGAACTTGTCGAACACCGTGCGCACCGTGCGCATCGTCTACACGCCGGGTTCGCCCGGGACGCTGGATGTGTACTGGGAAGGCGTGCTGAAACTCACGACGCCCTACAGCTTCGCGACCGGCGGAACGTGGCTCAACAGCGGCAACCCGGTCGGCGGCTTGAACCTGATCAACGGCAGTTCAGCCTACGTCGGCTTCACCGCCAGTTCGGGATCGGTGCGCGAGTTCCGCGAGATCCTGTCGTGGACCTGGACCTCGACCTGCCCGAACACGCCGACGACTTCCTTCTGCCTGGGCGACGGCACGGGCTCGGCCTGTCCCTGCGCCAACACGGGTGCTGCCGGTCACGGTTGCGGTAGCTCGGCCTTCGCGGGCGGAGCGATCCTCTCGAGCACGGGCATCGCGAGCGACGAGACGAGCGGCACGGATACACTCATCCTGACCGCGACCGACATCCCCGGGCCGGGCCTGTTCTTCCAATCGAACGGGCTCGCGGGCGCACCGATCAACTTCGGTGACGGGCACCTTTGCGCCGCCATCGGCATCGTGCGCCTCGGCGTCGTGTTCCCGGCCGCGGGCGTGGCCTCGTATCCCGGCGGATTGACCCCGAACGAGATCCACATCGCAGGTGGAGCCGCCGCCGGTCAGACGAAGCACTACCAGTGCTGGTACCGCTCCGTGCCGGGTCTGTGCTCGGCCGACAACTACAACCTCACCCAGGGACTGACGCTGACGTGGGTGCCGTGATTGCGACAAGTAAGCCTGTGCGCGGGGGATCGTCATGACGTGACGTGAAACCGCGTACGAGACCCGACGGGATCCAAAGCCCGTTCGGCAAGGACTGGCCATCCACCGAAAGCGAGTCTTGCGAGGCGTGCGGGC
>JAEUIA010000004.1 GCA_016795245.1 Planctomycetota bacterium | reverse complement strand
GCCCGCACGCCTCGCAAGACTCGCTTTCGGTGGATGGCCAGTCCTTGCCGAACGGGCTTTGGATCCCGTCGGGTCTCGTACGCGGTTTCACGTCACGTCATGACGATCCCCCGCGCACAGGCTTACTTGTCGCAATCACGGTCCCCAGACCAGCGTCAAACCCTGGGTCAGGTCGTAGTTGTTGGCCGAGCACAGGCCGGGCACCGAGCGATACCAGCACTGGTAGTGCTTCGTCGCGCCGTTCGTCGCGAGGCCACCGACGTGAATCGGAGCCGGCGTCAGACCGCCCGGGTAGGAGGCGACGCCCGCGGTCGGGAAGACGACGCCGAGCCGCAGGATGCCGGCCGACGCGCACAACTGACCGTCGCCGAAGTTGATCGGCACCGCGGCCAGGCCGTTGGCCTGGAAGAAGAGACCCGGGCCGGGGATGTCGGTGGCCGTCAAGACCAACGTGTCGGTCGGAATGGAAGCGCCGGCATTGCCGGTCGCCGAGAGGATCGCGCCCGCAGGGAACGCCGAACTGGCGCAACCACGACCGCTCGCTCCGTTGTTGCCGCACGGGCAGGCCGCCGCCGTGCCGTCACCCAGACAGAAGGGCGTGCCGGTGCTGGCGTTGTCGACGCCGTTCATCGTCCAACCGCTGAAGGAGCCGTAGTCGCCGCCGGCCCAGTCGTAGAACTCGAGCGTCCACGTACCGGCGGGGCCGGTGATGGTGTCGAGCGACGCGTTGTCGATGCCGAGGTTGCCGCTGACCCACGTGGCCGTGAGCGTGCCGAAGGCCTGCTCGTAGATGCCGGGTGCGGGATTGACGACGGTCGCCGAACTCGTCGGCAACATGAGGGCGCCGGGTGTGCCGGGAGCGACGAAGGTGTACGTGCCGCCCTGGAAGTCGCCTGAGTTGCCGAACGTGCTCGTGTTCAAGTACGCGGGGCGCACGAAGATGTTGTGTCCAACACCAGTGGGATCGCGCAACACGACGTGGACGTCGCCGATCCACGTGTGCGTCAAGCCCGCGATCTCGATCGACGTGATGCTCGTGACGGGGTTCGCGAGGACGACCGTCGACGTGCCGGGACCCGTAGGCAGGACCGTGGCCCAGGTTCCGCCGCCGCCGGTTGCACCCGGAGCCCCGGCGGGAATGTTGCCGGCAACTCCCGAGACGGAGAAATTCGAAGCGGATGCGGTGGCGCAGCACAAGAGCGCGGCCAACGCGGGAAGAGTCAGTTTGCGGTTGATCATGTGGAGGCTCGAGCAGCGGACTCGATCCGGAGTCCAGTCGGGCGTGAGCGGTGCTGCAGAGCGGAGTTCTGCGAGGCCGAACGCGTACAGAGAGAGAGCCCGTACCACGTGGTGGCGGACATGCTCGAGTCTCCCTCGCTGCACACGGTCGAGCCAATTTGCGCGGCGACAAAGTGCTGCTGCGCGCGGAGTCACTCGGAAAAGCTGCACGCACACGGAACTTCTTGCGCACCGAGCACGACAGGACGGAAAGTCTTGCAGTCCCGGGCGCACACGCTCGAGCACCTCTGCCCCCCCCCGGCTCGTGGGCCACTGCCGGGTCCTCGCTCGCGCCGGTCGCAGGCGAGTCGCTTTTCTCTCGACAGGGAGCACCGACTCGACGGCAATCTGTGTGCATGCAGTCGGGCGGTACAGAATCCAGATCCTCTGCGGACGGCGGCGCCGTTCCGTCCGCTCCCTCGGCGGGGTATCCCCCCGCGCGCCGACCTCTGCGCACTCGTGATCGCCTGCTGTTCGTCGCGTTGCTCGTGTGCGCGGCACTCGTGCGCACGCTCGTGATCTGGATGCCGAGCGACCAGATGCTCGAGAACCGCGGCCTTCCGTTCGAGGAAGTGTTGCGCGGGAATGCGACCTTCGACCTCTTGCGCGGCACCCTGCTGCCGTTCGTCGAGTACCAGACGAATCACTTCAGCGGCGGCTCGCTCGTCGTCTCCGTCCTGGCGCTGCCCTTGTTCGCGGTGTTCGGTCCGGTGTTTCCGGTCCTGCGCATGACGAGCCTGTGCTTCAGTCTGCCGCTCATCTGTTTGACGTTCGCCCTCGTCGATCGACGCTACAGTCGGCGCGCAGCCTGGATCTCGGCGCTTGCGCTGGCGTTCGCTCCGCCCGGCTACCAGTTCCTGAACTGCACCGTGTACGGCACGCACATGGAAGGGAATCTGGTGACGCTCGTGCTGGTGTTCCTGTTCCTGCGTCGACGCGAAGGCGCGGGCGCTGGGTTTGGGCCCACGCTGGTTCTGGGACTGCTGTCGGGGTTCGCGCTGTGGTTTGGGTACGGGCAGACCGTCATCCTCACGGTGTTGATCGCACTCGAGTTCGCCGCGCGAGGTTGGCGCGCATGGCGCCCGTCGCTCGCGCCGTTCGTCCTCGGATTCCTCGTCGGTCTGTCGCCTTGGATCACGTACATGATCCGGCATCCCGACAGCGCCTTCCGCATCTACCGGCGCAGCATGTTCGATCACGTGGCGGGCGGCGGATTGCAGGTCCACAGTTTCGCGCGCTTCTTCACCTACGACGGCGCCCATGCGCTGTGGCTGCACGGCGCCGACGAACAGGTCGGAAGCGTGCTCGCGCACCTGATCTTCTGGACGCTCGTCGCCGTCGTGCTCGCTTCAGCGTGGCAGGAACGCGCCGGACTCGTCGCCTTCGTGCGCGCTCTGTGCGGCAAGCGCGCAGGATTCCGTGTCTCGCTGCGGTTGATCGCCCTGCTTTTCGTCGGTGTCTGGACCAGCGCGTTGATCCTCAGCGACTTCAAGACGGACCACGACTTGTGGGTCCAGGGCTACCGCTACCTGATGCCGCTCTGGCCGTTCCTCGCCATCCTCACGGGCATTTGGATCCACGAGCTGCGTGCCCCCTTCGCACGCCGCGCGGCTCTCGCAGGCGTGTGCTGTGTGCTCGCGATCCACCTCGGGGCCACGCTGCTTCAATTGCGACCGGATCGCTTCGAATCGCATGCGGACGCTCCCGCGGTCTCGCGCATCTGGCACGTGCGCATGATCGTCTTGCGGATGGGCGACGAGCCCGAAGAGATGCTCGCGATCGTGCGCCGCATCGCTGCGCGCCGCTCGGATCCCGAACGCACCGAGTTGATCGAGCGCATCGCGGCGGGTCTCGCGCAGGTCGCGAGGCATTCCATCCGCGATCCCGCTTCGAGCGAGCACGACGGGGTCGCGTTCTCGCATACGCTGCAACTCCTGAGCTCCGAAGGTCCGGAGCCTTTCCGGCCTACGTTCGCAGAGCGGCTCTCGGAGTTGCGCGCCGCGCTGAGGCCGAAGTAGGGCCCGCGCGCGTCAGGGGCCCCAGACGAGCCCCACTCCCTGCGTCAAGTCGAAGTTGTTGACCGAACACAGGCCGGGCACCGACCGGTACCAGCACTGGTAGTAGCGCGTGTCGCCGGAAGCCGTCGCACCCGCGATGTGGATCGGCGCAGGCGTGAGACCGCCCGGGTACGACGCGACGTTGCCGGAAGGAAACACGACGCCCAGGCGCTGGATCCCCGCCGTCGCACACAACAGACCGTCGCCGAGTGCGGCCGGCAGAGCTGCGAGTCCGCTCGCTTGGAAGAAGAGCCCCGGTCCGGGGATGTCGCTCGCGGTCAAGACGAGCGAATCCGTGCCGGCCGACGCGCCCGCCGTGCCGCTCGCGGTGAGCAACGCTCCGCCGACGAACGCCGAGCTCGCGCAACCGCGCCCGAGCGCGCCCGTGTTCCCGCACGGGCAGGCGGCGCCCGTACCGTCGCCCAGGCAAAACGGAGTCGAGATCGTCCCGTTGACGGTGTATTCGAGCGCGCCGATGCGGACACCGTCGACGTTCGCGCGCACAGTGAAGCGCGTGATCCCGACGCCGCCGAAGAGCGTCGACACGGCCTTCCAGCCCGTCGAGTTGACCGGCACCGTCCCGAGCGAAGTCGCGCCGACAAAGGCCTCGATCGTGCTCTCGCCGACCAGCCCGTTGCCGTTCAGGTTGTTTCCGAGCTGTACGAAGTAGCGGACATCGACGACGACCGACGTGAATTGAAAGTGCAGCCCTTCGGCGCCGTCCACCGTCGTATTGGCGCTGCCCCCGACGACCCCGAGCCCGTTGAGATTCAACATGTGCACATCGGCCGCCGAGACACCGTTGTCCCCCGTGATCGCGCCGTCCGGGAAGTTCAACATCGGCGTCGTCACCGTCCCCATCGAACTGAAACTGACGGTCACGCTGGCTGCGCTCGTATTCGGCAGAGCTGCGAGCAGCGCGAGAGCGGAAGCAGGAATCCAGAGGCAGTCGCGCAGGGAACGTCGCATCATCGGGTCCTCATGCTGGTGGTCGGGTGTCGTCGAACAGCGGTTCACCAGTCTAGCGCGCGCTCGGAGTTGCGCAGCGATTGTTTGCGCTCGCGCGGGCGCGGGGAGCGAGGACATCGGCTCCGGCCGCACGCTGGCTCCTGGCCTTTGGGGCAGGTCCCGCTCGAGCTCGCGGCTGCGCAGTGCACTCTCGTGCGCTCCGACCGCTCGGCCCGAATTCGCGCGGCGAGCCGTCGTTCACCGAGTGATTCACTTCTGCACGAGTTCTGCAACCTCGTCACCGGTCGCGACGAGTGGCGCACCCGGCAGGACTCGAACCTGCAACCGTCGGTTCCGAAGACCGATGCAAGGTGTCGGATGCGGATCGCGCAAGTGTAGTGAACACGCAGCGTTCTGACGATTCAGTCGATACCCGAACTGATCCACTGACCGCTGTACTGACCGTTCTCGACTGAGAGTCGCCCGATCTGGCGCATCTAGTGCGCGCGTGGCCAACGCTGTCGGAGCCGCTGCGCGCCGCCATCGTCGCGATCGTTCGAAGCTCGCGGGGCACTGATGCCTGAGCACTTCCGACAGTCCGACATCCGACACGGCGGCCTCCGGATGTCACCGCTGCTCCACTACCTACACGTCAGGACAACCTGCGCAGGACCTGAAAATATTCCGCTCGCGGCTTCGTACCGCGCGCGTCCATGAAATCCGATCCCCGTGCGGCCTCGCTGGAGTGCCGCAGTTCCGGACCAACCAACTCACATTGGAAACAACCATGCGTCAGATCCTCGGATGGAGTGAACGACACAGACCCCGCGTGCTCAAGATCGGCAAGTCGGGTGCGACAGTCCTGGTTCGCATCGAAACGCCAACCGGCTCCTCCGGGGTGTCCACGAACGTCTCCCTCCAGCCCCTGACGGCCGCTGCGACTTCGGGAGCGGCGGTAGAGATTCCGGGTTCCTCTGGACGCGACCTGTTCATCGAGCTGCGTGACGAGCAGTTCTACCTCTGGATCCAGGGCGTCGGCGCGAACGGCTGGAGTATCCTCGTGCCGGAGCAGGGGCTGCGAGACGCACTCGGGTACCGCTGGTGCCCGGAAGCAAGCTTCAACTAGCACGGCGCACGCTCGACCCAAAAGGTCGGACCGATACAGACGACAGTCTGACATACAACCCCGCATCATCCCTTGCGCGCACCGTAGCTCGCCGACGATTCGCCCGGCCTCGATGCTTCAAAGGTGCCGCGGTCCGAAGACCGCGGAGACGACCGACTTCATCACGACGCTCATCAGCGCATCGGTGCTTCAAAGGTGCCGCGGTCCGAAGACCGCGGTGACGTGGTACTGGCCCGAGAAGAGCTTGGTCTCGTTGTCGCTTCAAAGGTGCCGCGGTCCGAAGACCGCGGTGACACGCAACGCAGGAGACGCTGGATGCGTACAGGGTCGAGCTTCAAAGGTGCCGGGGTCCGAAGACCGCGGTGACGTGAGCGTGGTGGACGACGCGAAACACTCGCGCTCGTGGCTTCAAAGGTGCCGCGGTCCGAAGACCGCGGAGACTTGCCCGCCAATCCAGGACCGAACACCAAGGTCTACTGGCTTCAAAGGTGCCGCGGTTCGAAGACCGCGGAGACGTCACGGACTCACTGCCGAAGCGGGAATCGAAGGTCTAGCTTCAAAGGTGGCGCGGTTCGAAGACCGCGTAGACAAGGAACCCCGGTTCGAGACGGGACTGGAATACCTGGCTTCAAAGGTGCCGCGGTTCGAAGACCGCGGAGACGCGTGGAACGAGCTCGTTGCCGCCGAAACACACGGCGCTTCAAAGGTGCCGCGGTTCGAAGACCGCGGAGACGCGCAGGTAGGCCAGCACGCCGTTGCCGCCCTCCCAGCTTCAAAGGTGCCGCGGTTCGAAGACCGCGGAGACGAGCGACATCGCCGACTTCACCGTGCGCCTGAAGGGCTTCAAAGGTGCCGCGGTTCGAAGACCGCGGAGACGCGTCGTCTCGCGTCACACCAACCGCGTGAAGGGAAAGCTTCAAAGGTGCCGCGGTTCGAAGACCGCGGAGACACGGCGACCGAACCCCTCCCGATGGCCGCGTGGGTGCTTCAAAGGTGCCGCGGTTCGAAGACCGCGGAGACCGCGGCGCGCTTGTCGATGCGCTCGGCCAGATCGAAGCTTCAAAGGTGCCGCGGTTCGAAGACCGCGGAGACTCATTGCGTCCACGAACGGCTTCGTGTCGCGCGAGTAGCTTCAAAGGTGCCGCGGTTCGAAGACCGCGGAGACGTGAAGCACGGGACGGGGAGCGAGGGGCGGGAGGGTGCTTCAAAGGTGCCGCGGTTCGAAGACCGCGGAGACGTCGGGCGTGTGGGAAGGCACCGGGGCGGGCTGGAAGCTTCAAAGGTGCCGCGGTTCGAAGACCGCGGAGACTTACTACGGCGTCATCAACCTCTCGCCGTGGTTCACGCTTCAAAGGTGCCGCGGTTCGAAGACCGCGGAGACCCCGAGTACATGCGCCGGCTGCGCATCCTGAACGGCGGGCTTCAAAGGTGCCGCGGTTCGAAGACCGCGGAGACGTGTGCGCCAGTCGCTCCGAGCGAAGTGGCACGCCCGGCTTCAAAGGTGCCGCGGTTCGAAGACCGCGGAGACCACGAATGCGCCGCTCACCATGTAGACGCAGCCGACGCTTCAAAGGTGCCGCGGTTCGAAGACCGCGGAGACCCTCTACCAGCGGCGCGACAACCTGGGCGGCAACTCGCTTCAAAGGTGCCGCGGTTCGAAGACCGCGGAGACGGCGTCGGCCCCAAGTGCTTGGGCCGGGCCCAGTTGCCGCTGCGCCTGCGAGCGCTGGGCACGAGGAGTGTAGCAGACTCAACCATGCTCGACCCTGGGGATCAGAACCTCTTCGCCCAAATGGACTTGCGTCTGCGAGCGCTCCCCTGGTGTTCGGGCACCACCGCAGCGCTCGCAGGCCGACAGACAAAACTGCCAACCGGCCTTCATACCACGAGGGGATCCGAGTTGGGCGGAGGCAACCTGCGCCCCAGAAACTCGAAGACCTTTCGGCCACGGCCCTTCGCCGGACCCAGGTCCACGATCAGGACCTGATCCTCGTCATGATGAATGACCTCGTCGAGTCGCCCGATCATCAGTGTCTTCTCCTGAGCGGACAGAATGCACCGGAAGACCGACAGTTGCAACGCGTCACCGAACCCGCGCATCGTCTTGAACACGCGCCGGAGGCGTTTCGGATCGGCGATGTCGTAGCTGACCAGATAGCAACTGCGCATGATCAGCGGGTCCTGAAGCCTGGATATGTCGCCAGTTCTCCGGTCAGCGTGCGCGCCAGCAGTCGCGCCTGAACCTCGAGCACGCGGCGATAGCTGATGCGGTAGCCAAACACAGGGTGTCGGATCATGTGGTTCATGCGGCGCTCGTAGGCCAGGAAGAACTTCTTGCGCCCGTCATCCGTCATCGAGACAGCTCCCCCACGCTTCACAAAGCTGTCCGGGCCGACCTCGCCGTTGTTGATCAGTTGCAGCACGACCGAGTCACCGATCAGCGGTCGGAACTCCTCCATCATGTCCAGAGCCAGCGCCGCTCGACCGAAGCGAGGACGATGGAGAAACCCTAGGAAAGGATCCAATCCGACTGCGAGGAGTGTCACAGTCCAATCCTTCGCGAGCACGCTGTACGCCAGCGACAGCAGCGAGTTGACGGGATCCCGCGGCGGTCGCCGGTTGCGTCCGTCGAAATCGAATCCGTACGCCTCGCGTGGTTCCTTGCGAATCATGCCGGAGAAGGACCCAAAGTAGGCGCGAGCGGCGAGCCCCTCGATGCCGAGCAGGGACTCCACAGCGAGGACTCGTTCGGCCTCTTCAGCGAGCCGCTCTAATTCAGCAAGTACTGCGTCCGGTGCCGACTCGTGGTTGCGACGCAGAAGCGTCCGGCAGTTGCGAATCTTCGCGGCTACGAAGCCTCGCGCGAACCCAAGTCGGACCGCGTCATCGATCGACGCTCGGTATTGCTGGATCCGCAACTCGACGTTGCGGTTCCCGATGCCGTGAGTAATGCCGTAGAACCACCCACCATGGCTGAAATGGCAGATCGGCACCGCCGCGCCCAACAACGTGTTGATCGCTTGAGCGCTTATCTGGATGTTGCCGAAAACGCACACCTGCGACGTGTCGATCAGGCGCGAGCGCGACACTCCGTCACGAGACCGGATGATGCTCTGCTCCTCCTCCTTGCCGATTGTCGCTCCCTGGGACTGCACGTACACGGGCAGGGCGTCGTCGCGCGCGGGAGACAACCGCCGCACTTCGTCGTTCGTCACTTCGCCGGTCGATGTGAGCAGGCGACTCTCGTCAGGAAGACAGATCCCGACCAGGGAGCAGCGCGGACACTTGGGACTGTCGATGAGCGGAGCGGGAGCTGTGGTCGAAGCCGCGATGGCGAAGGCATCCACGACCGCTTGCCGCGTAGCCTGGATGAGCGCGTCATCGATGGCGACCGGAACGCGCGTCTTGGATCCGGCTTAGCACACGATCGCCTCGTCGCAGCGGTAACCGTTCGCGCGCAGGATCAGCGCCTGCGCGCAGACCTGGACTCGGTCAGGGTCCCAGGCCCGGCCGGGGATGTCGGGCGCCTTGCCGCGCTTGTAGTCCACCGGGCGCACAGCACCGCCCTCCATCTCAAGCAGATCGATGTTGGCGATCAGCCGTTCCGAGGGAGCTGACAGGCTGACCGACCGCGCGACGGCCGACACGCACCCGAGTTCCTCAGGCGAAGGAAGCTCACCTCCCTCTTGGTCAACCCGTCGGTGTACGTGACGTCCTGCGACGGTGTCGGCGTTGTCGGACCATTCGGCCTGCGCCCATTCGAGGTGGAACAGTCGAGGGCAGTACGTGAACTCGTTCAGCATCCGCGCCGGTAGCAACTCCGGCGCACCGCTCACCGTCTGATCATCGCCTCCCGTGGGCATCGCCGAATCTTCAGCCTCCAGCTACTCGATTGCCTCGAACCGGCCCAGCCCGAAGTGCGCGCCGTAGCCGGCGGCGATCGGCCCGAAAACCGGCTGGGGAAACGTCAATTCGAAGCCGTGGCCCTGACCGTCGCCCACCGATCCACCGCCGGTCAGGCGACGGCGACGGAATCGATACCAGGGCAACGCGGCTCCTGCGACGCGCGTTTCCCCCAGTCGCCCGACCTCAGGCGGAGGAAGGCCGAGCAATTCAAGGGCACGCCGCAGCTGCTCCTCAGGCGTATCGATCCACCGGCCCTTGCGATGCTTGGTGTGTCGGGCCGCCACGAACGGCGTCGCACTCCTCCAAAGCCGCGCTGGTCCGAGTGACGGACTGCCGCCGCGCATCTTCTTCTGTCGCGTCGTGCCCAGGTCCGCCGCGGTGCCGAGGTTCGCCAGCACGAGCCACAGTTCGTGGCCCGAACTGGCCCACAACCTCTCGACTGAATGCAGGGCGCGCTCGCAGCGTTCGTCGAATCCGTCGCGCGCCCACACCAGGATGTGGTCGATGAAGCCATCGCTGTCCATGTCCTCGGGCAAGTAGAAGGCGTGATGCTGTCCCTTCAGCGGAACGCCGGCGGCGTCACGCCCGGAGAAGATTGCGTGGCTGATCCCGGCTTCGTCACGGGAGTGGGACATGAGCGCTTGCCGCATGCGTTCACCGATAGCGACGGCCTCGACGATGCGGGGAAGGACTGCAGAGTGCAGCGCGTAGCGCGCAACCGTGCGTACCTGCTGCCGTCGCAGCGTGCGCGCACCGCGGCCCGCGCTACGAAACGGCGGCCGGTCGAACCCGTACCGGATCCATCGCGTCCCCGGCGGAGAGGACCAGCCTTCGGACTGCAGTCGTCCGGTGTCTGTGTGCAGGATGTCCCACAGCGACTCCGGGGGTACGACCTTCGATCCCTTCGGAGATGCCGCGAGGTAACCCCGTCGCCAGCTTTCGTAGCTGCTAGGCGATTCGCAGGCGAGCAACTGTGTCTCGTGGTCCACGCTCTGATCTGTACTCAACGGCCGCGCGTTCGATTCACCTGGCTGCACGTCCAGGAGCTTGCACTCGACCCAGGACTCCGCGCGGCCGAGATAGCCGAGCACTGCGAGGAGTCGCTCCAAGAGACTGGACTGCTCTAGGTCCAACTCGACTTGGGGCCAGGTCACGACGATCTCCCCTCCCTGTTCACCGGCGCCATCACCGATCGCGACGAAGCTGTCGAAGACCTTCGTGGTCTTCTTGCCTTCGATAGGCATGTAGTGCCGCGTGTGCCCCTGGCTGGCAGCCGGCAGGCAGTATTCCGGCACCCCCGAGAGCGCCTGCAGGAGTGCGACAACTGACTGCTGCGTCGGAGGCGGATCGACACGGTATGAGGCCGCAGTGAGCGCTCGCAAGATGCGGAACGGAGCGGGCGGCCACTCGGGCACCCCCTCGTTGACATGGTGATCCCAGCCTGTCGCGTGGTAGCGACCCGCCAGGAATCGAATGGCTATAGAGACCATCTCATTCCTCCGAGTCGTCCTTCGCGCTCTTCTTGCTCTTCACCTTGCCGGGCTTGAACTTCACGTCCGTGACGGCCGGGTCGGAAAACAGCTTCGCGCGTGAGGCGGCCTTGATCAGCGTTCCGAGTTCCGTCTCCAGGTCCGCGCGCCTGGGCAACTGGAATCCTTGCGGCCTCGTGACGCGGATCGCTCCCGCGACTTCCAAGTCGCAGGCGGTGCGCAGGCGCAGTCCAGACTCCAGGAAGGCCACGATCTTCCACAGCGCGAGGGTGCTGAGCAGTGCGCCCAACGGGTCGGGCAGTCGGTAGCCGCGAATCTGCGCGAGATCGAGGTTGAAGAACGCAGTGATCGTGCCGGCGGTGTACTCGTCCCGGTGGAAGGGAACGTTGCCAAAACCGCTCTTCGTGTCACCGCTCGGGTTGACACGGTCGTTTTTCACGCCGCCGCTGGCCGCGACGCCGACATTGCGCGCCTCGATAAAGCCGGACAGCGCTCGCGGCAACCGGTAGCGCCCACCGGCAAGATCTCGCTTCGCCAGAAACACACCGTGGAGCAGGGCGTTCACGTCGTAGCGCGAGAGTGTGTTCGCGAGCTTCTTGACGTCGATGGCGCCTTCGTCATCGCTGCCCAACTCCTTGCTGAGCATGGTCAAAATGGTCTTGTCTGCGCCCTCGAGGATGTACGGTGAGTTGATCCGGTGGGCCTCGAGTAGCGAGTTGGTGAGCACCTCGCCGTCAGGCGTGACGACGCGGATGTACGGGAGTCCTCGCAACGGTTCGGCGAGATCTGCGGCGTCAGCATCCCAACACACTGTCTCAAGGCGGTTGGCAACACTCTGCGCCGACTCGACGAGCAGCATCTCGGTTCCGTCCGCGGTCCGATAGGTCGCATGCCCCAGGTCGGGGAAGCCGGTGGGTTGGAAGCGCGTGCCCTGCATCGGCTTGAGGTCGACCTCGATCAGGATGCGTGTTCCATCAGGGAAGTACTTCGACGCCATCGGTCTCTCCTATGCGTTCTGCTCTTTGGATGTCGGGACAAGGATCCGCTGGGCGAGACGCGACAACGCGCGTGATCCAAGCGGGAAGGCTAGTGCGGCTGCCGTGCGCAGGGCGCGGGCTCGCGGCTCGTGCAGGAGTTCAACGCGCGGTTCGAGGCCTGCGCCTCGCAGACGCCGCGTCGCCATCGCCACAGCCGAGACCAGGTCGCCGCTTGCGGCGCGCGGGATCATCCCGGCTGTTCTGGGCAAGCGCACGCCGGGACGAGGCTCGCGCGAGTAGACCAGCGCGAGCACGCCGAACGCTGCCGACGGCATATCGCCCGCCCTGCCGTACACCTCCGGCGGTGGGACAGTGTGACCGAAGTCCACCAATGCCAGACCGCGCAGCAGCCGTTCGAGTCGCGCGTCGTCGATGCGGTCGTCGATGAAGGCTTGCAGCGCCCCCAGCTCGGCGGCGAACGGCCTGCGGGTCGGCGCTTGCGGTTCTCCGTCGCGCGAACTCTCGATCTCCTCGCGCTCGATCACGGCTAGCAGGTTCTCCACCAGCCCCGCGTCACTCCACATGGTGCGGCCGTCGTCGTTCTCCTGCCAGCGCCATGGGGCCGACCAGCGAACGCGCACAAGTCGTTCACGTAGACCCGTCGAGGCCAGTGAACGGGCCAGGCTGAACTCCACGGAACCGTCATCTGCAGCCGACAGCCACGCGGCATCGAGCGCTGGGACAGGTGCAACCAAGGGCTCGCGGCTCCGAGAGAGAACGCGCTCCACCTCCCCGAGTTCGGCGAGGACCTCCAGCGGGAGCTCGTTCGTGCCTGAACACAGGTCGAGGATCGCGCTCTCCAAACCACGTACGGCGCGTTGCAGGGAAGCCGGCGACTTGTCGCCCATTCCCTTGCGGCGCAGTTCGACCAGCCACGCATCGAGCGGTGCCAGCAGGTCGATCTTCGGACGGCGATGCACGGCCAAGCGACCGAGAGGGGTCGCCATGTAGGCCAGACCGTTGCGAACGTGGAAACCGTAGCGCGCGAATGAGTTGATGCCGCGATCCACTCCGAGCGATCCGATCGCTCGCGCGAAGTCCACGCCGGTCCTTGCGTCTCGTGTTCCGACCTTGGCTCGGCCCTCCGAGAACAGCATGCGCAATTCCCGCAAGGTCGCCGGGGATTCCCACAAGGGCAGCCACAACTCGTTGCGGCTGTTCCCCTCGTCCGATGCCGAAGCGCTCGCGTAGCCGACACCCGCCGCCGCAACCATGAACGGAAAGGCCATGCCCGAGCCTGTGCCACTTTCGAGTCGCTTCGTTGCCGCAGAAGCGAAAAGCAACGCGCCTTCGATGGTGAAGATGTAGTCCCAGGGGTTGACGAGCGCATCGCGAGAGAAGCCTGGTCCGGCATTCGCGCCACCCGCCGCCGCCGGGTTGAACTGGCCGACTGCTGAGGACTTCATGCCTGATTGCGGCGTTCCGAACAGGCTGGCCTCGAGAGCACGCTCTGCGAACTGTTTGTCCTTCGCAGACTTGGGCAAAAGCACATCCACCAGTCTCTGCATCTGGTTGTTCGTGAAGTCCAGACGCCCGTCATTCCCTCCGGTGCCGAGCAGCGGCGGATACTTGGGGCCATCGCTTGTGAGCACCACAGCAGCATCGATCCAGTTCAGCGCCGCATCGGACAGTTCAGCGCGCAGCGTCGGGAGCAGGCAGCGTTCCTTCGCGTCCTTGTCTGGCTTATCTGTCAATTCCATGCGCGAGAGAACGCTGCGTGCCGCCTCGATGGCCTCGCGATAGGGTGCGAGGCGTGCGTCTGTCGTGCCGGCGATGGCGTCGAGAGCCTTGTGGTTGTCCTTGGCGAAGAAGCCGCTCCCGCCGTTCCATGGAGCGATCACCGGAGTCGGCGCGTATTCCTTTGTGAAGAACTCGAGCAGATCGGTCGCATGCAGACGGCTGGTCAATGCGAATCCATCTGACCGCCATGCGCCGCGCGCTTCGGGATCGACCTGCTCGCCAATGAGGCGCAGCACCCCGAGCGCCTTGAGATAGGAACCGAGCGGTTCGGGCGAACAGCCACCGAGAAGAATGTCAGACATGGACATGCTCCTTGGTCGTGGTCTGCTGGTGGCGAGACGTCGCGCGCCAGTCAGCGATGCGCACGAGCGCTTCGAGGAACGCAAGCTGGAACGGACCTTGGCTTTCAAGCAGACCTGCCATGCGGTCCAGCCAACTGCGCTGATCGCTCTGGCCGCCGATCTGCATGCACGAGAGAGACAAGACCGTCGAAGGCACGACGGTTCCGGCTCCGAGATCGACCTGAGGGAGGCTGTCGCCGTCCCAGACTCCGAGTGCGAAGAGCTGTCCGCCACGAGGCTCGCGTTCGCCCGGCCGGGCCCGGAGTGTCACGCGCACTTTGCCGTGATGCGCTGCGACAAGGTAGACCTCGATGTCGGTGCCGCCCTGGTTGAGGAGTGCCAAGGCGCTGGCAAGCTCGTGGCGAAAGTGGGGTCGAGTGACGCGGCCACCGTGTCCGTCGCTCTTGGCCCATGGCCCTTGCAACCGTCGCGGATCAGACGGGTCCAGTGCATGGAACAGCATCGCCTGAAACACCTCGTGTGCCTTGCCGAGATCGTGCCAGCGCGCGGCCTTGCTCAGCGTCTCCCACGGCAGATCCAAGTGCGGCATCGCAGACTTGAGGCGCGTGATCTCGTCCGCGGCATCCGACGCGTGCTCGGTCAGAGAAACGAAGCGCGAGCAATCGAAAGTGTAGGTATCCGCCTCATCCGAGTCAGGCGCGGGCCCCTCAACGGCCACCGTGGTCGGAACGTCAGACCGCTCACCCGTCCAACCGATCAACGGGTCATAGCCCCCGAACGAGATCGGCACGACGAGCACCATGCCCGGGACGACGCGTGTGACGCGCTCCCACTTTCCATTCACTCCGCTCCAGCGCCAGGGACGTACCTGACCCTTGGCCAAATTCAGAAGCGCGGGCAGGCTGACGGTGCACAACTCCTCGCGCGCGATCTCAGGAGCGTCAGCGGGCGGCGCATCGCCTTCCCATGCCCGCCACGCCACCTGCACATCTGTGTCCTTCGTGCCACGGATGTAAGGCGATACATCGAGGTCGTGCCCAGCGAGGTCCGGTTCGGTGTCGAAGAGCTGAAGCAGGTCGCGACGACGCACAACCGGCAGCGTGGCCGCAGCACCAGGAGTCTCGATATCTGCCAGAGAGGATGGGCCGACATCCGAGCATTTCATGATTCTGCTGCGCGCCTCGGCGAGCTCCTCCACTGAGTACGGAAGCGCAGCCTCTTCGTCGTCGGCCGGCAAGTCGAACCACCGCGCGGAAGCCTGGTCCTCGTTCCACTCGCCTCGTCGGTTCAAGCGACCGAACCGCTGCACGAGCGACGACCAGGGCGCGACGTCAGTGAATAGCGTCCGCGCCGAAAGGTCCACACCGGCTTCGATGGCTTGCGTCGCGACGAGTATTCCCGACCAGCCGGCGGCCAGGATCTCCTTCTGGATCGCACCGCGCTCCGCAGGACGGAATCGAGCGTGCAGAACTCGCACAGGCTCTTTCGGCATCAGCGGACTTAGCGCCTGAAACAACTGCTGGGCACGTTGAACTCGGTTGACGACGACCAACGTCAGGGTCCCGGGCACGTGCGCGTCCGCGACTTCCCGAGCGCAGGCTGAAGCGTCCTTGCCTGAGGCCGTCGCGCGTCGCACGGGCTTGGCGGCTGTCCAACGCGCCTTGAGCACAGGATCTGCGAAGTCCGCCGACTCGACCTTGGCGTCCGACCATGTGCGCCCTCGTGCGTCGATCGTATCCAGGCGACCCGCATCCAGGGTCGCGCTCATCCACATCGACCGTGCGTTGCCGTAAGTCTTGAACCCCTGGCGGAAGGCTTGCAGCTGTACGCTCGTGGAGAGGCCAACTCCCATGAGTTGCACCTCATCCAGGATCCACTGGCAGTCGTTGTTGAGCAGCGCGAAGTGGACTGGCCAGAGGTAGCGACTCATGCCATAGCCACGGTTCAGTGCTCGCGACAACAACTGATCCTGCGTCCCGATCAAGATGACAGGTCGATCAGGATTGCCCTCCCAGTCTCGCTGGACCGCACCACCGAGCAGCGTATGAACCTCCAGCGGCGCAGGGAGAACACCCGCGTCACTCAGACGTTTGCCGGCGGCTCGCACACGTTCTGCAGTCTGCTCCACCAGCACGCGCATCGGCAGGCAATAGACGAGGCGCGACGGCGTGCTCTGCCGCACGTTCGTTTCAGGGCAGGTTGTCCGTCGCCAAAGCCACGCGAGCACACCCGCCTCCGTCTTCCCGAACCCCGTCGGAACGGCAAGCCGATCAGGCAGTCCAACTTCGGCAAGTCGCCGCTGGAACGCGAAAGGCGCTAGACCCGTGGCGACACGGAAGAACTGCGAGTAGTCCATCTGGGGAGGGTCGTGCCGTCGGGGTCAACTGGGAAGTCGCATTGCGTTCCGGTCCCACCAAACAATGGCAGGACCGGCCGCGCGGGGCTCGACAGACATTGAGGGGGGCGAGGGACGATACCTGACATCCGTAGTTTGCGTCGGAAGTGTGCGCGAAAGAGGGCTGGATCCTCGGCGCGAGCGATTTGCATCTGCCCCGGGAGCATCCGACTTCTTCATGATCCGGCTACGACGGCTCTGGATGGATGTGTAGCGGCTGACTCCTGCGAAGCCGGAACCGCAGGCGGCGAGGCGACCGAAAATCAGACCGCCGCTGGCATATCACTCTGACCTACCCCCGGCCCTGTGGGCACGGGGGATTGTCAATCAGCGACGAAGCATCGGTCGTTTCTACTGACCACTGAACTGACCGGCATCCTGCCGACAAGCATGGATCTCCAGAGACATGCGTAGACGATGAACCTCCGCTGGACGCACAGGAATGCCATTCGGTGGCGCACCCGGCAGGACTCGAACCTGCAACCGTCGGTTTCGAAGACCGATGCTCTATCCATTGAGCCACGGGTGCTGCGTGGCGTGAATCTAACCGATCGCGAGGCCCGTCACATCCGGATCCACGGGCGCGCGACTTCCATGCCGGGCCACGGCGTGCGCAGCACCATCAACACCAGCGCGAGGAAGAACCACACGGCCGTACGCCGCTGCTTGGAAGCGTCGCTCGTGGCGCGACGCGCGAAGATCTTGCCCAAGTGCACGAAGACCACCGCGAGGATCATCACCGCAGCGTGCTCGACGGCCCAGAAGCGCAGCTCGGGATTCTTCATCGCGGCGCCGAAGTCCTGCATGGCGGTCTTCGTCTGCGGACTCCACACGAGATACAGCAACAGTCCCAACAGGAACTGAACGTCCACCACGATCGTCGCGAACAAACCCGCGAAGCGGTCGCCGGAGTTGATCTTGCGCGAGCTCATCGAGCCGCCCATCGCGCGCAGGAACACGAGCAACACGGCGAGGATGGCGACCCAACGCAGGGCGTTGTGGATGACGAGTGCGGTTTCGTACATGGGGTGATCTCTTTCAGGCCAGTTCGAGCATGACTTGGAGGCGCACGAAGTCCACATCCTTCACGCGCACGGCGATCGGGTGGCCTTCGGTGAAGGACAGCGACTTGCGGCCGGCGCGGATCTGCATCGTCGGGCCCTTGATGTCGACGCGATCGCCGATCGAGCGCGACGGGAGGAAGCCCGTGATGTTCAGGTCGAGCAACTTGATCTCGATCCCGGGCGGCGACACGCGCACGACTTGCGCGCGCAATTTCTCGCCGATCTTCGGTTCCATGAACTGGCAGACCTTCAAGTCGAACATCGCGTGCTCGGTCATCTCGGCCAGTTCCGACTGCAGCGAACAGTGGTAGGCCGTCGCGTTCATGTCCTCGACGATGTCGAGCGCGCGCAGTTCCTTCGCGGCTTCTTCCGGCCGACTCTCGACCGCCCACAGCCAGCGGTGCACGATCAAGTCCGGATAGCGGCGGATGGGCGAGGTGAAGTGCAGGTACGCGCGGCGCGCCAGGCCGAAGTGCGTCGCGACGTCCTCGTGGTCCCGGACCTCGTACACCGCGCGTTCGATCAAGCCCATGATGCGTTGGATCAAGGCCTCGGCGTTCTGCTTCTTGCGCGCCTGCATGATCAACCGCGCGATGTCGCGGCCGGTCAAGCGGTCTTTCTTCGGCACGCGGATGCCGTGTTCTTCCAGGCTCTTCGCGACCGCCTCGATTTCCTCGGAATCCTTCTCCGGGTGCACGCGGTAGATCGCGGGCAGGCCCTTGTCCTTGAACAAGTCACCCACCGCTTGATTGGCGGCGAGCGCCGTCTCCTCGATCAAACTCATCGAGAAATACCGCGGAGCGTCGACCACCGCCGTGACCTCGTGGCGTTCGTCGAACACGAACTTCTTCTCGACCGAAGCCATGCGCATCGAGCCCTTGGCGTCGCGCAGCGCTTGTTGTTTCACCGTCCACTTCTGGAACAGCTTGAGCGAGCGCTCCATTCCGCGCGCCTTCATCTCGCGCACGCCGGGTGAATCGACGCCGTCGAGCAGTTCCTGGACTTCGCGGTACGTATTGCGGCGCACGCTCTTGATCACGCTCTTCGTGACACGCGAACTCTTGCGCGCGCCCTTCTCGTCGAACACCATGAACACCGAGTACGCGAAGCGGTCGCGCTCGCCGACCAGCGAACACAAGTGGTTCGACAAGCCTTCCGGCAGCATCGGAATGACTTGATCCGCGACGTACACGCTCGTCGCGCGCGCCAGGGCCTCGTCGTCGAGCGCCGTTCCGGGCCGGACGTAGTGCGCGACATCCGCGATGTGCACGCCGACCTCGACGTCGCCGCCGCCCAATTCCTCGATCGAGATCGCGTCGTCGTAGTCCTTCGCGTCCTCGCCGTCGATCGTGTAGATGACCTTCGACCTGAGGTCCGCGCGCCCGGCGTACTCCTTGGGATCGGGGTCCTGCGGCAGTGCCGCGACCTCGTTCAGCACGTCCTTCGGGAACACCGTGCGCACGCGGAACGACGCCAGGATCTGCATCTCTTCCGAGCGTTCGTCGCGGTAGGGCAACGGACCCGTGTCCATCGCGCCGAAAGCCTGCGGTCGCCGGTCGATCCGCTCGCGTGTGGTCGCGTCACCGGTATCGGCGCGCGCGGCACTCTGTTCGGCGCGCGCTCTCAGCGCACCCTCGAGCCGGATCTCGGCCTCGACGGGTTTCTGCGGCGCGTCGCCGTCGCCTTGGGGCTTCAGATCCTTGAAGCTCTTGAAGCCCCGTTTGTCGTTCGTCATCGGCTAGAGGATACAGAACGCGCCTGCCAACGCGCGCGAAGATCGAGCGCGAACCACGCCGCGGACAGGACCAGCAGGGGCTCGATCGGGAAGCGGTAGCGCTCCAACGCGTGCACGAAGTAGTAGACCAGGGGAAATACGGCGAAAACGCCGAGCAGGAATCGGCCCTCGAACGCGCGCCCGGCCCACACGATGGCGCCTGCGAGTCCCAGCACGCCGACGGCCAGGAACGTCATGTATTTGATCCAGCTGAAGAGATCGCTCGCCGCCGTGCGTCCCGCGTCGTCGACGCGTTCGTCCACGAGCGGATTCACGCCGAACCAGAACATCGTCGCGCGCAGCAAGCACAGCTCGGTGAAACGCTCTGGATGATTGGCGATCCACTCGCGTCCCTCCGCCAGACAGACGTCGTTGTAGGCGCTTTCTCCGAGTGCGCGGTAGCGCAGGAACTCCGCCGCGGAATTGCTCGGATGCCGCGACACCTGAAATCGCCCGTTCGCCGCGTCGTTGTTTCCGACCGCGAGTTCGACGCCCAGGTTCGTGCGCAGCTTGAGCACACCCAGTTCCTGCTGATTGCGCCACAGCCACGGCATCAGCACGACGAGCATCGCGACCGCCGCGACGGCGAGACGCGCAGCGCAGGCGCCGGCCGAACTCCGCGCGCGCCACACGGCCCACAACCACGCCGGCAGCAGCGCGAGCAGCGCGGCGTTCACGAGCAGCGCAAGGCCGAGTGCTGCACCGAGTCCGGCAAACGCGGCCAGGCCCGCGCGCCGCCACGCGAACACCGCGAGCGTCACGCTCACCAGTGCAAACGTCGCGAGCGTCGTGTCCCACACGGTATGCGAGGCATTCCAGATCGAGGCCGGCAGAAACACCAAGACCCACGCCGCGAGCAGCCCTGCACGCGCTGCTCCCAGCGCTCGACCCAACCGCAGGACGAGCACGCAGGTCGCACTCGAGATCAGGCTCTGGATCAGGAACAGGATCAGCGCCGCCGTGCTCGTGAGACCGCCGCCAAGGTGCAGCGCGCCGGCGACGAGACCGGGATAGATCGGGCACAGCCATCCGGTCGCACCCGAGCCCAGATCCCACGGCGCGACCGCGCGCGTCCACGGTCCAGCGAAGCCCTCGCCGTCGTAAAGAGAGCGCGCGATGCAGGCCGCTTCGTAGCCGAAATCCCACGCACCCGCGTGCACCTTGTCCGTGGAGTGCAACACGAAGACGGCGATCACGCGCAACACCAGCGCAGCCAAGAAGATCCACCAGCCCGCGCGCGCTCCATCAGCGTCCGGCGAGGGCGCGCGGGTAGCACTCGAGGCGGTGGAATCCGTGTGCGCGTTCATCACTGGCAACCGGTGTTCACGTTTGCCGGTCCACGTTCGCTGCCGCACGCTCGCTGGCTCGAGTTCGGTGTCTCACTTCACGACGAAGTTCACCAGCCGCCCGGGCACGACCACCGTCTTGACGACTTCCTTGCCCGCGAGGTGGTTCTCGACCGCGGAGCGTGCGATCGCCTCGAGTTGCGCGTTGTCCGCGTCCTTCTGGGCCTTGGCGGTCGCGCGCAACTTGCCGTTCACCTGCACCGGCAGATCGATCTCGTCCTCGATCAGGTAGTGCGCCTCTGCCACGGGCCACTGAGCCTGGACGATCAGTCCGGGCATGCCCATGCGCGACCACAATTCCTCGCACAGGTGCGGCGCGAACGGCGCGAGCGCGCGCAGGAAGCGCTCGCCTTGACTGCGCGACATCGCCGGCAGGAGCGGGGTCGCGTCGTTGATGAAGGTCATGAACCCGGCGATCGCCGTGTTGAGGTTCAAGTTCTGGAAACTGTCGTCGGCACGTTTCAGTGCGCGCGCGAGGCTGCGTTCGAGCGTCAGCGTGTCGCCTTGGATCGCCGGGACCTGCGCTCCCGCTGCGAATTGCGCGCGGATCGGCGCATCGCCCTCGGGCTCGACGAAGACGCGCCACACGCGCTCGACGAAGCGCTTGCAGCCGGGGATGTCGCGCGTGTTCCAGGGCTTCGAATCCGCCAGCGGCCCCATGAACATCTCGTACAACCGGAACGTGTCGGCGCCGTACTCGGCGATCATGTCGTCGGGATTGACGACGTTGCCGAGCGACTTCGCCATCTTGGTGACGATCTGCGTCAGCGGCTCGCGGGTCTCGGCGTTCACGTACTTGTCGCCGCTCGCTTCGACCGCCGCGCTCGGGACGAGTCGGCTGCCTGCGTCCTGGTAGGCGTAGGCAGTGACCATGCCCTGGTTGAAGAGGCGTTGAAACGGCTCGTTCGTGTGCACCAGGCCCGCGTCGAAGAAGACCTTGTGCCAGAAGCGCGCGTACAAGAGGTGCATGACGGCGTGTCCGGCACCGCCGACGTACAGATCCACGGGGCCCCAGTAGCGCTCGGCCTCTTTCGAGAACGGCGCTGTCTGGTTGTGCGGATCCATGAAGCGCAGCCAGTACCAGCACGAGCCGGCCCAGCCGGGCATCGTGTCGGTGTCGCGCCGCGCCTTCTGACCACTGCGCGGATCGACGGTGTTCACCCACTCCGGCACGCGCGCGAGCGGCGCGGAACCGTCGCTCGCGGGTTTGAAGTCGTCCATCGGCGGCAGCAAGACCGGCAACTCGTCGTCGGGCACCGCGACGGTCGTGCCGTCCGCGAGGTGCAGCAGCGGGAACGGCTCGCCCCAGTAGCGTTGGCGCGAGAACAACCAGTCGCGCAGCTTGTACGTCGTGCGCGCCGAGCCGAGTTTGCGCGACACGAGCCACTCGATCGCGCGCGCCTTGGCCGCTTTCGTCGCCAGGCCGTCGATCGGCCCGGAATTCACGGCGGTGCCTTCGCCGGTGAAGCACTCGCCGTCGGCGAGGCCCTTGTGGCCCTTCGGCGGCGCGACGACCTCGCGCACTTCGAGGTCGAATTTGCGCGCGAATTCGAAGTCGCGCTCGTCGTGTCCGGGCACGGACATGATCGCACCGGTGCCGTAGCCGAGCATCACGTAGTCGGCGATCCAGACCGGGACCTTGGCGCGCGGATCGGCGACGTCGAAGGCCGGATTGAGCGCGAAACAGCCGGTGAACACGCCGGTCTTGACCTTGGAGGCGTCCGTGCGGTCGAGTTCGCTCTTCGTCGCGCTGGCCTTGACGTACTGCTCGACGGCCGCACGCTGCTGCGGCGTCGTGATGCGTTGTACGAGTTCGTGTTCGGGCGCGAGCACCATGAACGTCGCGCCCCAGAGCGTGTCGGGGCGCGTGGTGAACACCGTCAAGCTGTGCGTGTCGTGGCCATCGAGTGCGAAGCGGATCTCCGCCCCTTCGCTCTTCCCGATCCATTCGCGCTGTTGGATCTTGATCGACTCAGGCCAGTCGACGGCGTCGATGTCCGCGAGCAGGCGTTCGGCGTACGAAGTGATGCGCAACATCCACTGCTCGAGCGGCCTGCGCACGCAGGGATGGTTGCCGCGTTCGCTGCGGCCGTTGATGACCTCTTCGTTGGCGAGAACGGTCTTGAGTTCCTCGCACCACCACACCGGCACCGACGTGCGGTAGGCGAGCCCCTTCTCGAACAAGCGATTGAAGAGCCATTGCGTCCAGCGGTAATACTTCGGATCGCTGGTGTCGATTTCGCGCGACCAGTCGTAGGACAGTCCGATCAACTCGAGCTGCCGCTTGAAGTTCCTGGTGTTCTCGTTCGTCGTCGCGCGCGGGTGTTTGCCGGTCTGGATCGCGTACTGTTCCGCGGGGAGACCGAACGCATCCCACCCCATCGGATGGAGCACGTTGCAGCCCTCCATTCGCTTCTTGCGCGAGACGATGTCCGTCCCGACGTAGCCGAGGGCGTGCCCGACGTGCAGACCCGACCCCGAGGGGTAAGGGAACATGTCCAGGACGTAGTACTTCTTCTGCTTGGGATCGAAGCCCGGATCGCCCGGATTCAGGGCGCGGTAGACGGCTTCGGATTGCCAGCGCGCCTGCCAGCGCGGCTCGATTTTCTGGGGTTCGTAGGCGTTCGTCACTCGGTCGGAGTCTCTCCGGGCGCAGCTTAGCGATCAGCGCGGCGGAAACCACGTGCTCGGACGTTGACTCTCGCGCGCTCCGCTTGCATCCTCTTCGTCCCCCACTGGGCCCGAAGCGGGCTGGGGGACGCATCTGAATCGGGGGTTTAGCTCAGTTGGTAGAGCGCGACAATGGCATTGTCGAGGCCAGGGGTTCGAGCCCCCTAACCTCCACCAGATCCGGATGCGACCACCGGATCGGGCCGGGCCGGCGAGAGTGGGATAGATTTCGCCTGGAAGCCCACGTGAGCCGATGACCCGTTTCTACAACTACCTGGGACTGGACGCGGAGAACCTCACGTCCGTCCGCTGCTTCGTCTGCCGCGGCACGTCGACACGCCCGGTGGGGCTCGACAACGGGTTTCAGATCGTGCGCTGCAACGAGTGCTCGATGGTGTACGTGAATCCACGGCCGTCGCCCGCGCAGCTGCGAGAATTCTACGAGAAGTACTACGAGCCCGAGGACATCGTCCCCGAAGCCTGGGAGCGCGAGATGGGCGGCGTGTTCGAACAGCACGCGGACTGGGTCCATGAGTACGCCGGCAAACCTGGGAAGGTGCTCGACGTCGGGAGCTCGTTCGGACACTTCTTGCGCGGCATGGAGCAGCGCGGGTGGAGTGCCGTGGGGATCGAGCCGTCCTCGATCGCGGCTGAACATTCACGGCGAATCGTGAAAGGGCGGATCCACACCGGCGGCTTCGAAGAGATCGATCTCGAGCCCGAGAGCTTCGATGCCGTGGTTTCGTTGTACGTGGTGGAACACGTGCACGAGCCGCGCGAGTTCATGGAGAAGGTGTTCGAGGTGCTGAAGCCGGGCGGCCAGGCGATCATCCGCATTCCGTTCACGCGGCCGTTTTTTCCGGTGTACCGAATGTTGAAGCGGCCGCTGATGTTTGCGCCGATGCATCTCAATGACTTCCCGCCGCGAGCGATGCGGAGATTGGGATTGGATCTGGGGTTCAAGCGGGTGGATTTCAGGATCGGACGGCCGCGCAAGGCTAGTGATACGTTGGAGAAGGTTGGGGCGGTTGTGCTCGGGGGCGTAGGGCGGGCGATCGAGGGAGTGACGGGGGGAAGCAGGGTGTTTCCGTATGTGGGTGCGTTGAGCTATCGGCTGTACAAGTAGCCCCAGCCACCTCTCCCGCAAACTGGCCCCTTTCGCTGTTCGTTTACGGCCTGAGTTTCAGACGCCACTCGAAGAAGTTTCTTTTCGTGAACCGACGCGCGACGACATCCAAAGCCTGCGCTGAGGTGATCCGGCGACACTTGTTCGTGATCCCGCGGATGTAGTTGCGGTACGCGAGCCA
>JAEUIA010000099.1 GCA_016795245.1 Planctomycetota bacterium | reverse complement strand
ACACGAGCCTGGCTCGGTACGGTCAAACTCGGACGAACGCCACTGCGCAAAATCGCGAACACCGAGGTCAACAATGGGGTGGGGACTGGTTGGGTGTGTTCGATGTCGGACTGGAAACGTTGAGAGGTCGCATTCGATGTCGGTCTGGAAGGGTGGTGGCGCGGGGCTCGGCTTCGAACTGGAAACGTCGAGGGGTGGAGTTGGATGACGCTCTGGAAAGGGCGCCACGGGTCGTGTTTCCGCGCGGGGTCTGCGTGCGCAGGGCGGTCTTGGGATCGACCCGCGCTCCGTCGACACCGGACCTCGAATTCTCGGTCAGACGAGAGCACCGCGCCGCGTGACTCGGCGCCGGCTTTCACTCCCCCGGCTCGAAAACCCCGCCGTCACCTGACGCAGTGCCGGGAATCCTTTCGGCACCGGCCGCGCGCGGGCTATCCTCGACGCCCGCATGAGCCAAGGACCGACACGCTACGCCGAAGCCGGCGTCGACATCGCGAAGAAGTACGAAGCCGTCGAGCGCGCCACGGCCGCGATCCGGCGCACGTTCACACCCGGGGTCGTGGGGGACGTCGGGAACTTCGGCGGCCTATTCGATCCGCGCGCGGTCGGCTGGCACGATGCACTGCTCGTCGCGAGCACCGACGGCGTCGGGACCAAGGTCGAGGTCGCGCGCCAGTGCGGCGTCTTCGATACGGTCGGTCGCGACCTCGTGAACCACTGCATCAACGACATCCTCGTGCAGGGTGCCTGGCCGCTCTTTTTCTTGGATTACATCGCCGTCGGCAAGATGGAGCCGGAGATGGCGAGCGACCTGATCCGCGGCTGCGCCGAGGCCTGCCAGGCGAATGGTCTCGCCTTGCTCGGCGGCGAGACGGCCGAGATGCCCGGCACCTACATGCCCGGCGCCTTCGACCTCGCCGGCACCATCGTCGGCGCGGTGAAGCGCGAGCGCCTGCTCGACGGCTCGCGCGTCGCGCCCGGGCAGGTGCTCTTGGGGCTCACCTCGTCGGGTCTGCACACGAACGGCTACTCGCTCGCGCGCCGCATCGTGTTCGAAACGGCCGGACTGAAGGTCGACGACCGCCCCACGGAACTCGGCGGCGCGAGCGTGCGCGAAGCTCTGATGGCCGTGCACAAGCCGTACTTGAAGCCGCTCTGGGGTCTGCTCGAACAGGGCCGGATCGCGGCGCTGGCGCACATCACCGGCGGGGGACTCGTCGACAACGTGCCGCGCGTGCTCGGCCGCTGCGACGCCGTCATCGACCGCGGGAGCTGGCCGACTCCGCCCTTGTTCGCGTGGCTCTGTGAACGCGGACGCGTGGGCGTCGAGGAGCGCTTCCAGGTGTTCAACATGGGGCTCGGCATGGTGGTCTTCGTCGAGGCGCGGGACGTGAGCGCGGTGCGCGCCCACCTCAGCGAGCAGGGCGAAACCACGTTCGAGATCGGTCGCGTCGAGGCCGCGCGTGGACCCGAAGGAGTCGTACGCTGGTCCTAGCGCTGTTGCTCACGGCGTGCCTGTCCGTACAAGGCAGCGACACGCGGCCCACGGAATCCTGGCGCGAATGGTTCCAGGACCTGGCGACGCTCGAGTCGCTGCCGCGGGATTCAAAGGAGTTCGAGCGGCTCGCGAAGTCGTTGCGCGCGATCGCCGTCGTGCACGAACGCGCGGGCCTCAAGGCGCGCAACATCGTGCAGAAATACCGCGCCCGCACGATCCTCTACCACCTCCAGCGGCTGCAGAATCTGCCGCCGCATCCTGCGACCGAACCCGAAGTGATCCTGGAGTGGTTGCCGCACGAAGCCTGGTACGCGACGCGCGCGTTGCGCCCGGGTCTGTACAAGGTCGTGACGGCCGTCGCGGCACTGGACGAGACTCCCGCGCTGGACGCCGAGCGCGCCGCGTGGGCGGAGAGCTTGTTCGAGGAGGAGCGCAAGAAGCTCGAATTCGACCTGGCCGAAAGGCTCGCCGCGGGCCTGTACCGCCGCGCGCCGGATGCGCCCAACGTCGAGCGCCTGGCCCAGGTGCACGTGTGGCGCGGCAACGACGACGCCGCGCGCAATCTGCTGACCGAAGCCATCGAAGCGTCGGTCGACGCCGCCAGCGCGGTGCGGCTGCGACTGGCACGCGCACGCGTCGCGCGCGCCGCGGGCGACGAGCGCAACGCGCTCGCCGACTTCGGCGCAGCGCTGGTTTGCGGCAGCGACGACGCTGCACTGGATCTCGGCTGGATCGCACTGCACGCCGGTGAGCGCAAGCGTGCGCTCCAACTGGCGCAGCTGGCCTTGTCCGGCGCGACCCCATCCGACCCTGCCCTGACGCTCTACGGACTCGCGCAGTTGCCGGCACTGGACGAGGCGCAGCGCTGGGCTAGAGAGAACGCTACGCTGGAAGCACCTCCGGCCCCGCCGACGCCCACGCCGCCCCGGCGAAACCCCACCCCTCGAGGAGACTAGTGGTCCCATGTCCCAACGTCATCTACTGCGCTGCGCCCTGGGCGTCGCGCTCGTCGCACCCGTCGTGGCCTTCGCAGCACCCGTGCTCGAGGAGGCCTTCCGCTCGAGCGACATCGACAAGCTCGGCAAGCTGATCTCGACCTACATCTCGGCTCGCAACGACAACAAGGGGCTGGGCAAGGCCGAGGAAGACCTGGCCAAGGAACTCGCGTCGCTGGAGAAACGGATCAAGAAGAGTCCGCTCGCCGTCCCAGGAGAGATGGGGAAGGCCTTGTGGTCCTCGTACAGCTACGAGAAGAACCAGAAGGTCCGCAAGGGCAAGGTCGACGTCGTCGAACAGCCCGCCTACTGGGACGAGAAGGTGAAGTTCGGCTACGCGATCTGGACGCCCTACAAATACGACCCGCGCAAGTCGTATCCGCTGATCCTGTGCATCCCCGACGCGGGAGAAAAGCCCGCGGATCACATCACCGAGAACTGGATCGACTCCGACATCCGCGACAACGCCATCATCGCGGCGGTGCCGATGCCGGAGGACACCGCGCTGTGGCTCGAGAGCGGCGGACCGAACACCGAGGGCGGAGCGGGTGACGTGCTCTTCACCTTCGGCCGCATCCAGCGGCTCTACGCGATCGACTTCGACCGCGTCTACCTCGTCGGTCGCGGACGCGGCGTCGAAGCGGCGGTGACGATCGCGTCGAAGTACCTCGATCGCTTCGCCGGTGTGATCGGACGCAGTGGCGACGTCGCCGCGGATATGCCGGCCGAGAACTTCAAGAACCAGGCGCTCTACTTCACGGGCGCAGGCGCGCACACCACGTCCTTCGAAGAGCGGCTCAAGAAACTCGGCTACGACGTCTTGCAGCGCAAGGACGACGGCACGGAGAAGGACGTCTGGACCTGGATCCAGTCGCATCCGCGCAACTCGCACCCGACCGAGGTCGTGCTCTACCCGACGAATCCGATTCCGACGCGCTCCTACTGGCTCGACATCGAACCGACCGACGCCGCCGGCGTCGTCTACATCCGCGCCAAACTCGACAAGGAAGCCAATACGATCACGGTCGAAGGCGACGGCGTGAAGAAGTTCAACGTCTACTTCAACGACGACATGCTCGACCTCGAACGCCCGGTGAAGGTGATCGCCAACGGATCCGAGGTGACGCGCACGATCCAGCGCAACCTGCCGCGCGCCCTCGATTTCGTGTACAGCGCGCGCAGCGATCCGGGCCGCTTCTACGTGAACAGCATGAACTTCGACCTGCCGCCCAAACCGCCGCCGCCCAAGGACGCCGCGAAGTGAACGCGTGAGGGCGCATTCCGTCCTCGTCCAGACGATCGCACTGGTCGCCGGCGCGTGCACGATGACGATCGAACTGGCCGCCGTGCGCGTGCTGTCGCCGTGGTTCGGCGCCAGCACGGCCGTGTGGACCAATGTCATCGGCGTCGTCCTGCTGGCGCTCTCGCTGGGCTACTTGATCGGTGCGCGCGCGTCGCGTGCGGTCGAACCGGCGCGGATCCTGGGTTGGATCCTGTGCTGCGCGGCTGTGTTCGGCGCGCTGATCCCGCTCGCGAGCGGCACGGTCGCGCGCCTCTTCTTGCCGGCTGAATTGACGCTCGCCGAGGCCGGCACCCTGGTCCCGTGGGGGAGCCTCGCCGCCAGCCTGTGCCTGTTCCTGCCGCCCGCGACAGCGCTCGGCTGCATCGCTCCCTTGTGCACGGAAGTGCTGGCGCGGCGCGCACAACGCTCGGCCGGGAGCGCGGGAGGCCTGATCCTGTGCGCATCGACGCTGGGCAGTCTGGCGGGCACCTTCGCGACGACCTTCGTGCTCGTTCCGAAGGTGGGCACGACGCACACCTTCTTGATCGCGAGCGCAGCCCTGGCCGCGTTGGGCGTGACCGCACTCCTCGGGTTGGCGCGCTCGCGCGCAGGACTGGTTGCGAGCGTGGCCTGGATCGCGCCGATCGGACTGTGGTCCGTGCCGGCTGCGCTGCCCGCGCTGTCGCCCGAGCGCACGCTGCTCGCCACGACGGAGTCCACCTACCAGAGCGTGCGCGTCGTCGAAGACGGCGGCACCGAACCGCGTCTGCGCTACCTGCAGGTGAACGAGAGCTTCGACTCGTTTCAGTCGGTGTGGAGCCCACAGCCGGGGTTCCTGCCCACGGGCTACTACTACAACCACTTCGTGTTCCCGCTCTGGTGGTCGCGCGACAGGACGGATTGGCACATCGGTGTGGTGGGCCTGGGTGCGGGCACGGCCTGGCGCGTCATCGACGGCGCGCGACCCGCGCACACCGCGGTGCGCTGCACCGGAGCCGAGATCGACCCCGAAGTCGTGCGCCTCGCGCGCGAGTGGATGGACATGCCGCGCGACGATGCGCGCTGTCGTGTGCTGTCGGGTTACGACGGAAGAGCGCTCGTCGGCGCCGGTCAGAACAGCTTCGATCTCCTGATTCTCGATGCGTACGCGAACCAGACCGAGATTCCGGCGCACCTCTCGAGCGTGGAGTTCTTCCGCGAGTGTCGGAGCGCCTTGCGCGAGTCCGGCTGGCTCGCGATCAACGTCGGCGGCTTCGGCTTCGACGATCCGGTCGTCACCGCCGTCGCGAGCACGCTCGCGCGCGCGTTCGAAGAGCGCGTGCTGGGGCTGCGCGTGCCGTTCTCGCGCAACTTCGTGCTGTTCGCCCGCCGCGCCGCGCGCCCCGTCGCACCGCCCGACGCAGCCTGGAAGACGGGCGATCCCGACATCGACGCTCGACTCTCGGCCGTCGCGTTGGAAGGGAATTGGCGTTGGTTCGAGGCGCGCGAGGGCGAGGTCCTGACCGACGATCGCAACCCGATCGAAGCGCTGCAACGGCTCTCGATCCTGCGCGCGACCCAACGAGGACTCGAATGATCGCGGCACTCGCCTTGGTACTCGCCGGTGCGCTGCCCGACGGTCTCCAAACCGCGGTCGAGCGCGTAGCGGCGCACGATTTTCCCGGCGCGTGGGCGGCGGCGAACGCCGAGACGGATGCGCAAAAGCGGGCCGAGGCCCGCGTCTACGTGCGCCACCACTCCGGTGACCTCGAGGGCGCGCTCCTCGAAGCCGAGGCCGCCTCCGCGGCGTATGCGGGCGACGCGTGGCTCGCCGAGCGCGCGCTCTACATCGCGCTCAGCCTGGGGCGCGTGCACAGCGCCGAACGGGCGCTGCCGCGCCTCGAGAGCGCCCTGAACGCCACTGGGACGCCGAACCGCGACAGCCTCGTCGCCGCGCTCGAGCGCGCCAGACCCGAGGTCGCAGCACTCGTTGCGAACGCACAGGCGCGCGAAGCTCTGGATCGGCGCGCACACACGGTCGTGTTCGGAATCGGAGCGGCCGCGACGCTGCTGCTCGTGTGGCTCGCGCGCCGCGCCTGAATTCGAACTCTAGAGAATGTCGAGCACTCCGGCCGAGGCGACCGGATCGAAGAGCGTGGTGGGCGGGATCCAGTAGTTCGCATCGGCTGCGTACACCGTGTTCCACGGCAACGGACGCCGATCGCAGATCAGACCCAACGCCACCACCGCGAAGGCACGCGATCCGTTCGTGCGCAGCGTGTCGAGCGCGACGGCGAGCAGCGGATCGACCGCGCGTGCATCGCCGACGTAGCCGAGCGCAGTGGCGATCGAGCCTTGAGCCGACAGACCCTGGGCGTCCTTCAACAACTCGATCAACTCCAGGCTGACGGTCTTGTCGCCCAGCAGTCCGAGTCCGATCGAAGCCTCGCGCAGGAGACCCGGACGGTAGCGCGCCGTGCGCACCAGCTTGCGCAAGGGCTCGATGCCCGCGCGCACGCGCGCGATTCCGAGCGCGACTGCCGCGTACGAGCGCACCTGATCGTCGCGCGCATCCTCCAAGAGTCCGAGCAGGACCGGACCGACGTCGCCGCCCATCAGTCCCAGGGCGGTGGCGTACGCGCCGGCCTCGACCGGACTCGAATGTTCCTGCAGGGCGCTCGTGAGCGCCGCCTTCACGGCGGGGGAGGCGATGCCCCCGCGCGCGACGACGCCGCGTTCGAGGATGCCCAACGCGAGCGCCGCCCACGGTCGCTCGGGCGTCGTCCCGCGCGCGAGTTCGCCCAGCAAGAACGCGCGCGTCTCGTCCAGCGTCTTGTCGAAGCCCGCGTGCTCGCCGGGCCGCGCTGCCGCGCGCGCGAGCGCGATCAGCGCCAGACGGCGGGCGAGGCGATCCCCCTCGACGGTGGTCTTCTTGAGTGCGGCCCGCGCAGCCACGTCGACGGCATCTTCGTCAGCGTCGGCCAACAGGCCGAGCGCGTTGACGACGCTCTGGCGCAGCGGTGAGCCCGCGCCGGAGGACGGCCCGAGTTCAGGCACGAAACCGGCGAGGGCCTGTGCACGCAGCGCCGGTTCGCGCGCGGCTAGCCGCGCCATCGAGACGGGCGCGTACGCGCGCACCATCTCGCTGGTCTTCGAGTCCGAGAGGTGCTTCGCGAGGTGCGCCACCTGTCCCGCGCGCGAAGCCGTCGTCGGTGCATCGCTGTCCGCGACCAGGATCGGATCGAGCGGCACGATGCCGAGCGCCATTGCGCAGGCAACGGGGACGTCGCGTGCGGGCGCCTGGGCCTCTGCATCGAGCGCGAGCGCCAGGTGGTGAACGCAGAAGCGCCGCACGTCGGCGTTCTTCGAATCGTGGCCGATCAGACCGAGGGCGTACGCGGCGAACGCGCGCGTGCGCACGGGCACTTCTTCGCGCGCGACGAGCTTGCGCCCCGCGACCGAGTCGTGCAGCAACTCGACCAGCAACGAGGCGTCCGAGTTCGCACTCATCACACCCAAGGCGAGCGCGGCGGTTTCGGCGATTTCCTGATTCGAGCTCGAGAGTTTGGAGCGCAACGCGGAGGACACGAGCGTCCCTTCACCCTCGCCGATCTTGGCCAGCGCGAGCAGCGCCGCCGTCGCGATGTCGGGGCTCTTCTCCTTGGCGAGCAGGTCGATCAGCGTGGGCACGATGCGCATGCGCACGACGTCCGCGGCCGGCGGTCCAGGGCTGGTCGAGACCACTCCGTCGGGACCGAGGAAGAACGAATCGCTCCTCGAAACCAGATCGCCCTCGGCCAGCGCGCGCTTCAACTCCAGGTACTCGTCCCGGTTCAGCGCCCACCACTGCTGCCACGCCGTGAGGTCGCCGGCCGCGTCGGCCGCACCGCCGGTCGAAGGACCCGGTCCCGTGCCGGCCCCGGGCGCGCCGGTTCCCGGGCCGCTGGGCCCCGAAGGGGAGGCAGGAACCGTGGGGGAGCCGGACGGCCCACGGTAGGTCCCGCCGTGCGCCCAGGCCGGGGCGCAGACGAACAGGAAGGCGAGCAGTGCCGAGCCGCAGGTTTGGATCATCGTATTCTCCGCAGGCGAACCGCGCGGTGGGAGCGCGTCGCGTGATCTTCGACGCGCGCTACGCGTCGGCTGCCAGGCACATTCCAAGCTACTCGACTTCAGCGCACGTGTCACGGCGTTCTCGCTTCCGCTGCGGCACGCCGCGCCGCAGACGGAGTGCACATGAGCACGGCCGCCCGCGCGACGTGCGCACGGACGGCCGTGGGATCTGCGCGCGGCAGCGCGAGGCCCTCTCGAGCACCTCGCCAGACGCGCGCCTTGGATGCGAGGCGCTCAGAGGATGTCGAGGATCCCCGTGCTGTCGCCCGTCAAGGTCGTCGTGTTGGCCAGGTAGTTGATGTTCGTGGAGATCTTCGAGTTCCACGGCAGCAGTTCCTTGTCGGCCACGATCCCGAGCGCAACCGCGGCAAAGCCGCGCGCCGTCGCCGTGATGTCGGACTTCTTCAACATGGCCACCAGCGGATCGATGGAGCGCGAGTCGCCGATGAATCCCAGAGCCGAAGCCAGCGAGGCTTGCGACGCGAGGCTCTTGGCTTCCTCGAGCATCTTGATCAGCTCGGGCACCAGGTCCTTGTCGCCCAGGAGTCCGAGGCCGATCGCCGCCTGCTTGAGCAGGTCGGGACGGAACTTGGAGTCGCGCACGACGGTCTGGATGTCGGGCAGCGCTTCGCGCGAACCGATCAGGCCGAGCGAGACGCACAGGTAACCCTTGGCGAATTGCTCCGAGGTGTCCTTCATCTTGGCGAGGACGAGCCCCTTGGCTTCGATGTCCTTGGCGATGCCGAGGCCGATGGCGTAGGCGCCGACTTCACCCGGCGACTTCGCGTCGCGGAAGACTTCGCGCAGGGTTTCCTTGGCGGCGGCCGACTGCGTCTGACCGTCGTCGAGCACCGCGCGCTCCATGACGCCGACCGCGACGCCTGCCCACGGCTTGATGTGGCTCTTGCCGTCGGTGAGCTTCTTGAGCAGCAGGTTGCGCACTTCCTGGCGACCCTTCTCGAACTCCTCGCCCTTGCCGCGACCGCCGATTTGCGCCATCGCGATGGCGGCGAAGTTGCGCGACTGGGTGTCGCCGTCGTCCATGAAGCGCGTCAGGGACTTGCGGATGTTCTCGTTCAGCTTGCTCGAGCCGCAATCACCGATCTGACCCAGCGCGAGCACGCAGCTCTGGTGGATCTCCTTCTTCTTCTCCTTGGCGAACTGCGCGATCTGATCCGCGAAGAGTTCCGCGATCTCTTCGCGCAGCTTGTCCGGAGCACCCTGCAGCAGCTTCGCCATCGCACCCGGGACGTGGGCGCGAACGAGGTAGTGCTCCTGGTTGTCGGTGAAGAAGCGCTTCAGGTATTTGATCTGCGTCTGACGCGAGGCCGAGTTGTCGGACTTGCTCTCCGGCGCTTCGCTGCGGTCGACGTCGATCGGGCACAGACCGAGCGAGATGATCGCCGCGACCTTGATGTCGCGCGTGGAGTTGTCCGGACGCTGCAGGATCTCGATCAGCGTGCGCGCGATCTCCTGACGCACTTCGTTCTTCGCGGTGCGGTTGCCGATCAGGCCCAGGCCGTAGGTCGCGAAAGCGCGCGTGCGCCAGTTGACTTCGGTCTTGCCGACGAGCTTGCGCGCGACTTCGTCGTCGAGCGCGAGTTGCGAGAGCACCTTGACCGAGGCGTCGTTCGCCAGGATTCCGAGCGCGACCGCGGCCGTCTCGGCGATCTCCTGGTTCGAGTCGGACAGGAACTTGGCGATGATCGGCTCGAACTCCGAGGAGCCGTCGTCGCCGCTCTTGACGTCACCGATCTTGCCCAGCGCGATGAGCGCGCCGGTGACGATGTCGTTGCTGCGTTCCTTCTCGAGCGCTTCCTTGAGCGCCGGCACGATCTTCGTGCGGATCGCCTCTTCGGAAGGCTTGAGGGCGTTCTTGTTCTGACCGGACGTGCCCTGGCCGAGCCAGAACGAGTCGCTGCCCGAAACCTGGCCGCCGTCGTAGATCGCGGCCTTCAGCTGCAGGTATTGATCCTTGTTGAAACCCCACCAGAACTCCCAGGTCGAGAGGTCCGGGCCGGAGCTGATCGCTCCGCCGGTGGCCGGGCCCGTGGGACGCGAGCCTGTGCCAGCACCTGTCGCCGGGCCGGCGCCAGGAGCCGCAGGGCCGCTGGGTCCGGAGGGACCGCCGGTGCTCGGGCCGCTCGGCCCAGGCGTCGATGGACCGGTGCCGCCGCCGCCGCCACCGCCGCCGCCGGGCGGAACGGTGTCGCCCGGACCGCGGTAGGAACCGCCGTGACCGGTCGAGATGTCTTGCAGGCAAAGGCTGCCGAGCGCGAGAAGTGAACCGAGAAGAATAAGTTTCTTCATGAGATGCCCAGTGGGTTGAAAACGAGAGGAAGCGTCGAGCGGGTCGACACGCCATTGTGTGCAATCGGTATGCCCGCGTGGCTCAACCACGGGATACTAGGTGATTTCTGCGCAAAGTTGCGCGAAAAACGGCCCTGAGCGTTCGGAGCCGGAGGCGCAGTCCGGGGAGGTTCCGGCCTCGCGTTCCGGTCGCGTAACACGGTCTGACGCAGTGGCGTCGGATCACTCGGCGTGCGGGGACGACGGTGGCAACGCAGGGCGACGAGCCTGCGCTTGAGTCCGACTCCAGGCCCGACCAACGACCGGTCCGCCGGAAGGTCGGGCCCGGGCAGCGGCGTGCAGGCTCGCACCCTGCTGCGCCCATTACAGGTAGTGGTTCACTTAGCCCCTGGGGCTTCCGGGTGGCCGATAGCACCTAGGAAGACGCAAGCCAGCGTCCACATTATCAAAACCGGCCCTGGGGGCGCCCGGAAGGGGCTGGTTCCCGGCATGAGCTATGCTTGCGGATGGCCTTTCAAACCTTGCGCCAATCCTCACGTATGGCGGTTCAGATGTCGACTACCTATGGTGTTCGCCCGATGAGCACAGAAAAGCCTCTCGAACACACCATCCACCCTGGGTCTCCGACCCTGATCTTGGTGAAGGGTCAGGATGGCAAGGAGTACGCGATCAATGTTCAACTTGCAGTCATCGGGATCAGGCAGACCGAAGCGATGAGCCCAAAGACAGGCCAACCGGCCTTCGAGATCAACTTCACCGTGGGTATCTTCCAGCGTCCCAGCGGAGCATGACGATGATTGGCCTTTCCTCGAACGGGATCCCGGTCCACGAGAGCTACGTGCTGTGTGTTCACGGCGACCAAGCCGTGAACATGGAGTATGTTCGTGTTTCCGAAGGCTGCGTGGGGCCGCTCTGCGCGCGGCTTGCGCGGCTCGACGACCGTGGCTTGGATGCTACCGTTCGAGACCGCGCGTGGACGCTCTGTCGACAACTCGACCGGGCACTAGCGGCTCGCGATCTAGGCGGCATTGTCACGACCGTTGAGTCAACGGAAGGCGGTGCCGTGGTGGTCGAGTTCAACGCGCCCGGATTCTTGTTGTTCTTCACTGTCGAGCCAAGAGAGGATGATTCGGGATGGGGACTCGCGACACACCGGTCCAGTGGTGGCCTCGTCGCTGGTGGGCCGCTGTCCAAGACCGACTTCGGATCGGTGCTCGGGCTGATCGTCCCTCACCGCAGAACATTCCTGGTGCTGTCCTCAGAGGAGTTGTCAAGCTCGATCACTGTTGCCGTCTAGAGGATGGGCAACACCGGTTCAAGTCGGACGCCTTCAAGCCGGACGAGAGAACGAGCGCGACGCGGGCCGACAAGTGCCAAGAGCTTTCGGTCAATTACGAGGATGACACTGGCGCTCTAGGGGAGATCAAAGGACGACAGCACATGAATGCGATTGCTCGTGTGTCCGTTGAAGACATCGAGCACATCAAGGAGCGCGGTTATCTAGCCGGGATCGAACGGAGCGCGACCGAGGAGAATCCGTATCACGGTGACATTCTCTTCCCGAACGCCCCAGCCTGGCAGACACGCTTGGCGCAGTCGGCTCTGGCCGTCAACGCGACCAGAGCCGATGAGTGAAACTTGCCTCCCCGGGCACGCATCGGTTAGCTTGCCCGGGCATGAAGAAGCATCCCGTCAGACGCGACGCGAACGAGGACGCCACGGAGGTCGTGCGGCGTTCTACTGAACGCGACGACGAGCTGCCGGCAGACGTGGAGGCGTCCTGGCTCGACTGGTCGAAGCGCATGCACGGCGTCGACGAGCGCACACAGACTCTCTGCCGCGCCGCCTTCGAGGCCGGAGTCGCGGCTGCACGTCGCGCGTCCCCGGCGTCGGAGCTTGGAAAGCTGGGCGCGAGCAAGGGCGGGCAGGCTCGCGCGGCGAAGTTGTCGAAGAAGCGGCGGGTCGCGATCGCGAAGAAGGCGGCCAAGACTCGCTGGGGCGACTAGACCGGCACGCCGCTCCCATCGTCGTCGTCGTCGTCCGAAGGCGAATCCGGGTACTCGGTCGACTGCTCGGACTCCGCGATGTCCTCGCGGAAGTCGAAGTTAGGGAACGGCAGCGTCGCTTGGTACTTGTTGTGGTCGTTGTACGAGTCGCGGTCCGTCTTGAGTCGCAGACAGTCGCGCAAGATTCCTTGCCGCCGTTGCTGGAGTGACGTGAGCATGAACTTCGGCATTGCTTCGTGCCTCGTGTTCCACCAGACGTGCTGGAACACGGTGCCCTCGACCTCCGTCGTTTCACGGATCGCGTGCCAAGTGCGAACGGTGCGCCCCTCGGCGTCCTTCTCGGTCGCCTTCTTCATGATCTTGGCGAAGTCGCGCGCGAGCAACGTCTTGGCGTCAGGCCTTCTCGGCGAAACGCCGTGCTTCATCGCGTGATCGGCGACTTCGTTCGGATCAACCGGGCCGTCGCCATGTTTTCGCTTGTACGACTCGAGATAGTCGAGCAGGTAGCGTCCGTACGTCTTCTTGCGCGTTCTCATTGTTGAATCTCGCTGGGATCAGAGTGTTCCGATCGTTCGATTCCATCCATCGCAAATGGAGGCCGCGATTGCAGTATCTCTGATTCGCACGAGCATCTCGCGGTGGTGCCCGTAGGAAATCTCGCCAAGATGCTGGAGTTGCCCGACGATGATTCCCGGGTGCATCTTGACGGTGTTCGCAAACTGATTGAGCCGCACTTTCGAGTAGAGCGGACCGACGCGGCTGATAAACGACTGGAGCTTCTCCGGCGGCACGAGAAGCGCAGCGGCCTCGGCGTCGGCGCGCTTCTCGATCGCGTCCTTCACGTCAACGCTAGTGCGATCTTCGCCGACCAAGTTCTCGTCGACCGAGTAGTCGTCGTGGTTTCGAATGTGCGAGAACTCGTGCGCGACCGTGTGCCAGAACCAATCGACGCGATCCAAGCGCAGCGAGATTGCGATTACCGGAGAGTGCTCATCCAGCCAGAAGCTCGCGCCGTCGATCGAGCCGCCTGGCAACGGCTCGATCACGACGAATCGAATCCCGTAGTCGCCGAGAACAGTCGGCAGCTTGTATGCCTCGTCGGGGAACGCGGCGATCGCGCGGATCGCGCGCGCGGCGGAACCCATGCGCGACGGATCGAAGGGGGAGGCGACCGGCACCTTCGCCAACTCGCGCGCGCGAAGTATCCACGCGCGCTGCTCGATGGTAAGCGGTGTGAGCCGATCAGTCTTGCGTAGCGTAGCGGGGAATGTCGGATCAGTGTCGAGCGGTGTGCCGTCGAAGAAGCGAGTCAGTTCGGCCTCCAGATCGTCGACGCTCTTCGTCGCCTTGATCCAGCCGCGACGCTCCATCGACTTCACGGGCGCGGCTTGGTACAGCCGAGCCATGCGGGCGACGGCCTCATCGGAAGCGGGCACGAGACTCAACTGTCGATCGACCTCCAGGTCGAGCCAGTCCTTCGTCGTGCCTCCGAGCGCGGCCGCCAAGCGGCTGGCAAGCTCCGCGCTCACCCCGAGCTTGCCGAGGATCACGTTCGTCACGTCCGGGCGCGACCGGCCGAGGATCCGGGCCAAGTCGTCTTGGGTCCATCCACGGCGCTCCAGCTCGGCGCGGATCCGCTGGCCGGTCGTGGGACGGGGTTCGTTCATGGGGGGTGTCTGCATTGGCGAGGATACCGTACCCGGAGGCCCAATGGCGGTCAAGTATGAAAGTATGATACATTCATACCGACATATTGACAATGCTTGCCAGGGCAAGCATGATGGGCCCCATGAGAAAGCTCAGCACCGAGAAGCGCGCCGCGATCCTCTCCGCCCTGGTCGAAGGCTCCAGCGTCAACGCGACCGCGCGCATGACCGGCACGTCGAAGATCACCGTCCTGCGGCTCCTGGCCGACGCGGGCACGTTCTGCGCCGAGTACCATGACGAGCACGTCCGCAACGTGCAGGCGGGGGAGATCCAGGCCGACGAGCTTTGGTCCTACTGCGGCTGCAAGGAGCGCACGAAGAAGAACGGGGGCCAAGGCCACGGGGACGCCTGGGTCTGGGTGGCGATGGACCGGGATTCCAAGCTCGTCCTGTCCTGGCGTGTCGGTCGCCGTTCCGGCCTGGACGCGGACCTGTTCATGGCCGACGTGGCGAAGCGCGTGGTCGGTCGGCCCCAGGTCGCCACGGACTCGCTCGCGGCGTACGGCTGGGCGGTCTACTCGGCCTTCCAGGGCAATGTGGACCACGCGATGGTCCACAAGATCTACCGCTCGTCCGAGATCGAGCCGGGACGCTACAGCCCGCCTCGCTGCACGGGTTGCACGAAGAGCGCCGCCTCTGGCAAGCCGGACGTGGCGACCGCCAGCACGTCCCACATCGAGCGCCAGAACCTCAGCGTCCGCATGGGAAGCGGATCGAGAACCACGAGCACGCCGTCGCGCTGCACTACTGGTACTTCAACTTCGCCCGCAAGCATCTCACCTTGAAGACGACTCCGGCGGTCGCCGCTGGAATCGCCTCCCGACCGCTGACTATGCTGGACCTGGTGGGGATGATCGAGAAGGCCGAACTGGAGCAGGGCGGGCGCTTGACGAGCTATCTCCCGGCCGCCGTTTCAAAGTGAACCAGTACCCCATTACAGGTACTGGCTCAGTTTGGCCCTAGCCGCTCCCGTTGCCTCCTTTTCGGAAGGAAGCCGGATTCCAGCGTCCACATTATCAGATGCGCGACTTACGACGACCCGCCGCGCCCATGCTTGACAGATCAAGCAGGGAGGGTAGCGTGGGGGGCATGCAGTGGCCCACGCTCAAGCAAAGAAGTTTCTGGATAGCTGTGGGACAGCTCGTCTGGAAGTCGGCGATAGCCGCTGGCGCGCTCGTGGGGACGGCCACTTCCGCACCCGTGGTCGTGAAGGTTCTTCACGGGTTTGGATTTCTCGCCACATGGCGAAAGGAAGTTTTCGACTCGGCGTGGAACGCGCTCGCCATCAGCGAAATCGTCGCATTCGCCACCACAGCCTTCGCGCTCTGTGTCCTGGCCTTTTCGGCGGAGGAGATTTCGAAACTTCGAGACACCGGGCGGTCTGCCCGGTTGCTCGCGCGCAAGCTGTTTGACACCAAACTGACCACAATCCAGGGAAAAGCGACCATGCTTTCGGTCGCCCACGTTTTCTCAGATCACTGCATCACGACAACGGGGGTTTTCACCTACAGCCATGTGCTGCGCGGGATAGAAACGGATGCCTCAAGTTTCAACCGAGAACTGCGCGGGCACGAACGCCACGCCACTGGCGAGCTACTCAACGCGCTGGTGATGCACGGATGCCTACGTGTTCACTCAAGCGGTGATCTCTGGCTTATCACGAAGACTGGCCGGGCCGTGGCCGCCGCCATCAAAGAACTGAAGCCGAATATGCGGACCAACGAGCAGGGCCAGCACGAGTGGAACCGTGTCGTTTTCGAGTGTGAAAACGTTGACGACGAAACCGCCGAACATGAGAGACCCAGAAATGAGCGACCCGAAGAAGAGCCGATCGACCCGTGACATGAACACCCTCGCCAAATCCATCGTGGACCGCGCTACCGGCAACGCGCCGAAGCCGGTCGAAAAGGACTCCGGCAAGAACCCCGCCGCTGTCTCCCTGGGTCGCCTGGGCGGCCTGAAAGGGGGGAAGGCGCGCGCGAAGAAGCTCTCCGCGAAGCGGCGCTCAGCCATCGCGAAGAAGGCCGCCAAGGCGCGCTGGAAGGACAAGCCGAAACCGTGAATGCAGCGCGGAAATCCGGGTATTTGGGTGCTAGATGCTTGCGTATTCTTGACCGCTCAAGCATACTGGTATCCATGAACAAGCTGAGCACCGCCGACCGCGTTCGCGTCCTCTCTGCCCTGGTCGAAGGCAACTCCATCCGCGCCACGGTTCGCATGACCGGAGTCGCGCGGAACACCGTCTCGAAGCTGCTCGAAGACATGGGCGCGGCTTGCGAGCGGTTCACGAACGAACACGTCCACGGGCTGGCCGCGAAGAACATCCAGGTCGATGAGATCTGGAGCTTCTGCTACGCGAAGGCGAAGAACGTCCCCGAGCACTTGCGCGGCCAGTTCGGATACGGTGACGTGTGGACGTGGACGGCAATCGACGCGGATACGAAGTTCGCGGTCTCCTGGCACGTCGGCCAGCGCGACGGCGACAACGCCGTGTTCTTCATGCGCGACGTAGCTTCGCGCGTGACGGGGCGCCCGCAGATCACGTCGGACGGCTTGAACGCCTACCGCTGGGCGATCTCCAGCGCCTTCGACGGCGACGTGGATCACGCCGTGGTCCAGAAGATCTACGGATCGTCCGAAGTCGCCACGGGCCGCTACAGCCCGCCGCAGTGCATCGGCATGACGAAGGAAGCCGGTTGCGGCTCGCCCGACATGACGAAGGCCAGCACGTCCTTCGTGGAGCGCCAGAACCTCACGATGCGGATGGGGATGCGCCGCTTCACCCGACTGACGAACGGCTTCTCGAAGAAGGTGGAGAACCTGGCGCACGCCGTGGCGCTCCACTTCGTGCACTACAACTTCTGCCGGATGCACCAAACCTTGAAGAGCACACCGGCCCAAGCGGCGGGGCTGGCGGATCACCGCTGGAGCATGGAGGAGCTGGTTGGACTGCTGGATTCAAACTGAGCCACTACCCCATTACATTGCATAACGTACATTATCAGACACTGAATCCACGTCCTGGGCCTGCCCCAAGGCTTCGCTCTCCATGACCGGTCAGGTTCTTCCCGGTTCGCGCCGAAGGAACGGGTATGCGAATTCAGATCCTGGCTCCTGTGCTCGTCGCGGCGCTCTGCGCCTGCCAAACCACCTCCAGCTCGGTCGGCACCTCGCCCCAGAAGATCTCGGTCGCGGCCGAGCTCGCGGCCGCCCTGCGGGCCGAACTCGACCTGCCGGTCGCAGAGTCGCCCTACACCGACGTGCGCACGAATTGGAAAGAGCGCCTGCCCGAGGAGTACGTCTTCGTCGAGTTGCGCGGCTCGTACACCGAGACCGCGCGTGCGCTCGGCGGCATCTTTCAGCACCTGGCCGCGCACGACATCGAACCCACCGGCGCACCGTTCGCGCTGTTCTACGACGACCCGGGGCACACGCCGGTCTCCGAGTTGCGCTCGCGCGCGTGCGTTCCGGTTCCGGTCGGAACCCAGGTCGCGGGACCGTTCGCCGTCGATCAACTGCCGGAAGCACTCGTCGTCTACGCCTACATCGGCGGCGCTTACGGCGAAGCACCGCGCGCCTACCCGAGCCTGTACGCGTACATGAAGAAGCTCAGCTGGGCCGAAGCCGGACCGATCCGCGAGACCTACCTGGTCTCTCCGGGCTCGAGCCGGGACTGGTCGGACCTCGTCTGCGAAGTCCAGATCCCGGCGCAACCGACGCGCTGATCGCACGCCGCAAAAACGGCTTCAACTCGCGCTGCCTTCGAGTCCGCGCGCTTCCGGCGGATAGCAGCAGTACACCGCGAGCCTGCGATCCGCGTGCAACTGCGCACGCACTCGGTCGCCGTTCCGAAGCCAGGTGGTCAAGTCCGCTTCGAGTTGCGCGTCGTGCAGCGCTCCGCGTCGATCGCGCAACTTCACGCCTTGCGGCGCGATCTCCAGCACCTCGAACAACTCGCCTTCCGTCGGCGACGTCGAGCGCGTGCGACGGCGGTTGGCTTCGACGACGCGCGGCAGCGAGCTCGTCAGGCCCCCGATGATCGCGTCGTACTTCGGCCGCAGCTCGATCTCCTGCGTCTCGTCCGCCCACTGACAGAACCCGCCCAGCGCCGCCAGCGCCGAGCGCGCCTCATCGGCGTTCGCGAGCTCGCCGCTCTCCGGCAGCCACCACGCGGCGTAGCTCAGCAAGTCGCGCTCGGACAGATTCTCGAACACGGACACGTGCTGCGCGAAGCGCCCGAAGCTCTGGATCTTCTCCAGCGCTCGCGCACGTTCCGGGCCTTCGGTCTCGCCGACCTCCCACAGGAACTCCGCGACCACCGCTTCGACCACGCCGCCGAGTTCCACCTCGTCCTCGTCCGTGTCGGTCTCCACGTCGGCGACTTGCAACTCGGCTTCCAGTTGATCGAAGACCTGGTCCAAGGGCGCGCCGCTCTTGCGCCGCTCCTCGAACTGCGCGAGTGCGCGCGCGACATCGGGTGTTCCCGCCGGCGCACGCGGTGGAGGTGCCGCCGGTGTGAGGCTCGCTCCGCGGCCGGCGCCGCGCAGACGCAGATCTTCCCACGCGAAGAGCAGCGCACGTCGCGCCGCGTCGAGGTCGAGTTCGCTGTCGAAAGCCAACCGATCCAGGATGGGACCGAGCGCGTCATCGACACCGATGCGCAACTTCTGCTCGGGGAAAGGCGTGTCGGCCAGGTCTTCCAGCCAACCCTCGACTTCGTCCTTCTCGACACCCGCATTCACGAGCAGCGCGCGCGCTTCGCCGACGGGATCCTCCGGCGCGCCGCTCGCACCGGAGGCAAAGAACATGCGCTCCAACTCGAGCTGGCTGATGCGCACGATCCCGCGCCGCGCCGCGCGCGCGCGTTCGAGGTCGTGCTGCAGCGCCTCGACCAACGGAGCATTCTGAAAACGCACCGTCGCCGGGGACAGGCGGTACGAACCGTCCGCCAGCGGGAACAAGCGTCCGGCGAGCAAGTCCCCTTCCGCCCAATCCGCACTCGCGGCCGATGGCGCGATGGGGAATTGTCCCTGGCTCGAGAGCTCCGCGAGCCACAGCGCGCCGTCGTCGGTGCGCGACGCGATCTCGAAGATTCCCGCGAACGAGTGCACGAGTGCGTGCCGTTCCAAGTCGTCCTGGAAGCCCGCGTCCCCGCCCAGGTGTTCGAGCACGAACTCGATGCCCAGGTGGTCCCAGGCCGGACTGACGCGCTCGAACAAGAACCACTCGAGATGCCTGCGCCGCGCCGCAGCATCGCGGTCGACCGCGGCGTCGTTCACCCGGCCTTGGAAGAACTCCGCCCGGCTCGCGAACAACTCGCCCGCGAGGACCGGGTCGGCGCGCAGTCGGGCCTCGAGCGCGGACAGACGGTTCTCGAGCGAATTGATCTCTGACTCCATCCGGGTCATTCTCGCTTCTCTGCACTGTAGCGGAAAGGCTCATTTTCCCGATCCGTTCCGGCGTCCGCCGCGCTGCTGAAATCACCCGCGCACGAGCGTTGAACGGGGTGCCGACAAGCGCTTCAATGCCCTGCGTATGTGGCTCCCCTCTCCCTGCCTGGCTGCGATCGATTGGCGCTGGCTCGACGTCCTCGGGCTGGTCGTCGTCGGGTTCTTTCTCTTGATGGGCGCCTACCGCGGGATGTGGTGGCAGGTCATTCGCCTGCTCGGGATCGTCGCCGCGGTCTCGGTCGCGCGCGCCGCGGCTCCGCGCCTCGCGCCGCAGTTCGCCGCGGCGTTTCCCGACATCTCGGAGCGCGTCGCGACCGGGATCGTGTGGACGCTCGTGATCCTGCTCGGGTTGCTCGCCATCGCACTCGTCGGGCGGCTCGGCAAGGTCACGCTCGACGCGGCGCACATGGGCTCGATCGACCGCGTCGGCGGCGCGCTCGCGGGCGGTTTGACCGGTGCCATGATCCACGCCGCGTTCGTGCTGTGCCTCTGCCAGACTGCGTCCGCGGAATGGTCCGTCGCCGAAGTGCGCGGCACGACCAGCCAGAGGCTCGTCGATTCGCTGGGCCGCAAGCTGCCGCTGTTCCTCGACGCCGATGCGCAAGAGCGACTCGAACCGTGGTTGACGCGGCCCGACGCGCGCGCGGCCGAGTCGAGCCCGCAAGCGACGCGCACGACGACACCGTCGGCCGTGCGCTGAATCACGCGCCGTCTCCCTGCGCCGCCACGCGCGGCGCCACCGCGCGCCACGACACGGCGCTCCGCGTGCGCGGAACTCAGGCGCGCCGCAGGCCCGACACCCACGGCAGACGCGCGCGCAAGCGCGGCTCGAGCGCTTGATGCAAGGTCTGCGCGCTCGCTGCGCACGACTTGCAGGCGCCGATCAACTCGACCACCACGACGTCGTTCTCGATGCCGATCAGGTGCACGTCGCCGCCGTCGGAACGGAAGAAGGGTCGCAGTTCCTCGATGACACCGTCGACCTCGGCGATGCGTGTGGGATCACCGTAGGCCGGACCGCGCTCGGGCGCTTCCTTGAATCCCGACAGCAGTCTTTCGAGCCAACTCATGCGTTCAAGATGGGCTCGAACACTCTCGCGGGGAAGATCAGCGCGCACGATTCTTCACCGCCCTCGAACTCTAGGCCGGCCAGGACGCTGAGGCACTCGCGCGCGCAGGCTGCGATGCTCTCCGCGCGCGGCGTGAAGCAGCGCAGCGCGACCGCATTCTCCACGCGTTGGAGTTCGATCCGCAGCACGTGCCCGCGCGGCGCGGAACAACCGGCGGCGAAGACGAACTTCGCGGCCGCGAAGGCCGCATCGCGACCGTGATCGGGCCCGTCGATCGCGACGCGCGCGAACTCGCCCGCAGGCAGCGCCAGATCACGCCCTTCGCGTCGCAGGCATTTCCGAACCCACGCGAGGAGCAGATCGAGCCCGTCGCGCCGGCCGTTTTCGAACAGCAAGTCCGCCCCGGCCTCACGCGCCACGAGCCCGAGCACGAACCCGATCTCCAAGACCTCGTCGGTCGACTCCGACAGTCCCGCATGGGCCGTCGCCAAGAGCCTGGGGTCCGTGGCGATCAGGCTGTTCAAACCGACCAGGTATTGGGTCGTGTTCGCCAGATCGTGCAACAGCACGGCGACGAGCGCGCGCGACAGGTCGCCCGAGCGTCGCGCGCCCGAGGGAGCGACGCGCGCGGAAGTTGGTGCCGAGGCGGGGACTTGAACCCCGACTCCCGTGAGGGAAATGGATTTTGAATCCATCGCGTCTGCCATTTCGCCACCCCGGCTCTTCACGCGGACGGATCGGTGCGGCGCGTGTGCGCCGCCGCTCAACCCTCTGCGGTCGTGCGATTGTTCCCTGCGGCGGGTCCGAGTGCAACGCTCAATCCGCGTCCGACGCCGACGGCCGTGAGCGCGTGCGTGAGCGCGATCCCGATGCCCTCGCCGAAGCCCTCGGGCCCGCTCATGTCGTGGCGCAAGGTGTACGTCTCCCCCGCCGAGCCGAAGATCACCACCTGGTGCGCGTACAGACCGGCGAGACGCACGGAATGGATCGGGATCTCCGGGGCCTGTGCGCCGCGCGCCGCGCGCATACGCTCCGCGGTGTCGAGCGCAGTACCCGACGGCGCGTCGCGCTTCTGGTCGTGGTGCAATTCGATGATCTCGCAGGCCTCGAATTGCTGCGCGGCCTCGACGGCGGCGCGCTGCAAGAGGCTCATACCTAGGGAGAAATTGGGCACGACCAGGCCGCCCAGGCCGCGTGCTCGCGCCGCCTCGTCCAGAGCGCGCGTCTCCGCCAGGCTGACGCCGCTCGTTCCGATCACCGGGCGCACGCCGAGCGCGATCAAGCGCAGGCCGTGTTCGCAGCCCAGACCTGCGCGCGTGACGTCGAGCGCGACCACGGGATGTGTTTCCGAGATCACCGCTTCCAGGTCGTCGCTCGCTGCGACGCGCGCCACGAGCTCGAAGTCGTGCGAGCGTTCCAAGAGTGCGCACGCAAAGCGCCCCAGTCGCCCCTGCGCACCGATCACGGCGACGCGCTGCTTCACGCGTCACGCCCTTCCAGCGCGAAGCCCAGGATCACGAGGCACAGTTCGCGGAAGGAGATTCCGGCTTCGCGCGCCGCGAGCGGCAACAGCGACCGGTCGGTCATGCCCGGCAGCGTGTTGATCTCGAGCACGATCGGCTCGCCTTCGCGCCCGGCGGTGTCGCGCGGAACCATGAAGTCGATGCGCGCGTGACCGTCGCACCCCGCGGCGCGGAACGCGCGCTCCGCCAGTGCGCGAATGCGCTCCGTCGTCGAGGGCGTGAGCGAGCGCGGCGGGCAGAATTCGGCTGCACCTTGGGCGCTGTACTTCTCCTCGTAATCGAAGAAGCGGCCGTCCTTCGGCACGATCTCGACCGGAGTCAAGACGCGCAATTCACCGCGCGCGCGACCGAGGATGCCGCAGGTCGCCTCCGTGCCGACGATGCGCGCCTCGACCAGCGCCGCGTCACCGGTCGCGAGCACGCGCTCGATCGCAGCGGGCAGTCCGACGGCGTCTGGCAGCAAGAACGTCGCGACCGACGAACCGCCGCAGGCGGGCTTGACCGCGAATCCGCTCGTTCCGAAGGTCGCCGCGCGCTCGAGGAGCTCGTCGCCACGCTCGCTCCAAGCGCGCGCGTCGACGACGACGGCCGGAGCGACCGCGAGCCCCGCGTTCGCGAACACGGCTCGCGCCCAGGTCTTGTTCATGCACAGCGCCGAAGCACCGACGCCCGAGCCGGTGTGCCTGCGGCCCAGGGACTGCAAGAGTCCTTGGATCGTGCCGTCTTCGCCCGCACCGCCGTGCAGCCCCAGGAACCAGACGGCCGCGGGCGGGATCTGCGCCAACGTCTGCACCGCGTCCTGTGCGCGGCCTTCGAAGACCCAGCGGCCGTCGGCAGCGATCTCGACCTCCAACACGCGCTGCGGTCCGCGACCGTCGTCCGCGCGCAGTGCGCGTGCGATCGCGGCACCGCTCGCGAGCGAGATCTCGCGCTCGCTCGACGTGCCGCCCGCGAGCACGCACACGAGTGTACTCGCTGTCCGTTCGCCGACCTGCGTCATGACCAGAAGTGTCCTTGCGTGCTGACTGCGGGCGCTGCCGGCGCGCGCGCGCGAAACGTCTCGGCGTCCTCCGCGAGGCACGGATCGATCTCGACGGGTACGTCCCCGTGTTCGTCGGGCGCCGGCAGCGTGCGACCCGCTGCGCGCACCCAGGCAGCGTGCAGGTTGCACTGCGCAGAACGCGCCGTCTTGGGAGAGTCGTCGCCGGATTTGTTCTTCACCGGGCTGAACTCGACGGCACGATCGACTTCGAGCGTCACGCTGCGCTCGACGAAGGCCAGCGCGTCGAAGACGAAGGTCTCGAACTTGTAGCCCGGCACCTCACAAGCCGCTCCCAGCGCGTCGAGTGCGGGAATCGACTTCCGGGCGACGTGCCAGGGCAGTTGCAGGCCACCGTCCGTCAGTCGCTCGACGAAGGCGCGATCGATGGCATGGACGGCGATGTTTCCGGCACCGAACACGAGTTGCGACTGCGCGTCGCGCGCATTGCGCAACTCTGGCGGCAGATCCGAGTATTCGATGCACGAAAGTTTGCCGTCGACGCGGCCCAGGACGCCGACCTTTTCCTCCGCGTCGCGCTTCACGACCACCTTGCTCGACATCTGTGCACGAGCTTCCGCGTGCAGCCCCAAGAACAGCGTGTCGGCCGGCGCCGCCAGCGGGTTGTCGACCTGGAAATACGAGAACACCTCGACGCCGTGGTCGCGCGCATGCTCCAGCGCGCCTGAATCGCGCAGCGCCATGAGCGTTCCGCCGTGACCGTTGGGCGCCAGGAACGGCGCGTCGGGCGCCGCCATCAACACGCGGCCGTCGGCATCGAGCGCGGGCAGCATCGCCTGCGTGAAGAAGAACACGTCGTCGCGCGCCAGCCCGAAGAAACGGTGGCGCTCGAAAAAGGCGCGCGTCTCGCCGTCGTTGCCGATCGAGGTCATCACGTACCACAGCGGTCGCGCGCCGTAGCGCTCGCGGGCCGCGATCAGTCGCCGGGCGAAGATCTCGAACAGACTGCGACCGCTGACCGGACCGACAGGAAAAGCACCCTTGGGTCCGTCGTACCCGAGGCGCGAAGCCTGTCCGCCGGCGACCAGCAGGTAACCGACGCGGCCGTCGCGCAAAAGCGTTGCGCCGCGCGCACGTGCCGCTGCCACGCGCGCGGGCTCCGCCTGGCGGGTGCGCAGGGTGAACACCTCGGGCGGCTCGAAGCGCGGCGACGCGACGGCGGTCTGGGAGTCGCGCGCGAGGGCCGCGAGCCGGTGGACGAGATCGAGATCGATCGAGAGGAGCGTTCGGGACAGGCGTGCTCGTTCCAGATCCGCGAGCTGCGGCCAGAAGCGGAACACCTGTCCCTGTCCCGCACGCTCCCAGCGCGCGCGCAGGAGAGCCTCGCTCTCGACGGTCGTCACGGGCTGGATCTGGGGTGCGGCGTCAGCGCTGCGCCGGTGCCGAATCGGCGGAGAGCGTCTCGAGAATCGCCTCGAGCAAGTGCTGCTGGGCGAGCATCCGCTTCTCGGCGAGCACCTGGCGGCGGACCAGCTTTTCGACCAGCGGCGGCAGGATCGCGTCGCGCACGTAGTTGTTGATCATGTTGATGATCTCGGCACGGCTCGCGTCAGGCATCTTCTCGAAGTGGTAGTGGTACTTCGCCTTCAGCACGTCCTCGGCGAGGTGGAGACACTCGTTGGAGATCTCTTCGACGCTCTTCTTGTCGTGCTCCGCGTGGAACACCTCGACCTTGTACTGGTGAAGGAGCTGTTGGAATTTGCGCTGCACGTGATTCTCCGTAGATGTAGTTCAGTTGGAACGAAACCGAAGGTTGTGCTCAGGGCACGCATTCGGAGGGCGAGCGGCCTTCATCGTAACGCATGCAGCCGAAACCGCGAGCCCGTTCGTTCTGGGCCTCAGTCGACGCGGCCGATGCAGATCGACACGTTGTGGCCGCCGAATCCGAGCGAATTCGAGAGCAGGTTCTTGACCTCGAGGTCGCGCGCAGCGCCGGGGACGTAGTCCAGATCGCACTCGGGATCGGGCGTGGTCAGGTTCCTCGTCGGGTGGACCTGCTTGTGGTGGACGCTCAGGGCGCTGACCACGAGCTCGACCGCGGAGCTCGCGCCCAAGAGGTGTCCGAGCATCGATTTCGTCGACGAAATCGCGAGCTTCTGCGCGTGGGCACCGAAGGCCGTCTTGATCGCGCGCGTCTCGATCGCGTCGTTGTAGGGCGTGCTCGTGCCGTGCGCGTTGATGTACTGGAATGCTTCGGGCGCGAGCTTCGCGTGCCGCATCGCTTCGAGCATCGCGCGCGCCGGCCCGCGGCCGTCTTCCTTGGGGGCGGTGATGTGGAAGGCGTCGTCGGTCGAGCCGTAGCCCTTGACCTCGGCGTAGATGCGCGCGCCGCGCTTCTGGGCGTGTTCGAGTTCCTCGAACACCAGGATGCCCGCGCCCTCCCCCATCACGAAGCCGTCGCGGTCCTTGTCGAAGGGACGCGAGGCCGCCTGCGGGTCGTCGTTGCGCTGCGAGAGCGCCTTCATGTTGCCGAAGCCCGCGAGGGACAACGGTGTGGTGGCCGATTCCGCGCCGCCGGTCACGATGACGTCGGCGTCGCCCCATTGGATCGCGCGCCAGGCCATGCCCATCGCGTGTCCAGACGAAGCGCACGCGCTCGAGGTCGTGAAGCAGGTGCCCATGAGCCCTTGGCGAATGGCGACCTGACCGCTGACGGCGTTGGCCATGATCTTCGGGACGAAGTGCGGGCTGACGCGCCGCGGACCGCGCTCCAAGAGCTCGATGTGTTGCGCCTCGATCCCGGTGATCCCGCCGATGCCGGTTCCGATGATCGAGCCGTAGCGCTCGCGCTGCTTCTCGTCGAGCGCGTCCATCGCGATCCCCGCGTCGCGCAAGGCCTCGTCCGATGAGAGCAGCGCCCACATCGTGAACAAGTCGTACTTGCGCAGGTCCGGCACCGAAAAATGCGCCGCCAGATCGAGATCGACGCTGGCCGCGAAGTGCACGACGTGATCCTTGCTGTCGAAGCGCGTGATGGGACCCACGCCGCTCTCGGAACGGAGCAGTCGAGCCCACGTGGTTTCGACGTCATTGCCCAGGGCGTTGATCGTCCCCAGGCCTGTGATCACAACTCGGCGCATCGGTTATTCATCTCGGCAGAAGCAGGTGTCCGGATCAGGCGGCTCGCGGCCCGCGGGCCGCGACTGCGACGGTCTCGTCGGCTCCGCGCTCAGGACTTGCCGGTGATGTAGTCGATGGCGTTGCCGACCGACTGGATCTTCTCGGCGTCTTCGTCGGGGATGGAGATCTCGAACTCGTCTTCGAACTCCATGACCAGTTCGACGGTGTCGAGCGAGTCGGCGCCGAGGTCGTTGATGAAGGAGGTATCGCGCGAGATCTTGTCCGGCGTCGTGCCCATCTGGTCACAGACGATCTTGATCACGCGCTCTTCGATCGGGGGTTTGGTCACTTCCATGGCTCCTAAAGGGTCCTGTTGCGCGCACAGGGGCGCGATCGGGGGGTTGGATTCGGGTGTTGGTGTAACGAACGCAGAGGCGATGTGGGAGAAGCTGTGCAAGAATCGGAGGGTTGTCGGCCTCGAGGCTCGCGCGCGCGAGCCCTCAGAGCGTCAGTCCTCCGTCGACCACGAGCGTCTGGCCCGTCACGTAATCTCCGCCCGGCCCGACGAGGAATTCGACGGTCCGCGCGATGTCATCCGGTTCGCCGATGCGCCCGAGCGGAATCTCCGTCTTCAGCGCTTCGGCCGCCTTGGGATCGATCGCCGACGTCATGTCGGTGGCGATGTAGCCCGGCGCGATGCAGTTGACGCACACGCCGCGGCCTGCGAGTTCCTTGGCCATCGACTTCGTCAGTCCGACGACGCCGGCCTTGCTCGCTGCGTAGTTGGCCTGACCGGCGTTGCCGGTCAATCCGACCACGGAGCCGATGTTGACGACACGGCCCTTCGACTTCATCAGCGCTCGCGCGGAGCTCTTCATGAAGTTCCAGGTGCCCTTGAGGTTGACCTCGATGACGCGATCGAAGTCCTCCTCGCTCATGCGCAACAAGAGCTGATCCTTCGTGATCCCGGCGTTGTTCACCAGGATGTCGAGGCCGCCCAGCTCCTTTTGAATCTGATCGACGAGAGTCGCGACGGCGGCGGACGAGGACACGTCCACCCCGTAGGCCGCGGCCCCCTCCGTCAGTCCCGAGCAGTTCCTGGCCGTCTCCGACGCGCGGTCGGCGGTCGTGGCGACGCACGCGACCTTGGCGCCGCGGGCGGCGAGGCGTTCGGCGATGGCACGGCCGATGCCGCGGGACGCGCCCGTGACGACGGCGACCTTGCCTTCGAGGTAGCGCTCAGATTGGGATGCAGTGGTCAAGCTTGAATGCGCCCGCGAGCGCGGGCGAATGGATCGGTCGGACTATACCGGTGCTCGCAGGGCCCTTCAACGAGGCAAACCGGCTGCGAAAAAACGCCCTCACGCGAGCGCAGTGGCCGCTTCCTCGGGTTTGGCGGCCGAGCGCACGCGCGCTTCGGCGTCGATCTTGCCCATGATTCCGGCGAGTACGGTGCCGGGCGCGGGTTCGAGGTAGTCGCGCAGGCCCTGCGCGAGCGCCCAGCGCATGCTCTTCTCCCACAAGACGGGCGCGCACACTTGATCGGCGAGCTGACGCCGGATCGAGGCCACGTCGGTCGTCGGAGCGCCGGTCACATTGGAGACGAAGGGCACGCGCGGCGCGCGGATTTCGATTTCGCTCAGTGCGGCTTTCAAACGCTCGGCTGCGGGCCGCATGCACTCGGAGTGGAAGCCCCCGGCGACCACGAGGCGGCGCGTACGGCGCACGCCGTGATCCTTGGCTGCGGCTTCGAGCGCGTCCAGCGCCTTGATTTCCCCCGAGACGATCACCTGTCCGGGCGCGTTGAGATTGGCGACCTGACAGATGCCGTGCGCGGCCCCCACTTGCGCCAGCGTGTGCGCTTGTTCTTCGGTCGCGCCCATCAGGCTGACCATCGAACTCGGGATCTGTGCACTCGCATCCTGCATGGCTTCGCCGCGCAGACGCACGAGGCGCAAGCCGTCTTCGAAGGAGAGCGAACCCGCGCACCAGAGTGCCGTGTACTCGCCGAGCGAGAGTCCGGCCGCGAGCGGCACACGCGCGCGATCGAGGCCTTTTCCTTCCAGGACGCGAACGACGGCGATGCTCGTCGCGTAGATGCCGGGTTGAGCGATGTCGGTGCGGTTGACTTCTTCGCCCTGATTCCAGATCGCGTCGGTGAGTGAGAACCCCAGCGCTTCGTCGGCGTGCGCGAAGGTCTCCTTGGCGACCGCGAATTGCTCCGCCCAATCGCGCCCCATGCCGGGTTGTTGCGCGCCTTGACCTGGAAACAGCAGTGCGGGATGTGTGCTCATCGCTTCGCTCACCAGCGCAGGAGCGCGCCGCCCCACGTGAGTCCCGCGCCGAAGGCGACGAGGACGACCAGTTTGCCCTTTTGCATGCGGCCCGAGCGCACGGCTTCGTCGAGCGCGACGGGCACGGACGCGGCCGAAGTGTTGCCGATGCGATCGATGTTCACGATGACCTTCTCGGAGTTCCAACCGAGGCGTTCGAGCGCGCCGTCGATGATGCGCTGATTGACCTGGTGCGGCACGACGACGCACAGGTCTTCGTAGTCGTGGCCCGCGAGCATCTCGCCGATCGTGTCGGCCATCTTGTGCACGGCGAAACGGTACGTCTCGCGCCCCGCGACGCGGATGAAGTGCGCACCCTCGTCGACGGTCGCGTGCGTCGGCGGCAGGCGCGACCCGCCGCCGGTCATGTGGATGAACTTGTAACCCGAGCCGTCGGCCCCCAGCGTCGTGCGCAGCACTTCGCCCTGCTTGCAATCCTCCAGCGGCATGAACACGGCCGCCCCCGCCGCATCGCCGAACAAGATGCAGGACGTGCGGTCCTTGAAATCGACGAAGCGCGACAACGATTCCGCGCCGATCGCGAGCACGCGCTTCGCCCGACCGGAGGCGACGAAGGCCTCGGCCGTGTTCATCGCGGTCAAGAAGCCGGTGCACGCGGCGTTGACGTCGAAGGCACCGGCGCGGGTGGCGCCCAGAGCTTGTTGCACGAGCACCGAGCACGCCGGCAAGAGGTGATCGGGCGTCAGCGTGCCGATGATGATCAGGTCGAGGTCCTTCGGATCGACGCCCGCGGCCTCGCAGGCCTTCAAACCGGCCTTGATCGAGAGGTCGGAGGTGGCTTCGTCGGGCGCGTTGAAACGGCGCTCTTTGATGCCGGTGCGCTGGACGATCCACTCGTCGGACGTGTCGACGAGCGCCTCGAAGTAGGCGTTCGGGACCACCCGATCCGGGATGTAGGACCCGGTTCCCGCCAGGCCGACTCGGACGCGTGTGCTCATGCTGGATGTGGTTCCCAAAAGACTGAAAGCTCGCGCGGAGGAGGCGCGCGCAGCGCTCCGAGCCTAGCGCCTTCGGCTGGGCGGTTCGATACCCAGCCCGGGCGCGAAACCCGGCTCAGCGCGCCGGTCCGGCCGCGCCGGCCTTCGACAGGCCGCTCACGATGTGGTCGTTGACCTTGGCGTCGAGCGCGCGCGCAGCCTGTTTCAGCGCATTGGCGACCGCGGTTTCGTCGCTGCGCCCGTGGCCGATGATGACGATGCCGTTGACGCCGAGGAGCAGCGCGCCGCCGTACTCGGAGTAGTCGATGCGCTTCTTCACGCGACCGATCATCTCGGGCGTGACCTTCACGCCCTGCGCCGCGACTTCGCCGAGCGTCAGCTTGAGCATGAACGCGGCGAATTCTTCCATCAGCTTCAACACGACGTTGCCGGTGAATCCGTCGGTGACGATGACTTCGGCTTTGTCCTGGAAGAGATCATTGCCTTCGAGGTTGCCGACGAAGTCCAGGCTCGAACCCTTCAGCAATTTCCAGGCGGCCTTGTGCGTCTCGGTGCCCTTGCTCTCTTCTTCGCCGATGTTGAGCAGCGCGACGCGCGGCGTCTGTTGGTGCAGGACGTCGTGCGCCCAGACGCTGCCCATCACGCCGAACTGCAGCAGGTGTTCGGGCTTGGGTGAAGCCAGCGCCCCCATGTCGATGAAGGTCAGGGGCTTCCCGGTGAGATCGATCGTGACCGCGATGCCGGGGCGCAAGACTCCGGGCAACATCCCGAGCCCGAGCGTCGCCGCGCCGACGACGGCACCCGTGTTGCCCATGCTGACGGCCGCGCCGACCGCGTCGGTCTTGGCGGCGCCGATCATGATCGAGATCGACGAGTCGCGCTTCGCGCGCAGAGCGACTTCGGGCGATTCGCCCATGCCGATGACCTGGCTTGCGTGTTGAATTCCGAAGCCCGGATCACCGCCTTGTTCCGCGAGGCGCGCGCGGATCACGGCTTCGTCACCGACGAGCAGGATGCGCTCGGCCGGAATCTTCCAGGCACCGTCGGGCTCGACGGACGCGAGCGCGCCGCGCAGAATGGTGTCGGGGGCTTTGTCGCCGCCCATGACATCGAGAGCGATGCGCGCTGCCTTCATGCTCCCCTCCTAAGCGGGTGCGATCTCTCGCGGACCGGGTCCTAGAACTCTTCCTTCGGCAGGACGGCGACGCCTTCCTGGCCGCCCTTCTTGAATCCGTAGTGACCGCAGTTGTCGCACACGCGGTGCGAACGGACGGCCGCGCCGCAACGGGCGCAGTGGTTCACGCCCGCCGGTGTGATCGCGAGGTGCGAACGGCGGATGTTCTTGCGGTGCTTGGAGTGACGGCGCTTGGGATTCGGCATGACGGAGGCGTTTCTCGGTTTCGGAGGGCAAGGATGCTAGCCCTGGGGCAGCGGGGTGTCAACGCGAGGATCGGCTAGGAGACGGCGGCAAAGGCTTTTTCGACTTCGGCGAGGGCGGCCGCCACGCCGGCGGGATTCTGACCCTGCCCCTGCGCCAGGTCCGGTCGTCCGCCGCCGCCGCCGCCGAGGTGGGCGCTGACGGCCTTGGCGATGGCGCCGGCGTTGAGAGGTTTCGGCGCCAGCCCGGGGACGGCGATGACGAAAGGCACGCGGCCTTCCTCGCGGCCGAAGATCGCCAGCGCGAGCTTCGGATGCAGCGTCTTCGCGCGCTCGACGAGGTCGCGCACGCCGGCTTGATCGAGGTCCTCGAAATCGGCGACGGCGACGTGCGCGCCGCCGCGCTCGGTGAGCAGGCCTTTCAGCTTCTCGAAGCTCGCCGCCACATCGCCGCCGGCGCTCGCGGCGCTCTTTTTCTTGGCCTCCTTGAGTTGCGCCTGCAACTGTTCGAGGCGGGCGGGGATGTCCTCGACCGAACTCTTGAGCGTCTGCGCGACGTCGCGCACCAGCCGGCGTTGATCCTGGATGAACTTGACGGCTTCAGGCCCCGTGACCGCCTCGATGCGGCGCACGCCGGCCTGCACCGCGCGCTCGGACAGGATCACGAACGGCCCGATGTCGCCGGCCGCGTTCACGTGCGTGCCGCCGCACAATTCGAGCGACCAGCCGCCCACGTCCAGCACGCGCACGTCGTCCTCGTATTTCTCGCCGAACATCGCGATGACGCCGCGCGCCTTGGCGGCTTCGAGTTTCTCGAGCGAAGTCTTGGCGGCTGCGTTCTCGGCGATCTTCTGGTTCACGAGCGTCTCGACGCGCTCGATCTCTTCCGGTGAAACGCCCTTTGGATGGCTGATGTCGAAGCGCAAGCGATCAGGGCCGACGTAGCTCCCCTGCTGCGCGACGTGCGCGCCCAGGACTTCCTTGAGCGCCTTGTGCATCAGGTGCGTGGCGGTGTGATTTTTTTGCGTGCGCTCGCGGCGCTCGCGGTCGACAGCGGCCTTCACGCGCTTCTTCGCGTCGGCGGTGCCTTGCGTCAGCGTCCCGAGGTGCACGACGACCGCACCCATGCGCTTCGTGTCGCGCACCTGGATCGAGAACGATCCGTCGACGGCCGTGATGACGCCTGCGTCGCCGATCTGTCCGCCGCCCTCGGCGTAGAACGGACTCTCGGCGAGCACGACGCCGACCTCCTTGTCGTCGTTCCCGGCCTTGCCGAGGTACAAGACCTCCGTCTCCAGCGTGTGCGCGCGCGCGCCGGCGTCGTGGTAGGTCGAGCGCGTCGGCTTGACGCTCGCGAGCGCCTCGGCCGACAACATGGCCTTGAACTTGCCCTCGGCCTTGCTGGCCGCCTGGTGGGCCTCCTTGGCGCGATCCCAACCGGACAGATCGACCTTCAAGTTGCGCTCGCGCGCCATGAGTTCGACGAGGTCCTGCGGGAATCCGTAGGTGGCGTACAACTCGAACGCTTCCGCGCCGCCGATCGTGTCGGACTTCGACTGCGCGAGTTTCGTCGCCAGGTTCTCGAACAACACGAGCCCGCGGTCGAGCGTCTTGCCGAAGCTCTCCTCTTCGCTCTTCACGAGCAACTGCACGTGCTCCTCGCGAGCGCGCATCTCGGGGAAAGTCCCGCCCAGGATCTCCGCGACCGTCGGCACGACCTCGAACAGGAACGGTTCGGGCTGCCCGAGCGCCTGGCGCCCGAAGCGCGAGGCACGCCGGATCAAACGCCGCAGCACGTAGCCGCGGCCCTCGTTGCTCGGCAGGGCGCCGTCGGCGAACGCACTCGTGACGGCGCGCACGTGGTCGGCGACCACGCGGAAAGCGACGTCGTTCTGCGAAGTGCCGGAGCCGTACCGCTTACCCGTCAGATGCTCGATGCGCCTGAAGATCGGCTGGAACAGATCCGTGTCGTAGTTCGAGTTTTTTTTCTGCAGCACCGACAAGATGCGCTCGAAGCCCATCCCGGTGTCCACGCTCTGCGCCGGCAGCTTCGTCAAACGACCGTCGTCGAGGCGATTGAACTCCATGAACACGTTGTTCCAGAGTTCGATGAAGCGTTCGTTGCCGACGTTGACGCCGATCTTCGGATCCGCGCCGTCCAGCGGATTCGTGCCCGCTCCGCCGCGGTCGATGTGGATCTCGGTGCAGGGCCCGCACGGACCCGTGTCCCCCATCTCCCAGAAGTTCGCCTTGCGCCCGAAGCGCAACACGCGCGAGGGATGGACGCCGGCCTTCTCGATCCAGATGCGCGCGGCATCCTCGTCGGCCGGCAGGCCGTCGGCTTCATCGCCGCCGAACACCGTCACCCATAAACGATCCGGGTCCAAGCCCCACGTCTTCGTGAGCAGTTCCCACGACCACTGGATCGCGTCTTCCTTGAAGTAGTCGCCGAAGGACCAGTTCCCGAGCATCTCGAAGAAGGTGTGGTGGTACGTGTCGACGCCCACCTCTTCGAGGTCGTTGTGCTTCCCCGACACGCGGATGCACTTCTGCGTGTCGACCGCGCGCTTGTAGGGCCGCGTACCCGTGCCGAGGAACACGTCCTTGAACTGGTTCATCCCCGCGTTCGTGAACAAGAGCGTGGGATCGTCCTGCGGGAACACAGGCCCGCTGGCCACGACCTTGTGCCCGCGTGCGGCAAAGAAATCGAGGAAGTCTTTCCGGACGCGGGACGCGGTGAAGCGCGCTTCGACGGGTTCTGAACTCATGCGCGACGCGCTCAGGAGCGGGAGGCTTTGCCCGAGGCCGGTTTTTCGCCGCCCTCGTCGCCGTCGCCGTCGCCGCTCGTGTCTTCCCCGCTCGCCATCTGCGGCACGAGCTTGCCCTTCAAGGCGATCTCGATCTGCGCACCGATGTCGGGGTTGTCGATCAGGAACTGGCGCGCCTTCTCGAGGCCTTGACCCAGGCGCACTTCGCCTTCGGTCGGATGCTTGAGCGAGTACCAGGTGCCCGATTTCACCACGATGCCGTCGAGCACGCCGAGTTCGAGCATCTCGCCTTCGCGGCTGATCCCGCGGTTGAACAGGATGTCGAATTCGCACTTCCTGAACGGCGGCGCGACCTTGTTCTTGACGACCGTGACCTTGGTGCGGTTGCCGATGACGGCGTCGCCGTCCTTGAGCTGTCCGATGCGGCGGATGTCGAGGCGCACGGACGCGTAGAACTTGAGCGCGCGGCCGCCGGTCGTCGTCTCGGGGCTGCCGAACATGACGCCGATCTTCTCGCGGATCTGGTTGATGAAGATCACGAGGCAATCTGACTTGGCGATGGCGCCGGTCAATTTGCGCAAGGCCTGGCTCATCAAGCGCGCGTGCAGGCCGACGAAGCTGTCGCCCATCTCGCCCGCGATTTCGGCGCGCGGCACGAGCGCCGCGACCGAGTCGATCACGACCACGTCGACGGCGTTGCTGCGCACGAGCGTCTCGACGATCTCGAGCGCTTGTTCACCCGTGTCGGGCTGCGACACGAGCAGGTCGTCGAGCTTCACGCCCAGCTTGCGCGCGTAACCCGGATCGAGCGCGTGCTCGGCGTCGACGAAGGCGCAGATGCCGCCCGTCTTCTGCGCGTTGGCGATCACGTGCAGGGTCAACGTGGTCTTGCCCGAGCTCTCCGGCCCGAAGATCTCGACCACGCGGCCGCGCGGGAGGCCCATGCCGCCGAGGCCCACGTCGAGTCCGACGGAGCCCGTGCTGATGCCCTTGACCTCCTTGATGATCGTGCCTTCGCCGAGGCGCATGATCGCGCCCTTGCCGAAGGCCTTTTCGATCTCGGACATCGCGGCGTCGAGCGACTTGGCCTTCTCCAGGCTCTCGCGCGACTGCGGTGTGGATTTCTCGTTCTTCTGTTTCTGGACGCTGGTTGCTTCTTTCACGGTCGACTTCTTCTGGACGCCCTCGCGTCCTACGGGTCAAGGCTGGCTGGCCCCCGACCGGCGCTCACGGATGGACTGTATAGAGGATCTCGTGCGCGGAACAAGGTGATGGTCGGGGTGGGTGCGCGGATGTGGGTCTGGCTGCCCTCTACGACGAGCGCGGGGCGGGGCGGTTGCGGGTGAAAGCGGATCTTTTGGGGCTGGGGTTGGTTTCTTGGGTCGGGGGTCGCTTTTCTCGCGCGGTGACTTGCGCAGCGCGAGGCCGATGAAGGGTGCGCCGCCATCAGCCTGGGAACAGCATTCGACGCGTGCTTCTAAAGCGCAGCCTCGGGGGCGGGTCAAGGAGTGACCCGCGCACACTTACTCCCCCCCCATGGTTCGACAACGGGGTGGGGACGCGTGGGGAGAGTTCGGGGGTGCGGTACACGGTCATCCTCTCCCCGATTCGCCGACGTGGAACCGCAAGCCGGCGCGCGGTTCTACGCCTGCGAATCGGGGAGAAAATGACCGTGTACAGCCTCCCGCCGCCGCTCCGACGCCGTTCACCCGATCGTGCAGATCGTGCGCAGTTCGTCGAAGCGTCCGTCGATGTCGGCGCGCGTGCGGCCTGACAGGGCCTCGACCCCGAAGCCCTGGACACACCACGAAGCCGAGACGGTGCCGTACAACATCGCGGCGCGCAGCGTCTCGGGCCTCACGTTGCCCTTCTCGGCGATGTAGCCCATGAACCCGCCCGCGAAGGAATCGCCGGCGCCGGTCGGGTCGACGACTTCGTCGATCGGGTACGCGGGCAGCGAGAAATGCACGTCGTTCCCGAGCAGGAACGCGCCGTGTTCGCCCTTTTTCAAGATCACGTAGCGCGGACCGAGTCCGAGCACGGATCCGGCGGCCTTGATCAGGTTGCGCTCGCCGGTGAGCATGCGCGCTTCCTCGTCGTTCAACACCACCGCGTCGACCTTGCGCAAGAGCTGCAAGAGATCCGCGCGCGCTGTGTCGATCCACAGATTCATGGTGTCGACGACCGTGAATTTCGGCTTGGTGACCTGTTCGAGTGCGCGCATCTGCACGCGCGGTGCTGCGTTGGCGAGAAACACCCAGTTCGCCGCGCGCATCGCCGCCGGCACTTTGGGATCGAAGCGTTCGAACACGTTCAGCTGCGTCTCCAGCGTGTGGCGCGTATTCCAATCCGATTCGTAGCGTCCCGACCAGCGGAACGTGCGCCCTTCGGCGTGCTCGACGCCCGAAACGTCGACGCGACTCGCCTTCAAGAGCTCGATGTCTTGCGGCCTGAAGTCCTTCCCCACCACCGCGACGAGTTGAACCGGGACGAATTGCCCGGCGGCGATCGAGAAATACATCGCCGACCCGCCCAACACGTCGGCGCGACGGGTGTGCATGGTTTCGACGGTGTCGTACGCGAGAGTTCCGATGACGAGGAGTGACATTAGCTTCTACGTTGCCTTTGGATTCGTGCCGATGACAAGCCAAAAGAGCTGGATTCCGCGCTCACTGCGTCGATCCATCGGGTGCATCGCTCGCGACGCCGGCCGCGACTTCGGCCTCGTGGATCTCGGCGCGCATCGACTTGCCGCTCGGCATCAACAAGAACAATCCGCCGACGAGTCCCATGCCCATCGTCAACAAGCGGAACGTCACGCTGACCGCGATGCCCAAGGTCGCGGGCGCCGAGAGCATGTGGAACATCGACGCGTACGCCGCTTCGCCCACACCCCAACCGCCGGGCGCGATCGGGATCGAGCTGACGGTGTTGGCGATCGAGGCGACGCCCAGATACTCCGGATACGAGAGCTGCGTCTCTCCGAAGGCCCAGCCCAGCGCGAACAATCCCAGCGCCAACGCGCCGTGGTTCAAGATCGACAGCGCGATCGCGATCCCGAGCTTGACCGGATGGGATCCGTACAGGCGCAGCGCGCGATCGAGCGCCGCGATGCGGTCCTTCTGCGGCAGTTTCAAGAGGAGGCGCTCGATCTTGAGCACGCGGCGCGGCAGCGGCGCGAGGAACACCCACAGGGCGAACAGGATGCCGACGAACGTGAGCAGCACCGCGAGGCGCACTTCGTCGAAGCGCGAACCCGGCCACCACGTGACGCACACGGCGAGCCCGATCAACACCAGGAGGCCCAACCCGCGGTCGACGATCACCGACATCAACGCATCGGCGCGGCGCTCGGGGTGTTCGCGCACCACCAGGATCGCCTTGATCACGTCGCCGCCGGTCAAGCCGGGCACGATCAGGTTGAAGAACAGCCCGAGGAAAGAGAGCCGGAACGCGGTCGCGAACGTCGTCGCACAACCGGCGATCGCGAGCAGCCCCTTCCAACGCGCGATCGCGACCAGCGCACCGAGCGTCATCAGACCGAGCGCCAGGAAGAGACCCGCCGGGCGCACTTCGCGGAACACGCGCAACATGCCCGGTCGCCAATCGAGGCGCGGCAGGTCGGCAGAATCGGTGCGCGTGATGCGCGCTGGTTGGCGGGCGGCGCGCGCGTCCTCGATGCGCTGCGGCCATTCGGATCCGACGTGCTCCGCGGGATCGATCACGAATTCGATCTCGCGGTCCTTCCAATCGCCGCGGATCTCGCCCGCCAGCGCCGAACTGCCGGTCGCCGTGGTGCAGGTCAGACGGTCGCGCCAGGGCACGTAGTACGCGACCAGCGCGAGCAACGCGACGGCGAACACGATGCGCAGGACGCCGAGCAGCCCTCCGCGCTTCTTCGCTGTCTCTGCGCTCTGGCCCGCGTTCGAGCTCAAAGACCGGCTCCGGTGTCGGACTTCTCGGCGCGCGCGTACCACCAGCTCTGCCAGTCTTCCTCGCGCAGACTCGAGAGGCCCGAGCCCGAAAGCCGTCCCAGCGCGAGCATCGCGTGCACGCGCACTTCGCTGTCGCGCGAGCGCTCGACCAGCGTGTACAGCGCGCGCAACCAATCCCCGCGCGACTTGCCGCCGGGTTTGTCCTCCAGTGCTTCGGGGCCCAGGCGCGCCAAGGTATCGACGATCGCGATCGTGACCACGGGCTCGCTCTCGCGCATCAAGCGGTCGAACAAGACCGTATCCACCGCCGCGCGTCCGCCGATGCGCGCGGAACTCGCGAGCGCCGCGGCGCGCACGCGCGGTTCCTTGTCGTCGATGGCGAGCGCCAGGGCACGCGTGATGCACACGCGCTGCAGGTCGGCGTTCCAGGCCGCGAGCGGTTCGAGGTCGGGGTCGCGCGTGCCGGCCGCCTTCACCAGCTCGCAAGCGACGCGCAAGGCGCGCCGCGCGCCGGCAAGATCGAGGTCGAGTTCGCGCACGTCGTCGCAGGCTCGCAGGAGTTCGGCGCGCGTCCCCTGGCGTTCGATCACGGCGCGCATGGCCTTCACGACGCGCGTGAGGTGTTCGGCGAGGATCTCCGGCGTCGCCGGGACCTGGTCGCCGCCGAGTGCGCGCGGCAGACCGGCTGCGAGGCGCTCACCGGCCTGCGCCAGACCCGTGACGGCGCGCTCGCGCGACAGGCTCCACGGGTCTTCGACCGACAGTCGCGCGAACCACTCCACCTGCCGGCCGGCGATGAACGGGTCGCGCGGGTCGGCCTCTTCGAGCGCGATCAGGTTCGCGAGGCACTCATCCGCCGGCGCTTCGACCTTGGACGGCGACTTCTCGTTCAGGTTGGCGCCCGCGAGCTTGAAGACACTCAGGAGCTTGTGCCGCAGCACGTACTCCCAATCTCCCTCGAGCGCCGCGCGGTAGCGGTGGTGCGAGTTCTCGTCGTGCAGCTGTTCGAGGTTGTAGATCTTGGCCTCGGTGACGCGGCACGCCGCGGTCATGAGACAGAGAATCACCCCGAGGAGCCGGACTGCGGAATTCACGGGCGGAGAGTCTACGGCCGCCGGGCTTTTCATCCAGAGGCTGAATTGGTGGAGGCGGTGGGAATTGAACCCACGTCCTGAAATCTTCTCACCCAGGGCATCTACGTGTGTGTTCCACGGTTGGATCTCGCGCGCGGGCCGTTCGTGGACGAGCCGCTCGTGCGCCAGCTTCGGAAGTTTCTCACCGGTCCGCCCCGAGGCGCGACTCGCCGGCCAGCCTGCTAGTGGCGTCTACCCAGGACCGCAGGCACTTCCCGGGTAGACGGCTGCATGACGAATCAGGCAGCGAGAGAAAAGTTGTTGGCATGTAATGCCGTCCCGAGAGGATTTTACGGGCTGACTCGAGATGCCCGACACGCAACCCAGGGCTGAACGAAACCAGTCGAAACCAGTGCGCCCCCCTAGTTCGAAAAAGTGTAGCACAGGGGGGGCGAACTCCAACTCACCAAGACGCTGAAGAGTAGCGGAGCGACACCTGCCTGGTAGTTCGAGTGCGGCGTGGGTTGCGCCGCGAGTCGCGCGTCGGGAGCAGACCCGGAAAGGCGACGCTCAACCGCGCCGCGCGCGCGACATGGCGCGCTCGATTTCGCGCTTGTCGTCTTTCTCTTTCTTGTCGGCGCGCTTGTCGTACAGCTTCTTGCCCTTGCACAGCGCGAGGCGGACCTTGACGCGCGAACCCAGGAAGTAGAGCGCGAGCGGGACGATGGTCGTGCCCTTGGTCTTGACCTGTCCGCTCCACGCGTCGATCTGGCGCCGTTTCGCGAGCAACCTGCGGTCGCGGTCGGGCTTGTGGTTGTGCACGTTGCCCTGCGCGTACTCGGGGATGTTGGCCCCGACCAGCCACAATTCGTCGCGGCGGATGTGGCCCCAGGCCTCCTGGATCGAGCAGCGGCCTTGACGCAGGGTCTTGAGCTCCGTCCCGGTCAACGCGATGCCGCATTCAAGTTCCTCCAGGATGTGGAACTCGAAGCGTGCGCGCTTGTTGGTCGCGATCGAGCGGATCTCCCGAGGTTTTTCGCTCATGTGGGGCGAACGAGGATACCGGCATCGAGCTTGAGTCCGGCCGAAAAAGGGCCGATGCTGCCTGATGCGGCGCACGCAAGGCCCGCACACCCACATGATCCAGACTCAAGCACGCCACCTGCAAGATCCGACCGACCTGCTCTCCGAAGTCCTGGCGCAGAACGCCGGCGGCTTCGTCGAGCTGCGCTACCACAAGAAGAAGACGCGCGCGGTCGCTGTCGAAAAGGGCCGCGTCGACACGGCGCAGGTCACCGAACATTCCGGTGTAGGCGTGCGCGTGCTCGAAGACGGCACGTGGGGATTCGCCAGCACCGATCGCTTGGAAGCGAGTGCGATCGAGCGCGCGATCCAGTCCGCGCGCGCCGCCGCGCGTGCCTCGGCGCGCGCGCGTACCGAGCGCTCCGATCCGCTGCCGCAGGTCGCTCTGGCGCGCGGCCGTTTCGATTCCGACGGCTTCGACGAGCTGTCGCAGAAACCCATCGACGCGACCATCGAGCTGGTCCTGCGCATCGAAGCCGCGACGCGCGCGCAGTCGGCCGCGATCCAGAGTGCTTCGTGTTCCTACCGCGAAGTCTTCGAAGAGAAGGGCATCGTCACGAGCGACGGCGCCAAAGCCTGGACGCGCCTCGTGCGCCCGGACTTCAGCGTGACCGCGATCGCTTCCAAAGCGGGCGAAATCCAACGCGGCTACGAAGCCAGCGGCGCGACGGGCGGATGGGAATGCCTGTTTCGCTCCGGCGCGCCCGAACAACTGTCGGAGCGCGCGGCGCGCGTCGCCGTCGATCTGCTCTCGGCCCCCTACCCGGACGGCGGACGCATGAAGGTGCTGCTCTCGCCCTCGCTGGTCGGGATCCTCACGCACGAAGCCGTCGGCCACACGGTCGAAGCCGACTTCGTCGCCGCCGGTTCGGTCGCGGCCGGCAAGCTCGGCACGCGCGTCGCATCCGAACACGTCACGCTGTGCGATTCGGGCGTCAGCGAATACCAGCTCGGCGCGGGCGGTTCGCTGCAAGTCGACGACGAGGGTGTTCTCGCCGGGCGCACGACGATCATCCGGGACGGCATCTTGACCTCCTACCTGCACGACCGCGAGAGCGCCGCGCACTTCGGCGTCCATCCGACCGGCAACGCACGCGCGTTCGAGTTCGACAACGAGCCCTTGATCCGCATGCGCAACACCTACATCGCGCCCGGCACGTCGACGCTCGAAGAGATGATCGCCGCGATCGACGACGGCTACATGCTCGAAGGCGCCACCAACGGGCAGGCCGATTCGAACGGCGAATTCATGTTCGGCACCAAGGCGGCCTACAGGATCAAGAACGGCAAGCGCGGAGCGTTGAACCGCGGCGTGAACATCTCGGGCACGGCCTTCGACGTCCTGCGCTCGGTCGATCGCGTCGGGCGCGACTTCATGTGGGACATGGGGTCGGGCCATTGCGGCAAGGGACAGCTCGCGCGCGTCGACGCCGGCGGCCCGTGGATCTCGTGCGAAGTGTTGCTCGGAGGACGCCACGCGTGAAGACCACCACCCAGGACCACAAGACCCACATCCCGTTCGACACGGCGCGCGAAGAAGCGCGCGTCCTCGAGCGTTGTGATGCGCTCGTCGACGCGGCATTGAAGGCCGGCGCCGACGAAGCCGAAGCCTACGGCACGCGCGCCGAGACCATCGCCGTGCGCTTCGAGAAGGGCGATTTGAAGCTCACGCAGGTCGACGACGGCGCGACGACGGGCCTGCGCGTCTTTCGCGAAGCGCGCCTGGGTTTCGCGGCCACGAATCAAGGCGACCCCGCGGCGCTGGAGGCGACCGCGCGCGACGCCGTGTTGCTCTCGAAGTCCGCGCCGCCGCACACGGCCAACGTCCTGCCCGCGACGCGCGCGCTCGCGCCGCACGCGCCGCTCTGGCACGCCTCCATCGATGCTCTGGGTGTCGACGAAGTCGTCGATCTGGGTGCTTCGATCCTGTCGCGCGTGCGCGCGCGCGATCCGCGCATCTCGATCGACAACGCCTCGTGCGAATGGACGCGCGTGTCGCACGCCGTGCGCACTTCGAACGGCACGCGTGCCTCCGAGAGCGACGCCTTGCTGAGCCTGGGCGTCTTCGGCATGGCGATCGACGGCGAGGACGTCGGCGGATTTCACTACGGCGGCGATGCGCTGCGCACGGCGGATGCGATCGAGCCCGCGCTGAGCGCGATGCTCGAGGAATTCACCAGCGTCGCCCTGGGCAACCTGAACGCCGGGCGCGCCGAGAGCTACAAGGGCCCGGTGCTGTTCGCGCCCGACGCCGTGCTCGAACTGTTCGTCGCGCCGCTCGTCTCGGCGGCGAGCGCCATCGCGGTTCAGCGCGGTCGCTCAGCGCTGGCACAGAAGCTCCAGCAACGCATCGCGTTCGAGGGTTTCGACCTCACCGACGATCCCACCGATCGCGAACTCGCCGGTGCTGGCGCCTTCGATCGCGAAGGACAACCGGCCGTGCGCTTCCCCATCGTCGCGCACGGTGTCCTGCAGAGCTTCCTCTACAACGGCTACGCCGCGGCCGTCGAAGGCCGCACCTCGACCGGTCACGCACGCGGCGGTCCGCGTTCCGTGCCGGGCCTGGGCCCGCATGCTCTGGTGCTCGCACCCGGTCGCGGCGGTTCGCGTGCCGATCTAGAGCGCACGTTGGGCCGCGGACTCTTCGTGCAGCGCTTCTCGGGCAGCGTCGATCCGGCTTCGGGAGATTTTTCGGGTGTGGCGAAATCGGCGCGCTGGATCGAAAACGGCGTCGTCGTGCGCTCGCTCAAGGAGACCTTGCTCTCGGGCAACGCCTTCGATCTCTTGCAGCGCATCCTGGCCCTGTCCTCGGCGAGCGAACGCTGTTCAGGCTCGGCGCGCGCGCCCTATGCGCTCGTCGACGGGGTGAGCGTCACCGCCGGTTGAGAGGGCGCGCTCCTCGGCTGTTGACTCCGAGCGCAACCCGAACGTATCTTGCTCGCCCTCGACCCCCGTGCCCGGGTGGCGGAATTGGCAGACGCGCTAGGTTCAGGTCCTAGTTCTCTTAACGAGATTGGGGGTTCGACCCCCCCCTCGGGCACCACTTTCCTCGCGGACTGCGAGTTTGCGGCGCGCCGCGTTCGACGCGACGGACCGCGTGCGAGAAGCCCAAAGCGACAGCGCGAAGCAGCCGCGCCGCGAATCTCGAAGTTTCGATCCAGGCACCGTATCCCGAGATTCGCCACGCGGCAGGTTCGCGCCGTCCGCGCTGGCAAGCGAAGGCCAAGGCGAGAGCGCGAGGCAGGCAACCGCGATTGTCGAGATCTTGATCCAGGCGCCGTAGCCCGAGGCGGCAGCGCGAACCAGCCGCGCCGCGAATATCGAAGTTTCGATCCAGGCACTGTATCCGCAACCGGTCGCCCCCCCCGCCGTCCCACCCCAGTGCGATTCCAGACCGACATCCTCCTACCCCGCCCCCCAGTTTTTCCCTGAACTCGGGGTTCGAGCCGCGCGGTACTCCGCGCGACTCGAATCCCGAGTCGGCGCTGCGGAAGCACGCCTGCGAATGCCGTTGCTCTTCTGTTTGCCTCGCGCTTCCTTCTTCTGCTTCGCGCGCTGTGGGGTCACGGGGAGAGTTGACCGGCTGTGATCGCCGAGATCCACAGCAGTCCGTTCTTCTGCGGTCGACCTCACGCAGCGCGAGGCAGAAGAAGGAAGCGCGAAGCAAGCTGCGAAGCAACGGCATTCGCAGGCGTGCTTCGCAGCGCCGACTCGGGGTTCGAGTCGCGCGGAGTACCGCGCGGCTCGAACCCCGAGTTCAGGGAAAGACTGGGGGGCGGGGTAGGAGGATGTCGGTTTTCTATCGCAGCGGGGTGGGACAGAGGTTGCTGCTCTGCGAGGCGGTGCGTGGTGCGTGGGGAACGGCCTCGAGCTTCGGTCGTCGCGTCGAAAAACGGTTCGGCCGAATTCTCCGGCGGATTGCATCCGGTGTCGGTCTTCTAGCGCTGAACGAACGCTCCGTGCGGCAGTCGCACACTTCGGTATCGGCGCAGAAGGAGCGCGGCTCGCTTCGAGTTCGAACCGCTCGAGTTCAGCTCCCGAGCCCGCCCGGCGCGCGGTACACGAGGATCGCGCGATCCCCCATCTCACCCGGGAGTTTGTGCTCCATCACCGTGTCGAGCTTGAACCCGAGCCGCTCGGCCTCGCGCTCGCCCGCGCGCACTTCACGCGACCAGGACGGGCCTTTCAACATCACCAGATCCTTGTGACTGTGCCGCACCTTGCGCAGCGTGCGCACGTTTTCGCGCACCGAACTCACCGCGCGCGCGAGCACCACATCGTAGTTGTTGCGCGCCAGGTGGTCTTCCGCCCGCGCCCACACCGCGGACGCGTTCGTGACGCCCAACGCATCGATCGAAGCCTGCAGGAAGTCGACGCGCTTCTGCGTCGAATCGACCAGCGTCACGCGCACCATGCGCTCACCCATCGCCACCGGCAATCCGGGAAAGCCCGCACCCGAACCGAGATCCATCACCGACTTGCCGTACAACGAAATGAAGCGCGTGACGCGCCACGAATCGAGGTAGTGCTTGGCCGCCACTTCCTTCGGATCGACGATCGAAGTCAGATTCACGTTGCGGTTGTGCTCGAGCAGGAGGCGCGCGTGCTGCGCGAACAGGTTCAGGATCTCGGGCTTGATCTCCTCGCCCTCGAAGGCCCAGTCCATCGCCGAGCGCAGCTCGTCCAACGAAGGAACAGGCGTATCCGGTCGCCCCGCGAGATCGGCGGACTCGGCTTCGGACTCCCCGGTATTCTCGTCGTCTCCGGGGGTTTCGGTCGGATCTTTGCGGCCGCTCATCGGATCTTGGGGGTGGACAGCGCGGGCTTTCGGTCGCGCGCGTTTCGCGCTCCAGGGTGGCAGGGGAGCTGGGATTCGAACCCAGAACCTACTGATTTGGAATCAGTCGCTCTAACCGTTGGAGCTACTCCCCTCCGTGGAGGGGCGAGGAAGGTACCCGCACGGCTCGGGGCGGGCAAGCTGCGCGTCCGTAAGTCGCGTCCGCCCGACTCGCCCATTGTCTGCGGGTGCCGTTCGCGCCACTCTCTACAGTTGCATGCCCAAGTCCAATGATCGCCGCCAGGCCGGCGCCTCCCCCACCCGCAGTTCGCCGCGCACGATCACCGCCGACTCGATCCCGCCCGAGATGCTCGACCCCGACGCCCTGCGCGTGATCGCGCGGCTCGAACGCGAGGGCCACCAGGCCTACCTCGTCGGCGGTTGTGTGCGCGATCTCCTGATCGGCCGCACCCCGAAGGATTTCGACGTCGCCAGCGACGCCCACCCGCGCCAGATCAAGCGCCTCTTCCGCAACGGCCGCATCATCGGCCGGCGTTTCAAGCTGGTGCACATCCAGTACGGCGATCACATCATCGAGACGGCGACCTTCCGCCGAGATCCCGAACCGCGCGAGAGCGAGAACGACACGGGTGACGCGGTCGAGGATGCGAAGCGCGATCTCGACGATCTCTTGATCACCGAGGACAACGTGTTCGGCAACGCCGAAGAAGACGCGCGCCGCCGCGACTTCACCGTCAACGCGCTGTTCCTCGATCCGACGAAGCGCACCGTGATCGATTACGTCGGTGGGCTCGAAGACCTCGAGCACGGCGTGTTGCGCACGATCGGCGATCCGCATACACGACTCGCCGAAGACCCCGTGCGCATCCTGCGCGCCGTCAAGTTCGCGACGCGCCTCGGCTTCCGCATCGACGACGACACCTGGAACGCGATGATCGCGATCGCGCCGCGACTCTCGCGCTCCGCGCCGCCGCGGGTGTTGGAGGAGATCCTGCGCTTGATGCGTTCGGGCACCGCGCTCGGCGCTTTCCGCATGTTGCGCGCGTGCGGCGCATTGGCCGTGATCCTGCCCGCGATCGATCGCTACCTGGGCGCGAAGGACGACAGTCAGGCACAGACCCGCGCCGGTTCTTTCTGGCGCCTGCTCGAAGCCCTCGATTCCGACGTGCACCAGGGTTACCTGCCGTCGACTTCGGTGTGCATCGCGTTGCTCTACCTGCGCATCATCGAACGCGAGGCCGACCCCGCGACGCGCGAGATGAAAGGCAAGGCGCCGGACCTCGTCACCGTGACGGCCGAAGTGCTCGTGCCCGTCGGTCTCGCGACGCGCCTGCCGCGGCGCGAGACGATGCGCGCGCGCAAGATCATCCTCTTGCAACGCCGCTTCGTGCAGACTTCGACCAAACGCTTCCGCCCGCTCGCGTTCCTGCGCAGCGAGGATTTCCCCGACAGCCTCGCGCTGTTCCGCCTGCGCATGGCCGCGCGCGGACAAGGCTGGGACATCTACGAAGGCTGGAAAGAGCGCCATCGCCTCGCTCTCAGCGCGCCGAAGAGCGAGCTGGAAGCCGAGGGTTCAGGCAAACGCCGCCGTCGCCGCCGCAAGCCGCGCACGGGCGGGGACGCGAGTGCGGGCGGAAAACCTGCGCCGACCGCGGGCTGAGCGCTGCGCCGCAATTTCAGGGCGCTGCTCCACGCCGGCTGCGAGGCCGGGGTAGATTTCCCTGGTTCGAAGAAGTCCCGGCTCTTCCGGGTGCGTCGACGATCCTCCATGGCCCTAGGGACCCGGGTGCGCCGTCGGAATTGCGGTGCCGGCGGTGCGCGAGAAGCCCGGAGGAGGATTGTGGCCGGTGCGCCCGCGCGGGGAAGAGACGAGATTTCGGCCGGGAAACCGGACGAGCCTGCCGGTGGCATCGCACGGGAGAAACGCCCGCGTGGAGCAATCGGTCTTGCCACCCCGCAGGGGGCGGTTCCTTGCGGGGGCCGCCCCCTGTCTTTCCAGGGCACTGGCTCCCTCCGCTGGTCGTCTGGTGTTCGACCCCGATGGCGCCCTCCCAGGCCGGGTCGGCGACTCCCGGGAGCCCCTTCCGAGGCTCCCACGGGGGTGGCTCGAGACGCGACCAACGAAGGTAGCCAGTACCCTGGGCGTCTTGCGCGCAAGGCGCGGGGCGCGCATCCTCATCCGCGCCCGTGTTCCCCTCCGCCCTGCTCGCGCTCCTCGCTGCGCTCCCCCACCCGCATTCCGCGCCCGAGGGCGGCGTCGTCCAGCCCACGGCCCAGACCCAGGTCGCCGAGGACGCCCGCGCGCGCACCGCGTTCGCAAAACTCTCGAGCAGCTCGAAAAAAGACGTGCTCGATTTGATGTCGCTCTTCGTCGAGCAGTCCGGCACGTTCCAAAGTTCGCTGATCGCCTTCCTCAAGCGCACGCAGGACCGCGACCCCGCGACCTGGGAGTACGCGCAGAGACCGGCTTTCTACGATCCCGTTCAACTCGCTCCGGGCCAGCCGATCCCGCGCCGCTGGTTGGATCTCAAAGCGCGCGAAGTCGTGAGCGCGCAGAAGTCGATCCTCGCGCGCATCCAGCCGCGCGCGCTGCAGGCGGCCTTCGCGTACGACTGGGCTTCGGGCGAGGTCGTGCGCCTGCGCGCGAGCGACGAGTTGCAGCGCGTGTTCGAGAATGCGCTCGCGGGCTTCGCGCCGGATCTGGATTTGTGCGAGGCGCTCGTCGAACGCGCGCTCGACGATCGCAGCTACGCGCGCGCGGCGACGGCCTTCGGTCATGCGTACACCGACCGCGCCGGGGGCGTGTACCCGCGCATCACGCTCTACGAGGCGTACGCATCGGGCACTGAGTTCGAGATGCCCGACGTCGACGTGCTCGGACTCGTCCACGATCTGTTGGGTCCGCACCCCGAGTGGGTGGCGCCGATCCCGAGCCACTACCACGCGGGAATCTACAAGCAACTCGGCGACGCGTTCATGCCCTACTACCGCCATCGCGCGCTGCGCACGGCAGTGGCGCGCACGTATCTCGTCGGCGATGCAGCGCTCGACGACGGTTACGGGGGCATCCTCGACAACCTCCACGCCTTGTGGGAAGACTGCGCTTCGACCCCCGAGGCGATGCTCAAGCGTCTGCCTGCGCCCGCGCAGCGCGATGCATTCCTGGAGGCCTGGACCGAGCGCTGCAAGGGCCCGGATTCGCCTTTTCCGGCCGGACAGCGCCGGCGCGCGACGCTCGTGAGCGATGCGCGCGCCGTGCGTGCGGCTTTGTTCGGCGCGCTGGAAGAGCTCGGTGCGCTGCAAGCGACTCCACAGACGCCTCCGAAAACGCCACACTAGCGCACACGTTGGAGCGACGGCTCACGCGTGCTGTTTGCGCATCGACGACTCATCCCCCCACCCACGAGCCCACCCTCCGAAGAGAAAGACGAATCATGAAACAGACGGATATGCAGAAGATCGCTCAGGCGCTGGTCGCGCCGAAGAAGGGCATCCTCGCCGCCGACGAGAGCACCGGCACCATCGCGAAGCGCTTCAACGTGATCAAGGTCGAGAATACGGAGGAGAACCGCCGCAACTACCGCGACCTGCTGTTCACGACCAAGGGCTTCGGCGACTACATCAGCGGCGTGATCCTGTACGACGAGACCCTCCGCCAGAAAGGCCGCGACGGAACGCCGTTCGCGAAGGTGCTGCAGAAGGCCGGCTCGATCCCGGGCATCAAGGTCGACGCCGGCACGGTGGCGATGACGGGCGCTCCCGAAGAGAAAGTCACGCAAGGACTCGACGGTCTGCGCGAGCGCTTGAAGGAGTACTACGGCCTGGGCGCGCGCTTCGCCAAGTGGCGCGCGGTGATCACGATCGGAGACGGGCTGCCGACGCTCGCGAACATCCAGGAGAACGCGCGCCTGCTCGCGAACTACGCGGCTCTGTGCCAGGAGCAGAACATCGTGCCGATCGTCGAGCCGGAAGTGCTCATGGACGCCGACAACACGATCGAGCGCTGCATGGCGGTCACGACGATGACGCTGCACGAGGTCTTCGACGCGCTGTACGACCACTGCGTGGTGCTCGAAGAGATGCTCTTGAAGCCGAACATGGTCGTGTCCGGCAAGAAGTGCAAGAAGCAGGCTTCGGTCGAGGACACGGCCGCGATGACGCTCGAATGCCTGCGCCGCACGGTGCCGGCGGCGGTACCGGGCATCGTGTTCCTGTCCGGCGGACAGTCGAGCGCCAAAGCCACGGCGCACCTGAACGCGATGAACGCGAGCGGTCCCTTGCCGTGGCAATTGTCGTTCAGCTACGGACGCGCCTTGCAGGAAGAAGCACTCGCAGCCTGGCGCGGTCAGGACAAGAACGTGGCCGCGGCACAGAAGGTCTTCTACGGTCGCGCCAAGCTGAACGGCCTCGCGCGCAGCGGGAAGTACAGCGACAAGCTCGAGAAGGAGTTCGCGTCGGTCTGAGACTGACGCTACGGAGTCAGGCTCCACTCCGCCGTTTTCGGTGTTGTAGTTGCGTTGGCTGGCTGAGTTTGACCGTACGGAGCCAGGCTCATGTGGTGCAAACTCGCCGGCTTGAAACCGCTCGCCACCGGCAAACCGCGCGCCG
>JAEUIA010000086.1 GCA_016795245.1 Planctomycetota bacterium | reverse complement strand
GGCTTCGAATCGGAACGTGGGTTGCGTACACTCTGTCATCGCCGTTGGTCCTCTCGCGTGAGTCGGAACTTCTTTTTCCAACTCCACTTACGCGATGGACCGCGGCGCGTTGACTCAATCGTCGTGAGAAATCCGGGCTAGTTTCGCAGGACTGAACGCGCCACCTAAGCGTCAAGCGCGGCGTGACATCCAGGCTTCGAGGATGCGTGCGTGCCGGATTTTCGTCTGGGCCAGTTCTTCACAGGTACGCGCCTCTGCCCGAGCGCCGACTTGCCCCAGGTAGCGAGCGTACTCGCTGTACCAACGTGCCACCGTGAGCTCTGCGTCGTGACAGGAGCGCAGCGCCAGCGAATCCGCCCGACCGCGTGAGCTCAAGGCCAGCACCCAGGACATGAACGCCCGACGTCGACTGCGCGACGGCACGCTGCGCGCGCCGCACAGAGCGAGCAACCGCTGCACCTTCGCGATGATCTGCGATTCCTCTTCGTGAAATTCCACGATCACCTGGCGCAACTCGGCGTCGCGCATGCGCTTCGACAGGCAGCCGTAGATCGAACGCGCTCCGAATTCTGCGAGCAACGCGATTCGCATATCCCGCACCAAGGAAGGATGCACGGGGCCCGATTCGATTGCGTTCGCGCTCACTGGTCGAGCACCATGCGGCTGAGCGCGAGTCGAGCTGCGTGCCGCTCGTGCGCGTGCGGTGCGGTTTGTGCGTGCTCTTTCAACGCCGTCCGCGAGCGCGAGTCGTCGATCACCGCCAGCGCTGCGATCGCTTCACGTCGCACGCGGTAGCGCGTGCTCGCGAGCAGGCTCGCGACGAGTTCTGAATCTCCGGACAAGAGTCCCAGGCGCATCCACTCGCGCACAGCGACGGCGCGGGCTCCGTCGGGGCGAGTCTCGTCCAGCGCCCACTCGATCAACAACCCGCGCGCGCGGCCGTCACGCGACGCCGCGAGTTCCGCGAGCATGCTGCCCTCGAACAGGCCGTGTGGTGAAGAAGTCGCGAGTTGGGCCCGCAGGACTTCGAAGGCGTCCGTGCCGCGTGCGGCGGCCGCCAGTGCGGTGATCGCGGCGCGCAACTTCCAGCCGCGCGCTTCTGCGAGCGCACGCGCGGCGAACTTGCCGATGTCGTCGTCCGGGCAGTACAGCTCGAGCCCGGCGTACGCGGCGCTGCGCACGTCTCGATCCGCGTCGTGCTCGGCAATCTGCATGAGCAGCGCGCGTGTCGCAGCGGACTTGACGATCATGGGTTGCTTGTCGCTCACGATCGGTGCGATCAGATGCGCGAGGGCCGCCTTGCGTACGTCCGGACTCGCGTCCGACGCCGCGCTCTGTGACAGCACTTCAGTCAGAGCGCGGCGCACGTCAGGATCCCTCGTCCGTGCGCGTTCGCGCCCCAGGACCCCGGTCGCGCGCAGCCGGCCAGGTGCGGCGCCCTGCGCGGCCAACGACAGCCACTGCTTCGTCGTCATCCGTTCGTCGAGTTTCATCGGCACGGCGTCATACGGATCGACGCACACCCACAGGGGTGCGACTCGGCAAGTGAACTCGAAGCGCGCACGCCGCGAATCCATGAGCACGCGTTCGCGGCGCACACCGTGTTCGGTACCGAGCTCGATGTCCAGACTCAACGCGAACACCGCCGGTGTTCCGTCCGAATACTCCTGCGTCTGATCGAGCGCGAGCGTCACGCGCTCTGCCGCCGGATCGAACTCCCAGCGCGCCGAGATCTCGGGGTATCCGGGCGCGTAGAACCACTGGTTGAAGAACGGGCGCAGGTCGTGTCCCGAAACAGCTTCGAACGCGGCGCGCAAATCGTCGGTGACCACACCGCGTCCGCGGTTCAGCGCCAGGTAGCGACGGATGCCCGCGAAGAACGCAACGTCCCCCAGCACCGACCGCAGGTAGTGCAGGCGCACCGCGCCGCCCTGGTAGGCGTGCCCGGTGAAGAACAACTCGATCGGATCGGCACGCGGACGGAGCACCAGCGGGCGACGATTCGGCCCGACATCGCGCGCCAGGTAGTGTGCACGGATCTGTCGCATGGCGTGAGCAAACGCCGAGGGACCGGACGCATGTTCCTCGAACAGCGCGGCGAAGTAGGTCGCAAAGCCCTCGTTGAGCCAGATGTGCGACCAGTCCTTGCACGTCACGAGATTCCCGAACCACTGGTGCGCTGCTTCGTGTGCGATCAGCTCGCGTGCCGATTCGTCGAGCAGCCCGTCTTCGTCCGTCAACACCGTGTCGGTCAGGGTCGTCGCGGAGATGTTCTCCATCCCGCCGTAGGGGAAGTTCTCGACGCAGCTTTGCGCGTACTGCGCGTACGGGTAGCGAGCCCCGGTTAAGCCCGAAAAGAACGCCAGGATGTCGTCGGTCTCGCTGAAGACAGCGCGCATGTTCCGCGCTCTTTCGGGGGGGCCCGCGTACGTGAGCGGAAGGCCTTCCCAGTCCTCGTGCTGGAGTTCGAACTCGCCGGCGACGAGCGTCGTCAAGTACGCCGGGTGCGGGAAGGTCATCCTCCAACGCGCCGTCTCGGTCGCCCCCGTTCGCCTGGTCTCGACGCGCTCGCCGGCTGCGATCACACTCCATCCGACAGGAGTCGTCACGACGATCTCGCTCGTGGCGCGCTCGTCGGGATCGTCGCGGCAAGGAAACCAGCCGCGCGCGTCCAGGCACTCGCCGTGCGTGAAGACTTGCGTCGGAACGCCGTCGCGCTCGCGCGTGAACCAGAGTCCGCGCTCCGGTGTGCCGTGGTAGTCGACCGTGATCTCGGCGTACTCGCCGCGCTTCAACGGGTCGGCGAGCTCGATCTCCAGGCGTTCGCCCGAGCGGCTCCAGCGCAGCGCTCGCCCGGCTGCGTCCGTGATCGAGCGGACCTCGAGCCCGGCGAAATCCAACTGCACGCGCGGCAGCGGCTCGACGAGAGCGAACAGACGAACGGTGCAGCGCGCAGCGATTGCACGCTGCGCCGGATCGATCGCCAAGGTCAGTGCATAGTGATCGACGTCGTAGCCCGTCGAGACTTGAGCCGGCACGCCCAAGCGGGCCGGACCCGCGCACCCGACCAGGCACACGAACAGCACCCCGAGCGGTCGCCAGACTCCGTTCATTCGCGGATCCTAGCATCGGCAGCGGAGCCGTTTTTCGCGTAGACTCCTCCCCCGCTTGGACTTCCTGCTCGAGTGCATCGGCTTCTCTCCGGAACAGCCGCTGGAGGAGCTCATCGAGCTCGTCCGCGTGCAGGGCGAGGCTGCGCCCTGGCGCGGTGCGCCGGAGAACCACCGGCGCTTGCCGCTCGTCGACGGGCTCGAATTGCGCATCGATCGCGAGACGAGCGATGCGGACTGGAACATCCTCCCGCACTACGTGACGAAGCGCCGTCTGCGCATCGCGGTCGACGACATCCGGTCCGTGCCTGACTCGCGCTTCGACGCGCTGCTCGTCGGCTGGGCCGCGCCGCCGGTGCGCGAGGACGACGAGAGCGCCAATAACCTCACCTGGCAGCACGGCAACACGTTGACTTCGCACGCGCCGGGCGCGTACGCGATCTCGACCTATCTGACGGATGCGCGGCGCTTGCCGAACGAGGTTCCGCACGGGTTGGTGCTCGCCGTGAGCATCGCCGGTTTCGCACTCGACGTCTCGTACCTGGGCGCGGATTCCGGTGCGTCGGATCCGCGCGTTTTCGAGAACGAAGACGCCGCGTTCATCGAACCGCTCGGCGGATTGAGCGAGCCGGGCGGCTGCGCCGATGTCTCGTTGCGCATCCAAGAGGTCGTACCGCTAGTGAATCCGATCACGAAGCAGCTCTTCGACCGCATCGAAGCCTGCGCGCCGGAACGCCCGCACTCGTTGTTCGTCAGCCGGTGGCAACTCGAAGCCGATCGCCTGCCACAGCCCAGGAAGGGCTTGCGCATCGAGGGCACGTTCATGTTCACCGGGCGCCTCGCGGGCGGCTTGCCTGGACCACGCCGCACGGCGCGCGGCTCCTTCGGTTGATCTTCTGCTAGCGCGCGTCGCCCGCGAGCGAATACGGCAACTTGAGCTGCTCGATCACTTTCTCGGTCGCAGGAGCTTGCAGCGAGAAGACGCGCAGCACGACCAGCGGTGTCTGGCCATCCGCGGCCAGTTCTCGCGTCACGACGGCCTGAGTGGCGGATGCGCCGCGGATCCAGCCGGACTCCGCATCGCGTCCACTGCCTTTGAAGACAGGAATCGAACTCGGCCGCGCCGGATCGCCCAGCGCGGCTGCGAATTCGTCGGCGTCCTTCGCCGTGTCCCACGCCGTCACCAACTGGAGCATCGTGTCGTCGCCGTTCCGCAGCAGCACGCAGCGATCACCGCCCCAGCCTTCCGCCGCGGCATTCGTGTAGTTGACGCCCATCACGGCGAGCGCACTCGTCACGTCGAGTCCCTTGCGCTTCTTCGGCGGCGTCGTCAACAAGGCCAGGTAGAGCTCACCCAACGTATCGACGCCCGCCACCTGCCAACCCTCGGGCAGCGCACTCGTGTCGATCGTGATCCGGATCGGATCGTCGCGTTCGTCGGCATTCCAATACTTGTTCGAGTGCAAGATCTGTTCGGTGGACTTCGGCGGAGCGGCGAAGGTCGCCTGGATGTCGGACAGCGCGGCCTTCTTCAACGTCAGGTTCATTCCTGAACTCCGCGCCAGAAACGAATCGCCCAGCAAGTAGACCGCGAGCAGCGGCTTCCACATGTACGGCGGCGACTTCGCGAGCGTCTCCGCTCCCAAACCTTGCGCAGCCGCGAGATCGGCCGGCGTGATCTCGGAGAGATGTTTCATGTACCACTGGTTCATCAACCCGGTGCCGCTGCCCTCGACGACGGCCTGATACGCGAGCGTCGCGTCCGTCTCATCTCCACATTGCGCCAGCGTGCCGTCGATGTCGAAATGCTGATCGTCGAGCGCGTGTGTCAATTCGTGCGCGAGGATGATCTTCGCGACACCACCCGTGAAGGTCTCCATCAGGTAGAAGGTGCTGCTCTTCGGGTCGTAGAAGCCGCCGACCTGCTCCTCGAGGATCTTCAGCATCTCCTTCTGGTAGTCCATGCTCGCGGGGATCAGGCCGAGCAGCTTCGCGACGGTCTCGTCGCGGTAGGCCTTCTCGGGCGTCTCGGTCGCGGCCTGGCGTCGGCGCGCGTACTCGAAAAAGCCGGCCTTGTCGGTGAGCTTCACGGCGACCGGCCCCTTGAACTTCATGCCGCGCAATTCCTCGACCTCAGCGCGGATCTCATTCGCCACGCGTTCGAGTTCGGGCTGCGTCCAGACGGCGTTGTCGGCGACGGGAGCGGGTGTCTGCAGTGCCAGAGCGGCGAGAAAGGTCAGCATGATGGGATTTTCCTGGGGTGCGCGTCTGCGGGCGCACAAGAATGGGCGATTCGAATCAGGCTCGCAAGCGCGCGCGGTGCATCCGACCGTTATCCTTGTGTGCGCGGCATGACTCTGTATGGAAAAGGTCTGATCGTGATCGCGGCGACCTCGGTCCTGTCGCTGTTCGCCTCCTGCGAGCGTCAGCGGCGCGTCTACGTCCCAGAACCGCCCCCTGCGAGTGTTCAGACGATTCGAATCGGAGCCTACGCCTCGTTGACCGGACCGGACGCTGCTCTAGGTTCGGCGCAACTGCGCGGTTTCGAGCTGGCGCTGCGCGAGTGGGATGCAACGGAGTCGCTCCGATTCGAACTCGTGACCTACGACGATCGCAGCCGAGCTTCCGGAGCGGCGGCGGCGGTGCGGCGCTTGGTAGAGGACGATTCTGTCGTCCTCGTCGCAGGCGGGTTGAGTGCTGAGCGCGCCGTCGCCGCATTCGGCACTGCAAACCCGGTCCACTGCGTGTGCCCGGGTTGCGGCCCCTCGCAGGAACTGGCGGCCGCCGGCGTGGTCGGCACGGCTCCCAGTGAGCGTGAACGCGCAGATCTCCTGGCGGATCTCATCGTGGGCACGATGGGGTATTCGAAGGTTGCGATCCTGGCGCGCGAGCGGAGTGCAGCTTCGGAGAGTGCGCACGAAATGTCGTCCGCGGTGCGCGGAGCCTTGCTTGCGCGCGGCGTGCAGACCGGCGAACCGCGGACATTCACGCCCGAATCGATCACGGAAGTGCTGACATCAATCGTGAACGACGCGCCGCAAGCTGTCGTCGTCGCGTTGGACGGCCGCGATGCGGCACTCGTGGGCCGCGCCCTGCGACGGCGAGCCGTGCCGGCAGCGCTGCTCTTCACCGGTGCGCCGGACGTCGACGCCCTGCCCCAGGTCGATCGTGCAGCGGCGCTGGAAGGCGCCTATTTCCCGAGCTTGATCGTGGGACAGCGCTCGAGCGCGCTCGTCCGGCGGCTCACCGAAGCCGTGGCCGAAGGGCACCTCGATGCCGTAGACGAACCCGCACTGCTCGGGTACGCGGCCGGCCGACGCGTGGTCGCGACGCTGGCACACACGCCGCTGTCGCAGCCGACGGAGATCGGGCGCCGCTTGCGCGGACCTTCGGAGCTCACGCCGGCGATCGCGCGCATCGAGAACGGCCGACCCGTGCCGCTCGCGATTCCAAAGCGCTGACCGACCTCAGTCGGCCGACCCGGTTGCGGTTCTGGACTTGATGATCTTGATCACGAAGTAGAGGCCGACTCCGACCGCGAGCCAGATTCCGAAGCGAGTCCACGCCACCGAGGGCAAGCCGAACATCGTGTAGACGCAAGCCGCAGCACCGGCCGGCGCGACGAGCCACACGAACGGCACACGGAATGCGCGCGGGATGTCGGGCTTCTTGATGCGCAGGATCATGACTCCCAGACAAGCGACCAGGAATGCGAACAGCGTGCCGATGTTCGTCAGGTCGTAGGTGGCGTCGTCATCCATGTAAGCCGCGCCGGCCGCCACGACGAGACCGGTCGCGATCGTCGTGATGTGCGGCGTCTTGTAGCGCGGATGCACCTTGGAGAAGACCTTGGGCAACAGTCCGTCGCGCGACATCGCGAAGAAAATGCGCGGCTGACCGAGTTGAAAGACGAGCAGCACCGCCGACATCGAGACGACCGCGCCGATCGAGAGGACCAACTGCACGATCGGCAAGCCGGCCCCTTCGAGCGCGCGAGCCAACGGGTCCGCACCGCTGGCCAGTTGGGCGTAGGGCACGAGGCCCGTGGCGACGAGCCCGACGAGCACGTAGATCAGCGTGCAAATGCCGAGCGCCGCCAAAATGCCGACCGGCATGTCCTTCTGCGGGTTCTTGCACTCTTCCGCGGCCGTCGAAACCGCGTCGAATCCGATGTACGCGAAGAACACGATCGCGGCGCCCTGGTGGATGCCGCGCCAACCGTTCGGTGCGAACGGCTTCCAGTTCTCGGGGTCGACGTAGAAGGCGCCCACCACCAGGAACATGGCGAGCACGAGCAATTTGACGTAGACCATCCAGTTGTTGACGCGCGCGCTTTCCTTGACGCCGCGCACGAGCAGCCACGTGATCGCAAGCACGATCAAGGTCGCCGGCAGGTTGATCATCAGCGCGCGCCCGAATAGATGCGGCGCAGCGTCCAATGCGCCTTGCAAGCTCGCGATCTTGTCCGCGTCCACGGCGTGCGTGGCGGCACTCAACTGCTGCATCACGTCCCCGTAGCCGTGCGACAACCAGAAAGGCAGTTCGACGCCGAAGTACCCGATCACGGATTGGAAATAGCCCGACCATGCGATCGCGACGGCCACGTTTCCGACGGCGTACTCGAGGATCAGGTCCCAGCCGATGATCCACGCGATCAACTCTCCCATCGTCGCGAAGGCGTAGGTGTACGCGCTGCCAGACACCGGGATCATCGAAGTCAACTCGGCGTAGCACAGTCCGGCGAGCCCGCACACGAGGCCCAGCAGGATGAAGGAGATGACGAGCGCCGGCCCGGCCCCGGCTCGCACTCCGGCCTCGCCGGCGGCGGCCGTGCCCAGCGTGGAGAAGATGCCGGCGCCGATGATGGCGCCGATGCCCAGAAAGATCAGGTCCTTGCGTCCGAGCGTACGGTGGAGTTTGTGCTCGCCCGCGTCCGCGCGTTCGCGCAATTCCTCGATGCTTTTCGTGCGAAACAGATCCAAGCCGGCCTCCACTCAGGTTGCAGGGTGCGGCGGACTATAACCACGCATTCAACGCCGGTCCGCAAAATTGACGGGCGGCCGGATCGTGAGGTCGACTGCGAGCCAAACTGCTGAAAAGACGCATGCTGCGTTGCTCCGGTCGCGCGCCACCGCTACGTTGCGCGCGTCTTCGCCTCCCAATCGCACCCACTTTGAGGGCCGCATGAGCGCATCGAACAAGCAGGAATGGGGCACGCGCCTTGGTGTGATCCTGGCCGTAGCCGGATCCGCCGTCGGACTCGGCAACTTTCTGCGCTTCCCTGGCAACGCGGCCCAGAATGGCGGCGGCGCGTTCTTGATCCCCTATTTCGTCGCCCTGCTCCTGCTCGGCATCCCCATCGGATGGGCGGAGTGGACGATGGGACGCTACGGCGGCCGCAAGGGCTTTCATTCCGCGCCCGCGATCATGGGCGTCGTCGGCCGCGGCGGCGTGTCGCGGTACCTGGGAGTCACCGGCGTCGTGATTCCGCTCGTCGTCTACTTCTATTACGTGCTCATCGAGGCCTGGTGCCTGTGCTACGCGTGGAATTTCGCGCAGGGCGGCATCGGTATCAATGAAGGCGCGGTGCAATCGCAAGTCGACGGCTCCAAGCAGTTCTTCGGTGAGATCACGGGCAGCGCATTCGACGGATTCATGGCGGACGGCACGCTGCACCAGAGCGTCGTGTTCTGGGTGATCACTTTCGGGATCAACATCTGGTTTGTCTACCGCGGATTGTCCAAGGGCATCGAGGCCTTCTGTCGCTACGCGATTCCGTGCATGGCGGTCTTTGCGGTGATCGTCCTCATCCGCGTCTTGACGCTCGGCACGCCCGATCCGACGCACCCGGACCAAAGCGTCGAGGCCGGCCTCAATTTCATGTGGAATCCGGACTTCAAGGCTCTGGGGAACTTCCAGACCTGGCTGGCGGCGGCCGGCCAGATCTTCTTCAGCTTGTCGGTCGGATTCGGAGTCATCATCAACTACGCGTCGTACTGCAGGCGCAAGGATGACATCGTGCTGTCCGGTCTGACCGCCACGGCTACGAACGAGTTCTTCGAAGTCGCGCTGGGCGGCATGATCACGTTGACTGCGGCCGTGGCGTTCATGGGCTTGACGCTCACTCAGGCCAACACAGGCGGCACGTTCAGCACCGGATTCTTCGCGTTGCCGGTGGTCTTCGCGCACATGCCGGGCGGCAACTTCTTCGGCGCCATCTGGTTCTTCATGTTGTTCCTGGCCGCGATCACCAGTTCGCTGTCGATGTTGCAACCGGCCAAGGCCTTCTTCGAGGAGGCCCTCGGCGTCGGAACCAAGACGGCGACGACGATCGTGGCCCTGATCACCCTCTTCGGAAACGTCTTCGTGCTTTGGTTCAGCAAAGACCTGATCGCGATGGACACGATCGACTTCTGGGTCGGCACATTCCTGATCTTCGTGATGGCGGGGGTGCAGATCATCGCCTTCGGTTGGGTTTTCGGAATCGACCGTGGTTGGAAAGAGGCTCACGTCGGCGCACGGATTCGTATCCCGGGCATCTATCGATTCATCATCAAGTACGTCAGCCCCGTGTTCCTCCTGGTCGTTTTCGTCGGCTTCATCTTCCAGAACCTCCCCGACAAGACCGGTGACGACGGTGTGGTCACTCTAGGTTGGATCTCGAAGATCGCAGACAGCCGCACGATGCAGCTATCACTCGGATTGGTGACGCTGGTGATCCTCTTCTTGATCATCGTCACGGCCATCGGAGCGCGGCGCTGGGCACGCGAGGGTCGAGACCTGAACGGCGAGCGGGAACCCGATGACATTCAGCCTTCAAGTTCGACGACGGAGCCTCGCACATGACCACCCTGGCATGGATATTCATGATCACGTCGGTGTCTTTCGTCACCGGCTTGCTCTCCTGGTGCTTCTACAAGGTGCTCACCGCTCCTCCGCGAGAGGATCTCTGACCGCCGCCCCGGTCTGATCGGCGGCTAGACTCACGCATTCCGCCGGCGCCTGCGAACGCTTCTGCGGTTTGCCGCGGCGAAAGTCGTGGAGGACCCCTGGAGACTTTGCCGCGGCGCGGCACGGCAGGCGTTATCCTGGCGGGCCTCATGGCGACAAAGAGCACGACAACAACCCTGGAATCAGATCTGAAACCCCTCGCCCCCGTCGACCTCGCCGCGGAGCGCGCGGCACTCGGGCCGGCGCTCGAGGAGAAGATCCTCGCCGTGTTGCAGAGCGGCCAGTACATCCTCGGCCCTGAAGTCGAGAAGCTCGAGCGCGACATGGCTGCGCTGCACGGTGTGCCCTACGGCGTCGGCGTCGCGAACGGGACGGATGCGCTCGTGATCGCCTTGCGCGCCTCGGGTGTGAATCCCGGCGACCACGTGGTCACTTCGCCCTTCACGTTCTTCGCCAGCGCCGGTTCGATCGCCTGGATGGGTGCCGTGCCGCGCTTCGCCGACGTCGAACTCGAGACGGCATTGCTGTCGCCCAAGCTCGCCGAGAAAGCGATCGATTCCAAGACGACGGCGATCCTGCCCGTGCACCTGTACGGCCAGATGGTCGACATGAAAGCGTTTCGCGCGCTGTGCGACGCCAAGAAGCTGGCCTTGATCGAGGACGCGGCCCAGTCACACGGCGCGAAGCGCGACGGAGTGTCCTGCGGACAACTCGGCGACGCGACCGCGTTCTCGTTCTACCCCACCAAGAACCTGGGTGCCTGCGGCGAAGGCGGCATGGTCATCACCCCGAAGAAGGCCGTGTTCGAGCGCGCGCGTCGGATCCGTGAACACGGCTCGCCGGTGCGCTACACGCACGCCGAGATCGGGACGAACTCGCGCCTGCAGGCGTTCCAAGGCGCCGCGCTGAACGTGAAGCTGCCGCATCTCGCGGCCTGGACGGCGCGCCGCGTGCAGATCGCCGCGCGCTTCGACGCGGCCTTCCGCGGGACGCAGTCGGTGATTCCGCTCACGACGGTGAAGGGCGCCGATCACGTCTACCACCAGTACACCGTGCGCGTCGTGGACGTGCCGCGCGACGAAGTCGTGGAGCGCTTGAAGGAGAAAAAGATCTTCGTCGGCGTGCACTACCCCTCACCCGTGCACCTGCAGGAAGCCGCGCGGCCGTGGGGCTACGGGCCCGGTGATTTCCCCAACAGCGAGCGCCTCGCGCGCGAAGTCCTGTGCCTGCCCGTGCACCCCTTCCTGAGCGATGCCGACGTGGACCGCATCGCCGAGAATGTGATCGCGATGGCGCGCGGCGGGGCCGGGACGCGTGCCTGATTCAGTTTGACCGCTCGAATGTCGATCCAGGGATACGCATGAGAACCGTTCACCTCGCACTCGTCGGCGCGCTCGCCTTCACCGCGCTCGCCCTCGCACAAGGACGCGGCGGCGGCGGCGGTGCGCGACCGGCTCCGGCTCCAGTTCCGACGACTCCCACGCCCCCGCCCCCGGCACGCGAGCGACCGCAATTGCCCGTCGCGCCGATGCCGGAGTCGCCGACCGATCTCGCCGGTCTGTACTTCCGCACCTGCGACTACGACGGCAACGGCTGGATCAGCTTCAACGAATCGAACAGCAGCATGAACCTGGATCGCGACACGTACGCGGTCTACGACACCGACCGCGACGGCCGCATCACGCTCGAGGAATACACCGCGCGCTACTTGACGGTCATCTCACGCGGGGGGGCGTTTGCGCCGCCCAAAGCCAGGGTCATCTCGACTCGCATTCCGAAGCGCACGCCCGAGGAATTGATCACGGCTTTCGACACCAACAACGATGGAGCGCTGGATCGTCGCGAAGTCCAGACCGCCCTCGCTGAGTACGGAGCCCAGGGCGTCGACGCGCAGGTCGTCCTGGAGACGATCGATCGCGATCGATCGGAACGCATCGAAGCGAGCGAAGCCCAAGCGCTGCTGGATGTCTTGGCGCCGCCGACGATCACGACGGAACGCAAGCGCTACGCCTCGATCGCGGAGCTGTTCGACCAGGTCGAGGCCCGCAAGCTCGCGGCCGACACGACTCCGCAACCACCGCGAATTCTCGGCCCCGTTTCGACCTTCAGGCGACTCGACTTCGATCAGTCCGGCAAGATCAGTGTCTCCGACCTGGACGAATTGCAGCGGCCACTCTTGATCCCGATCCGCAAGAGCGCAGTGATCAGCACGCTGGACCTGGACGGCGACGGCGAACTCTCACCGCGCGAGTTCCACGCGGCGATGCGCTGAGCGCGACGACGCGCGCAGTCTCAGACCTCGTGCAGCGCCTCGACCGGCAAGAGGCGCGGGCCCTCGTCCGGCGTCGAGACGGCGAAGGTCGTGCGCTCGGTCTTGTCTCCTTTGGGTTGACGCAAAGCCACGCCGGCGACCGCCCCGTCCAGTCCGAGCACGTAGAAGATGAGATTGAAGGAAGGCAGTCCCTGCGCGTCGACCAGGTCGGGCTGATAGCGCGCCTGACGCGTCGTCTGCCGCGTGACGCGGCGCAGGACTTCGAACGCCGCCTCACGCGGTGACGCGCCCTGGCGCATCAACTCGACGATCGCGAACCCGCCGTTGGCGAGGATATTGGCCTCGCCTCGGCCTGTCGCGCCGGCGCTACCCGCTTCTTGATCGCAGTACAGTCCGGCTCCGATGATCGGCGAGTCGCCCACGCGCCCCGGGATCTTCCACGAGAGTCCCGACGTCGTCGTCGTGCACGCGATCGCTCCGTCCCTGGCGAGCCCCGAGCAGTGAATCGTTCCGGTTTGACGGTAACGCATCCAGGCGGCGCGGCGAGCGGCGCGCTCGTCGGTGTACGCGACGTGTGTCTCCGCGGCCTTGCGCGGCAATGCGCCTTGGAAAGGCAGCTTCGGCGGCGGCGGCAGGCGATCGTCTCCCTGAGATGCATTCTCTTTCCACTGCATCCACTTCTTGCGCGAGGCCTCGGTCAGGAGTTCGACGTGCTCGTGGCCGTGCGCGCGCGCGAATCGATACGCGTCCTTGCCGACCAGCAAGCAATGATCCGTGCGCTCGAGCACGAGGCGCGCGACTTCGCTCGGGTGCATGATGTTCTCCAGACACCCCACGGCCCCGGACTTGTGCCGCGGTCCGTACATGCACGCCGCGTCGAGTTGCACGACGCCGTCCTCGTTCGGCAGACCGCCCAGGCCGACGCTGTCGTCCTTGGGATCGGCCTCGGGCACCTTGACGACGTCGATGACGCAGTCGAGCGGATCGGCGCCGGCCAAGAGCTTCGGGTAGGCGAGCTTCATGCCCGGAAGTGCGTTGTTGCTCCCGACGAGGACCGGGAAGTCCTTGCGCGCCGCGCGTCGCGCCGACGAGGCGGTCGCAGTTTCTTCGGCGCGCGCGCCCACGGAGTTGCAGGCGACGAAGGCCGCTCCCGCGCCGAGCGCGGAACCGAGGAAGGCGCGTCGGGGCAAAGCCGTCGGCAGTTGCGTGTCGTCTGCATGTGTCATAGCTTGTCGCTCCGTGTGGTGGTGTTCGTGGGGATCTCGTTCAGACACAGATCGCGCAACCACAGTCGCGCGCCCTTGGCCCAGGTCTGCCAGTCGCGTTCGGAATCGAGCGCCTGTGCAGTTCGCGCGGATTCGATGCGTACCCCGGTTTCGCGGTTGAGGCTGCGCAGATAACGCTCCAGATCGGTGGTGCGCGGATCCGCGATCGCGAGCGCGGTGACGAGCAGCGCGGCGCCCATGCGCTTCATCTCGTTCGCATCGACGTGATCCAAGCGATCGAGGCTCGTGTGGTAGGCGAAATCGGTGAAGTGCCAAAACAGCACGGCTGGAATGCCGCGCTCCAGGAACACGGCGTGATCGCTTCCACCCTCGTAGGGATGTTCATCGGTCTTCCAGTCCGCCTGCTGCAAACCGATGTCGACCAGCGCGCAGCGCGCGATCACCGCCAGGCCGTTCGGTACCAGGTCCTCGGCGCGCGCGGTCGGCCCGTCACCGCGCGCCCAGGCGGTGTGACGATCCGGCGGCAGGGCACGCAAAGCGCCTGGATCGGGGGCGCGCTCGAGCAGCGCGATCGCACCGGTTTCGGCTGCGGATTCACCGGTCATGTCGACTGCGATGCCCGCGATGCAGCGGCGCTTCGTGTGGTCGAGAAAAATCCTGCTCTGCGCCATCTCGTCGCCGAAGACGAAGCTCACGCTGCGTGCGGGACGGCTGATGTCCGCGTGCTCGAGCATGCGCGCCGTCACACAAGCTGCTTCCAGGAGCGTCCCCACTCCACTGGCGTTGTCGCAGGCGCCGGGTTCCTGGATGTGTGCGGCCAGGGCGACGCACTCCTCGGCCTGAGCGCCGCCGACCACCGTCGCGACGACCGTGCGCAGCGGACGTTCGACGAAGGCGACTTCGCAGTCGAAGCGCACACGCGTCTCGGGATCCGCCGTCAACGCGGCACGCAACGCTTCCGCCGAGCGCGGTGAAATCTGCGCGACGGGCAATTCGGCCGGGTGTCTCACGTGGCGGTAGCCGATCGCGTCGAGGTGCCGTTCACCACCGGGCTTCGGATCGACGTTGAAGTCCGCGAGATCGGAGGAAAGCACGAGCACGGCGCCTTGCGCGCGCGCCGCTTCGAGCACCTTCGTGCGCAACGGACCAGAGATCAGCAGCACGCATCCGCTCTCCACGGCGTCCAGCGCGGTCACCAGTCGGCCCTCGACGTGCGCCGACGGGGCGTTGCGCGGGAGCATGACGCGGTCCCGATCTGCTCCGTCCGAGAACGCGTGCAGGACGCGCGTCGACTGCGCCGACACCAATTCCAAGCGGGCGGAGAGCGGCGTCCACGCCGGCGAATTCAGCGGTGTCTCGATCACTTCGAGCGTGAGCGCGGCGCTCGCGCCGTATCCGGCCGCCCGCAATTCGGCGACGACGTGATCGACGACCGCTTCGAACCCGTCGTTGGCCGGCTCGCGATAGAAACGGTCTGCGAATGCCGTCGTCGCAAAGGCGCGCTCACTGGAGAACGCCGCGAAAACCTGCGTCGCGAAACGCGCCGTGCCGGTCTTCGAAAGCGCGACGGGCGGCCCGGCGTGCGCGGCGCTGGGCGCGGTGCGTGCCTGACGCTCGGCCTCCAGGCTCATCTCGATCAAGCGCTCGTCACTGAGATCGCGCTGACACCCGGTCGCGACCAGCAGCAGCAACAGGAGCGAGCGTTTCATGGGTGCTTACTTCACGTACTTGTCGATCAAGAGTCCCAAGCGCAGGCGCGCTTCGGACCCCACACGGTCGTGGGAAGTCATGATGGCATGCGCGAGCGCCTTGCCGTCGGGACAATCGCCCTGCGGCGCGATGTGCGGCACGGCGGCCAGGATCAGCTTCTTGGCATTGCCGATGTTCTTGTGCATGACCTTCAAGATCCCTTCGACTGTGACGTCGTCGTGGTCTTCATGCCAGCAATCGTAATCCGTGGCCATTGCCACCGTGGCGTAGCAGATCTCGGCCTCGCGGGCGAGTTTGGCCTCCTGCAGGTTCGTCATTCCGATCACGTCGACGCCCCACTTGCGGTAGATCTTGGACTCGGCGCGCGTACTGAACTGCGGCCCTTCCATGTTGATGTAGGTGCCGCCGTCGTGCATGCGCAAGCCGAGTTGCTTTCCGGCCGCGAGCAAGGTGGTGCGCAAGCGCGGGCACACCGGATCGGCGAACATCACGTGCGCGACTACGCCGCCTTCGAAGAAGGTGTCGTTGCGGTGGCGGGTGCGATCGAAGAATTGATCGATCACGACGAAATCGCCGGGCTTGACGTCCTCGCGCATCGATCCGACGGCTGAGAGCGACACGATGCGCGTCACCCCTAGCTTTTTCATGCCCCACATGTTCGCGCGAAAGTTGATTTCGCTCGGCGAGATGCGGTGCCCGCGACCGTGACGCGGCAGGAACACCATGCGCACGCCGCCTAGCGTGCCCGTGATGAAGGCGTCGCTAGGTGCGCCGAACGGAGTGGAGAGTTCGATCTCCTTGACGTCGGTCAGCCCCTCGATGTCGTACAGGCCGGATCCGCCCATGACGCCGACGGCTTCACTGGCGCGGGTCGTGGACGGATTCCCTGCCGGGGTTTTCGCTGCATCTTTCAAGGTCAGGCTCCTAGTTCTTGCGTGATCTGTTTCCGCCGGGGGGCGGTCGTTTCGGCTTGCGCGGCGGCCGGTCAGGCGGCGCTGCGCGCTCTCCGCCACGTGTTCCGCTGCGTGATGCACCGCGCGGCGCTCCGCGCGGTCCGCCACGTTGGCCGCCATCGGGATGATCGCGATAAGGCGCGGGTCGTCTGGCTTCGGGCGGCACGAGGCGCGACATGACCAGCGTAGCGTACGAGCCGCGCGGCAATTCGAAGCTCACGATCGTCTGTCCGTTGGCAGGCGTATCGATGCGCAGGTTGCGCGGCGTGACCAGCAGCGGACGATCCTCGCCCTTCAGTTGGAATCCGCTCACGCCTTCGATGCGGAATTCGTGCGGTTGCAGCCCCTCTTGGCGCAGGGCCAGCGCGAGCAGATCGCGTTGAGCGGGATGCTTGACGTCGTCCAACCCCGGACCGGGCAGACGGAACATGCCTTTCCATTTGGGGTCGCTCTTCAACTCCCCGCGCGCGAAGATCAAGCGACCCTCGGGGGCCGCGACCATGAAGCGTTCTTCCGGCCGGGTGACGCTCTCGACGTGGGCCGCCACGGCACGATTCCACACGTGCGACTGCCAGGCGTAGAGGTGGATGAGGCGCAGTTGCGATTTCACGAAGCGGAACGCGCCGGCGAAATCGTCTTCGTGCTTGATCAGGTGTTGAAACACCGAGATGTAGTTGCCGAAGCGCCCGGCGAATTCGCGGCAGGACCGCCAATCGCCCCACGCGCCTTCGATCGACCGTTTGAAGCGCGAGTTGCGCGCGTCGTCGTGCTCGGACTTGCCGGCGATCAACGCACGCAGCGCCACTTCGTGCTTGCCCAGTGCGAGATCGCGCGCGATCCAACCTTGACCGTGACGCAGGTTGCCGAAGCGCTGCTCTCCGAAGTAGTTGGGCAGACCGTAGGCCTTGACCTCGGCTGCGCCTTTCACGAGCGCTTCGCGCTCTTCGTCGGACATCTTGCGTACCGTGATCTCGAACGCATTGCCCTCGCTGTCGCTGCTCGTGATCTCACGCGACGCAAAGCCGGCGGTTTCGATGCGCAATTCAGGCGTTTTCAGGAACACGGGACGCCCGCCCTTGACGGTCATGAATTGAACCGTGACGCCCTGGCGGTCCTTCAGACCGGCCATGGCGACTTCGGACTGCGCTACGCCCGCCAGGTCGGCAAGGCGGCCTGCGGCCTCGAGCGACGTCAGCTTCTTCTTGGTGACACGGTAGACCTGGAAGCGCCCGCGATCCTTGAAGAACGAGTCACCGATCAACTCGCGCACGCGGAAGTCTTGCGGTTCTTGTTTCAGTTTCATCGCGCTCGCACCTTGGCCATCTGTTTCAGGACGCGCTCGAAATCCTTGGGGAGCGGTGATTCGACGACGACCGATTCGTGCGTACCCACGCGTGGAAACTCGATGCGGCGAGCGTGCAGCGTGAGCCGCGTGATCAGCGGCAGTTCCTGGTGGCCACGCTTCTTGCGATATCCGGGCTTGAACTCGGAGAGTGACAGGCTCTTGTGCCGACCGTAGACGGGATCGACCACGAGCGGGAAACCGACTTCGCGCATGTGAACGCGGATCTGATGCGTGCGCCCGGTGAGCGGCTCGCAACGCACGAGCGTGTAGCCGTTGAAGCGTTGCTCGATCGAGACGCGTGTCTGCGAAGGCTTGCCGTCCGCGCGATCGACGCGCATGCGGCCGCTCTTCTTCTCGTCGGGCCCGATCGGCAGGTCGATGATCTCGGACTCGCCGTCGGCCAGCGGGTACTCGCCCTCGACCAGCGCGAGGTAGTGTTTGTGGACCGTGCCGTTCTCGAAGGCCGCGCGCAATTCGCGTTCGGCCTCCAGAGTCTTGGCGACCAGTACGACGCCGGTCGTGTCCTTGTCGAGCCGGTGCACGAGCCGTGGGCGGAAGTCCAACCCCTCGGTCGGTGTCAGCGGGCTGTCGGGCTCCGCGTCGGCGCGTTCGAGCGCGAGTGAGAGCAAAGCGCCTGAAAGCGAGGCGTTTCCTCGCGCCCAGCGCTCGGGCTCGGCCGCCAGATCAGCCGGTTTGTCGACGGCCAGCACGTGCTCGTCCTCGTACAGAACCGGGATCGAGAACGACGGTGCGACGGGTGCCTCGGGCACGACTTCGTCCTCGTCGAAGTCGATCAGGATGACCTGACTCCAACGCAGGCGCTGGCTCGGGATGGTGCGCTGACCGTCGACGAGGATCTTGCCGTCGCGCACCTGGCGCCGCAGGAAACCCTTGGTCAAGAGTGGGAACGAGAGGCACAGGAACTCGTCGAGTTCCATGCCGTGACGTTCCTCAGGTATCGGAAGGTGGTACATCGAGCGCGCATCGAGCCCGCGGGTCGATGCTTGGATCAACCGCGCGCGGTCTTCTTGGGGGCGGCGTAGACGACTTCCTTCAACGCGCCGACGTACGGCAGATTGCGGTAACGCCCCGCGTAGTCGAGTCCGTAGCCGACGACGAACAGGTTCTCGACTTCGAAGGCACGGAAGTCGGGTTTGATCGGAGCTTCGCGGCGCGAAGGCTTGTCGAGGAAGACGCAGGTGCGCACTTCGGCGGCACCGCGCTTGCTGAGTTCGGCCTTGAGCTTGTGCAGTGTGCGGCCCGTGTCGAGGATGTCGTCGACGAGCAACAGATTGCGACCTTCGATCTCGTTGCCGGTCGGAATGAAATTGATCTCCAACGCCCCCGAAGTAGTGCCGTCGCCGTAGCTCGACGCCGCGAGGAACGCGAGCTCGAGCGGAATTGGAATGCGGCGGATCAGATCCGATGCGAACACGCACGAACCTTTGAGCACCGAGACGACGGTGAAGTCGCGTCCCTGGTACGTGCGGGTCACTTCACGCGCGACGCGATCTATCCCCGAGAGAATTTCGCCTTCGCTGAACAGAACGCGTTCGATGTCATTGTCGAGGGTCATGATCCGGTTTTCCAGGCTGAAGAAGATCGGGGCGGGAGCACGAAAGGTCAAGGATCACTGCGGATCAACCGCACTTCTTCGGGCAAGAAACCGCCTGCGCGGGCTTGTGACCCAGGTCGGCGATGTTATGTTCAGGGTGTCGACGCAACCCGTCGCGGACCTTCTCTGCTCCTGTGGCGCAATTGGCCGACACGACTCGACGAGACTGTCTGTGATCCTGTGGTGCGTCTGATCTTGGCCGACGAGCGAATTCACGTCCGCGTAAGGACGCGTTCCGGTCTCGTGCAGTTCTAGAGCTTTCAGCCAGTCCGCGATCCAAGCACCCGATTGCACAACGCGCCATTCACTGTGACGCACTCGCGGAATTCCAATTGTCACCATGACTCAAGTTATGCCCAAGCGCTCCTACTCGCGCCGTACTCCTGAACAACGTCTCCACGAGCTCGAGGCCCAGTTGGCTGCGGCGCGCGCCAAACTCGAGTCCGAGAAAGAGCGCAATTCACCGCTGCGGCGCGATTGGACCAAGGCGCAGAAGGCCTTGCGCAAGTTCATCCAAACCGCGACGGACGAAGGTCGCAGCGACCTGGCGCTCTCCGCCGAAGCCTTCACCGCCGGCACGGACCGATCCATCGGCATGTCGCCGGAAGAGTTGTCCTCGCGCCGCCGCGGACGCTCGTCGAAGCACGAAGACGAATCCTGACATGCCGCTGATTCGCCACCCGGACATTCACGTCTCGGATTCGCGCAAGGTCTACGAAGGTCGCATCTTCGACCTCGTGCGCGAATCAGTCGTGCTGCCGTCGGGCCTGAATCAGGAATTGACGATCGTCGACCACCCAGGAGCGGTTGCTATCGCCGCCGTGGACGAGAACGGCGACTTGTTGCTGGTGCGACAGTACCGCCACGCTTGCGGCGATTGGTTGCTCGAGGTGCCGGCCGGCCGCGTCGAGGTCGGCGAAGATCGCCTCGCCGCCGCCATGCGCGAACTCGAGGAAGAGACCGGCCACCGCGCACGCTCGTGGGAACTCCTGCGCGAGTTTTTCGCCGCGCCGGGATTCTGCAGCGAGCGCCTGAGCCTGTTCATCGCGCGCGACCTCGTGCGCGTCGAATCCGGCGCCAAGGAGAAGGACCACGACGAGGAACTCGATGTCGTGCGCCGTTCACCGCATTCGCTGTTCGAAGCCGACATCGTCGACGCCAAGACGCTGATCGCAGCCGCACTGCTGGTTCGCTGAATCGCTTTCAGCGCACGCGCGCTGCATCCGACAGCCAGGCGAACCCGCCTTGACCCGGAGCCAGGTTGCCGTTCATCGCCACGTGCAGGATCGCCCCGGGAGCGAGCGCGAGCGCCCCGCCGTCGCGCCACGGGATCACGCGGTCCAGGCCGCCCAACGGCAGGCTCTGGCGGTCGAGTTCGACGACGCCCGCGGGTCCGATCCTGCGCACGCGCGGCGAGTTGAGGTCGGCGATCCACACGCGCTCCTCGCCCGGCACGGGCGCGACGTGCGCGCACGCGAACCCGACGCCGGACGCCCAACGAATCGAGAGATCTGGGGCGAGCAGGTACAGGCGCCCGAGTCCGCGCGTGTCGAGCGCCCAGGCGCTGCCCGGTGTCGGGCCAGGAGCGATGTCGCTGATCGGTCCTTCCAGCGGCACGTCCATCGACACGGCTCCGCTCACAGGGTCGAGGCGCAGGATGCGGCCGGTGTCCGTACCGCACAGGATCGAGCCGGACGAACCGCTGACGCACGCCAGATCGGCGCGCACGAGCAGCGGGAACAGGCTCCCCTCCTCGCGCACGCGCGCGAGCCGCACGCTGCCGTTCACGTGTTCGAGCACCAGTGCATCCATGCGCTCGAAAATGTCCAGGTCGCGCACCCGCTCGAGGTAGAGCTCGGTGATCAGCGCCCCGCGCGGGTCGTGGCGATTGAGACGCATCGTGGAGTTGCTCGTGCCGTCTTCGCTGCGCAGCACCCACGTGCCGCCGTCGGCGGTCGCCTCCACGTCGAGCGGCCGCTGGACCGGCACGCTGCGACCGATCAGGAGATCGCGATCGAGCCCGTACAGCCGGTGCGCGTCGCGGTCGACGGCCCACAGCACCGTGTCGCCGGGCGGGGCGGGCGCGGCCTGCATGTCGCGGGTCAACGCCAGCACCACCGCCAGCGCGACGCCTCCGCCGAACCAGCCGAGTTGCCGCGCCAGGGAAGAACGGCCCGCGGGACGAGCCGACGACGAGTCGAGTTGTTCGTGTTCCACATCCGAGTCGACGATGCCCGTCGAGTTCGGTTGCAGTTCGCGCGACGGGAAATACGCAAGTTCAGGCCGCGCCGTGAGTTCGAACGGCGCGCCAGACCGCGAATGCGAACGTGCCCACGATCAGGCCGAGCGCGATCAACAGGAACAGCACGCTGACCGAGAAGCCGTGCGCCCAGCGCGCGTCCGCCACCGCCAGCGCGTCACGGCAGGTGGGGCACGCCGTCGCGATCGACCCCATGACGAGCGCCACCAGTACCAGCGCAGCCGAGCGTAGCGCGAATTCCCTCATGCCGGTCCATTCCACACGTACAGCGCCAGATACACCCCGACTCCGGTCACCGAAACGTACATCCAGACCGGAAAAGCGACGACCGCCAGCCGCTTGTGCTCGCTCCAACGCTCCTTGTGCGCGAGCCACAAGACGCGCAACACGAGCGGCACGTTCACGATCGCCAGCACGATGTGCGTGACCAGCATCACGAAGTAGGCCGTCTTGAGCGCGCCTTCGTGGCGGAAACGCGTCGGACCCAGTTCGGGCTGCACGACGAAGTGATAGTAGACGTAGCTCACGAGGAACGCGCCGCTCACCAGGGTCGCGAGTTGCATCAAGCGCTCGTGCGTGAGTCGCCTGCCGTTCTTGATCGCCACGATCCCGCTGATGAGCAGTGCGGCACACGTGCCGTTCAAGCACGCGTTCAGGAGCGGCAGATCCACCGTTACTGCTCCGCTGCCAGGTAGCGCGCGCGCTTCACGGCCGCTTCGAGCCCGACCGGGCCTTCGCCGTCGTAGTAGCCGCGCACGCGACCGGTCTTGTCGACGACGGTCAAGTAGGTGCGGTGGGTGATGCTCTCACCGACGGGCTGCGATTCGTCTTTCTCGATCGGCAGTAAGAAGCTCTTCTCGCTCAGTCGCTGCACTTCGTCCGTCGGTCCGGTCAAGAACGTCCAACGCGTGAGATCAGCGCCGATGTTGCGCGCGTATTCGCTGAGCACAGCCGGCGTGTCGTACTCCGGGTCGACGGTGATCGTGACCAGGCGAATGTCGTCGCCGGCGATCTGGTCGTGGACCTTCTTCATGTTGGCCGTGATCAGCGGACACGGTCCGCTGCAGCGCGTGAAGATGAAGCCCACGATCGACGGCCGCCCCATGAGCGTGTCGCGCGTGAACGTTGCGCCGCTCTGGTCGAGCAGCGTGAACGGCCGGATCTCGGCGAAGCTCTCCTTCGAATCCGCCGGCGCCGCCAGCACGCTCCCCTCGCCGCTCGACTTCGCGGTGTTGCGCAGGACGAGCGCATAGACGGTGCCGAGCACGAGCGCGACCGTGCCGAGCAACAGGTATCCCTGCAGAGTGGAGCGCGGCCGACGGACCTGGGTCGAATTCATGATGCTGCTTTAGACGAGGTAGAGGAGTGTGAACAGGACTAGCCACACGACATCGACGAAATGCCAGTACAAGGCGGCGAGTTGCGTGCGCACGGGATTCAGCCCGCGACGTGCACTCGCCCAGGCCCAGGCCGCCCACAGCACGCCTCCGAACACGTGCAGGCCGTGCACGCCGGTGAGGACGAAGAAGGACGACCAGTAGAGATTGGTGCGCGGCGTGACGCCGGCTTTGAAGCACTCGCGCCATTCGACCGCGAGCAGGCACAAGAAGAGCCCCCCGAACAGCACGGTGCGCAGCACCCAACTCGCGACGATGCGCGGCCCGCGCTTGCGTGTGAGCGCGACGTCAGCGCGCGAGATGCACAGTGAACAGCACGCGAGCATGAGCGTGGCCACCGCCGCGAGGCGCAGCGACAAGTGTCCCGCGGGCGCACCGAAGTTGCTGGAGCCCTCGCGCAGCACCAGGTAGGCGGCGATCAACCCGGCGAAGAACATCGCCTCGGTGACGAGCAACAGCCACACACCCAGACGCGCCGGATCCAGCCGTGATCGCGGTACAGCCACTGCCCCGTGCGCCGTCATCGCGTGAAATGCGCGGCCATGACGCCCGTCGCCGGATCGAACACGACGAGTGCCAGCACGATCGGCAAGTAGGCCAGCGAAACGAGCAACAGGGTGCGCGCCGTGGCGCGCTGGGGTTTGAAGGCGAACAGCAAGGACGCGGCGCAGTAGATCATCCCGACGACCAACGTCCCCGCGCAGAACACGACGCCGGCACCGCCGAACAAGGCCGGGACCATCGACACAGGCAACAAGACGAGTCCGTACAGGATCGCCGCCTGACCCGCCGCGCGCTCGCCGCCGATGGCGCTGGGCAACATGCGCATCCCGGCGCGCGAATAGTCCTGGCGGTAGATCCACGCGATCGCCATGAAGTGCGGGAATTGCCACACGAACAGGATCGCGAACAGCACCCAGGCCCATGGATCGATGCGCCCGGCGAGCGCCGCGTATCCGATCAGCGGCGGCGCGGCTCCAGGCAGTGCGCCGACGACCGTGTTGAAGGTGCTCATGCGCTTCAACGGCGTGTACACGAGCACGTACGCGACGATCGTCGCCAGCGACAGACACGCGCCCAGCGCGTTGAAGCGCAGCCACAGCGCCGCAGTCGAGACGGCGGTCAGCACGCCGGCGAACACCAGGGCTTCGCGCACGCTGACACGACCGGAGGGCAACGGACGTCCGCGCGTGCGCTCCATCAGGACGTCCGTCTTGCGCTCGAGGATCTGGTTGAAGGCGCTGGCCGCGCCTGCGGCGAGTGTGATCCACAGCGCGGCCTCGCCGATGTGCAAGAGCGAAACCCCGGCATCCGCGCCCAACAGACCGCCGACGAACGCCGCCAGACCGACGAACGAGGCGATGCGCGGTTTCAGCAGCACGACGAAGTCAGCGAGGATCTGACCTAGGCCGAGTTGCGCGGGCACGGCCGTGTTCATCGCGCACCTTCGAGCCCGCGCTCGGCGGCTTGTGCGACGGACGGATTCGACACGATGCGGTACGACCACATGCTCGCGGCGAGCACCGCCCACAAGAGCAGCGCACCGACGCCGACGTGCGCGGTGGCGAACACGGCTTCGCCCACGGACACGGGCCTGTGCGGGCCGGTCACGAGGTACACCCACACCGCGGCGAGCACGCCGAGTATCAACTGTGCGGAGAGCGCCAGGATCAAGTTGCGGCGCACGCGCAACAAAACGCTGCGGTCGTGGCCACCCTGCGCGCCGGCTTCGGCCGTGAGACGCAGCTCGCGCGCCAGCGCGATGAGCGCGCCGGTCGCGAGCGCGGCCAGGACGACGTGCAGCGCGAGCGCGACCATGTTGCCGCTGTGCCTGAGCCACGCGCCCAGGACGATCTGCGCGTAGACGAGCGCGACGGCCGCGAGCCCGACCCGGCGCAGCGCCACGACGCGCTTGCAGGGTTCGCTGCGCGCTTGCGACCACGCTCGCGACTGCATGACGGCGATCGCGCCCGCGAGCCCGAAGAAGGCCTGGGCCAGCGACCCGTGCACGAAGGCGAGCTGCGGACTGTTTTCGAGCACGCGCAGACCGCCCAGGACACCTTGGACGATGACGAGCACGAGGGCCGTGAGCGCGAGGTTGCGCACGAGCGCGCGCTTCTCGAACGCGATGTGCGCCGCAGCGAGCGCAATGGTGCAGAGGCCGATGAAAGACGCGTACAGGCGATGCGTGTGCTCCCACGAGACGCCCGAGTTCTTCAACATCTCCTTGAGCGAGTACGTGAACATGTTCTCGCCGAAGGTCGTCGGCCAGTCCGGCACGGCCATGCCCACGCGCAACGTCGTGACGGTGCCGCCGAGCAACAGGAGCGGCAGCGTCAAGTACACCAGCGCGAAAGCGGTGCGCCTCGGCCACGGGCTGTGCGTCGATCGGCTCATGATTGGGGCCGAGAGGATACCCGCTCCGGCGTGTCGTCGCGCGCCTGAGGCAGCCAATCCGAATTCGCATCGGGCCGGCTGTATTCGTAGGGGCCGTGCTCGACGATCGGCGCGCTCGCGGCGGTACGCCATTCCAGACTGCACGCTCGCCATGGGTTTCCGTGTTCGCGGCGCGGAGTGGCCCGCGCTTTCAGAAGGTTGACCACGAACACGAGCTGCCAGGCAGCGAGTGCTATCGCGCTCCACGTGATGAACACATTCACCGGCCGCAGATGTTCGAACATCCCGTAGACGTAAGGGTCGGCGGTGCGCCGCAACATCCCCGCGAGGCCGAGCTGGTGCATCATCAAGAACACGCAGTTCGTCAGCACGAACGTGCCCACGAAATGCAGCTTGCCGAGTCGCTCGTCGAGTGCGCGCCCGAAGAAGCGCGGGTACCAGTGGTACAGGCCGGCGAACACCGCGAACACGCTTCCGCCGAACACGATGAAGTGAAAATGCGCGACGACCACGTAGGTGTTGTTGATGTAGACGTCGACCGGCGTCGCCGCCATCCACAAGCCCGACAGTCCGCCGATGATGAACAACGCGACGAACCCGAGCGCGAACAGCATGCTCGCGGTCAGTTGAATGCGCGCCCGGTGCAACGTCGCGAGCCAGTTGAAGGTCTTGATCGAACTCGGCAGCGCGATCACGAACGTCGACAACATGAATGCCGTGCCCGCCGCCGGGCTCATGCCCGACACGAACATGTGATGGCCCCACACGAGGAATCCGAGCACGCAGATCGCGCACAGGGCCCACACCATCGGCTTGTAGCCGAACACCGGCTTGCGTCCGTGCACGCTGAGCACGTCGGACACGATGCCCATCGCCGGCAGCACCATCACGTACACGGCCGGGTGGCTGTAGAACCAGAACAGGTGCTGCCACAAGAGCGGCGAACCGCCCGTCGCCGCCACCGCATCCAACGCGACACCGTTGATCACGAGGTTCTGCGGCGTGAAAAACCCGGTCAGCAGCAAGCGATCCGCGAGTTGCAGCAGACCGCCGGCCGTCAACATCGGCAACGCGACGACCTGCAGCGCCGACGCGGTGAAGACTCCCCACACGGTCAAGGGCATGCGCATCAGCGTCATGCCCCGTGCGCGGTGCGTCGCGATCGTCGTGACGTACGTGATCGCTCCCAGAAGCGAGCTCACGCCGCTCATGAGCAGCGCCACGAGCCACAGGGTCTGACCCGTGCCGCTCCCCTGCGCCCCGGACGTCACGCTGGCGAGCGGCGCGTAACCCGTCCAGCCCGACGCAGCGCCCCCGCCCTCGACGAAGAATCCCGCGAGCAGACACGCGATCGCCGGGATCATCGTCCAGTAGCTCCACATGTTGAGCCGCGGGAACGCCATCTCGCGCGCACCGATCATCGCCGGCACCAGCAGATTGCCGAACGCGCCGACGAGCAGCGGGATGATCACGAAGAAGATCATGATCGTCCCGTGCATCGTGAACAGCACAGTGTAGAAGTCCGGGCTGATCACGTGTCCGGTCTTCGGGAACAGCACGCGCCCGATCAGCGGCATCTCGGTCCACGGCCAGGCGAGTTGCCAGCGGATCGCGAGCGCCATCATCCCGCCGAGGACGAGCATGGCGAGGCTCGTGAAGAGGTATTGCCGCCCGATGTGCTCGTGATCGGTCGAGAACCACCGCGCCTTGGACGCTGACTCGCTCACGGCCGTTCCTGACCGTTCGTGCGCCACTCGCGCTGCATGCGCTCGTTCCAGGCGTCGAAATCGGCGCGCGAGACGACCTGGACCTTGCCCGCCATGCGGTAGTGACCGGAGCCGCACAGCTGGGTGCAGATCAGGTCGTACTCACCCGGCGTGTGCGCTTCGAACCACGCGGTGAGCGCGGAACCGGGCAGCACGTCCTGCTTCAGGCGCAGCGCCGGCACGAAGAATCCGTGGATGACGTCGCGCGATCGGAGTTCGATCACGACGCGCTCGTCGACCGGCACGACCAGTCGATACGGCGTCTCGAAATCGTCCGCCGTGTCGAACATTCCGTCGACCCCGGGGTAGCGGAAGCGCCAATCGAACTGCGCCGCCAGGACGCGCACGAGCGGCTTGCCGCCGCTGCCGCGTTCCGCTTGGATCGCGCGCCACACGGACAATTGCATCAAGGCCAGCGTCAGCAGGAGTCCGCCCGTGACGAATGTCCACGCGCCTTCGAGCCGCGCATTGCCGTGCGTGTGCAGCGCCCTGACCGTCGTCGTGCGCGTCCCGCGCCACACGAGCCACGCCAGGCCGCCGATCGTCCCGACGAAGGCGACTGCGAGCACGACCGTGATCGTGTTGAACAACTTGTCGATATCGCCGCCGTAGGTCGACACCGACGCCGGCATCCACCAGCCGCGCCCGGGTGCGACGACGAAACTCCACAGGACGGCGGCGATCAGCGCCCCGAAGAGCAGCGCGATCAGCGTCCTCATCACGGGCCCTCACGCAGCGACAACGAGCGCACGTAGTGCACGAGGCACCACATCTCCTCGCTCGAAAGCAGCGGCTCGCCGTCCTTCATGGTCTCGCCCAGGGCCGGCATCGGGCCGCCTGGAATACCTGCGTAGATGCGGCGGTAGATATCAATCGGTCGCGATCCGCCGTGGAACAGCCCTTCGCGCAGATCGCGCGGTCGAATCGGCCGCCCCCACGCATCGCTGTACGCGGGTTCGCGTTGACCATCGACGCCGATCTTCCACGCGGCCGGTCCGTCGCCGGCGCCGCTCGTGCCGTGACAGCTGGCGCAGTTGCCTTTCAACGGATCGTGGAACAGGGCGTCGCCGCGAGCGATGCGCTCCTTGCTGGCCGCGGGCACTTCGCCCTCGTAGACGACGAGCTTCGACGGCGCTTTGGCCCAGCGGCTCCACACGAACGTGAGCGCCTCGCCGACGGCCTCAGGTGACAGTTCTTCCTCTTCGCGCCACGTCAAGACGAGCGCGGATTCGACTTCGCCGCGGATCGCGAGGTAGCGCACGTAGTCCGCGAGGCTCTCGCGCACGGCCGGCGCGAGGCGCTGAAAATTCGGCATCGAAGTGCCGGCGATGCCTTGTTCGAGCGTGTGCAGGATGTCGGCCCGTCGCGGACGCGACTGGTCCTTCAGCGCGGTGTATTTGAAGATCCCGAGCCGCACGTCGCGCGGCGCCGGCGTCAAACCGAAGGCGCTGGGTCCGTCGCCGCCGCCTTCGACCCCGTGACAGTGGAGGCATTCACGCCGGTAGGTTTCGGCTGCCGCCGCGAGTCCGGGATAAGGCGCGCCCGCGCTCGCATCGGGCTGATTGAGGTCGACGCCGGCCGCGTCCCACGCCGGGTGCGGCGCGTAGGCGGGCTGCGACGGCGTGCCGAACAGCGTGGTCAGCTCGCGCGCGATCTGATCGCGCACGGCGGGCGCGTCCTCGAGGGCCGATTGAGTCGCCCCGGACAGCGAGAACTCCAGCGGGGCCGGACCCGGCTCGAAACCGCACGCGACGCACAAGCACAGCGCTGCCGCGGCCGCTGTGGCGCGCTGAAGAGCCGGCGTGCGCGCGCGGCGCTCTCGAATCGTGGGTCTGAACATGCTGTCGCCGCGCGAATCAGTTTGACCGCGAGAGGAAGGGTGTGCAAGAAGCGCCGCGTGGTCCAAGAGGAGGCTCGCATCGGCTACGCTGTGCGGATTGCCGCTCGCGAACGCGCGCCCACAGGACACCTTGAACGCCACTCCCCTCCTCCACCTCCACCGACAGAGCGCAGCCCAATTCGCGCCCGACGAATCCACCGTCCTCACCTTCGGTGACGTTCCCTCCGAGTACGCGGCCGCGCTGGAAAGCGCCGCTCTGTTCGACGTCAGCGACCGCGGCGCGCTCGCGGTGAGCGGCGCGGACGCAGTCGCATTCCTGCACCGCCTGCTGGCAAACGATGTGCGCAAGCTCGCGAGCGGGCGCTCACAACCGAATCTGCTGCTGTCCTCCAAAGGCAAGGTCCTGCACGCGTTCGATCTGGCCTTCGACGGCGCCGCTTTCCGAATTTCGACGCCGCCCGGTCGCGAGGCTCTGCTCGCCGCCGCGCTCGACATGTACTTGTTCTCCGAGAAGGTCGTAATCGCCGACGTCACGGCGGAACACGCGCCGCTCGAAATCACCGGACCGCGCGCCGACGAGATCGTCGGCAAGGTCCTCGGCACCGAACTCCAAGCAGCGGAACAGGCGGTGACCGACGCGACCTGGAACTCGATGGCGGTCACGGTCACGCGCCTCCCTGTCGCCGGTTCGCCCGGCCTGCGCCTCGACGCTGGCCCCGCGGGAGCGGCGGCGCTGTGGACCGCGCTCGTCGAGGCCGGTGCGCGACCGGCGGGAATCATCGCGCGCGATTGCCTGCGCGTCGAAGCCGGCGCGGCGCTGCCGGGTGTCGATATCCACGAGAACGTGTACCCGCAGGAAGCACGCCTCGAGAACGCGTTCCGACTCGACAAGGGCTGCTACATCGGACAAGAGGTCGTCGCCAAGATCGACACTTACGGCGGCCTGAACAAGCGTCTCGTCGCGTTGAAGATCACGAACGACGATCCGATTCCGCGCGGCACGCGCCTACACCGGCTGGATGAGGGCGAATGGCGCGACCTGGGTGTCGTCACGAGTTGGGCCTACTCGTTCGTGTACGACACGGGCCTCGTGCTGGCGTTCGTGAAGCGCCGCCATCAAGCGGTCGGCACCGAATTCCGCGTCGGTGAAGGCCCCGCGACCGGTGTGATCGTCGCGTTGCCCGCGCGCGCCAACGCGGTGCCCGTCACGGGCGAATTCGAATGATCACGCCACGGCCCATCGAATCGCGCGCGGATCTGCGCACCATGATCGACGCTTTCTACGAGCGACTGCTCGGCGATGAGCGCATCGCCGGACTGTTCGCGGGGCTGGACCTCGCCGTGCACAAGCCCGTCCTCGTGGACTTCTGGGCCATGATCCTGCTCGGCGAGGACTGCTACAGGAGCAACACGTTTCAAAAACACCTGCACCTCGCACTCGAGCGGCGGCACTTCGGGATCTGGCTCGGGCACTTCGAGGCGACGCTGGACTTGCTGTTCGTCGGCGAGCGAGCCGAGACCGCAAAAATGCGTGCGCGCAGCATCGCCGCCATCTTCGAGAGTAAGCTCGTGAGCCTCGGACGCATCGCGTGACGCGATCCGCCGGGGTGTACGGCGATGAAGATCCAGGCGCTCAAGTTCGGCTCGTTGCTGGCGCTCTCGCTCGCGCTGGGCGTGATCCTGCTCGCACGGCACTTCGCCTCCGGCCGGCCAGTGAGCGAACCCGACGCGAGTGCCGCGCTGTCCACCGCGGACACGACGCTGCTCGCGCACCCGGATGGAGTTCTGTCCGAGCTGAGCGCCGCCTCTACAGCGGATCCGGCCCCGACGACGCGGCGCGAACCCGCGCACCACGATCCTGACGGCGACGCGACGATCCCTCCGGCGAGCGACTGCGAAACGGAAGCAACTTTGCTCGCGAGTGCTCCCGCCGCCCATGTGCGCACCGGTTCCATCCGCGGTTTCTTGGTACGCGAGGGCGGACCGTGGACATCCGAGAACGTTCCGGACGGCAACACGGTGATGCTCGACCTCGTCTCGGCGAACGCGGAGCGCGTGGATTACCGCGGCCTGATCGCAGGACGTGAAGGTCCCGATGGTGCGCTCGAATTGACGTTTACCTTCGACGACCTGCCTGAAGGCCCCTACGAGCTGACGCTGTCGTCGATCGGCAACCGCCGCTGGGCTCCTACCGCGCTGAACGTGCACTGCCCGACGGACGGCATCGTGTTCACCTGCTACGACAAGGACGCGGTGATCCCGCTCGCACTCGAGGTGTTCGACGCTGCGAACGGCGAGCCGCTCCTAGACTTCGAGGCGCGCATGATCCAGATCACGCCCAGCCGCGACAACGGCGTGTTTCTGCACACAGGTCCCCTCGTCGCCGGTCCGTTGCCGCTCGATGCGCGCGTGTCGTGGTCCATTCGCGCACCGGGATACGCGACCGCATTCGGCAACGAAACGGCCTTCGAACGCAGCGCGGACAAGCGCACTCTGCGCGTGGGTCTAGTGCGCGGCTGGTGCACGCAGGTCCTCGTGCTCGCGCGCGACCCGACCGCTGTGCAGGCGCGCGGCGCGGAGGTCATCGTCGACGGCGAACGCGCCGGGTTCACCGACTCGAACGGCTTGCTCGTCGTGCACAGGGCTCTAGAGCCGCGGAGCATGGTCGTGAAGCTCTCCGGGTGGAAACCCGCGCACGATCCGCTCGCCTCGTTCGGCCGCTACGGCAGGGAGCAACGCGCGGGCGTAACGGTCGTCATGCTCGATCGCGAGTGATCCGCATCGTCCGCCGTCACTTGGGGAGCGGCTTGAATTCGGCGGGCGTGTTCTTGTAGCGCTTCAGGCGCACGCGCACGTCGAGCTTGTCGACCAGCGGCAGCGGGATCGGCAATTCGCCCTCGATCAACACCGGGACACCGGTCTTGCGCTCCAGCCAGATCTGGATCGTGCCCTGGATGCCGAACAGCCCGGAGAAGGTGCTGCTGTTCTGCTCTTCGTCCTTGTCGTTTTCCTCCGCCAGGAAACTCGTGGCGAGCTGGACCAATTGACAATCGAAGGTCCCCGAATCGGTCTTGATGCGCCGTGTCTTGCCGCGCGTCAGCGTGACTTCCCACACCTTCTGCCGGTCGATGACGGGGAACGTAGTCGTCTCGAGATCCTCGCGCACGAGCGTCCGCGCGAGGTAGACCGCGCTGAGCATGTCGAGCGTGCCCGCCGGGATTTCACGCGACACGGCGTCCTTCCAGGCGCGGTGCTCGAGCTTCTTGCACTTGCGGCAGTGCTCGGCCTTGCCCCATATCCACTTGGGTTCGTTGAAGTGCTCGCGATTCGTGCAGCCTTTGCAATGTGCGTCGGAACGAAACTCGGCGGTGAGCGCGCCGTCGCGCACGCCGATCTTGAGCTCGCGGTTGCGGTTCTCGGAGCCGCGCTGCGAGTCGGTGTGAAACAGCGCCGGAAACGTCTGCGGCAGAATACGCGTCTTGAGCTCGTGCTCGAGTCGATACGAGAGATAGCTCCCGGTCGCGACGCTGCGCACCCAACCGCGCTCGAGATCATCTCCGTTTTTCGGAGCCTTCGCGGTCGCCGACGGCAAGCCGGGGACATAGGCGTCGACGCCCGAACTCAACTCGACGTCGCCCACATCCAGATCCGCGATGCCGATGTCGATTTCGACGTCGAATTCCAGCGACTCGGAGCGCGGGATGTAGAGCGCGAGCATTCCGGGGCCGCGGTCCACGCGCAGATTGCCGGCCGGCGGAGCAGAGTTGTCCTCGGCAGCGGGAACGGCGAGGGAACCGATCAAGAGAGCAGGTAGGAGGAGTCGCAGCACGAGGGAACCGAGTGACGTGGAGGATGCCTCAGCGCGAGGCTCTGAAAAAGACCTCTCGGCCGTATCTGCCCCGAATTGGAGCCGGGCTACACGGATTTATCGACCGCGTCCCGTAAGTGCGCCGCGAGCGGATTCACACCGCCCGAGCGCCTGCGTGCGATCTCATCTTCGGCTTCCAAGGCCGCGAGACGCGCCGGGACGAGGCCGCGTTCGCGTGCGCGATCGAACAAGCCGGCAGCCGTCTGTGCGATCCGCGTTCCGATCGCGGCCACCGGTTCGAGGCGGCCTTCGAGATGGAACAGCGCGCCGCGGATCAGTGCACCGGCGTTGATCACGAAATCAGGTGCATAAAAGATGCCCATCTCGTGCAGGCGATCCGCGTGCCCGGAGCGCGCGAGCACGTTGTTTGCGGCCCCCGCGACGATGCGACAGCGCAACCGCGTCAGCGTGAGATCGTGCAGGATGCCGCCCAGTGCGCAGGGAGCCAGGATGTCGCACGCGCTGTCGAACTCGGTGCTGGCGTCGATCAATTCGATGTCGAGTTCTTCGTGGACCATCAAGGCGCGTTCGGGATCGACCTCCGCAGCGCGCACGCGCGCGCCCTGCGTCACGAGTCGTCGCGCGAGTCCGCGCCCGACTTCGCCCAGACCCTGCACGACGACGCTGCGGTGTTTCCAGTCGATCTCGCCGTCGAGGTGCAAGAGCGCCGCCTCCATGCCGCGGAACACCCCTTCGGCCGTGGCTTCGGCCAGTTCACCCGGGCCGTCCGGTCCAGGGTCGGTGCAAAAGCGCGTGCGCTCGGACACGCAGGCGAGTTCACGAGCGCCGGTGCCGACGTCGGGGCCGGTGTAGAAACGGCCGGAGAGGCGCTCGACGTAGTCGCCGATGGCGCGGTAACCCGCCTCGATGTCCAGGTCGGGCCGATCGATGACGACGAGCTTCCCCCCCCCGCACGGAAGGCCCGCGACCGCGCACTTGTGCGACATCGCGCGCGACAGCCTCAGACAGTCGCGCAGCGCCCGGTCTTCGTCCACGTAGGCCCAGCGCCGAATACCGCCGAAGGCCGGTCCGCCGGTCGTGTCGTGCAGCGCCAGGAATCCGCGCAGGTTCGAGACACGATCATGGATCGCGATGACCTCCTCGAAGCCGTCGCGCGCCATGGCTTCGAGAATGTGGTTGCCCATGGAGATTGGGGCCACGACTGCCGTGCGGACCCCCGAATCGTTAGTCTACCCGACCGCTGCGCTTCCGGGCTTGCGTCGGAAGTTCCGGCCCGCTCGGTCGTTCTCGTCTCCATGAACCTCCCCCACCAAGTCGGCTCCACGCTCGTCCTCGCCCTGTCCCTGGCCCTGTTCGCGACCGGGTGCCGCTCGAGCGGCTCGCAGTCGAACGCGCTCGATCCGGACCGCGAGATCAAGCCGATCGGCGCCCTGGTCGAATCCACCAAGAAGCCCGAGTCGATCGGCAAGTTCCTGGCCGACACGAACAGCGCGATCAAGGCCTGGAACAACCTGACGATCGCCGCGCAGACACCGGCCGAGCAGAGCCGGGCGCGCGATCTCGAACTGCACATCCAAACGGTCACGCACCAACGCCGCTCCGAGATCATCAATGAACTGGAGAGCGGTCCGCTGAACAATCGCATCGTCGCCGCCGCTGCGCTGGGCTTCACGCGCGACGAGGAAGCGCAGAGTCCGCTGCTCAACGCGCTCTCGGATCGGCACGCGGAAGTCGTGAGCAGCGCCTTGATCGGCTTGTGGCTCCTCGACCGGCAAGACACACCTGTGGACAGGATCTGCCCGCTCTTGTCGAGTTCGAACGGCGAAGACGTGCGCTCCAACGCGGCGCTGCTATTGGCGCGCCTGTGCAGCGGCGGCAAGAAGTACGACTGCGCGCTCACCATGGCGCGCGTCGGGGTGATCGATCCGTCGCCGACCGTGCGCGCCCACTGCACCATGATCCTCGCGCATCAGCTCGACACCGACTCGCTGCAGGCGCTCGTCGATCGGCTCTACGACGAAACCGGGTTGGTCGCCTCGGCCGCGGCGCGCGCTCTGGCGCACATCGGTAGCTCCGTGGCCCAATCCAAAGGGCAAGCCGCACGCGGACTGGTCAAGGCCTGGATCGCGACCAAGGACTCGAAGCGCAAGGACGTGATCTTCCGTGCGCAGGTCGAACTCGCCCAGAGCAACTACGGCTCGGACGAAAAGGAATGGATCAAGTGGGCCGAACGTTTGCCCTGATCTTCGGCGCCGCCGCGCCTTTTTTCGGTTGCGGCGATCCCGCTGCGACCGCGGCGCCGGCGCCGGGTTTGGCCGGCGAAAACACGCCCACGACCGCCGGCCAGGTTGAGCCGACGCAGAAGCCCGAGACGGCTCCGAAACCCGCTCCACCGGCGAACCTGGGCCAACTGCCACCCCGGATCGCCATCGGCGGGATCCGCACGATCGACTGCGCTTCGACGGTGGTGTACGCGGCCGCACCCGAAGTGCCGCACCGCTTGAACGCCACCTACGCCTTCCCCGATCGTGCGCGTTGGTGGCTCGGGGTCGGCGACGAGAGTTCGCCCGAGCGCCAGATGCGCCTGCGCTACGGCGACCTCGTCTACGCGGTGGACCAGCAAGGCGCGGCCTCGCGCGAGATGTTGGCCGAAGCACGCACCGAGTGCATCGTGCAACTCGAGATGCGCCGCGCGCTGTTGCTCTGGCCGCACGGCTTCGAGTGGAAGCGCACGGGCAACGAGAGCTCCGCCTCGCTCAACGGAGTGGGCCGACTCACGGCGCACTTCAGCGACGAACCCGGAAAAAATCCGATCACGTTGTCCTTCACCGCCATGGACGGGAAGCCCGGCGACGAGTTGCGCGCGATCGCGTGGCGCGAGGAACAAGGCAAGGCCTGGCCGACGAAGCTCGAACTGTGGCATGCAGGCGAACTCGTGTGGACCGAAACCGTGCGCACGATCGACACGCGGATTCGCTACATCGATTCGTATTTCCTGCCGCCTGATCGGCGCGACGCAGGTTCGTCCAGGCCGGTCGAGATCGGGGCCGTGCGCGGCACGGACCTGCCGGAGTGCCGCGTGCGCAGGGTGCCGCTGGAACCGGACCTGACACTGGATGCCGCGCTCGAGCAGTGGACGCGCGTCGTGCGCGAGTCCGGCGCAGAGATCGAAGCGCGGGGGTTTTCACTCGACGACAAGGTGACGCTCGAAATCACACGGACCGCGCGGCCCGCCGCGATCCTCTTGCGCCTCGCGCCGACGCGTTTGCCGTTGCCCGAGGAGTTGGCGCGCGAATTCGAGTTGGTGCGCGAACGACCCGCCCTGTCCACCTTCGTCATGGGCATCCACAACGTGGCGCAGTCCCAGGTTCAGAGCCTGGAGGCGAACCTGCCCGGTGATGCAGCCGCCGGAGTTCCGTACTTGCGCTTCGACCCCAAGAAACCGGACCAGCACGTCCTGATCGTGCTCCCGCTCGCGGCGCGGTAGCTGGTTTTCGACGCGCACACCCGGCCTGGAGCCGCGGCCGTCGGGCAGATTCTGTCCGCTGTGGAGGACCCCGGACTGGAACGACCCGACCGTATGACCCACGTACAGGGTGCGGTGGCTCGGCACCCCTTTTGCGCTAGCAAGCCCTAGGGCGGCGCGACTGCGTCCCCGATTGGAGTTCATGATGAAGAATCGATCCCTGGTGAATGCCTTCGGGCTGACCTCCCTGGCCCTTTTGTGCCTGGCGGACGCGGCCCCTGGCTTCGTCCTCGACGAAGGCGACCGTGGGCGACCGGCGCCGCAGAGCAGGCCCGCGCCGCAGAGCCGACCCGCGCCCCAGGCCCGGCCCGCGCCCCAGGCCCGGCCCGCACCCCAGGCCCGGCCCGCGCCCCAGGCCCGGCCCGCGCCGCCGCAGAGTCGCCCCGCTCCCGAGGCGCGCCCGGCGCCCCAGAGCCGTCCGGCTCCACAGAGCCGCCCCGAGCCCGCCCGCCCCAGCGCACCGCCGGTCGTGCGTCCCGCGCCGGCCCCGGCACGCCCGGCCCCGCCGCGCGAAGCGCCGCCTGTCTCCCGTCCTGCACCGACGCCGAGCCCGCGCGTCGATGCGCCGCGCTACGAGCAACCGCGCAACGACCGGCCGCGCGTGGATCAACCGCGCAACGATTCGCCGCGCACCGGAACTCCGAATTACGAACAGCCGCGCTCCGCTCCGAGCCGCGACACGTCCGGTCGCGATGCGCCCGCTCGCGAACCGCGCTACCTGCCGCCCGACAACAGCGGATCCAGAGGCGGTCTTGGCAACGACTCGAGCCGCACACCTGAACCCGCACGCGGGTCGAACTCAGGGTCGTCGCTCGACAACGGACGCGTCTGGCGGCCCGAAGGCGGCGGCGCATTGGAGTTCGAACGTCGCCAACCGCGCACGCCGGTGCCGACCTTGACCGGCACGCCGCGCCTCTTGCGCGACACGCCCGGCGAACCGCGGCCGGGTCTCTCCTCGCGCGCGGGGCGCGCACCGGTCCTGGACGGAACGGCGCGTTCGCGCACGAGCGAGGGCGAAGGTCTGGTCCGTTTGCCGCGGACGGAGATCACACGCGAGTCGATCTTGAATCGCTACCGCGGCAGTCCTGCTGCCGACGCGATTCCGGCCCGCACGCGGGCCGGCACCGACAACGACCTTTCGCGTGCCCGCGGCGGCACGCGCGCGATCGAACCGACCGCGCGCTTCGACGACCGTGCCCGTGCAGCGCGCGAGCGCGCGTCGACCTCCGCTCCGCGCGGCAGCGTCGAAGCTGCTCGACGGGAGCGCGAGAGCATCGACCGCATCGAGAACCTGCGGCGCGAGCGTCCCGGTGATGCCATCCAGGTCGAGAACGCGGGACGCGTCCTCGCGCGCGTCGCCGACACGTCCGCCCAGATCTCCATCGGAGTCGGCGTGGGCTTCGCGACGGGCGTGTACGCCGGTTGGTTCTGGGAGCCGACCTGCTCGCCGCACTGGGCCGCGCCGTACTCGCACTGGAACGCGACCTTCGGTTGGGGATCCCCGTACTGGAACTACTGGGCCTACGGTCCGTGCTCCTACGGCTGGCCGTTCTCGTGGGGCTTCTCGTGGTACCACCACGGTTGGAGCCTGGGGTGGAACTCGTACGGGTACTCACCGTACTCGGGCTACTGCTACCCCTACTCGTACCGGCCCTATTCCTACGCGTACTGGTCGCCGGCTCCGGTCTACTACACGACGGTCGTCAACGACTACGGCCGTGACTACGGCGGCTCCGCGGTCGTCTACGAAGAACCGCGCGCGGAGGGCGAAGCGGTCGTCGTCGCCGACGACGTAGAGCGCGGGCGGGTCGTGCAGGGCAAGGAGAGCTCTGCTGCCCCAGACGTGAAGGCCGACATGGTGCGCGGAGCCGCGGAATATCTGGCGCTAGGCGACGACGCCTTCCGTGAAGGCCGCTACAGCGACGCGGTGCATCACTACGCACGCGCCGTCGAGTACGCGCCGAACGACGGAGTGCTCTACCTCATCCTCTCGGATGCGCTGTTTGCGACCGGCGATTACCACTACGCGGCCTTTGCTTTGCGTCGTGCGATCGAGTTGGAGCCCAAGGTCGTCGACAAGGTGATCGACAAGCACAACTTCTACGGCAACCCGAGCGATTTCGACAAGCAGATCGCGCTCGCTGAGCAGTACTTGAACGAGCACTTCCTCGACGAGGACGCGCGCCTGGTGCTGGCCGCGAACTATTTGTTCGCGCGTCGCCCGGCACAGTGCGCCGATCTCTTGCAGAGCCCCTTCAGCCAGTCGGTCCGCGAAGCGACTCCGGGCCGGTTGATCCTCGAGCGTGCCGAAGCGGAGCGCAAGGCGGCCTCCTTGAGCGACAGGTGAACGTCGGCGGCGTCAGATCCGGACTTCTCGCGGTCCGGAATCGCCGCCGAAGTAATCGATCTTGGGGGCGTAGCCGAAACGGAGAGAGAAATCGGCGGCGAGGCGGGCGGCGACGCTCGCCTCGCTGCCTTTGCGCACCAGGAGCACGACGCAGCCGCCGAAGCCCGCGCCGGTGAGGCGCGCACCCAGGCAGCCCTCGCTCTGCTCCGCGCCTTGGACCAGCGTGTCGAGCTCCGGCACGGAGACCTCGAAGAACTCGCGCAGCGAAGCGTGCGTGCGAAACATCTCGGCACCGAAACCGACGACGTCGCCGCGCTCCAAGGCGGCCTTGGCCGCGAACGTGCGCGCGACTTCGGGGATGACGTGGTGAGCGCGGCGCGCGCACTCGTCGCTCAACTCGTGCTGATGCGCGGTGAGCGTGTCGTAGCGGATGTCGCGCAGGCACTCCGCGCCGGGCTGATGGCGCGCGAGCATCTCGAATGCCTCGCGGCACTGCGCGACGCGCTCGTTGAAGGCCCCTTGCGCGAGTTCGCGGCGCACGAGCGTGTCAGCCACGCCGATCGACAGGTTCGCAGTGTCGAGCGGCAAGTAGGCGCTGGTCTGGTCCTTGCAATCGAGCCACAACAGCGAGCCGGCGCGCGCCAGGCCTACGGCGAACGGATCCATGATCCCGCACTGCACGCCCACGAAATTGCGCTCGGCTCTCAACGCGATGTCGACGATCTCCAAGCGCTCCAATCCCAGACCCCACAGTGCGTCGACGGCGAACGCGGTTCCGACACAGATCGAAGCCGACGAAGACAGTCCGGCACCCACAGGCAGATTGCCGCCGAAGAGGATGTCGAGCCCCTGGACGTCGCTCGCGCACCCGCGCACGCGCGCCAGCGCGCAAGCCTCGACCAGCACACCTAGCGGATAGTCCGACCATTGGCCCGTGCGCTCGCGCGGCAGTGCATCCAGGTCGACCTCCAATGGACGCGCATCCGCCATCGTCGCAGCGAAGACCACGCGTCGGTCGCTGCGCGGCCGCACCGCCAGAAAGGTGCCGCGGTCGACGGCGGTCGGCATGACGGGTCCTCCGTTGTAGTCGAGGTGCGCGCCCATCAGATTGATGCGGCCGGGCGAGAAGAAGAGCCGCGCCCGCGCGCCTCCGGCGAATGCACGCTCGAATTCTCGGGCGTGGGGCCGGAGAACCTGCGCATCCTCGAGATGCGTCCCGCTGTCCTGGTTTGCGCTCATGCAGTCCACGAGAGACTACCGATGAACCAGGGTCCATCGAAGCCCCGGGATTCCGCTCGGGCCGCACGAAAGGGGCGCCGCGCTTTCTCCGGCCGCGAAACTCCGCTATGTTCCCCGCCATGCAAGGTCGATCCCGTGCGCTGCTTCTCGCCGCGCTCTTGTCCGTTTGCGCTGCGTGCGCGAACCTCTCCTTCGAACGCGACACGCAGGCGTCGGGCACGTTCGAATCCACGGGCATGGCTGTCACGTTGCTGTCGTTCGACCTGCCGAAGGGCGCGCTGTTGATCGCGCGCGAGAACGTCTCGGACGCCAACCTCGCCAACATGGTCGTCACCGAGACGACCGTGATCCCCTATCTCGGGCCGATGGACTGGCTGCTCGACATCATCGGGCTGCGTTGGGCGCGCGTGCGTGGAACTTGGGGAGTCGCTTCCCAGGCCACGCGAGAGTGATGCGCCAGCCGAGGATCCAGCCCAGGATCTTCCAACCCGCGCGCAGCGAACCCCACACCGTGCCGCTGATCTTGCTCGTGCCGATGCGATCGCGGTAGTGCACCGGCACTTCGAGTGCGGTGAGGCCGGCGACGCGCGATTTGAGCTGCATTTCGACCGTCCAGCCGTAGTCCCGGTCCCGCATGGCGAGGTGGCGCAGAGCGTCGACTCGAATCGCGCGAAACGGACCGAGGTCCGAGAAGCGCGTGCCGAACAAGATGCGCATCAAGCGGCAGGCGAGCTCGTTTCCGAAACGTTGCTGGGGCGTCAGCGCAGCTCGGCTCGCGGGGTCGGCAGAGCGCGCGCCGACGACGAAGTGCGCGCGGCCCGACAAGATCGGATCCACGAGCAGCGGCAGTTCGGCGGCGTGATCGGAGTGATCGGCATCCAGGAACACGACGATGTCCCCGTCGGCCAGCGGCGGGTGTTCACCTGCACCGCGCTCGAGCAGCACGGCGAGTCCCGCGAGACAAGCGCTCCCGTAGCCGCGACGCGGCTCCGACACGACGAAGGCGCCCGCGTCGCGCGCGACGATCGCCGTGCGATCACGTGAGCCGTTGTCGACGACGACGACCACGTCGACACGGTCACGCGGGATTTCGGCCAACACGAGCGGCAGCGCGGCCTCTTCGTCCAGCGCGGGAATGACGACGGCGATCCTGACGGTGCGCGCGTGCGTGCGGAGCGATTGCGACACTCAGGGAAGATCGATCTTGATCTCGACCTCGTCTTCGCCGGGCTTCAAGACGACGTTGGGCTTGGTCGCCTTGGAGAAGCTGCGGCGCACTTCCAAGCGGTACTCGCCCGGCATGTAGCGCCCTAGTTCGATCCGGCCGTCCGTTCCCGAAGCGCCTTCGCCCGTGAACAGATTCTGGATCGCCTTGCCGGCGTTGGCCGGATCGTTCGTCCGCTCGCCTTGGGCCGGGAAGAGATCCGCGCGCGCACCCGAAGCCGGCGTGCCATTCGCGGAGTACACGGTGACGTAGACCTTCACGCCTTTTTGCAGCACGACTTCGCAGGTCGGCTGCTTGCCCTGTCCGCGCTCGAGTTTGATGTCGCCCGTCGTGCCGTCCGCGAAGCCGTCGGCGGTCGCCGTCGCACGGAACGTTCCGGGCGAGAGACCGGTGATCTCGAATTCGCCGTTGTCGTTCGTCTTGGCGCGCTCGATGTTGTCGCTCGCGCCCTCCTGCACCGTGAGCAGCACGGTTGCGTTCTTGACCGGTGCCTTCGTCGAGTCGACGACGCGTCCTTGCAAGCTGAGCGCGGATTGCAGGCGCACGACGATGCCGCTCTCGACGCGGTTGCCGTCGACACGCACGCGCAGTGCGGTGGAAGGAGCGAACTTGCCCTTGGCGTCTCCGCGCCGGACGCCGCGCACGAGCAATTCGTATTCGCCCTCGGCCAGACGCTCGAACGAGAATTCGCCTTTGGCGTTCGTGTTGTCGCGCATCGAGCGCCCTTCGCGCGAGAGGAACTGGCCCAGGATGCCGCTGGACTCGATTGCGTCCGTCGAACGCAAGACGACTTCGGCGCCTTCGAGCGGCTTGTTCGAGGCCTCGTCGACCACGACTCCCTCGACGCCCGCTTCCGGCAAGCGCAGGTCGATGCGCATCTCAGGCAGGTCCGGCACGTCCAACGACATGCGCACCTGCGGTCCGTTGCCGTCGAAGTTGAGCTGGTATTCACCGGGCGCGAGTCCGGCGAATTCGAAGCGCCCGCCGTCCATCATCTTGGCCGCCTTGAACTCGACGCCCAGGAGATTGTCCGTATCGAACGACAGCGCGGACAGGTTGCCCTTGCCGACCGGTTCGCCGCGGTAGAGCACCGTGCCGTACACCTTGCACGCGCCGGCCGAACTGTCGATCAGGTCGTAGGTCACGACTTCGCCGGCCGGGACGGTCACCAGATCGAAGTTGAGTGTCCCGAAGAAACTCATCGGGTTCAGGTCCTCGTCACCGCGCGTCGCGACGAGGAAGTAGCTGCCGCCGGCCACGTGTTCGATGGAGTAGGCGCCGCTCGCGTCGGACTGGCCTTGGTACAGGCCCCCGCCGGTGCTGGGACTCGTCGGGTCGAAGCTCGAGGGCGCGAACGCCAGCACCAATTCGTTCGGCACTGGAACACCGTGTCGATCGCGCACGGTGCCGCGGATCGCGCCGCCTTTCGGCAAGGTGACGATCACGCCTTCGAGCGTGCCGCCTGCGCTCATCACCTGCGGTTCAGAGCGACCGGAGGTGTGATTGCGATCGAACGCCAGCACGCGGAACGAACCGGTCTCGACGCCGGTGATCACGAAATCGCCCTTCTGATCCGCGCGCACGAGCTTGTCGCCGGCGAGCCCCATGCTGGCCGCGTACTCGATCATCCCCGGCGGGAGCATGTCCGGCCCGCCGCTGGAGCCGAGGATCATGTTGAAACCGCCGCCGCGGTTGCGGCGGTCGCGCCCGCGCTCGCGCATGGCTTGTGGATCGAACGATTTGCGGTTCGTGCTCGCGGCCATGACCTGCGCCCCGGGCACGGGCTCCGATTTCTCGTCGACCACGCGCCCGCGCACGATTCCGCCCGGCGTCAAATTGACGATCACGCCGCGCGTCGGCTCGCCTTCGACGACGTTGATGTCGGTGACCGTCTTCTCCAGGTACCCCGGCGCGGAGAACGTGAGGCTGGCCTTGCCGGGCTTCACCGAATCGACGCGAAAGCGCCCGCCCGGATTTTCGACGAGTTGTCCGCCCGAAAACGGATTGCGCGCGCCGGGCGCGTCGGCTTCGGTGTCGACCCGGTCCGCGCCCGAGATCGTGAACGCAGTCAACGGCTCGGATTTCACGGCATCCATGACGATGCCTTCGACGGCACTCCCGCGCCGCATCGTGACGGTGATCTCGGGCCCGTCGCGCTCGGGGTTCCACTTGAATTCCTGATCGACGTACCCGGTCTTCAGGAAATCGATCGAGTAGTCGGGCTTGCCCGCGATCGGACCGGCGAAGAAACGCCCGTCGGCATCCGTCGTCGGGAGTTCGAAGCCCTTCACGGCCTGCATCATCAGCGGCGCAAACGAGAAATCGAACTGGAAGTTCTTCCAGTCGATCAGGTTCCAGCGCGCTTGCACGCCGTGGATCGGACGGCCGTCGGTGTCGAGCACGCGGCCGCGCACGAGCGGACCTTTCGAAAGCACGATGTCGTTCGCCTGGATGCGCGAGGTATCCGCCAACGACGCCCGTGCGCCGACGGCGGGCAGGTGTTCCCACGCGATCGCGACGATGTCGACATCGCCGGGCGGGACATTCTGCATGAGGTACGCACCGTCCGCGCCGGTCTGACAGTGCGTCGTCTCCAGGATCTCCTCGACGCAGCGCAAATTGCGCAAGCCGCGCGGAATCGCGCCCAGGTGCGCGCCGGCGAGCGGCGTCGGATCCGCGCCCTCGACGTTCGACAACACGCGCCCCACGACGGAGCCGCCGATGCGCGTCTGCACGATGACCTCGGTGTCCTGACCGGCGCGTACTTCGATATCGAGTGCGTGGCTGAGCGCGAAGCCCTTGCCGGAAACGGTGATCTCGTAACCCGCCCCGGGCGCGACGCCGCCGAACACGAATCGACCTTTTTCGTCGCTCTCTTGCTCCAGCCAGCGCAGGTCGCCGGTGCGCGCATTGGCGAGGAAATTGTTGGGCCCCGCTACGAGGGCCAGGCTTGCGGAAGCAGCGGGCGTTCCGTCAGGCTTCAAGACGCGCCCGAGCACGCGACCGCCCGCGTTGACGTAGACATCCAGCGGCCCACCGTCGCCGGAAGCGACCAGTCGCGCGCGCACGACGGACTCGGCGACACAGTACTCGCCGCGTGCATCGATGTAGTACGTGCCCTGGCGGACGCCTTCGAAACGAAACGCGCCGGTGCTGTCCGAGTTGACCGAAGCCACGGGCTCGACGCGGTTGCTGAATTCGTTGCCCAGCGCCGCGATGCGCAGCATGCGACCCAGGAACGCGGCCCCCGCGGGTGGAACGGGCAGCAATTCGACGCGCACACCGCCCACGCCCGCCCCGCTCGCGCGATCGATCACACGTCCGTCTAGCTTCGCCGGTCCGCGCAAACGCACGCCGGTCGTGCCGGCGCTGAGTCGTTCCGAACCGCCGGCGCTGGCAGTCAGTTCGGACTTGGATGCGCGCGCAGCTTCAAGTTCCGTTTCGCCCGCGCGCGGCGCCGTGGGCGAACCGCCCGGGCGCACGATCTCCGTGTCGCGATTGGCGGTGCGCATCAGCAGCGCCAGCGCGATCAACACGGCGGCGAGCGCGGCCAGAACGACCAACACGGCGCGTGATGCGGCGCCGCAGCGACGGTGCCCGACGATGGCAGGGACTGATCTCAAGCGGAACTCCTCGATATTCGATGCGCGGGTGTGGAGAGAGGGACAGGATAAGCACTCTCGTCGAGCAAGATGTAAGTCTTGCCGCCCTTCAGGGATCCGCGCGCAGCTGACCGCGTGCCTCCAGGCTCTGGATCGTCGATTTCAGGACCTCGGCGAAGGGTTTGGGCGACCAGCCCAATTCGCTCCTGGCCTTGGCTGCATCGAAGCGCAGTTCGCGCGCGAGCATGACCAGTCCCTGCGGGGGCGCCAGGTCGAGCGGGAAGAAACGATCCCACACGCGCGCCGCGAGCACGATCAGCGGCCAGGCCCAACGCGGAATCGTCAGCAACGGCCCGCGCGTGCCGAATTCGCGCGCGACGGCGTCGAACAGCGCGCGCGAAGGGATCCACGACTCGACCAGCAGGTAGCGTTCGCCGCGCCGGCCGCGGTCGAGCGCCAATACGGTGCCTGCGGCTGCGTCGTCGACTCCGAGCACGCTGATCGTGCCGGGCGGCGCCGCGAGCGGACCCTTGCCGAGCGCGACCTGGCGGATGAAACGGGCCGTGTTGGAGCGACGCTCGACGGGCCCGAAGATCGCGCCCGGATTGACCACGACCAGGTCGAGGTCTTTGGCGGCTGCGAGTGCGATCTCCTCCGCCGCGCGTTTGGTCGTGACGTAATCGACGCCGCAGTCCTGCAAGTTGAACTCCGTCGCTTCGTTCATCACCTCGTCGCGTCTACACGCGCCGACGGTCACGACGGAGCTGACGTGGACCACGCGCGCGACGCCGCTTTGGCGCGCAGCTTGCAGCACGGCGCGCGTGCCTTCGACGTTGATCGCCACGGCGGCCGCACGGTGCGCGGACTTGTAGCTGATCAACGCCGCGCCGTGCACCAGGTCCCACGGACGTCGCAAGGCGAAGGAGCGCTCGGCCAGCTTCCAACAGGTGCGCTCGAGGCTCGCGCGGTCCGTGAGATCGCCTGCGTGCCACTGCACGGACACACCGTCGAGCACGCGCTTGTCGGCGTTGGGACGCGCCAGGGCGTGCACTTCGTCGCCGCGTGTCGCCAGTTGACGCGCGACGTTGCTGCACAAAAACCCGGTCGCGCCGGTGATCAGCACGAGTCGCGGACTCAAGGGGTGGGCGCTCCACGTTCGGGCAGGACGATGCGTGCGATGGTGCCGACGCCTTCGCCTGCGGGCCGCGGTTCCAGCGTGATCGTGCCGTTCATCTCTTCGACGAGTCGCTTGGCGATGGCGAGTCCCAGACCCGTGCCGTGCGTGCGCGTCGTGAAGTACGGCTCGAACAAGCGTGCGCGCACGGTGTCGGACAGGCCCGCGCCCGTGTCCTTCACCTCGACGATCAAGCTGGACCCCGTGCGCTCGGGTCGGCGACTGATCGCGAGCGTCAGCTTCCCGCCGCCGGGCATCGCTTCGATCGCGTTCGCGACCAGGTTGATCAGCACGCGCGAGAGTTCGTCGCGGTCGACGAAGACCTGCCCGTCGATCCAGTGCTTTTCGAGTGTAACGCCGGCCTCCTGCAACCACGCCGCGTGCATCGCGACGACGTCTTCCAGCACTGCGCGCAGTTCGAACACCGTCGGTTCGGGCTTGCGTGCACCGGCGAAGGCCGAGAAATCAGCGGCGATCTTGCGCATTCCGACCACCTGTCGATCGATCATCGCGATCGTGTTGTCGAAGATGGTGTCGAACTCAGGGCTGCCCTCGTCCTTGGCGCGCTTCAGGAGGTTGGCCGCGAGCTGAATGGGCGTCAGCGGGTTCTTGATTTCGTGTGCGACTTGACGCGCCATCTCGCGCCACGCGGCATCCTTCTCGGCCTTGATGATCTGATTGCGGCTGTCCTTGAGTTCGGCGGCCATGTCGTTGAAGGATCGACCGAGCTCGCCCAGTTCGTCGTCGGTGAGGTCGGTCACGCGCGCGTCGAGGTCGCCGGATGCGAGGCGCTGTGTCTGACTCTTCAACGCCAGGATGGGCCGCGTAGTGCGCCGCGCCACGAGCATGGTCACGCACACGACCAACGACAACACCAGCGCGGTCGCGACCCACAAGACGAGGCGCAGTTCGCGCGCGGTCTCGTAGATGTCATCGTTGTCGATGCCGACGCCGACCACCCAACCGAACCCGTTCTGATCGGGCCCGACGCAGTGCTTGAACGCCGCGTTCTTCCAGACGCCCTTGAAGTAGTACTCGGGGTACAGGTCCCAGTCGCTCTTCTTGGCAGCAGCGACGAGTTCCGGCAGGTCGACTCCGGGCTCGGACACCTTCTTGCCGTAGAGTCCAGGCTTCGGGTGCGCGAGGATCGTGTCGCAATCGGAACCCCACAGCCAGACGTATGAAGTGCTGTAGATGTCGGGTGCGACCGACGGCGCGCGCGGACGTTCCTTGCGCGTCACGAGGTTCTGGATCGGGGCCCAGTTCATGAGGGCGAAGACGACGCCGGCGGCCTTGTCCGGTTCGAGGTGGTCGCTCACCGGCATCGCGAAACCGATGTGGAAGTTCTCCGGGTGTGGCGTGTTGGTCTGCACGCGCGGTGGGAGCAGCGGCGACAGGTGGTGATCGACAAGTGCCATGTGGCCGCTCATCGCCGTCTGAAACCAGGCCTCCTGGCTGTAGTCGCGATCCAGAGCGGCCAGCACGGCAGGCGTCAGTGCGTCGCCGTGGAAATCGCACCGGTTCGAGACGATCAATTCGCCCTTGGCGTTGATCGCCATGATCAAATCGTAGACGCCGTTGCTGCCCTTGACGAAGCGGTCGAAGCTGTTTCCAAGCAGCGCACGGAACGAGTTTTCCTCGTCGCGGCCGCCGGTGATGGTCCATTGCGTGAACGGACTCTGCGTCGTCCACATCTCGATGTCGCGTTCGCGCTCTCTCAGCTCGTTGTCGACGCGTTCAGCCGCCTCGCCGGCCATCGTCAACAGGTAGTAGCGCACCGTATCGAGGTGGCGATTGGCCATCTGCGTGTCGGCGAACCACGCGAAGCCCAGGAACGGCACGAGCACGGCTGCCAGGACGCTGATCATCCATTTGGTCGAGATGCGCCGTATCATGAGCGCGCGATTCTACGGCGCGGACGCGCTTTGATCTCCATGCTCCATGCCCCTCGACGCATTCTGATCGTGCGGCTCTCGCATCTAGGCGACGTCGTCCACGGCTTGCCGGTGCTGCGTGCGCTGCGACGCGCGCACCCGCGAGCTCGCATCGGCTGGGTCGTGCAGCCCGAATTCGCGGACATCCTCGCCGGACATCCGGATCTGGACGAGGTCATCTTGTTCGAGCGCCGCGCCGGATTCGCGGCGTGGGTGCGACTGGAGCGCGAGCTCACGCGTTTCGGCGCCGATTGGACCGTCGATGCGCAAGGCAACACGAAGAGCGCGCTCGTCGCCCTCTCCGCCCGCGCCCCGCGCCGCAGCGGCATGGCGCGCGCCGATTGGCGCGAGCCGTTCGCGGCCTCGACGTTGACCGACAGCGCACCCGCAGCCGCGCGGTCCGCCGACGGATCCGTGCACGCGGTCGACCGCATGCTGGCTCTCGCACGGCATGTCGCACCCGATATCGACGTCGCGGACCTGGCGTCGAATCTGTGGCCGACTCCCGTTGCCTCGGCACGCGACCTCTTTGCTCACACGGATCGCGAGCGGTACGCGATCTTGCATCTGGCGGGCGCGGAAGACGTGCGTTCCTGGCCCGCGACGAGCTTCGCGGAATTGGCGCGCGACCTGGCGCGCGATCACGAGGTCGTGATCGTCTCGGGGCCGCTCGAGCGCGAAGCCGGACTGCGACTGGCGCAGGAACTGCACGCACTTCAAGGCCTGCAACACTGGCCCGGGCAGACGGGTCTCGGCGAGCTGCGCGCCGCCTTCCAATCCGCCGCGCTCAAGCATGCCGTGTTCGTCGGATGCGATTCCGGCCCGCTGCACGTCGCCTGGGCGGCGGGCATGCGCGTGGTCCTCCTGGCCGGGCCGCAGGACTCACGGCGCACGGGTCCCTGGCCACCGCCTGAGCGAGACGGTCCAGACGCGCGTCATCGCATCGTGCGCGCGACGAACTCTCCCGAGTGTGCGCCGTGCCTGGCGCGGCGCTGCACTCATCCCGCGGGCAACGTCTGCATGCAGCGGATCGAACCCGGCACCGTGGCGCGCGCCGTGCGCGCCCTCACCGTCAAGAGTCCGACGGTGTTTGCGACAGCGCCCTGATCTGGCCGGCGATGTCCTTGTAGCCGGGCCAGAACACGCGGATCTGCTGCAAGAGCTGGAGCTTCTCTGTCGGGTCCGAGGCGGCTTGCGACCGTGCGTAGAGATCATTCGCGAGCGCCAGATACTCCTCGAGCGTGTCCTTGCGGGTGATCACGTCCTTGTAGAACTCGGCCTTTTTCAGCAGTTCGGCGTAGGCGGCTACCGCTTCGTCGTAACGGTTGTCGCGCTCCAGAGCGAGCGCGGCCCGATAGGCCTTCTCCAATCGGGCCTCGCGGATCGCATCGAACTTGCCCGCGCACAGGTCGCCTTGCAGCTTCGTCTTGGACGCCGCTTCTTCGACGAGTGTCGTGGCGCGGTCGTACTTGCCGCGGACGATGTCCATCGACGCGCGGGCAAGCAATCCGGTGACTTCGATTTCGGCGCGCATGCGTTCCACACCCTCGGCCGCGTCGCGGCTGTCCGGGTCGAGTACGAGGGCGCGTCGGTACTCGCTCAGTGCGGCCCCGTACTGTCGCTCGGATTCCGCTCTGCGGCCCATGGACAAGCGCTCGATTGCGAGCAGGAGTTCGACTTCTTCCTCGCGCTGAGCGGTGTGCGTGTCTTCAGGCCGGTACTTGCGCGAGTAACTGAAGCGCGAGCGCGCCTGCTGCAACCAGTAGGCCGCCAACGCGTGCAACCCGTCGTCGAAGTAGGAACGCCCGAGCGCGGCGCGATGCTCCAGGATCGCGACGCACAGGTCTCGGCCTGTCAACGAGTCCTTGTCGGCTGGAAGGTAGGCGAGCGACGTCTCGTAGGCCGCGAGTGCACCATCGATCTCGTCCTTGGCGTGCAATTCCAACGCCGCGTGCAGCCAGCGTTCGGAGAGTTTGACGGTGGTCTTCTGGCGCCAGCTTTGGGCCGTTTTGGAATCAGGGTTCAGCGTGAGTGCACGATCGAACAGCTCGAGCGCGTCCTCGTCTTGATCGTCGAAGGTCTTGCGCCGGCCCTGTTCGAGCAGGTAGGCCACGCTGGCGTCGCGGTGCAATTCCTGCAGGCTCGCGTCATTGGGCTTTCGCGCCGCGGCCTCGGCTGAGATCTTCACGGCAGCCTCGAACTCCGCGTGATCGACGAGGGAGCGCACTTCCTCGCTGACGCTCCGGCGCTCGGTCGCGCAACCGAACGGGAGGGCGAGAGCGAGGATCAGGGCAATCGGGCGGGTTCGGATGACGGACATGTCGGACTTCCTGCGGTGGCGATGAGCGGCTCAGGCTGGACGCCTGAAGGCCGGATTCCTTCCCGGGCTGGCCGCCGAGGTCAGTTTTCCCTCTCTCGGCGTGCCGAACAAAAGGAATTCGGTCGGCTTGGGCGGAACACAGTTCCGAGTGTCCTCAAACCGTGGTCAGGTCCTCATCGACTCGAACAGGACTATCCCCAGGCTGCCGAACAAGAGCACCGGCAGCCAGGCGGCCATCCGCGGGTCCAGCGAGGCCTGCAATCCCAAGTTGCGGAACACGAGATCCGAAGCGAAGAAACAGATGCACAGGGCCGAGCCCGCCGCGAGCCCAGCGCCCGCGCGACGGCGTTCGTTGCGCATCAGGAGCGGAACCCCCACGAGCACGAGGACCAGATTCGCGAGCGGGAAGGTCACGTGGTAATGCAAGAGCGTCTGGTAGACGACGTTGTCCGGATCGCGGCGCGTCATGGCCCGCGTCTCCGAGTAGCTGAGATCGAGTTGCGAATCGTGTGCGCGTGCGACCGTCAACGCCAGAGCCGGCGTGAACTCGAACCCGTCGAGCATCTCGATCGGACGTGTGCCCAAGCTGTCCGACCGCCGCCCGTTCTCGAGACGCCAACCTGTGCCCGTGCCACGCTGCACATAGACGGCGCGGTCGGCTTCGATCGTCACCCACTCGCGATTCGTCGCCAGCACGGCACGCAATCCGCGGATTTCCGCGAATGCCGGTTCGCCCGTGGACGGTCGGAATTCCTGCAGCTGCACGACGCTGCCCGACAGATCGCGCATGAACAGATTGCGGTAGACCTGATCGTAGTTCTTCTCCTCCAGCACGAAACGCAGGGCGTCACGCTTGTTGGCCAGCCTGAAAGACAGGCCTTCGCGCAGTGCGAACATGGCGCCTCCCGCCAGGCACGCGAGTACCAGTACAGGCAGCAACAAACGATGCGCGCTCACGCCCGCGGCCAGCGCTGCGATCGTCTCCTGGTGCTTCAGGAGCTTCGCCACGGAGAACATGCTCGCGACGAGCGTCACGAAGGGAGCGACTTGCAGAAACAGAAACGGAATGTGGAGCAGGTAATAGCGCACGATGAGGACCGAAGGCGTCGCCGTCCCGTCCTTCATCGGCTCGATGTACTCGTCGATCTTGGCGGCCAGGTCGAGCACCAGGAAGAGCCCCACGACCATGAACAGCGCGGTCGCATACGACGACATGAACAGCGAACCGACGTAGCGATCGAGTCGACCACCGAGTTTGAGTGAACGTCGCATCACTCGCGCAACGCCTTCCGCGTGAGCAACACGCCTGCGACCAGCCCGACCAGGACGACCGCCCACGCCGCCGGTTCAGGTGGGATGATGCGTGCCTGCGAGAGGATCATCCCGAGGCGCATCGACAAGACGTAGTAAACGAGCGCATACCCCACTGCGATCGCGAGCGGCAAGAGCTGCGTTCCGCGCCGGAACATGAGCGCAGTCGGCGCGCCCAAGAGCAGGAACATGAGACAAGTCGCAGCCAAGGCGAGGCGATAGTGGATCTCGTAGCGGTACGTGTCGATCTTCTTGGGCTCGACCTCGCCCGCCGCGAGTTGCGCGGCCAAGGCGTTGGACGTGAGGTACCTGGGCCTGTCACGCTGCGCCGCCTGACGCCGCATCGCGGCCAGGTCGATACGGACAACCGGCTCGCCGATGCGCACGTCCTGATCGCCGACCACCGTCCGCGCGCGGATGAACTGCGCGTAGATGTTGTCGGCATCAGCCGTGAAACGCACGCGATCGGCGCGCAACGTCTTGGCCACGTCCCCTGCCTTCATCGGCGGGATGTAGACGAAGGCGTCCACGAAGTCGTCGCCTTCGCGCCTGACCGCCGACACGTAGAAGTCCTTGATCTTGACTTCAGTCCGTCCCGGGCTGATGTGGCGTGCGGCCTCGGCCATCGCCGAAGTGATGTAGGTGGACTGCTTGTAGCGAATCTCGGGCAGGAGCTCGCTCAAGAGCCACCACGTCGTGAGGCCCAGTACACTCGCGAGCACCGCGCCGGGGAGCAGCATCGTGAGCGGATTGCGACCCGACATGCGCAGCGCGGTCCATTCGTTGTCGGCCACGAGCCGCCCGTAGACGTGCACGACCGCCAGCAGGAAGGCGAGCGGCAGGACGTACGGAATCAATCCCGCGACGACCATCGGGATGAACATGATCACGAGCATGATCTCCACGCCCGCCAGCTTGTGGACGGCGGACGCGGTGATCGCCGGCAAGGCCAGAACGAGGATGCCGCCCAGCGTGAAGGCGAACCCCATGAGGAGTTCCCAGAAGATGTAGGCGTAGAGCTTCAAAGCGGCAGTGAACGTGATGCGGGGCGGCGGAGGGCGCGCAGTACAATCGTCGCGTGGTCGATGAGCAACAGCGTGTCCTCGTGAAGCGCGGCGCCAAGCGTACTCTGTGGCTGGAGGTCGTCACAGAAGCCTCGCGGGGGGCGGGTGAGCCACAGGCGTCGCAGCGGCGTGCGATCAAGCGCTTCGAGGTTGCGGACGCGGGCCGGATCGAGGGCGAGCGCGGGGTCGGATTCGGCCTCGCGCAGCAACTCTTCCGTGCGCGGGCGCGACGTCGGGCCGTGCGCGAACGAGACGCCTTGTTGCGTCTGGCCGCGCTCGGATTTCCTGTGCCAGAGCCGCTCGCGATCACCGTAGACGACAAGGGCGTCGAACTCTCGCTCCGCTGGATCGACGGCGCCGTGTCCCTCGCCGACATCGTGCGCGGCCGGGCACCCTGGCCGGCCGACCGACGCCGGATCGCGCGTGAGCTCGGGCGCCTCCTCGCGCTGGCCCGCCGCCACGGTGTCACGCACGGCGATCTGCACTCGGGCAATGTGCTCGTCGACTTGCGCGGCGCCGTGTGGCTCGTCGACGTCGCACGCGTGACGGTGCGCGATCGCCCGTTGTCGGAGCGACTGCACGCGCGCAATTGCGTGACGATGCTCGCCGATCTGCGCGAGCACACGACACTCGCGTGGCGACTCGCACTGGCAATCGCTTCTGCCCACGCGGCGGGCCGCTCGACGCCCACGCGAGCAGAGCTCGCAGCCTGGGATCGAGCCGCGCGCAGGCGGCGACTGGCCGTCGTGCTGCGCTCGAGCGCGCGTTGGTTGCGGACATCGAGTGTTGCGGAACTCATCATCCGCGGGGACGAGCGCGGCGTGCGCGCGCGCGCCGTCGACGAGGCCACGGCCTGGCAGACTCAGGACGACGAGCGTGCGCCGGCGGTCTCAGGCACAGAGGCACGGGTGCTGGAATCGTGGCGCACGGCCGCGCGCCTCGTCGAACACGGAATCCCGAGTCCGGAACCGCTGGTGCTGCGCACGCACCCGAACCCGCGAGCCGTGTTCGCGGACTGTGGATTCAGCCGGTCGACGAGTGAGATCATGCGCGATCCACGCTCGCGATCGATCGCGGCGCGCAGCTTGGGAGCGCTGCTGGGTCGGCTGACGGATCGCGGTCTCGCGCTCACCTCGCGCCTGGAATCGAGTGTGGCGTTCGACGCAGCTGGGCAGGCCTGCGTGCTGCCGACTGCGGTCGTCGCTAAAGGGACACGGGCCGAGACACGCACGACGGCCATGGCGCACGCGCTGGGGCGCAGTTGTTCCGCGCGCGAGCGCGCCGCGTTCGTGATCGCGTTCTTGAGCGAACTCGAGGTCGCGCCTCCCGAACTGCGCACCTGGCGCGAACGATGGCTGCGCGGCGCACAGCCACGGCGCGAGCCGTTGCGTCGACGTACGCGCGCAGCCGTGCTCTCGGGAGCGACGCGCGTGGCCGGCGCGTTACCGACGGCTGTCGTGCGTGCGACGCTTGCGGGACTCTCCCCGCTCGCGCGACTGACGCGCTACGAGCGCACGACGCGTGCGAACCTGGAGCTGGCGCTGGGCGGTGAGCGGACAACTCAAGAGCTGGACGCGATCGCGCGCGGTGTGCGACTGCATTCTGCGCGCATCTTCGCCGAGTGGTTGCGCCTGGCGCGCGCGGCACCACCCCAGGGTGGTGTCTCTTCGAGTGCGAGCTGGATCGACGATCTGGTCGAACTCGATCCGTCCGTGGCGATTCTCGAGCGCGAACTGCAGCATCGCAGGGGAGCCATCGTCGTCAGTGCCCACATCGGCAACTGGGAATTGCTGGCTGCACGCCTGCGCCGCGCGGGTCACGCCGGAGCGGTCGTCGGCTACAGACGCCCGAACGACAGCACGGCGGCCTGGTTTGAGCGCATGCGTTCGCACTACGGTGTGCAGAACATCCCGCAGTCGGCGCATCCTCGTACGATCTTGCGCGCGCTGGAGGAAGGATCCGTCGTCGGGTTGCTGGCGGACTTGGAAGTGCGCCGTCTGACAGGGGTTTTCGTGCCGTTTTTCGGCCGACCCGCACTCACGTTGACCGCCCCGGCGGCTCTGTCGCGCGCCGCCCGGCGCCCGCTCTTGCCGGCCCGGTGCGTCTTCGACGCGCGTCGGCGACGCTACCGCTTGATCTTCGACCGACCCTTGGATCTAGATCCGACGCTCGCTCCGCGCGAGCGCACTTTGGATCTCTGCGCGCGCCTCAACCGTACGTTCGAGGATTGGATTCGCGCCGATCCGGAGCAATGGGCCTGGCATCAGCCACGTTGGCGGACGCAACCTCTGGAGGTCGATATCTCACAACCGCGCGCACTAGACCTGATGGGTCCACATCATTTCCCACAGAGTCCGCCCCTGGGTGCCTCGAAGTCTTTACATTCGGCTGATGAAGGGTTGTCAAGCTGCTGATCGGGGCCCACTAGCATCGCTCACTGATGAAGAAAGCCCGCATACTCCTCGTCGACGACGAGCCCGATCTGGTTGAACTCGTTCGACACCACCTCACCAAAGAACACTACGAAGTCGTCATCGCCAGGAACGGCGAAGCCGGATTGGCCGAAGCACAACAGCGGATCCCCGACCTCGTGATCCTGGACTTGATGTTGCCCGGCATAGGTGGATTGGAAGTCTGTCGCCGCTTGCGTGCGGATGCGCGCACCGCCCAAATCCCGATCGTGATGCTGACCGCAAAAGGCGAAGAATCCGATGCGGTCATCGGCCTGGCGCAGGGCGCCGACGATTACGTGCGCAAGCCGTTCGGCATGAAGGAGCTGATCGCGCGCGTTGGCGCGCGCTTGCGTGCCCACGAGCTGCGCACCGGCGATCAAGGTCAGAGAGTGCTGCGCTTCGGTGACATGGTCATCGATTCCGTCAAGCACGAGGTGACGATCAAAGATGCAGAAGTCCGCCTGACCGTCACCGAGTTCAAACTGCTGCGCCACCTGGTTGCGAACAAGGGACGCGCGTTTACGCGCAACGACCTGTTGAATGCCGTCCTGGGTCAGGAGGCCGTCGTCATCGATCGCAATGTCGATGTCCACGTGGCGACCTTGCGCAAGAAACTCGGTCGGCACGGAGAGCACATCCTGACGATACGTGGACTGGGCTACAAGTTCGCCGAGGCGCCCCTCCCGGTAGAATAAAGTCGCTTGCGCGCCGACACGTTCTTCGCACGGATCTTCCTGACGCTCGCCGGCCTCATGTGCGTGGCGCTGGCGGTCGCCGCAGTGACCGGGGAAATCAAACTGCGCAGCATCGTCGAGGACGACGCAGCCGAGCGCCGCAAGATCGCGTGCGACCTGCTTGCGCCGTCAGCCTTGGACATGCTGCGTGGCCGCGGCGATTCACAGTCGTTCAACGACTGTCTGCAAGTGCTGGGTGCGCTGCACGGACTGCGGCTGACGCTCATTCGTGCCGACGGAACGGTCATGGCCGATAATGAGGCTCAAGGCGCGCTGTCCAATCACGGCGAGCGGCCCGAAGTGGTCGCTGCGCGACAAACCGGCAGCGGCGAAGCTCGACGCAAGAGCGCTACGACAGGGAAGTCGACGGCGTACACGACTCGCGCCCTGACGGACAAGGGCAAGAACCTCGGAACGTTGCGCGCAGCGACCGAGTCCGACCAGGTCGACATGATGGTCTCTTCCCTGCGCCACGGAATCGGTTGGTTCGGGCTGGGCCTGCTGCTGTTCGGGCTGCTCTCGGCCGCCCTTGTCGCCCGCTGGTTGGCGCTCCCACTGAAGGACATCGAGGGCGACGCGGCGGAGTTGTCCGCCGGCAATCTGAGCGTGCAAGTTCGCGCGGACGGGCCGCTGGAAGTGCGTCGGTTGGGCGACGCTCTCAATGCCATGTCGCTCGAGTTGCGCACGCGACTCGAAGACCAGCGACGCGCGCGAGTCGAGGTCGAGACCATTCTGGCTTCGATGGCCGAAGGTGTCGTCGCGGTCGATCGCAACGAGCGAGTCCTGCTCATGAATCAGTCAGCGGCGCGCATTCTAGGTCTGCCGGCTCCGCTGAAACCGGGGTCGCTGCTGTGGGAGACACTGCGCTTTCCGGACCTCGAGTCGTCCTTGCGCGGCGCGCTGACGCACGCGACTCCGCACCACGGCGATGCTCCCTCGCCGCGACAAGACGGCCGCACGCTGGGGCTCTCCGTGGCACCGATCACGCCGGGTCAAGCACCCGCTACGCCAGGGCCTTTGGGAGCTGTCGCTCTCCTCGCCGACGTCACCGCCATACGCAGGCTCGAACAGGTGCGCATCGATTTCGTAGCCAACGTGAGCCACGAATTGAGGACACCCCTGGCGGCCGTGATCGGTGCACTCGAAACACTCAGCGACGAGAGCGAGCCCGCGACACGCGACAAATTCCTCGAGATCGCCGGCCGCAATGCCGCACGTCTCAACGCGATCGTGTCGGACCTGCTCGACCTGTCGGCCATCGAATCGGAGGGCGACCGTTTGCCGCTGGAGCCCGTGCGCCTCGACGCCCCGTTGCGATCCGCGGCTTCAGCTCTGATCGGCGAGGCGGAGGCCAAGGGCGTGAGCCTGGTGATGCCTCCGTCACCGGCCATCCCCCTGATCGTGGACGGCAACTCACAACGTCTGGAGCAGTTGTTCACGAACTTGCTCGAGAACGCGCTCAAGTACACACCGCGCGGCGGTAGCGTCAGTGTCGAGTTCGAGACCGTCGACCAGGAATTGAGGGCCCACGTGCGCGACACCGGAATCGGCATCCCCGCCGGCGATCTGACGCGAATCTTCGAACGTTTCTACCGCGTCGATCGATCTCGTGCGCGGGAAATGGGCGGCACCGGACTGGGGCTCGCGATCGTGAAGCACATCGTGCGCGCACACGGCGGCCGGGTAAGCGTCACCAGCCAGGAAGGTGTAGGCTCCACGTTCACTGTGATCCTGCCGCTGCGTCGTCGCGGCGCGGAATCGATTCAGAGCTGACCCCGGAGCAAGCATGAGCAAGCAGATTCTCGGCGACTTGACGGACATCACGAAGAAGATCCAACACATCGGCGGACTCGTGGAGCAGGCCATCGACAATTCGTTGTCCGCTCTGCTAGACCGCAATGCGGTGTTGGCGCGCCAGGTGATCGACGGCGACGACGCGGTCGACGACCTGGAAAACGAGGTCGAGGAGAGGTGCTTGGAAGTCCTCGCCACGCGACAGCCGGTCGCACGCGACTTGCGCTTCATCTGCGGCATGATGAAGGTCAATTCCGATCTAGAGCGCATGGGCGACCTGGCGGTGAACATCGCCGAGCGCGCCGAAGTGCTGGCAGAGGTGCCGCCGCTCCCGTTCCGTCCGGACGTATCGCGCATGGCTGCCGTCGCGAAACGCATGGTGCGCGAGGGACTCGATGCGCTCGTGCGGCGCGACGCGGATCTGGCCTTGCGCGTGTGGAAGTCCGACGTGGAAGCCGATCGCTTGTACCGTGAACTCCTGGGCGAAGCGATCCAGTTCATGCGCGTGCACCCCGACCGCATCGGCGACGTGATGCACCTCGTCGGGGCCCTGCGCAATCTCGAGCGGTTGGCCGACCACGCGACGAACATCGCAGAAGACGTGATCTTCGTCGCCAGCGGTCGCATCGTGCGCCACCACATGGTCGAGTTCAGTCGCGAAGCGGGAGAGGCGCTGGACGAGCAGCGCAATTGATACGGTACACGGCTATTGTCTCCCCGATTCACCGGCGAAGAACCGCACGCCATCGCGCGGTTCTACGTCAGCGAATCGGGAAGACAATAGCCGTGTACCGTAGCGGTCGATCGGACCTCGGTTCAGCGCCCGGGTCGGAACACCGGTCGTGCCGGACCGAGCTTCGTTCGCAACAGCGCCGCAGTCTCCTCGAGCGCCGCCTGCGTTGAGGTCAAACCCGGCGGTTCCTCGCCCAGCAACACCGCCGCTTCGGCCAAGAGCGGCGCGGCCTCGGCTGTGTCCCCCAACACGAGACGCCGTTCCGCGTGGACGCTGAGCGACTGAGCCAGTTGCGTGCGCGTCACCTCGTTCGCTTCGATGTCCACGGCCATGCGTGCGACCGCGATCGATTCACGCATGTACGCATCGCCTTCCTCGGAGGGCAAGCGCACGCGCTCGCCTTCGTCGTTCACCGCCGTGCGCGGAGAGCGGCCGTCGGCGCGCAAGCCTTCGCGCAGCGCCGTGTCCGAGACCATCAGGCACGGCCGCGGATTGTCGGGCATGGCCTGCGCCAGACTCTCGGCGACCGCGATCACCTGCAGCGAGCTCTTGCGCCCATCGCGCCACTCGAGCAGCGCGTCGATCAGATCAGGCACGTCGCGGTCCAGACCGTCGCGCGAGTCGAGCACGCTCGGCGCCTGCCGCAGTGCGCGCGCGAGTGCGGCCAGTGACGGGTCGCGCCGCCCCAGTTCGAACAGTGCGAAGGCGGATCCAAGCTCCGAGATGGCGATGTAGTGCGCGGAACTGGCGCGCAGGTCTTCCCGCAGTTCGATGCTGCGTTCGAAGCCTCGAATCGCGAGCGCGTAGCTGCGCAGCGCCGCTTCGTGCCTGAGTTCGCGCCTGGAATCCTCGCCCAGGAGAATCCACGCGTAGCCTGCGTGCCACGCACACGCGCCGGAATCCGGGAATCGCCCCGCGATCCACTCGGCCTTGATCGGTGCGAGATCGAGGCGTCCCGCGCTCCACAGCGCTCGGTTCAGACCGTCGCGCAGCGCATTCGATTCGGGCCTCCTTGCGGCGCCCGTCTCCCACGCACACAGGGCTTCGCGCTCGAGGCCCAACGCACCGAGGAAGGACGCGAGGCTCACCCAATCGGTCTCGTCCGACGACGGCGAGACGGCGACCAGCGCGAGCGCGCGCGCTCCGCGGACGTAGCCTCGGACTTCGAGGGCGGGATCCTGACCGGCACGCGCCGCAATCAGACGTGCGCTCGCGTCGCCGACCCAACGCAAGGCTTCGAGCTTGTTCTCGTCGAACAAGAGCGTCGCCGCACGGCGCACGTCGCCGTCGCCCAGGGTCAGCGCATCGACGAGCTTGAGCGCCTCGGGCGCCAGCGCATCGCGCGCCGGATAACCGCCGAACGCGGCCAATGCGATGCGCTCCTGTTCTTCGAAGCGACTGCTCAAGTACGCGGCACGCGCGCGCGCGAAGGCCAGGCTGACATCGTTGGGCCGGCCCTGAGCTGCGCGCTCGAGCCACGCACGTGCATCTTCGAGCAAGAGGCGCGGGTCACCGCCGCCGTTCGCGATGTACTGCCGCGCGAGGTTCAGCGAGACGCGCCCGAAGCGTTCCTGGGCTTCGACGGCGGTCGGGTCGGCCGTCAGCGCACGATCGCTCTCGATGAGTTCGAGTTCCAGCTCTGCGATGGGTGCGAGCACTTCCGCAGGCTTTTCGAAGTGCGGCAGCGCACGCCCGACGTCGATTGCGAACTTCATCAACTCGCCGAACTCGCACGCGCCGCCTTCCGATTCGACTGCGGCGGCGACGCGCGACACAGCTTCCATCGGCAAACTCGGACTCAGAGCCAGCGCCGCCGCGCGACGCTCGGACTCTTCCCCGATCGCACTGTGCGCCAACAAGAACGAACGAGTCGCAGGCGTCGACGCGTCGAACCGCGCCAACAACGGCAAGAGGTCGCGGTCGTCACCGAGCAGCGGCGATCCGGGGAACTTTCCCGGGCCGGCCAGGCGCTCGCGCACGATGCGCGCGACGGAGCTACCGACCTTGAGTGTCGCAGCCGTGTCGCCGATCTTCTGGAGCAGCGCATTGCTGGGGAGCGGAGTGCGATTCAACAAACCGCGCAGCACACCCGTCGATCCGGCATCGCCGACTTCCGCGATGGCGTCTAGAGCCTCGACGAGCCACGACTCGAAGCGTCCCCCCACCCAGGATTCGCGGCGCACCCCTTCGACGACCGTTTCGAAGCGCTCGCGCCCGCGCGCCGTGCGCGACGCAGCCATGGTGCGCCATTGCGCCAGTCGTTCCTTGGTGTTCTTGCGCGCGGGTTCGGGAGGCAGGTGCGGTTCGGCGATCGGCGGCGGGGCCTCGGCTGCGCAGCGCGCGATCGCCTCGTCCAGTTCCGCCAGGTCAAACAGGAGGAACAGGTCGAACGTCTTGTGATTGTCGGGTTGAATCAAGGCGTGACGCGGCGACACGCGTTCTCCGCCGAGGTAGCGCTCGAACAGGATCGGCTCGAGTGCGATGTGTTCACCGCACGTCACCTCACCCAGACGCGGGCACGGAATGCGGCGGCCTTCGGTGTCGAAATCACGCGGGTTGTGGCGCGAAATGCTGGCGACGACACAAGCGAAACGGCTCGTCCATTCGACGAAGCGTGGATCGCGATAGCGCTCATTCACGATGCGATCCGAAGCGGATTCACCATCGACGTTGATCGCCACGAGCAACGGTCGCTGTTCCGCGCTGGCCAGCACGAGCGCGTCTTCGAGGGTGCGCTGCCACAGGATCTGCGGGCGATCACCCGGCGCCGACTTGTCCTGTGCGCCGTATGCAGGAGCGATCACCGCGCCCGAGATCAACGCCAGGGTCAGAACCAACAACGCGCGCCGAAACGTGCTCATGCGGTGATCTTCTCTATTCTCCGGTTCGCGCCAGTTCAGCTTCGAACTCGCGCCCCGATCCGAAATTCTGCGTCCAGTAGATCGCGGCGAGCGCGGAAGCCATCTCGCGGTGTCCGTGGCCGAGGATGTTGCGGTGGTGTCCGCTCGAGTGCGTCCACCCGGTGTGCGCGCCTTCCGCGCTGGTGTTGCCCAGGCTGCAGTTCTCGCCGCCGCCGCCGCTGTAGCCCGCGAGGCGCAAGCGATCTCCGGGCGTCCGGCGCGCCGGGTCCTTCTCGAAATGACCGAAGTCGCCCGTCAACGACATGTAGTCCGAGTGGCCTTGCGCAGCCGTCTGGAGTTTCGGATTCCACGCCAGGACGTTGCGGCCGAACATGCGCCGGTATTCGTTCGTGACTTCGACCTGCTTCTGCTCCTCGCCGTCCGCGCGGCGCGCGGCGTCGCTCTCCTTGCGCTGCCAGGCTCGCGTGTTGAGCGCGTCGATCTCGCCGTTGCGGCGCAGAATCGAGCGTTCCTTCGCATCCCAGGCGAAGTTCTTCAGATCGAGGAAATCGCCGTTGCGATCCAGGCCGTCGACCCAGGTGGGCAGAGCCTCGGGCCAGGCGAAAGCGAGCTTGCGCGGCGTGCGCACGGCGCGATTCCAGTCGAGTTCATCGAGCGCGATCTTGACGTTCGGTGACAGATTCGCGCGGCGGGAGAATTTCCAGGCATCGCGAACCTTGGACACCAGCCCGTCGACTTCTTGCTGCACACCGGCGTAGAGCTTGACCTTCTCCTCTGGGCACTCGGGCGGCGTGTACGGATAGAAATAGCGCTCTTCGTCGAAGATCAAGTCGAGTGCGGACTTGCGGCACTCGTCCAGCGTCTTGCGCGCCTCGACCACCGCGATGACCGGTCGCTGTGACACGGCTTGCGCGAGCACGAGTGCGGCGTCGTTCAGACGTTTTTCCAGGGCGGGGAGTACGCGGGCGGCGCCCTCGGGGCCGAGTTTTTCGAGCGCCTGCAGAGCGGACTCGCGTTTACCGGACGCCGCCGTTTCGAGCGCGCGCGCAGCTTCCTCCAAGCCGGCCGAGCGCGCCTTTTCCGCAGCGACGTCGAGGCCGATCCAAACTCCGTTCTGAAAGGCATAGCCGCGTGCGGGGATGGGCTCGGAGCGCGCGCGCGCGACGGCGGCGAAGGCGTCACCGGCGTCGATCTCGCCGCGTTCGAAACGCCGACCTAGATCGAGCAGGGCATCGCGCTTGCGCGCCTCCGTGCCCCGCACGAGCGTCTCGAACACGAGGCCGTTCTGCGCGTCGCGCGAGGCGCGTGCAGCGGCCGCCGCGCGCATGAGGATGTCGAGCGACACCTCGTGCCAGGGCGTGTGCTTCGCGCCGGAGACGATCCCGGTCGCGTCGGCCTTGTCGATGCCGATCTCGGCGAAGACGCGCTGATCGGTCGGCACCGCCGTCTGGATCTCATCCCGCAACGCGAGCCGCGCTGCCAGCGAACGCGCTCGCGCGATGATCGCGTCGCGCTCCGTGCCTGGAGCGACCTCGGGAGCCAATGCCAGCCACAGTTCGCGCGCGTCCTTCAATTCGCCGCGTTGTTCGCGCGCCAGAGCAGCGGCGATCCGTGTCGCGACATCCTCGAGGGCCGCACTCGGCTGCGGGAGGGTTGCGAGAGCCAATGCGTCTGTGCCTGCGAGGGCGAGGACCAGAGCCCAGGCACAGAGGCTTTGAAGCGGGTTCGGAATCATGCGGTCACGTTTGGGGCGACTACTCTACACCCTCACGCGCCCGGGGTGACGCATCAACGTCTGCCGACCTGCACGAACTCAGCGCGGCGGCCCGCGCGCGACGCCTTCACCTTGCAGATCGGACACTTCGAGCGCCTTCGACCGGCCTCCGGTCCGTTCAGCGAGATCGGCCCAGACGCGGCGGTTGCCCTTGGGCGCGTCGACCAGGATCGAATCGAAAGCCACCTGTAGGTAGCGATTGCGTTCGACCAGCAATTCGACCATCAACTCCAGATTCCAGCGTCGACCGCCGGTCGGTACGCCGTCGGTCAGGATCACGAGTGTGTCGACCTCCGGATCCTCGAGCGCGAGCAGGATCGCGTCGTACACATTGCCCGGACCGCGGTCGTTGCGGCTCTCGAACCAGCGCGCGGCGCGGGCGACGTTGTCCTTGGAGGCGCGCACGAGGCGCTTCTCCCACGGGATGGCTACGCGCGTGTACGGAATCAGGTTGAACTCGGCCGTAGCGGGCAGCGCTTCCAGGCAGGCGCGCAACTTGACGTCGACGAGTTGCTTGCGCGTCTGCCCGCCTTCCTCGGTGTCCCACATCGAGCCCGACAGATCGATCAGGAATGTCACGCGGTCGGACACGAGTTCGAATCCGGCGAGCTTCACGTGCGTGTCGCCGCCGAACGGCGTGCTGCGCTCGGTGCCGCCGGTGCTCCACGGACCCTTCAACGTGTCCGCCCACGCACGCCACGCCTCCAGGTCGAGGCCATGATCCTGGCCGGAACTGTCGCGCAGGAACACCAGGATCTCGCCCTTCAGTCGTGCGCGCGGCTCGACTCCCAGGCGCTCGATGAGCGCCGTGACGGAGGCACGGCTCTTCAAGCGCTTCAAGTTGTCGACCGCGACCGAGCGCACGCGGAAGCTCGCATCGGACAGCGCGCGCGTCGAATGCGTCAATGATTCTTGCTCGCTCTGCGTCGCGACGACTTGCAGCGCGGCACAGCGCAAGCCTTCCGCCTTGTCGTCCAAGACTGCGACGGCCAGCGCCTGAGCCGCGAGCGCATCGATCCGCAGTAACGCCAGCAAGGCCGCGCCGCGCACCTCAGCCGGCCCGGCACCGCGCACGCGCGCACTCAATACGTCGAGCCACTTCTCCACGGCCTGGTCGTCGTCGCGCGTCAAGCGCCGCGCCTGGGCCTGCCTTTCGATCGTCCACAGTGCGGTGCGCGCCAATTCCGGGTCACGCGCACTCAGGCAGTTCGAAAGGCGCCGGGCGTCGAAAGCGCATTCGATGCGACCGAGGGCTTCGCAGGCACGCAGTTGCACCCATTCATCGCGCGCATGAATCCCCGCGCTGCCGACGAGGAGCGCGGCGAGCCGCGAGTCGGACACGCGGCCGACCGCGAGTTGCGCTTCATCGGCCACCTGCCCGTCGGGATCATCCAGCGCACCGAGGACGAGTTCGAAACTCTCGCGTGTCGCGAGAGCTGCCAGTTTCTTGACGGCCGATCGCCGCTTCTCGGGGCGCGGGGCCCGCAGGTCCTGGCGCAGTTCGTCCAGCGACGCAGTCGGCGGCGCTTGGGTAGCCCCGGACCGCGCCAAGATCCCCGCAGCGGCCAGCACGGCGAGACACATCCAGCGGTGTTTCATCTCCTACACGACGCACGGCACGGCACGCGGTTGCGACTTCGGTCGAGGATTCTCGCGCGGCCCCCTTCTCCGGCTGACGCACCTCGCCCACAATCGTCTTGGAGGTCCCTCATGAAAACGCTCATCGCAATCGGTCTGTTCACCTTCACGCTCCAGGCGCCGGCTCAGAAACCGCACAAGGACACGGCCCCGGTCTACGACCGCGACAAACTCGCGGCGCGCATCGACGAGTTGGCGCGCGCTGCGGTCGAACGCGAGGGCGTGCCCGGGATCACGATCGCGGTGGCCGAGGACGAACAGGTCTTCTTCGCCAAGGGCTACGGCTACGCGAACGTCGAAGCGCAACAACCGGCCACGGCCGACACACGCTATCCGATCGGAACTCTGACGCGGCAATTCACGGCGGTGGCGGTCCTGCAGCTGATGGACGAGGAGAAGCTCGCGCTCGAGGACCGTATCGAGAAGTACTTGCCTGAGTTCCCCGTGGGTGAGCGCGTGATCACGCTCCAACACATGCTCTCGAACACGTCCGGCATCCCGGGGTTCGAGCAGGTCAAGCAGGGGAACGCGAGCGACGCTCCCGCGACGGAGAAGGAATTCCTGGCACAGTTCGCCGGCGTGCCGTTCGCCTTCGAGCCCGGCCACGATTTCTCGCTCGACAGCGCCAATTACGCTCTGTTGTCCCTGATCGTCGCGCGCGTCGCCCAGGTCCCCTACACGCAATACGTGCGCGAGCACGTGCTGGAGCCCGTCGGGCTGGGCCGCGCCGTGTTCTGTCCGAAGTCAGGCGCGCCGATCGGTTTCGCGCGCGACTGCCTGAGCGCCTGGGACTCGTTCGATTTCGAGTTGCCGGAAGAAGCCGCGAGCAAGGTGAATACGCAATCACTCTGTGCGACTGCAGCTGAACTGGTGAAGTGGCAGCAGGCCATGTTCAAGCGCAAGGTCTTCAGCGAGCGCGCGTCTCGCAAGATCATGACTCCCTCCACGCTCGCGGACGGAAACTCGACGAACTTCGGTTACGCGCTGCAGATGACCAAGTTCCACGACTACAAGAATTACGCCTACACCGGGACCGGCGGCGGCTTCCGCGCGCGGCTCTCGTACTACTCGCTGCCGAACGTGACGGTCGTGGTGCTGGCGAACTGTGAATCCGCGCCGGTCGAGCGCATCGAGAAGGACATCGCGCGCTTCATCTTCGCCATCCCGCTGCCCGTGACCGAAGAGGCGAAGTTGACCACCGAGGATGCCGCTCGCTGCGTCGGTCTCTACCAGATCGCCACCACGCAGTACCGCATCGCCGAACGCGACGGACAGCTGTGGTTCACGCCGCCCGTCGATCCGGCCGTGCGCTTGTGTCACCAGGGCAATCTCGTCTTCACGTTCGAATCGGATCGCGATGTGCGCCTCACGTTCAACGTGACCGACGGCAAGGTCGATTCCTTCACGCTGTGGCGCGGCGGCTACGAGAACCGCGCGCGCCGGATGGAGTGATGAAAACTCAGCGCGCCCCTCGCCGCGGTTGCGACGAGGAGCGCGCTTCGAATCAACTGCGAACCTTCCCGTCGACGAGCGTCGACGGGTCCGTCGCTCTCAAGGGCCCCACGTCAAGGACAGGCCTTGCGTCAAGTTGAAGTTGTCGGGACCGCACAGTCCGGGGACCGAGCGGTACCAGCACTGGTAGTGCTTCGTCTGACCGGCGAGCGCACCACCCGCGATGTGGATCTCATTCGGAGTCAAGCCGCCCGGGTACGAGGCCACGCCTGCGACAGGGAACACGATGCCCATACGCACGATTCCGACTGCCGCGCACAGGTGACCGTCACCGAAGTTGATGGGCGCGCCCGCCAGTCCGTTGGACTGGAAGAACAAGCCCGGGCCAGGGATGTCGGTCGCCGTCAGCACGAGCGTATCCGTGCCGCTGGTCTCGTCGCTCGCGATGCCCGTGCTGGAGAGGATCGCTCCGCCTGCGAAGGCCAGGCTGCCGCAACCGTGTCCGGCTGCACCCGTGTTGGCGCACGCTCGGCGACTCGCTGGGACTCACCGAATCATCCGCCAGATCCGGCGATCTGTCCATCGTCTTCGAGGACGACCCGTCGTCGGAGCGCCTGAGATGGCGTGACTGCTAGACTCCCGACCCCTGAGTCGAGCCTCATGTTCACGAACCCCTTCGGTCTGCTCGCGTTGCTGGCGCTGCCTGCGATCCTGGCACTGCACCTCTTCCGCCGGAAATTCCAGCCGCGCGTCGTCAGCGCGCTCTTCCTGTGGAGCGACGAGAGCGCGACACCGATCTCGGGGCGCAGGCGCGAGCGCCTGCCGCGTTCCATGTCGCTCTTCTGCGAGCTGACGGCGGCGGCGTGTCTGGCGCTGGCGCTGGCCGGACCGCGCGGCTGCACGAGCGCAGACGGCGTGCACCTGGTCGTCGTCGTCGACGGGTCCGCGTCGATGAGCGCGCGCGACGCTCAGCAGACGAGCGCCGTCGGGCGTGCACGCGAACACATCGCCGCGCGCATCGAGGCCCTCTCTTCGGGCTCGCGCGTCACGATCGTCGAGAGCGGAGCGCGACCGCGTGTGCTGGTCGGGCCGGCGGCCTTCACGGCCGAGGCGAGCGCGGGTCTCGCGCGCTGGGAACCGTCCGCGCTGCACCACGATCTGCACGGTGCGATCGCGCTTGCACAACAGATCGCCGCAGGCGGCGCAATCGTGTGCTTCACGGACCGTTTGGACGAGGGCGGCCTGCCGCCTGAAGTCGAAGTGCAAGCCGTCGGTCGGCCTGGCGACAACTTCGCGATCGTGCGCGCTCTGCGTGCACGCGACTTCAGCGGCGACCGCACTCAGGACAAGATCACGATCGAACTCGCGAGCTTCGCGAGCGTCGTGCGCAGCGTGCAAGTCGCGGGCGTGCTGCCGCAGAGCGGCGACAAGCCCATCCTGGAAGCGAGTGCGATCGAACTGGCGCCGCGCGAGCGCAAGACGATGTCGTTCAGCGTGCCGCGCGCTACCGGGACTGTAGAAATACGCCTCGGCGCCGACGCGCTGGCGATCGACGACCGCGCCTTTCTGGCGCCGCTGCAGCAGCGCACCGTCACACTGCGCGCGAACGTGAGCGAGGAGCTCGGACGCAGTTTGGGCCTCTCTTCGCGCGAGCGCGGACCGATCGGCCGCTGGCTCGCGCTCGTCGACGACGTGACCGAGGCGCACAGCGACGAGGAGGCGCATGTCCTGATCAGCACGTCCCCCGGCGGCGGCCCGACGACGTGGACGCTCGCGTTCGCGCCGCTCGGGACGGAGCGCAAGGACTTCATCGGTCCGTTTCTGGCCGACCGGCGCCACCCGTTGCTCGAGGGCACCACGCTCGAAGGCATCGTGTGGAGCGTCGATCCGACGTTCATTCCGCTCGGCGCGCCGCTGGTTTCCGCCGGCAATCTGCCCATTCTCGCCGAGGACAAATTGTCCGGCGGACGCGTGTACACGCTCGCGCTGGATCCGGAGCGCTCCTCCCTGCAGCGCTCGCTCGACTGGCCGATCCTGCTCGCCAACCTCGTGGAGATGCGCCGCGACGAATTGCCGGGTGCATCCGCCACGAATCTGCTGGTCGGCGACGAGATCACGTGGCGCGCGAGCACGCCATCCGCAGCTCCATTGCGGCTGGAGGGCCCGCGCACCGAGCGTGAGTTCCCGGCGCGAGTGGTCCAGAGCCTCGACGGCTTCGACGCGCCGGGTCTGTACACACTCAAGCAGGATGGCGCGACGCTCGCGTACTTCGGGGTGAGTTTCGCCGACGCGTCCGAGTCGGACTTGACGGATCGCAACACCGGCGAACGCGCAGCCGCTGTGACGGCTTCCGCGGCTGCGCCCGCGACGTCACGGATCGCGGTGTTGCTCATCATCGCCGCGCTCGTGGCCTTGCTGCTCGATTGGTGGGTGCTCGACTCACGCGCGCTCGTTCAAGTTTCCTCGTCCGCAGCAGGAACAGCTTGATGGGTTTCCTGCATCCCGAATTGCTGCTCGTGCTCGTGCCAGCCGGGGTGGCGTGGTGGTTCGTGCGCGGCCGCACCGCGCCGACCGCAGTGGTACGCGCCATCGTCCTGGTGTTGTTGGTGTGCGCGCTCGCCGGCCCGTACTCGAACACGGCCCGCAAGGGACGCGACGTCGTGATCGTCGCCGACCGTTCGAAATCGATGCCGGCTGAATCACGCGACACCGCACTGGAGATCGCGCGTCTCGCCGAAGAGCTGCGACGCGAAGGCGATCGCGTTGCGGTGGTGACTTTCGGCGCAGGCGCGGCTATCGAAAGCCTGCCTAGCGAGACGACGCGCCTCGCGCGCTTCGAGCGCCTCCTGGACGACGACGGATCGGACATCGCCGCTGCGCTCGAAACCGCACTCGAACTCGTGCCGGCTGACCGTCCGGGTTCGATCTTGTTGGTATCCGACGGCGAATCGAACGGCGCCGACCCCGTGCCGATCGCGCGGCGGGCGGCTGCACGCGGAGTGCGCATCGACGTGCGCGCCTGTCCGCGCCCGGGCACGAGCGATCTGTCGGTGGAGCGCGTCGAACTGCCCGATTCGGTCAACGTGCTCGAGCCCTTTCAATTCGGAGTGTGGGTGCGCGCCGATCGACGTGTGACGAGTTCCTTCGAACTCGAGCGCGACGGTCGCGTGCTGTCGTCGGGCACGCGCGTGTTCGAACCCGGCTTGAACCGCATCGTGTTGCGCGACATGGTCGACGCGGCCGGCATCGCCGCCTACCGCGTTCGCGTCGGATCCGCAGAGGATCGCTTTCCGGAGAACAACACTGCGCTGGGAGCGACGAAGGTCGAAGGGCCGCGCTCGATCCTGGTCCTGAACGACGACGGCAACGAGGACACGCTGGTGCGCGTGTTGCGTGCCGCGCGCATTCCGGTCAAGGTCGCGCGCCCCGAGGCTGCACGCCTGGACCGCATCGCGCTCACGGCGCATCGCGCGATCGTGCTGGAGAACATCGCCGCATCCAGGCTGGGCACGTCGATGCGCGCGATCGCGGAATTCGTCGCGGATGGCGGCGGTGGACTGCTCGTCACCGGCGGCAAGAGTTCGTTCGGCACCGGCGGGTACTTCAAGTCGCCACTCGATGCCGCCCTGCCGGTGTCGATGGAGATGCGCCAGGAGCACCGCAAGCAAGGCATCGCGCTGTCGGTCACGATGGATCGCTCGGGCTCGATGGCGGCGCCCGTGGCGGGCGGCGGCACGAAGATGGACCTCGCCAACCTCGGCGCGGTGGCGGCGATCGAGCTGATGTCGCCGATGGATTCGATCAGCGTCATCGCCGTCGATTCATCGGCGCACGTCATCCAGTCCCAGACGCCGGTCGCGAACGTGCCTGAACTCACATCCGTCGTGCGCCGGATCCAGTCGCAGGGCGGCGGCATCTTCACCTACACGGCGCTCTTGGCTGCGGCCGAACAGCTGGCCGGTGCACCGCAGACGACACGGCACATCATCTTGTTCGCCGACGCGGCCGATGCCGAGGAACCGGGTGAGTACGTGCGCCTACTCTCCGATCTGGAGAAAGCGGCCGTCACGACGTCAGTCATCGCGCTCGGCACCGAATCCGACTCCGACGCGGATTTCCTGAAGGACGTCGCTGCGCGCGGCATGGGTTCGATCTACTTCACGACGGATCCGACGGAGCTGCCGCGGCTGTTCGCGCAAGACACGCTGACGGTTTCGCGCGCGACGTTCATCGAGGAGCGCACGGGCTGTGACATGACGCCCAATCTGTTCGGACTGGCCGAGATCGCGGAACGCGATTTCTCGGACGTCGACGGCTACAACCTGACGTACTTGAAGCCGGGTGCGGTCGCGGGCGTCGTCACGCGCGACGAGTATCGCGCACCTGTTTTCGCCTTTCAGCAGCACGGTCTGGGCCGCAGTGCGGCGTTCACGTCGCAGATCGGCGGCTCCTTCGGCCAGACGCTCGTAGGTTGGTCGGGCTTCGCGAGCTTCTTCGTCTCGGTCTCACGCTGGCTCGTCGGCCTGGAAGAACCGGAGGAAGTGTTCGCCACGGTCCGGCGCGAAGGCGGTTCAGCCGTCGTCGACGTGGAGATCGACCCCGAGCGCGCGACGAGCATCGATCCGAGCCGCATGACGCTGCGCGTTCGCGAAGCGGACGGCACGGCGCGCGACCTCACGCTCGAACGCACCGGCCAGAACCGCTTCAGCGCGCGCACCTCGCTGACGCGCGACGGCATCCAGTTGGGAACGCTGTCCCTGGGCGACGGACGCACGTTGGAGTTGCCGCCGATCGCACTCCCCTACAGCCCCGAGTTCGAACGCGGGCAGGACTTGCGGCGCGGCGAGCGCGTGCTGCGCGAGATCGCCGTCGAATCGGGCGGCCTCGTCGATCCCAGCATCAAGGATCTGTTCCGCGGCGAACGGCAAGGTCGCGGTTGGAAGCTGCTGGGCGCCTGGTTCACGCTCCTCGCGTTGGGTCTCGCCGTGGTCGAAATCGCGGCGCGCCGACTCGACCTGTGGAGCAGCGTGCACTTGCCGGCGTGGTCGCGCCGACCTGCGCGTGCGACGGCCGCGCCTTCTGCCCCGGGTGCTGCCGAGGTCGCCACACCGGCGAGCGCGACTCCACCCGTGTCTGCGCCGGCTCCACCTGCGCAGCCGACGATTGCTTCGGCCCTGGAACAGGCGCGCAAGGCCGCCGGTCGCAAGCTTGGGCGCTGACGCCGCTCACACCCCGACGATCATGCGCGGCACGCGCCTGCGCACGAGCGGCTCACCCAACCCGAGCGGCGTTCCGGCCTCGAGCGAGCGCGGATCGACGAAGGTCTTGAACGCACGGTCCCACACGCTGAACGTCGCGCCGTAGTTCGTGCGACAGAGCTCCGACGCCGAATGGTGCACGCGGTGGTACTGCGGAGTGATGAAGACGTAAGCGAGCGGACCGATGTCCACGCGCAAGTTCGTGTGCTCCCAGAATTGCACGACCATGCCGATCGCGAACGCGACTGAGGCTTCAAAGGTCCCCAGGCCGAAAAACAGCATCGGGATCGTCGCCTGCGGGATGTTGTAGAGGAACGAGTGCGCAAAGCTCGTGCGAAATCCGGCGAACCAGTACATCTCTTCGATCGAGTGATGCCAGGCGTGCGTGCGCCACAGCGTGTCGAAGCGATGTTGTGCGCGATGGATCCAGTAGATGGTGAAGTCCGCGCACACGAGGGCGAGCAGGATCTTCACGCCGGCCGGTAACTCGCGCACGGCAGCCATCGAAGCCACGAGTCGTTCGGGGAGGTTGTCCTGCATCCAGGCCGAGATCATCCAATCGCACGCGCGGTTCATCGCCACAGCCAGTGCGAAAGAGGCGACGTCGATCTTCAAATCCTTCCAGCGATCGATCTCGCGCGCCGGTCGGACGCGTTCGAGCGTCTCGAACACCAGAACGAGGCTTGCGAAAACGAGGACGGAGTTGTCGATGCCGAGCATCATGGTTCACTCGTCGATGCGGTTTCCCCTCACGATCCGGTAGGCAACGGATGGAGCTTAGCCGGATCAGGCGATCGTGAGCAGACCGCCGGGCACGAATCGGCCGCGACATATCGCCTGGATGCCGTCCTCCGCCTCGACCGTCACGAAACGCGCGCCCGCGCGCCTGCATTCGGTCTCGAGCGCGTCGGAGAGCCGCACCCTACGCTCGCGGTAGCGTTCGACCGTGCGCCGGTCGAGCACGAGATCGCGACTCGCACCGCTCTCGGCGTCGGTCAGGCGCAACGCCACGCCCGCGGTCGGCTCGCGATCGAAAGCGCCCAGCACCTGGATCAGCGCCAATCCCCCGGCTCGGGCAGCGAGCGGCCGCACCCACTCCGCGGCATCGTGCGGAAAGAGAAAATCACTGACGAGCACGCGCATCGAGCCGCGGCGCAACGCTTCGAGAGCGAGTGGCAGACAGCGATCCCAGCCTTCGCGGCCTTCGAACTCGGCGCCCGCGCGGGCGAATTGCTCGAACTCGACGATCTCGGGGCGTTCGCCTGCGAGTGCGATCTGGACTTGGAAGCCGTCACCTTTGCCGGCGCCCGCGAGCACCGCGACGATGTCGAGCGCGGCTTGCGCCTTGGCTTCGTCGACCGCCATCGAGCGCGAGACGTCCAAGAAGATCTCGACGCGGGGCAGCACTTCCTCGCGATATTGGCGCACCAGCAACTGGTCCGTGCGTGCGAACGCGCGCCAGTCCAGATGGCGCACGTCGTCGCCGATCGCGTAGGTGCGCCGATCCTGGAACTCCAAGCTGGAGCCGGTGCCGCGTCCGAGTCGCTCGCCGGCGACGCCGCGCGGCGGGGCCTCAAACAACGCGAGTCGGAACTCGCGCGCACTGCGCAACGCTTCCGCGCTAGGCGACGGCACGTTCGGGTGCCTTCTCGAGCGGCGTCGCTCGGGCAGTGCGCAGTTCGCTGATGCTCTGCAGGATGCGCGGGAGGTTGGCGAACAGCGACAAGCTGACCAGCGTCGCGAGCAGGATCCACGGACCCGGCTTGCCGCTTCCGCCACCTTGGAAGTCGAACGGCCGCGAGACGATGCTCCACTCCGACAGTGCGTCGATCCGCGTGATGAACGCGAGGATCGGCGGCGCTACGAGCGCACCCGCGATGAAGATCAGGATCGCGAGGCGCGCGAGGCCGACTCCGCCCGCGCGAGCGGTGAACGGCGCAGAGACGGCGCTAGGCAACAGCAGGAACACGATCAGCACCAGCACCGTCGCGAAGAGCCGCATGAACTCGGCGTCGAGCAGTGCCCCCGTGCGGAAGACGAGCGCGCTCAGCACGAGGTGCACGGCCAGCAGCGCCGCGCAGTGCGCAAGCACGAACATCACACCACGCGCGCCGCCGGGCAACCACGCGGAGAGCGGCGATGAAGCTCGCGCCCAGCCCGGCAAGTGAGCAGCGACTGCGCGCGGCAGCGTCTCGCGCTCGGTCGTCACGAAGAACATCGCAGGCGCCACGCACAAGATCGTGATCACGAGCAGGACCGTCGCCACATCGCGCGACGGAGCGAAGGCGGCGAACGCACATCCGACCAGGAAGACGAAGGTGGTGGCGACTCGGATCGGCGTCGAACGATTCTCCTCGCGGTGCGCCAACATCACCGCACCCAACGTGCCAAACCCGATCGTCGCCGTCAGCGACACGAGAACGACGGTGTAGAGCCCCAACCCCAGCGCACCCGGCAGTGCCCCCGCCGTCATGCCACTCGCGCCCACGACGGCGAACATCATGATCCCCATCGGGCCGGTCTGCAGCAGGATGAATCCGAACACGATCAAGAGCAGCACGCGCGCCCAGCGTGCGCGCGCGATCGCACCCAAGGCGATGCCTACGCTGCACTGCGCCATGCACGTGGCACTGGAAACGAGCAACAGTCCGAAGATCGTCTCAGCCGGCACGCCGCGCAACAGAAACGCGAACGCGACGAATGGCGCGAAGGCCGAGTACATCAAGAGCGCTTGCAACAAGGCGCTGCCGAGCTTGCCCGCCACGATGCGCCAGCCCGCGATGCCGGACAGTTGCAGGAATTCGAGCGTGTTCTCCTCGGCCTCGCCGTTCATTCCGAGCATGGCGCCGAACGGCACGATGCAGTGCACACTCAGACCGATGCACGCCGCGAGCATCATGAAGTACCCCGGCCCCTCGTTCTCGGTGCCGCGGAGATTGGCCAGGGACACGTAGCCGAGGCTGGCGCACACGGCCAGCGTGAGCACGATGACGAAAGTGATCGGGAAGCTGCGGCCGCGCAAGGCCGCGCGCACGTCCTTCACCAGGATCGGATTGCAGCGATCGCTCCACTTTGTGAGTGCACCGCTCATTCGGTCGCCTTCGATCGTGTGCGATTCTCGGCGCTCGCGCGCAGGACTTCGAGGACACCCGATACGACGCGCGGCAGGTTCAGCAGCCCGACCAGGATTGCCGCCACGATCACCTTGTCGCCCGCTCCACCCGCCGCCTTGGACCAGTTGTAGAACATAACGAAGGGGTTCAGGGCGTGATCGAAGTCCGGGCGCCCGCCGACGACGAAGCTGAAGAACGCCGGCAGCAGGATCCCGAGCACGAAGGTCACCGGGATCGCGACGCGCGCGATCCAGCGCGCACCGGTACGCGCCGAGTACTTGCGTGCGACCCAAGAGACGACGCCCAGGTAGATGAACAAATAAGCGGCGAACGCGGTGAGCAGTTCGAACAGTACGACATCCGGCAGATCGCCCGAGGATCTCGTGCGCGCACGCACCAGGCCCACGGTCAGCACGGCCGACGCCATGAGCACGTGCAGGCCGAACAGCAGCAGCGCGCGCCCACCGCCCGGCAGGAACGGTGTCGCGAGGATCGCCAGGAATCGGTTGGCCGGGACGCTGCGCCGCACACGGTGCGTCATGTCCTCGCGCTCCGTCACGAAGAAGACGTGAGCGAGCGACGCGATGAACAACACCATGATCAAGGGCTCGACAATGTTGCGCGCGGTTCCGCCGAGCGAGAACCACATGTACGTGCAGAATCCCAGCAAGCTCGCGTAGATCGTCGTCACGAGGACGCGCGGCCCCGTCGAGTGATTCTCCTCCGGATGCGACAGGCGCTCGCAGGCGACGGTCGTCCCCAGGAACAGCGCGGCCGCCATGAATCCGAACGTGATGATCGCCTGGTCCCACGCTCTGGACGAAACCGAGGACGCGCCCCGCATCACGAGGCTCTGAGTGATTTCATAGGCTGCCGCCACAAGCCCGATGCCGCCGGCCGCCACCATGCAGAGGAGCAACACGCGCACGATGCGAATGCGCGACAGGCTCGACAAGGCCAACGCCAAGGCCGAAGCCGCGAATGAGGCCAGGTAGGTGAACAACAGGCAGAACGACAGCGCTCCGATGTCGATGCCGCGCAAGAGGAAGGCCATCACGAGCAGCGGCACGAACGCGCTGAAGTAGAGCGTGGCTTCGATGCCCGCGGACAAGAGCTTGCCGAACACGATGTGTCGCGGGCGCAGGTCCGAGATCGAGAGCAGATCGAAGGTGTTTTCTTCCCATTCGCTGCCCATCGAGAAGAAGGCCGTCAACGGCACGATGCCGAGCAGCGCGATGCACAGCATCACGTAGATCGGTTCCAGGAAGTCGCGTCCGACGTTTGCGTCTCGCGCCGGGTTCAAGTCCATCAGGTTGATCATCGCCACGAACACGGCGACGACCGCGACGAGCGGGAACAGGATGCGAAACACGCGCCCGCGCAAAGCGGCGCGCACTTCCTTGACCAGGATCGGGTTCAGACGATCGCTGAACGCAGTGGGCATGCTCACTGCAGCTTGCCCTGCGTCAGCGACAAGAACACTTCCTCGAGGTCGAGTTCCTGCGGGGTGAACTCGATCGGCGCGAGTCCGACTCGAATCAGCGCAGCCAGCGTCGCGGCCAGGCCTTCGGGGCCGCCCTGGTGCTCGAACATCACGCCCTCGCCTTCGGCGCGCACGCGCTCGACGCCGGGCAGCTCCAACAGCGCGCGCTCCGTCGCCTCGACCCCTTGCAGCGTGCGGACGAAGACCAGCGCCGTCGGCCGCAGCTTCCGCTTGAGATCCGCGAGCGCACCGCTGGCTTTCAGCTCGCCGCTCTCGATCACGAGCACCGAATCGCACATCTCCGTCAGCTCGGTCAGGATGTGCGAGCTCAACAAGATCGACTTTTTCATCCCGGCCAGCGCGTGCACGAGCTCGCGCAGTTCGACGCGCGCGCGCGGATCCAGCCCGGCTGCGGGCTCATCCAGGATCATGACGGGCGGATCGTGCAGGAGCGTTTTCGCGAGGCAGAGGCGCTGCTTCATGCCCTTGCTCAAGGACGCGATCTCTTTCTCCTGCAGCGGCGCGAGCGACGTGAACTCCATCACCTCCCCCACGCGCCGCGCGCGCGCATCGCCGCGCAGACCGTAGGCGCGCGCAAAGAAATCGAGGTACTCCCAGATCGTCGTGTTGGAGTACGTGCCGTACGAATCCGGCATGAACCCGAGCATCTTGCGCACCTCGCGCGGATCGTCGAGCACGGACTTGCCGCGCACCAAGACGTCGCCGGTGTCGGGGTACACGAGCGTCGCACAGATACGCATCGTCGTCGTCTTGCCGGCGCCGTTGGGTCCGATGAAGCCGACGATCTGGCCCGGCTCGACGGTGAACGAGACGTTGTCGACCGCCTTGAGCTTGCCGTAGCGCTTGGTGACGCCGCGTACTTCGAGTGCGCCGGTCATCACTTCACCTCTTCCAGATCGAGGATGCCGGCGAGGTGGTGCCTGGAATTCACGTCGCGCGGAACGACACCCATCATGTCGGTGAACGGCGACGAATCCAGCACGGCGAGGTAGGTGCCGCGGGGCATCCCACGCACGTGATCGGCTACGTTCGCGGCCAGGATCCTGGAGATGTCGCTGACGTCGACATCGTTGGATTTCGAAGGCACCAGGCGGGCCGTTCCGCCGTCCGCGGTACGCTCGTCGGACCTCCACAGGCGACCGTCGCCGTCGCAGAACACGAAGCGCTGCACGTCGGCACCGAGCCCGAATTGAGCCGTGTAGCCGTCTCCCGCGCGCCGCACATCGACGCGCTGTCGCGCAGCGCGATCGGTGATCAAGGTCTGGCGCGTCGGAGTGCGCACGGGCAGGTAGTCGCCGCTGAACTGCACACCGTCGTCGAGGTCGATCGCGTAGTTCTTGCGCGCGCTGTAGGACGAGCCACTGGGATCGAACCACAACCACGCACCCGGACCCGGACGCAATGCGCGCCCCGGTGACAGGCCTGCGAACAACTCGCGGATCTCGAGCGCAGTCGAGCGATGCACACGCTGGTCGAGCAACGTGAGCGTCGCCCGCCGCGCGCGCACGTCCAGCCCTTGCGCCACTGCTCCGTACGCGAACAAGGCCAGCGAAAACACCAGTGCGATCGCGGGCACGGTGAACAAGAGCAACACCGGCTTCTTCGAACGCTTCACCAGCCAGAAATTGAGCGGCCCGATGACGAGCGCGAACACGACGAGCACCAGCATCAACGCGCGGTACGGCAGTTCGAGGCCGGGCAGCTTGAGCATCTCGCCTTGATTGCGACCGCCGGTCAAGGTCGGTATGCACGAGAGCCGACCACCTTGCGCTTGGAGTGACTCCATGAGATAGGCGTCGAAATCCTGCTCGTCGAACGGATTCACGGCGGGCGCGACGATCAAGAGCCCCAGGCCGCAGAGATAGGTCTCGGCTCCGGCGGCGCGGCCGACGTAGAAGCGCGGCTCCATCCAACTCGCGAAGTCAGGCGTCGCACGCACGTGCTCACGCGCGCGCGTGCCGCTGACGACGACGATGCCGCCCGTGCGCGCGAAACCGGCGAGCGCGGCGAGTTCCGAAGCTCCGGGCAGGCCAGCGCTCGTGTCGAGCACGACGGCGTCGATGCTGGCGTAACTCTCGCTCTGGCGCGGCAGGTCTTGGAACAGAACCGGGTTCACGCGCACGGCGTCCGGCGGCGTGCTGGTCGCGGGCACGAGCACCATGCTCCCTGATGAATCCCTGACCCATTGCCGACCGGTCGAACTCGAGAAATCACGCGTCCAAGTCTCCGGAGCCAGGCCCGACAGAGCCTTGCCCCAGGTCGGCAACCATCCCGGATCCAGCGGAACAGCCGACAGCACCAGGACGTTGCGCGTGCCGTGCAGGGGTTGTTGTGCAGCGCCCGCGCCCGGCAGGTACTGACTCTCGCCGTTGCAGTGCGCGTTCACGTAGTAGGTGCTCGCGCCGTCCGCGCTGACCGGCGCGCAGACCTCGAAACTGGAGCGTTCGCCGCCGCCGAGTTCGATCGACTTCGTGATCGTCACGCTTTGGCTGCCCTGGTTGAGGGTGAAGAGCAGCGAGACACGCCGCGTCGTCGTGCCGGAGTTCGCGAGATCGACCAGCAAGGGCTGCGCGCCGTGCGTGAGCATGTCGGGCCACGGCCAGCGCACGCGCAAGGTCACGTCGTCTCCGACCTTGACCTCTTTTTCGCCGCCGGCGCGTGCCGTGGGCGCGAGACAGGCGAGCAACAGGAACAGGATCAGCGCGACACGTTCAACGCGCATCCGCGACCTCGCTCGGAAGCGCTTCCTCCATCTCGCCGATCGCAGCCAGCGTGTCGCGCACGATGTCCGCGCCGCTCACGCCGTCGAGTCGCGCCTTGTAGTCGAGCACGATGCGGTGCGCCATCGCGGCCTTGGCCACGGCGCGCGCGTCGTCGAACCCGACGTTGGGTTTGCCGGCCATCAACGCGTGCGCGCGCGCCGCTTCGGCGATCGCGATCGCAGCTCGCGGGCTGGCACCGAAGCGCACGTAGCGTTTCACGCGTTCATTCGCGAGGTCGGACGTCGGATGTGTGGCGTGCACGATCCGCGCGATGTACGCGGCCACCGCGCGCGGCAGGAAGACCTGGTCGACGATCGCGAACAAGCGCGCCAGGGACTCGGCGCTCGCCGCGGCCTTCAACTCGGGCGGCTTGCCTCCGCGCCGGTCGACGAGGATCGACTGCAAGGCGTCGCGGCCGATCGAAGGCACGTCGAGCTTGAACAAGAACCGGTCGAGTTGTGCTTCGGGCAAGGGGTACGTGCCCTCCAATTCGATCGGGTTTTGGGTCGCGAGCACGTAGAACGGCTGCGGCAGTTCATTTGTCTCGCCCATCACCGTGACGCGCCGCTCCTGCATCGCTTCGAGCAGGGCCGATTGCGTCTTGGGCGACGCACGGTTGATCTCGTCGGCGAGCAACACGTTCGTGAACACCGGACCTGGGTGGAACACGAGCCGGCGCACGCCGTTCACTTCCTCGAGCATGTGCCCGCCGGTCACGTCGCCGGGCAGTAGATCGGGCGTGAACTGCAAGCGGCGAAAACCGATGCCGAGCAGGGTGGCGAGCGCCTTGACGAGCTCGGTCTTGCCCAGCCCCGGCAAACCTTCGAGCAGGACATGTCCGCGCGCGAGACAAGCCACGAGCACGAGGCGCGTCAGCTCCTCTTGCCCGTAGAGCGTGCGGTCGAGCCCGGATTGAATCGCGAGCGCCGCGTCACGCGCGGTTGCGACCTGTTCGGGAGTGAGAAGCGTGCCCTGTCTGGTCGCGTTGGTCATCGCGTTTTTCGTATCACTGTTTCTGCGCGGATTCGCGCGTGAAATAGGTCTGCACGGCACGCCTGTGGTGCGGAGCGAGCCGCCGTTTCCACGCCGCGCGCCCGGCCGAGGCTTCGACGCCGGTGAGTCCGGCACCTTCCGCGACCGGCTCGACCGTCGGCGCCGCGGCGCCCACGCCGACGACGGCGCTGTGTTCGGGATCGCGATACTCCGCGCTCGGAAGCGTCTTGGCTTCGAAGCGCTCGGTGTCGCCGTTCGATTCCGCGCCCCACGTCATGTCGGCGTCGCCGCGACCGCGCGTGACGCCGCCGGAGCCTGCTCCCTCGCCTTCACCCTCGGACAACACGTGCCCGGCACGACCGGTACCCCTTCATGTCCCGCCCGGGTTCTTCTTGCACTCTTCCGTGCAGACGTGCTCGACGAAATCTTCGAGGTCACCGGGCCGGCCTTCGCGTCCGAACTTGCCCGGCTTCAAGAGCCCGCGTGCAGCGAGCTTCGCGAGCTTGTCGCCGAGCTTGCCCGCGAGCGCATCGGAGAGCTTCGCGATCTGTTCGGCATCGAGTTGCGTTCCGGGCGGCAATTCCAGGCCCTTCAGCCCGAGTTCCGAGGTGAGCGCATCCTCGAGCCCCTTCGCGAACCCGGCCTTGGTCAGCTGCGCCAGCGCTTCTTCGAGTTGCTTCTGCGCCGCCTCTGGATCACCGCCGGCTTCGTCGCCTGCAGCCGCGAGCCCGTCGAGCGCCTGCTCGGCCGCCTCCGCGCGCGCTTCGGCTTCCTGCAAGAGGCGTTCGTTGGCTCGGTCAGCCGCTTCGAGAGCACTCTCGGACGCAGCCAGCGCATCGTCCTCGCGCAAGCGCTCCAGGCTCGCGCGCATTTCGGAGGCGAACTCGGGCGCGAGTTCGACTTCCTCTTCGAGCGTCGCGAGTTTCTCCTCGACCTTCTCGAGTGCGGCTTGCTGCAGCGCGCGACCGGGGCCGACGACCGCGCGCGGGATCGGCACGAACAAGGCCGCGACGGCGAAGGCGACCGCCAGTGCGCAAAACATGCCGGGCCGCCGCATGCGCGCCGCCGGCAGGTGTCGCACGTGCGCCAAGGCTTCGTCCAGGCGCGCGCGCCACGCGCCGTCGTCGAGTTCGAATCCGGTGACGACGAGGCCGCCCGCACCGGTCTGCACGTCCAGCCACGCCGCGGCACCGGACGGGCTCAGGCGTTTGCGCACGCTGCTGCGCCAGGCGACGAGCGGCGCGACGACGAGCGGCAGGTACAGCCACGCCGCGCGCGTCGGCCCCCATTCGAAAGCCGTGCGCGCGAGCAGCACCGCGCACGCCGTCGCGAACAAGATCCCGGCCGCCCAGGCCAGACACGTCGAGCCGAACACGGCTCGCGCAACGGCGGCGCGCACGGAGGAAATCGAGCGGTCGAGTTGAGTGGTCAAAGCGTGCTGCAGTCTAGCGCTTCTACGTAATCAGGTCGCATGCGTTGACCCATGATTGCGACCGGTGTGTTCTTCCCGCCGATGACCGGGACACGCGTGCCCTGTGAGGCCCGTCACGCGCGCGGGGCCAAGACATCAGCGCAACACCACATCGGCGCGGCCGCCTTCCGTGATCGCAGCGCTTTTCTCGAGCGTGGCGCCGCCGGGCAGGAAGGCACGGATGGTGAACCGGCCGGCGGGCAGCGATGCGAACGAGCGCGCGCCCGGCGCGGGCTCTAGGTCGCGATCGAAGGGCGCGATCTCTTCGTGATGACAGCCGGCATCGTCCGTGAGCTCGAGCGCCGCGAACACGGGCGCGCCGGTCGCATCGGTGACGAGGACCGTCAAATCGGCGCGCGGGCGCAACACGACGTCGATCTGCGCCGGTGCGTCTTCGCGCACCAAGGCCGTCGTCCGGCCTGCGCTGTGCGTGGTGCGCGCGTAGACGTGCACCTTGCCGACCGGAATGCCGGTGAAGTGGAAACCGCCGACCGTACTGCTCTCGATCGTGTGTCCCTGGCTGATCGCGTGCCCGTTCTCGTCGAACAGGAACACTTCGGCATTGGGCATGAGTTCGCCGCCGGACGAACGCACGGAGCCTTTGACCACTCCGCCCTCGCCGAGCACGAGTTGGAGATCTGCGACGGGTTTGCCGGCCGCGATCGTGACGGTTTCGCGCGGCGCACGTCCGCCGGCGGCGTCGCGCTCCCACCACTGGCTCGTCCCTAACGTCTCGACGTTGTACTCACCGTCGGACAGCCACGCGATTTCGAACGCGCCGTCTTCGCCTGTGACGGCCTCGCGACTGTTGGTCGTGTCGTGCAGATCGCGCGATGAAGTGCGTGTGACGCGCACGCGATGGTCCTTCACCGGTGCGTCATCGGCGGTGATGACCCGCCCCGAGATGCTGCCGGTCGGCAAGGTGAAGTCGGTTTCGAAACTCGCGACGTCGGGCACGCTGACGCTGAAGATCGAAGAACCGCGCTCGGAATCCTCGGCGATGGTGATGCGGTAGGTACCGGGGCCGCTGAGGCGCAGTTCGTACTTTCCATCCGGGCTCACTGCAGCGCGTGCGCTGCGCCGTCCGGCCGCGCCGCCCAACGGTGCGGCCTGGATCGTGGCCGGCTTGCGCCCCTTTCCCGCGATGACACCGTGCATGCGGATGGCGCTCGTGCTCTTGGCGGCGAGCGTCACCGACACGGTTTCTCCCGCGTTCACGCGCACGCTGGTGCGCGCCGTTTCAGGCGCGGGTCCGGCGCTGTCTTCGACGCGTTCGAGCGTTCCGCTCCCGAACCACTCGCGCGAGGACTCCGCGCGCGTCTCGAGTTTGTAGCGGCCCGGCGCGAGCCCGTCGAAGACGAACTCGCCCTGTGCATCGGTCTTGGAGGACTTGTCCCAAGTGCCGTCGATCTCGGACGCGTTCACCAGCCGCTCGACGTCCGGCGTGCCGTCGCTTTTCCTGACCACGCCGCGAATCGTGGCGCCTTTCACCACGGTTAGTTCGAGACCTGCGCGCGCGACTCCGGAGCCGAGTTCGAAGCGCAGCGGATCGCCGCGCACGAAGCCGTTGGCTTCGGCGTGCACGCGCACCGGACCCAGCGGAACCTGCGTCAGCGTGAATTCGCCCTTGTCGTTCGTGCGCGCGGTCGTGCTGCCGCTCCACCACTGCGACGAATCGCTGCGGCAGACGACCTTGGCCTGCGCGACGGGCTTGTGGTCGGGGTCCGTCACGACGCCGGAGAGGCGCGCCAGCTTCAGGAGCTTGAAGCGCAAGTCTGGACTCGCGCCGGGCGACGCGAGCTTCACCGCTTCGCCGTCCAGGTAACCCTTGGCGCGCACGTTCACCGTCCAACCACAGGCGCGCAGCCCGGGCAGCGCGAACCGTCCGCCCTTGTCGCGGAAGGCGCGTTCGATGTTCTTGATCTCGTCCGAATAGCCTTCACTCGCGGCGTCCGGCCACGCACTGACGACGAAGCGCTCGACCGGCTTGCCGTCGGAGTCGACCACGCGCCCGCGAATCGTCTCACCGGAAGTGAGCGTGATCACGAGATCCGTCGTCCCGGAAGCGACGCGATCCGCACGCGCCGAATACGGCGTACCGATGCGCCGCACCGATCGCACGCCGGTTTCGTCCTCGGTCGCTTGTGCGGCCTCTTCCTTGTCGGTCTTGCCCCACGCTTGCGCCGTGACGCTGTACATGCCCGGAGACAGTCCACTGAGGCGAAATGTCCCGTCGAAGGCGGTTTCGACCGGATCGCGAGCCGCGATCGAACTGCGATCGTAATCACCGCGATTCTGTGCCACGGCTTCCCCTTCGCTCTCGCTCTCCGCCGACACGAGTGCGCGCGCGGCCGGATGGTCGGCGCCGTACAGCACGCGACCCGTGATCACTTGACCCTGGCTGAGGACGAGCGCCAGGTCCGCGATCAAAGCTCCGCTCGCGCGCGGACCTAGCGCATGCACGAGGGGCTCGAAACCGCTCTTCTGCACGATGACGGCCAGGTCACCGGGAGCCAAACCGACCAAACGAAATCGCCCGTCCTCGTCCGTCGTCACGGAGCCTGAGCCGAACAGGAATTGCGGCTTGATCTCGCCGCGGTAGCTCGGCGACACGCGTGCTTCGACGACGGGCGCGCCGCTCTCGTCGACGACGCGGCCGAGCACGCGCAGTCCGAGTTCGGGCGCGAGGTCCAGGATCTTCACGCGGCCGGCTTCGACCTCCACACCGGACACGGAGAGCGGCACGAATCCGCGCGCCTTGAGCATCACGTTGCGCTCGGCGGCGGCCTCGATCCCGCCGATCTCGTAGGAGAGGTCCTCGGCGATGGACCCGCGCGTGCGACCGAGCGCAAAAAAATCAAACGGGAACTCGCCCGCCGATACGTCGCCGGCCAGCATGTCGGCGAGGAATTCGAGCCCGTCGGTCGGGACGCTGATGCGTCCGCGCACGAGCCCGCCCAGAGTGCCCTTGAGCACGATGTCGTCAGGCGGCGATGCCGGGCGCACGGCGAGTTCCTGCGACAGGAAGTTGTAGCGCGCGCTGATCTGCAACCAGCCGACGCGCGTGCCCTTCGAGAAGGCGACGCGGAAGCGGCCGTCCGGGCCGACCTTGCCGCGGTAGAGCGGGCGCGCTTCGAACTCGCGACCGCGCGCGACGACGAACGCGACCTCGTCCGGCGGCGTGTTGGCCGCGAACTCGACGCGCCCCTCGACCCACGAGGCCACGCGCAATTCCGGATCGAGCAGCGGATCGAGCGTGCCCACGTCCCGCGGTTCAGCGCGCGTGCGTGCGGCGGTCACCGGTGCGGGCGCGAGCGCGTCCTTGGGCGGAGCTGCGAGTTCGCCGTGCGATTCCACACCGGATCCAACACGCAGCGGGCCCGTGGGCCCGAGGCTGCGGTCGCCTGTCGACACGTCCGGCTTCAATCCGAACGCGAGCCACAGGAACAGGCCCGCGATCGGAATGAGCAGAGCGATCAGGAGCGTTGCGCGGCGTTGCATGAGCGGTGCGTCAGGGGGTCAGCACGACTTCGACGTCGGTGCGCTTCTCGCCCGATGTCATTTCGAACGAAATCGGCACGGATTTCAGACCTTCCTCCGTCGCGGCGAACACGCGCACGCGCCCGGGGTAGACCTCGGTGATCTCGAATTTGCCGTCGGGCGCTGAGCGCACGTTCGCGCGCTCCGTATTGACTGTGCCGCCGAGAAGTGCAGGGCGCTCCCACTCCACCTCGACCACCGCGCGTCCGGCGGGAGTGCGGTCGGCGTTCAGCACGTGTCCGGCGACCGTCGCGGGCCTGCGCACGACGAACACGAGCGGCTCGCCCGTGTACGGAACCGTGACGCGTCGCGCAGGCTGGTAGATGATCCCGCGGCCGTACGTGAACACGTCCCAGTCGCCGCCTTCGAGGTCGTCGATCTCGAACCAGCCGTCGCTGCGCTTGACGTCGATCGTACGCGCCACCGAGTGCGGATCCGTGTCATCGGATCGCCGCACGCCCGCGGTGTAGCGCAGGATCGTGCGCCCCAGGTCGTCGTGCACGCGCCCGCGCAGGGAGTAACGCTCCGCCAGTGTGAGCACGAGATCCTCGGCGGCCGGATCGACGTCTGATCGCGCGGCCTTCCAACTGCGCGCGGCCAGCTTGCGCGTCACGTGGATCTGAACTCTGGCTTCTGTCAGCCCGGTACAGGTGAACTTGCCGTCCGCGTCGGTTTCGACCTCGCGCTCGTACGGCTTCGCGCCGGGTGATTTCTGTGTGACGCGCACGAGCGCCTTCTCGGCCGGCAGACCGGAAGGGTCCACGATCCGCCCGCGCAGCACCACGCCCGCGCGCAACACGATGGACAAGTTCTCGCGCACCGCGCCGTCGGCCAGATCCTCGATTTCCAGACGCGACGTCAGGTACCCGTCGCGCGCCGCGCGCACGAGCACGTCGCCCGGGTACAGCCCGCGCACGGTGAACGCGCCGTTGCGGTCGGTCGCGCAACCGGCGGCGACATCGGCCGGCAGCGGCGCCAGAGGTTCGGAGCGACAGTCGAATGCCAGGTGCACACCGGCCAACGGAGCGCCCGCTTCGTCGACCACGCGGCCGCGCAACGTCGCGCCGCGGCGCAGGCTCCATTCTAGATCCGTGCGCCTGCCCGGAGTCGCGGGGATGTTCTCGACGAAGAGCGGTTGGAGCGCCGTGACGATCAGGCGCGCGCTCCAAATGGAATCGCAATCGAGTCCGCCGAGCTCGAACGAGTGATCGGGCGCGATGCGCGCTCTGCGCTTCGACAAGCTCTGGCCGGAACTCTGCGGGATGCCTTCGAAGACGATCTCCTCGCCGGCGATGCTTCCGACACCATCGGGGACGCGGATCTTGCCGCGCACCCAGGCACCGAGGCGCGGCTTGATCACCAGGTCGTCGAGCTTCGCGCCGGGTCTCCAGCGCGGTTCTTGTCCGCTGAATGCGTAGCGGCCGCGCAACTGCAACCGACCGCGGCGCGCGTCGTGCGCGAACGCCACCTTGAAGCCGTGCTGAGCATCGAGCCCGGCCGCGAAGTCGTTGAAATCCGGCAGGCCGTGCGCGTGAGCGACGATCTCGACGCGCTCGTCGGCCGGCGTCTCCGCGGGCAATTCGACGCGTCCTTCGATCCACACCGCTCGCTCCAATTGCTCGGGTGTGGGCTGCTCGGGGATGCGGCTCGAAACGAACAGGAGCACGCCCGCCACGGCGCAGATGTAGAGGCTCGAGAGAAGTACCTTGGACACCTGCGCAATCGTACGAGCACGCCGACGCGCGGGCTACAGCGCTCAGTCGCCGGCGATCAGGTCGTTCGGCACGCCGAACTGGGCCACGCGGGCGCGCAGCACCTGCCAGCGCTTGGCGATGGTGTCGCGCGGGAGCTGCATACGCTCCGCAACTTCGGCGTAAGACAAGCCTTCGAGCCCACAATGCACGAAGAGCTGCTTCTCTTCCTCGGCGAGCGTCTCGACCCACTCCAACAGGACCTGGATGCCTTCGTGTCGCGCGACCTTGCGGCTGACCGCGGTCGCGCTGTCGGGCAGATTCTGGAGCATGAAGAGGCGCGTGGATGGTCCGGCCGCCGGTTCGCCGCTGCGTTGCAGCTTGCGAAACCCCTCCAACAGCACGTTTTTCGCGATGCGAAACACCCACAGGCGGAATGGCGTCTCGTCGGGATCGAAGCGCTGAAATCCGTTCCAGGCGCGGCACCAGACTTCCTGGACGACGTCCTGCGGATCGAGTGCCGTGCGCATCGCAGGACGGATACGCAGGCTGGCCCAGGTGAACAACGCCGGTGCGATGCGCTCGTAGAGCAGCGCGAATTTCTGCGCATCACCGTCCTTGGCCGCGCGCGCCACGCGCTGCGTGTCGGAGGAGTCCGAATCGGGTCCGGGGGCGTCGTCGTCGGGTCGCAAAGCGCCGAACAGAATAGTCGACGCGCCCGATCGGTGCATCGCCGGCGTAGAATCAACCGTCTCGCACGTCATGAGCGCTGAATCGGAATCCGCCGACGTCTTCGACTTCGTGGACGCGTATCTGGGCGACCTTGAGCGCGGCGTCGAGCGTCCGCTGGCGCATTGGCTGGAGCGTTTCCCGCGCAGTCAAGATGCGATCGCACGCGAATGGCTCGCGTTGCGCAGGCCGGCGGTCGAAAGCTCCGCACATTCAGGTGCAACCGGTGCCCGGCACACCGACGGATCCGGCGAGCGCGTGGGACCCTACCGCATCTTGCGCGAGCTTGGGCGCGGGGGCCAGGGCGCCGTGTACCTGGCGGAAGACTCGCGCATCGCGCGCCGCGTCGCGCTCAAGGTCCTGACGACACACTTCGACTCGGTGTCCAAAGAGAAGCGCGAGCGTTTCCGGCGCGAAGCCGCCGTCATCGCGCGACTCGAGCATCCGGGACTGTGCACGATCCACGACGCCGACCTCGACGGCGACAAACCCTGGATCGCGATGCGCTTCGTCGAAGGACGCACGCTGGCCGAGTGTCTGGCGGAGGCCAAGGCCGCCGGCGGCGCCGAAGTGTTCGGTCTGCGCCTGCCGCCGCGCACGGCGCTCGAACTCCACGCCGTGCTGCTGTGCTTCGAGCGCGCTGCGCGAGCGCTGCACGCTGCGCACGAGGTCGGCATCGTCCACCGCGACATCAAGCCCGGCAACGTGATCCTCGCGCTCGACGGACGCCCCGTGTTGCTCGATTTCGGATTGGCGCGCGACGACAGCACCGATACGGGAACGCTGACACAGTCGGGCGACGTGTTCGGGACACCGGCGTACATGTCGCCCGAACAATTGTCGCTGCGGTCGAACCAACTCGACCGCCGCACGGATGTGTACTCGCTGGGTGCGACACTGTACGAGGCGTTGACGCTGGAACGCCCGTTCGACAACGAGCTGAAGTCCACGCTCTATCGCGCCATCCAAGGCGATCCCCTGCCGGATCCGCGGGGCAAGAACAGCGCCCTGACGGAAGACATCAAGGTCGTGCTCGAGACGGCGCTCGAGAAGGACCGCAATCGACGCTACGCGACCGCGCTGGCTTTGGCCGAGGACTTGCGGCGCATCCGTGAATACGAACCGATTCACGCGCGACCGGCGTCGGTGGGCTTGAAGTTCGCACGCTGGACGCGGCGCCATCCGGCGCTCGCCGTCGGAACGATCGGCACGATCCTGGCGTTGTCGATCGGCTTGTTCGTCACGTTGCGATTGCTCGCGAACGAGAAGCTGGCCTTGGCACAGAAGGAGGCCGCGCTCTCGGTTGCCCTCGGGAAGCACCTCGCGCAACGCGCCGAGGCGCTGTCGGTGGAGGACCCACCGTCGGCCGTGCTGCTCGGCATCAAGGGCGTCGAACTGGCGCCGGGAGAGTTGTCGCGCTCGAGCCTGTTCACGGCGCTGGAGTCCTGCTGGCAGGTGACATCCATCGGCGAAGAGGAAGCGCAACTGATCAGCGAGGACATCGCCGTGAGCCCGGACTCCGACCTGGCGGCGATCGCATTCAACGACCAGACCATTCGCCTGGTCACGCTCGAACGCGGAGAACCGGTGGCGGTCGTGGAAGCACGCGCCGGGCGCATCGTGGACATGGAGTTCGCTGCGAGCGGCGCGCGACTCATGACGGCGACGGACAACGGGACGATCGAGATCTGTGATGCCCGCGCCGGGAAAGGACTCGTGACGACGCGAGTCGAAGGCCCGCTCACTTGCGCGCGCCTCAGCCCCGACGGTTCCAAGTTGTGCGTCGTCGGTGGACGGATCGGCCTCAAGCTGCTCGACGTGAATACGCTGACAGTTCTCGTGGATTACGAGTGCGCGCCGGACGAGTTCACCGAAGTGCGCTTCGCGCCCGACGGGAGCGCGATCGCCGCCTTGAAGCCGGGTGGCAAGCCGGCAGTCTTCGCACTGGCGGCGAGCGAGCGCTCGTTCGAAGTGCCGTCCGGCGGCGGTGCGAATTCAGCGGTGTTCAGCGCTGCTCCAGGCGCACTGCGCTTGCTCGTCGCGGGCCAAGACGGCGCTCTGCACGTGATCGATGGCGTGACCGGGATGGAACTCGGGCCGACCCTGCGCTTTCCGCTCGTGCCGACGAGCCTCGTCGCCAGCGCGGACGGAGTTCATGTTGCGGTCCTCACCAACCGCGGCGAAGAGGGCGCGGCCTACCTGTGCAATCTGGAAACCGGCAGTTCCATTCGTCTCGGCCCGGACAACGGCCGGCACGTGACGCAAGCCGCCTTCAGCCCCGATCGCATGCGGCTGGCGACCACGTCCTACGACTTGCACGTGCGCACCTGGGACGTTGCCGGCGCGCGCGAACTGCTCGCGTTCACCGTGCCGCGGCGTCAAGTCGACGTGGCCTGGAGTTCGAACGGCGAACGCCTCTTGACGCGCGCGAGCGGCGGGACCGCGCAAGTGTGGTTCGCGCGCGTGCGCGACGACATGTTCGACCTGCACGGCCATTCGGGCGCCGTGCGCAGTGCCGTCTTCGCGCCGGACGGCACGCGTGCACTGACCGCCTCCGTCGACAAGACCGCGCGCATCTGGAACGTAGACCCGCGTTCGGGGTCCGCGTTCAGCACGGAAGTCGCGCGCCTGGAGCATCCGACGGCGCTGCGCGCTGCCGCCTACAGCGCCGACGGTCGCGTGGTGCTCACCGTCGGAGAGGGCGTCGAGGCCCGCACGTGGGATGCAAACGACGGCAAGCCCTTGCGCGACTTCGCGCGCCACCCGTCGAGCCTGATCGCGTGTGCGCTGGCGCCGAACGGCGCGCATTTCGCCACCGTGTGCGCGGACGGCAAAGCGCGTTTGTGGGGCGCGGACACCGACGACGGGCCGATCGTCGTGCCCGGTGATCTGCACAACGGCAAAGCGGTCGCGTTCTCGCTCGACAGCACGTGGATCGCCCTGGCTGACGAACGCAATGAAATCCGTCTGCACTCCGTCGCCGACGGCAGCCTCGTGCGCACGATCGCCTTTCGTTCCAAGCCTGCGAATCAGACCGGCGCCGTCGCTCTGGCCTTCCGCCCGGGCGTCGACCAGCTCGCCGTCGGCTGTGGCGATCAGCGCTTGCGCTGTTTCTCGGCGACGACCGGAGCGAGCACCATGGAAGGCGCCTTCGTCTTCCGATTCCGTGATGTGTGCTTCAGCCGCGACGGACTGCGCGCCCTGGCGACGGGGCCTTGGGGCGGAGGCGCTGTGCGCTCGATCTCCTTCGTCGACGACTCCACTCGCTTTCCACGCAGCAGCCACACCGACGACATCACGAGCGCGTGCTACTCGGAGAGCGCCGAACTGGTGCTGACCGCGTCGAAGGATCGCTCGGTGCGCATCTGGAAATCGCGTGACGGTCTGCCGCTTTTGCGACGCGAGCACTTCGCGAGCGCGGTCCTGTGTGTCGCCACGTCGGGGGCCCTGGGCGAAGAACGTGTGATCACGGGCTGCCAGGACGGCCGTGTGTGCGTCTGGCCGATCGATCCGTTGCCCGCGGCCCACAAGCGCGCACTCCCCCCCCTGCACGAAGGGTCGACGCGCCGTGAACGTGAACTGGCCTGGCCGCTCGAGTACCGCTGATCAGAACTGGTTTTTCCGAGTATTCTTTCCACGACACAGGCCCTCGGATCACTCCGTAGAAGCGATTCGATCGGACCCATTCGAGTTCTTCGAATGAGATGAATCGAAGCGGAACCAAAACCCGTCCGGTCGCGTCCTCTCCTCGTACATCTCCAGGGTTTGCCCACTTTCACAGGTGGGAGTAACCTTGCCACTGGCTCACACCTTGACACGCATGGCACGCCGATCAGCGCCTGTCGATCCCATCATGAAGCACGTATCCTTGGTTGGTGAACGCGCCGGAGCGCTGAAGCTCGTCCCGCTGGCGCTCGCGGCGTCCGCCTGTCTCGCTCCCGACGCTCGCGCGCAATCACAGGTCGTATTCGGCATCGACTACCGCGGCGGGACGATCGCGACACCGGACACGGCCACCGTCGTGCCGATCACCGAGGCCGATCTCTTGCGCGCTCCGTTCCTGGCACCGACGTTCGGACCGATGCCGGCGCCGCAGCTGACTTTCAACGGCGCGCAGTTGGGCCTCGCGGGTTACTCGGTCTGTGTCGGCCACCCGGCCGGCATCGCGTGCGGCATCGAAACCGACGCCTTCTCGTTTGGAAACGACGCGCCTTTCAACAACTTGCTGCCGCCGGGCGCGCCGAACCGCGCGCGCATCTTCTTCTCGGTCGATCGCTACGCGCGCGGCATTCCGGGCGCAGGTCTTGCGCCGAGCGTATTCAGCGAAGGCGCACTGGGCGCGAATGAGGCGGCGGCCGACGTATTCACGATCGTCGGCACGATCGCAGGACCGCTGCCCTTGCCCGTCGTTCCGGGCCAGAGCATCGGCATGTTCGACGGCAACGGGTTGCCGAACGTCATGGGCAAGCGCTACCGCGGTCTGGGTCTGCGCGAACCACCGCAGGGCGGACCCTTCGACGACCTCGACAGCCTCGCGATCGCACAGGTTCCGACTGCGGCCAATGCAGTCATCTACTTCTCCCTCGACGGCGCGCTCGTCGATCCGCTGACCCTGCAAGCAGGTTCGAACTCGGCCGCGCTGAACGGCGTCTTCCCCAGCGCCGTGCTGCAGCGCAATGTCGCGGGCGGACCGATCACGACCTACGCCAACTCGGCGCTGCTGGGATTGCATCCCACGCTCGACGATTTGGATGCGCTGCTCCTGACCGAGAACGGCGACGGCGTCTACCAGCCTTCGATCGTGTTCTACGACTGGCTCACGGGCGCTACGGACATGCTGCTCTTCTCGGTGCGACGCGGTTCGGCGATCATCGGCGTCGCGGACAGCTTGTTCGGAATCCCGATCGAACCGGGTGACATCCTCGCCCCGCCCGCCACCCCCGGCTCCGCGCCGCGCATGTTCATTCCGGCCGAGCGCCTGGGCCTCCGGACCGAGCGCGGCGCGATGACCGCATTCGGCGACGAATTGGACGCATTGGGCAGCTCGCGCGAGCCCTACATCGACTGCAACATGAACGGGCGCGACGACGCCGAGGACATCGCGGTCGGCTATTCGAGCGACACGAATGCGAACGGCATTCCGGACGAGTGCGAGCAGAGTTACACGCGCTACTGCTACTGCCCGGCACCGCTGGGACCGTGCGGCAATGACGACGCAACTGCAGGCTGCAAGAACAACACGGGCCTGGGTGGCCTCTTGTGCGGCTTCGGGACGACCAGCGTCGCAACCGACGATCTGGAGATGCTGGCTACCCAACTCCCACCGTTCAGCATCGGCCTGATCTTCATGGGTCCGGCTCAGACGCTCGCACCGTTCGGCGACGGGCTGCGCTGCGTGGGACCGACGATCCACCGCCTCGCCATCGCACCGGCCGACCTGCTCGGCAATGCGAACTTCGGGCCGGGTTTCGTCGCACTCTCGCAGTCGATCGGCGGAGCGGCCCAGATTTCCTCCGGCTCGACCTTCAACTTCCAAGTCTGGTACCGGGACGCGGCGACGTACTGCATGCCGGAGACGTTCAACTTGACGAACGGTCTGTCGGTGGTGTTCACGCCCTGAGGGCGCGGCAGGGAATCGAGGGACCAGACTGTAGTTGGATTTCCGCGACGCGACGCTGCCGGGGCGGCGGGGATTGCCGTTTCGCAAGGCATCCGGTCGAACACCAATGCCCGCCCCTCGACGCTTCAAGACTGAAACAGGTACCAGCCGCGGACCACTTCGCGAGCGACATCGAACCCAACCCCGCAACGCTTCCAGACCGGCCCCAAACCCCGCCCCTCAACGTTTCCAGTCCGACATCGAACGCAACCCCGCAACGTTTCCAATCCGACACCGAACCCGACCCAGTCGACCCCACCCCATTGTTGACCTCGGGGTTCGCGATTTGCGCGGTGGCGTTCGGTGTCGGTATGGAAACGTTGCGGGGTTTGTTCGGTGTCGGACTGGAAGTGTTGAGAGTCGGGGTTTGGTGTCGGACTGGGAGCGTTGATGGGTTGGATTCAGTGTCCGTTTCGATGCGTTGCAGAGCGGCGCGTGGGGCGAGCGGGGCTCGGTGCGCTTGACCACGGGCCTACATCTGCGGGCTCGTCGAAAATGGCGACGGCCCAAAGGCGGCGAACGAGTGCCGGGCACGGCGGCTGTTAGACTCCCAAGTTCGAAGCGCCATGAGTTCGTGCATCAAGAACCCCGAAGCGGACGAAGGACAATCCGCCGCGTCTCGCCCGCCGCCGAAGATCCGCGCGTCCAAGGCCGGACGTTGGCGCGCGCTGGCGTTGATCCTTGTGCACGTCGCGATCGCTGCGCACCTGCTGCACTGGAGCACGACGGGCAGCACGCTCTCTCCGCTCGAGCCGAGCGAGTCCATGGAGTTCAGCACGCGCGGCATCGTCAATGCGGGTCTGATCTTCTTCGCGCTCACGATCGTTTCGACGCTCATCCTCGGCCGCTGGTTCTGTGGTTGGGCCTGTCACGTCGTGGCGCTGCAGGATTTCTGTCGCTGGTTGATGATGAAGGTCGGCATCCGACCGCGACTCGTGAACTTGGGGATCCTGCGCAGCGTGCCGTGGCTGGCGTTCACGTACATGTTCTTGATGCCGATCGCGCACCGGCTGCTCGCCGGGGCCGAGGCGCCGAGCCCCACCCTGCACCTCTACACGGAGGACTTCTGGCGCACGTTTCCCTCCATTCCGGTCGCGATCGCGACGTTCGCCGTGTGCGGCTTCGTCGTCGTGTACTTCCTGGGCGCGAAGGGGTTCTGCACCTACGGCTGTCCCTACGGCGCGATTTTCGGCGTGGTCGATCAAGTGGCGCCCGTGCGCATTCGCGTCACCGACGCGTGCGAGGGTTGCGGACATTGCACGGCCGTGTGCTCGTCGAACGTCAAGGTTCACCAGGAGGTGCGCGACTACAAAATGGTCGTCGATCCGGGGTGTATGAAGTGTCTCGACTGCGTCAGTGTGTGTCCCAAGGACGCGCTCTACGTCGGCTTCGGCGCGCCGGCTCTGGTCGCGGCGCAGCGCACGCCGGTCAAGCCGCAACCCGGTGGAGCCACGCTGCGCTGGGCGCTCACGGCTGCGTTCACCGCCGCGACGTTCACGGCGCTCTCGGCCTTCAACGGTGAGGTCGCAGCCTACGTCAATCCGCCGGACTGGCGGTTGATCGCGACGCTCACGATCTTCTCGCTGCTCGTGATGTTCGTGTTCAAGGGCAAGGCACGCGCGAAGAGCGAATACTCGTTGGTCGAGGAGTTTCTGCTGGGCGCCGCGTTCCTGGCGGCATTGCTCGCCTTCCGCGGGTTGCACGGCCTCGTGCCCTTGTTGTTCGCGCTCGGGCTGGCGGTCTTGTTCGCCTGGGCGCTCGTGCAGGCCGTGCGGATGCTCGCACGCAGCGACGTCAGCCTCCAACGCGTCGCGCTGAAGAAGAACGGTGCCTGGCGCGCATCCGGGGTCCTCTTCGCGGCGGTCATGCTTCTCGTCTTGTCGGGCTTCGTGATCGCGGCGCGCGAACAAATGGAACTGCGCCGCGAAGGCCGCGTGAGCTTCGCGCGCATGGTCTTCGATCAAGGCGTCGCGAATGCACGCGTCGGTTCGATCGAGGCGGCGATCCGCGCCTTCCGGCGCGCGCTCGAGTTCAATCCGGATTCGATCGAAGCGCGCGAGAATCTGGCGGGAATGTTGTGTCAGAGCGGCCGCCTTTCCGAGGGCATCGAGCAGTTCGAATTGGCCCTGGCACTCAACCCGAATGACCCTGACACACACGCGCTTTGCGCCCAGGCTCTGTGGGCGAACCGCGAAGGCGAGCGTGCGCTGACGCATATGCGTGAAGCCCTGCGGTTGGCCCCGGATCGCACCGATCTGCGCCTCTCGCTGGCGGAACTGCTCGCTGCCCTGGGCCGCACGGCCGAGGCGGCGCTGCTGCGCGAGCACGTCACGCCCCCTCCAGGCCGCTGAGATTGCGCAGCCCGGCCGGTTGGCATAGCCTCAAGGGGACGATTCCGCCGCGCCCCGATGCCGCGTCCCCTTCGACGCCGGGATGTCGTGCGCCCCAGTTCTCTCGAAAGGTCCGAATCATGCTGCAACGCACTTTGCTGTTGTGCGCGGTCACTGCTCTGGCACCGTCCGCGTTCGCACAGCCCGCGAACGAAAGCAACCCGCTGCGTAATTACGTCGTGTCTGGTGAGATCCTGGTCTACTCGCCGCGCGTGAGCGGTCTCGCGGAGTCCACGGTCGTGGCGCCGCGCGGTGCGCGCACGGACAGCGAACTGCTGTTGCGCGTGACCAGTCAATCCTCGGCCAGCGACGACCTCTCGCGCTTCGACTCCGGCCCGTTGGCCAGCGGACGCGCGGCGCTCGTCATGGGAGAAGGCTCGGCCAACCCGCTCGAGATCGGCGAATTGTCGCTGCACGTCCAAGACGGACTGTGGACCTTCTTCGGCTCACAAGGCGAATTGGCGGCGCGCCCGATCTTCGTGATCGCGCCGGATTCGGCGTCGATCAAGCGCCTGTCCGAATTGGAGTTCACGATCAGCGGTGAATTGGTGCTCGACGAATCGATGGCGGCCGAGTTGGGACTGATCGCACCGCCGCACTCACTCATCGTCGGAGCGACGACGCTGCATGCCTCGAGCTACCCCGGCCTGTTCAGCACGCCGCCTTCCGTCGCACCGCGCACCGCCTTGGTGACGGCCTCCTCGGCCCTCTCGGTCGCAGGCCCGGACGTAGTCGTGAGCACGATCGGCGGATCCCTCACGGAGTACGGTGTCGTCGGCACGATCGGCGCGTGGGCCGTGACCACCGTCTCGTGCAACATCGGCACGCAAGACGCGATCTGGATCGACTGCACGACCGGAGGTGCAAGTTGCAATCAGCACCCGGTCATCGGCACGCAGTTCTACCGCCTGAAGACCGTCGCCGGCGCGACGCGCTTCGAGCAGATCGGCATGAGTTGGCTGAAGCACGGATTCTGCGCGGCCGACGCGCCGAACTGCGGCACTCCGTACACCCCGAACGGCAGCTGCGACTGGCTGGGTCTCTTCGCGACCGACACGTACGGTTCGGGATTGAACGCGAGCCAGACCGGCTGCGGTCCGCGCTCGGAGATCAACCCTTGGACAGGGCTGTACCCCTACCCCTACCAGTTGAACTGGGGCGTGACGGGCAACGCGATCTGGAAGCGTTGCCAGATCGAGACCGCTGATCTGGATCCGGCACAGAACGCGGGCGCGCAGTACCTGTGCGACGTCGTGTACATCTGCACGGACGAGCCCGAAGCCAACCGCTACAACAACTACAGCAACCGCGCAGTCACGGTCGGCGCGCTGACGGGCAGCCAGTACAACCTCGAATTCACGGGCTCGACGATCTGGCAACAGTCAGCCTTCGAACGCTGGCCGATCCTCGATCCGGGCGTCACGATCGTGCCGGTGGACGTGCCCGGCGACGGTCGGTTCTACGTCGGCGCCAAGGTCACGGACCTGGGCGGCAACCTGTGGCACTACGAGTACGCCGTGTTCAACATGAACTGCCACGACTCCGCCCAGCGCATCACAGTGCCCGTCGATGTCTCGGTCAACGTCAACGGCGGCAGCATCGGGTTCCACGACGTCCCCTACCACAGCGGCGAGCCGTACGACGGCACGGACTGGCCCGGTGTGCGCAACTCGTCGAACGTCGAGTGGGCGACGAGCCCGTTCTTCACGAATGCAAATGCCAACGCACTGCGCTGGAGCACGACCTACAACTTCCGTTTCGACGCCAATGTCGGTCCGACGGTAGGTGACATCGAGATCGGGTTGTTCCGTTCGGGCGGGATCGCGACGGCGGTCGGCCTGCCGGTGCCGGACAAGCTGTGGATTCCCTACTGCTTCGGTGACGGAACGGGCTCTGCCTGTCCGTGTGGCAACGCCGGCGCCGCCGGCAACGGCTGCGCGCACTCGCTCAATCCGGCGGGCGCCAACCTGGTGGGCGCCGGAATCGCGCGCATTTCCGCGGACACGTTCTCGGTCACGACGACCGGGATGCCGAACGGGCCGGGGCTCTACTTCCAAGGCTCGGCTCCGCTGGCGGGCGGTGCGGGTGGCCCCTTCGGTGACGGTCTCCTCTGCGCAGGCGGCGCCATCATCCGCCTGGGCGTGAAGTTCTCGACCGCCGGCGCTTCCACGTTCCCGAGCGGCGCGGACCCGTTGATCTCGGTCGCGGGCGGCGCCATCGCGGGTGCGACTCACTACTACCAGCAGTGGTTCAGGGACGCCGGCAGTTTCTGCACACCGAGCACGTTCAATTTGACCAACGGAGTCAGCGTGACCTGGGTTCCGTAGAAACTACGGAGAATCGAATTGTCCGGCCGGGGGTTTTCCTAAACCCTCGGCCGGAATTGTTTTCGGCGCGCAGGCCCTGCGCGAGCCGTGTGTATGGAAAGCGTGAGCGCCGAAGTGCGGTCTGAGCAGCTGACGTGAGCGCCGCAGAAGCGCTGTTTTTTCAAGAGGTTGCGACAATCGAAACCTCGGCATACCCTTAGAGTAGAGCGCTCTCACAGTGCCGCGGACCTTTGCCGCTCTCAGGCGGTCCGGGCGCCATTCTCTCTCTCGTGAAAGGTTTCGGATCATGAATCAGTTCGCCTGGATGCTCAGTGCATCTGTATTGGCATCGGTTGCCGTCGCCTCGCCGTCCGCGGCAACGCAACCGAACACCTTCCTTCTCTCCGGCGAGATCCTCGTCTACACCCCCGCCGACACCGGTCTGCCGCTCAGCACGCTGGTCGCGCCGCGCGGCGCGCGTACGGATCGTCCGCAGCTCCTGACCGTGCGCGGCATTTCGTCGGCCAACGCCGACGGTGCTGAGCTCTCGTCGTCGCCGCTCGTCCACGGACGCGGCGAACTCGTGATGGGCGAGCAATCCGACAGCCCGCTCGCGATCGGCGAATTGTCGCTGCGCAACGACGCCGACGGTTGGGTGTTCTACGCCACCACCGGCGACCTCGCGGGTCGCCCCGTGTTCCGCTTCGCAGACGAAGCGACGGCGCTCAAGACCTTCGACAACGGCGACATCGCCCTGTCCGGCGAATTCCTGCTGCACGAAGCCATGGCCGACGAACTCGGTCTGCGCGGTGCACGCCGACCGCAGTCGCTCGTCGCGGGTGCCTTCACCCTGATCGGCGCGCGCGCGCAAGGCCAAGGCGTCTCCATCACGCCGCCCGCGCAACAGCAGCCGGTCGTCGCCTCCTCGGCACTCTCGGTCGCGGGTCCCGACGTCATCGTCAGCACGATCGGCAGCACGTTCACGAAGAACGGCACGGTCGGCACGATCACGGGCTACTCGGTCACGACCGTCTCGTGCAACATCGGCACGACCGACGCGATCTGGATCGATTGCACCACCGGCGGTCCGACGTGCAACCAGCACCCGGTCATCGGTACCCAGTTCTACCGCTTCAAGACCGTCGCCGGCGCGACGCGCTTCGAGCAGATCGGCCTGAGCTGGCTGAAGCACGGCTTCTGCGCCGCGGACGCCAGCAACTGCGGCCAGACGCCGACGCCGAACGGCTCGTGCGATTGGCTCGGCCTGTGGTCGACCGACACCTACAGCGCGAGCCTCAACGGCCAGCAGTCGAACCTGGGCCCGCGCTCGGAAATCCAGGCCTGGTCGGGCGTCTACCCCTACCCCTACGTCTTGAATTGGCAGTCGACCGGTAACGCGATCTACAAGCGCACGCAGGTCGAGAATGCCGACATGGACCCGGCCCTGAACGCCGGAGCCTCCTACCTGGCTGAGGTCGTCTACATCTGCACGGACGAGCCGGACGCCAACAAGTACAACAACTACAGCAACCGTCCGTTCACGGTCGGTGCGATCAGCGGCGGCGGCTTCCCGGGCACGTTCACGGGTACGACGAACCGCGAGCAGGCAGCCATCGAGCGCTGGCCGCTGATGGATACGGGCGTCACGCTCGTGACGGTCGACGTCCCCGGCGACGGACGCTTCCTCGTCGGCGGCAAGGCCACCGACATCGGCGGCGGCTTGTGGCACTACGAGTACGCGGTATTCAACATGAACAGCCACGATTCGGCGCGCCTCGTCCAAGTTCCGGCCGACAACACGGTGACCGTGACGAACGTGGACTTCCACGACGTCAACTACCACAGCGGCGAGCCCTACGACGGCACCGACTGGCCCTCGGTCAAGACTTCCACCAACGTCGAGTGGAGCACGAGCACGTTCGCTGCGAACGCCAACGCCAACGCGTTGCGCTGGAGCACGACCTACAACTTCCGCTTCGACGCCGACGCGCCGCCCATCTCGGGCAACGTGAACATCGGCCTCTTCCGTTCGGGCGGCTCGGCCACTGCGGTCGGTCTGCCGGTCCCCGGTTCGGGCCTGCCGATCAACACGCCGTACTGCTTCGGCGACGGCACGGGCGTCATCTGCCCCTGCGGCAACAACGGTGTCGTCGGCGGCGGCTGCGCGAACTCCCTGCTCACCAGCGCCATCATCGGCGTCAGCGGCACGGCGTCGATCAGCGCGGACTCGCTGGCCTTGAACGGCAGCGGCATGCCGAACGGCCCGGCGCTCTACTTCCAGGGCACCGCGCAGAATCCTGGCCTCGCCTTCGGTGACGGACTCCTGTGTGTCAGCGGCACGATCACGCGCCTCGGCATCCTCTTCAACGCCGGTGGTGCGTCGTCCTACCCGGGCGTCACCGATCCTTCGGTGTCCGTCAAGGGCCTCGTCGCGGCGCCGGGTGTGCGCACGTACCAGATCTGGTACCGCGACGGCGACCCGACTTTCTGCAACCCGACGACGTACAACCTGTCGAACGGTTACCAGGTCGTCTGGACGCCCTGATCTGCGGGGCGCCTGATCCGCGCTGCGGGTCCACGCGCCTCAGCTGATTCCTCGAACGAGGCCGAATCCGGTTCACCCGGGTTCGGCCTCGCGCATTTCATTGGCTGCGCCGCACGAGTTCGGCGTACCAGGACAATTCCACAGCCCTGGCGCCGAAGATCTTGTCCGCCAGGCGTCGCCCCTCGCGAGCCGCTTCGCGCGACTTCTGCGCGTCGCCTGCGCGCTCGTGAGCACGTGCGATCTCGTACCACCACAGGCTGTTGTCCCGATCGGCGCGCGCCAGCGACTCGAAGAGCGCCAGTGCTTCCTGCACGCGCCCCGTCTCGAGTCGCAAGTTGCCGACGAGGCGGGCGACCTCGGCGTCGCGCGGCATCCCTGCGTACGCTTCCTCGGCCAAAGGCGCAGCCTCCGCCCGGCGATTGGCGTTGTACAGCGCCACGGCGTGAATCAGCGCCCAGCGCGGCTCCACGCGCCGCTGCCTGGCCGCCGCCAGAGCACGCGCCTCACCCGCGCAGCGCACCGCCGACGCGACGTGTTCCGCGCGACGCGTGGGCTCGCTCTCGGCCAGCCTCACGTGCGTCGCAGCCAGACTGAAGAGACGGCGCGGCTCGGCCCGCAGTAGGGCGGCGCGCTCCAGGCGTGCGCGCGCGCTCCGCAAGAGTTCCAAGGACCGCGCGGGGTCGCGGACTTTTTGCGCGAGTTCCAATTCGTACACGCCCAGGTTCTCGAGCGCGACGTTGTTGTCCGGATCCACCGACAAGGCGTGGTGCCACAGACTCTGGGTGTCGATCCAGATGCGCGACTGTTCACGCGACTTCCAACAGAGCGATCCGAGGACGACCGCGGCGAGAGTCAGCGCGAGTGCACGCCTCTCGAGGCTGAGGGCCGCGAGCGCGCCGGCCGCGAGCAGCGCGAAGGGCACACAAGCCAGGTACGTGTAGCGCTCGGCCACGAGTTGCGGACCGCTGTGCGCCAGCCCGCTCACCGGCGCGAGGATGACGAGAAAAGCGCACCAGCTCCACGCGGCGGCCGATCGCCTGCGCCAGAAGAGGAGCGCGAGCAAGGTCGTGACGAGCGTGACGAAGAAAGGCAGGAGCAGCGCCGCGTCGTAGAAACGCTCGATCGGCGGCATGGGATGGATGGGACTCAGACCGACGGGCCACACGCTGCGCACCGCGTAGAAACAGGCGGCGTAACCGGCTTGGATCGTGCGTGTGGTCAGGGTGTGCAACTCGGTCGGCGCCATCGCTGCATCGACCGCCTGACCGCGCCAGGCGATGATCGCGAAAACCGACACGATGGCGAGCGAGGGCAACTTCTCGAGTCCCGCGGTGCGCCAACCGCGCTCGCGAGCTGCCGCGCGCAAGGGACCTAGATCGAGCAGCAGAAGCAACGCCGGCATGATGATCGCCGATGCCTTGGCGAGGAGCGACAACACGAGCAGGACGTGCGCCAACCCGTAGTCACGGCGCCCTGTGCCGCGTGGTGCGGTCGCGTAGCCGATCCAGGCGTACAGACTGAGGAAGAAAAACGGCGCGCTGAGAACGTCGCGACGCTCCGTCACCCAGCAAACCGATTCGCAGCGCAGCGGATGGAGCGCGAACAGGAGAGCCGCGACGAATGCCGTGCCTGTCTCGAGCCCGGGAGCACGAGTGAATCCCGGCAACAGTCCGAAGAAGCGCCGCGCCAGGAAGAACAGTGCGATCGTCCCCACTGCGTGCCAGATCAGGTTGGTGCGGTGGTAGACCGCGGGGTCCAATCTACCGACGGCATGGTCCAGCGCGAGACTCAGCCACGAGAGCGGTTGGTACGGACCCATGTAGGTCGTCGTGAACATCCAGCGCAGGTGCTCAGCCGAGAAGCCGCGAAAAGCGGTGTTCTCGACGATGCTCGCGCCGTCGTCCCAGTTGACGAAACCGGCGGCGAGCGCCGGTTCGAACGTGAACCACACTGCGACCAGCAAAGCCGCGATCAGAACGGCCATCCTCAAGCGGCTTGCGCGGCGGACAGTGTTCGGGACAACACGCATGCGCCGATCTTCGCGTTTCACAAACCGGGCAACGTGGGAGCGCGGCCCGCGTTGCGGCGCTCGAGCCAGTCGTAGAGCGGCGCGAAGTAGTCCACGATCGCACGCGTCGAGAGCTCGTAGCCGAGCTTCTGGCGCAGCTTGGTGCGCCAATCGACCGTGGCGCCGAAGCGCGCGATCGATTCGATGAACTCTCCCAGTTCGGTCCGGCCGTAGGCGTCCGCTGCGTGCAGATCCCGGTCCAGGAGTTTGCGCGCCACGTGATCGTAGAGCTCGAACGCGATCACTTCTTGGAGAGCTCTGTCGTAACCCTCCGCCGGCGCGCGGAACAGACTCTCGATCGCGGCGGGATCACACCAGCGCTCGTCGCGCGGAGCGGGAGGCGCAATGCCCTGGTACTGACCCGCGATCTGCCACCAGCGCGTGTTCCAGGTTTCCGGAGCAATGCGATCGCGGTAGATCTCACGCTCGAAACGGCACAGCGTCCCGCCCGAGTACGCGATCGGCATCACCAACGCCAACGCTTCGGACAGCAAGCGGGGAATCGAGTCGTCGTTCCCCGCGCCGACAGCTAGACCGGAGGAGCGCAGACTCCTGGATCGCATGGCTGCGTGCGTGACCGCGCCGCCCAGCGCTGCGTGAAAGACGCGATTGGCTCCGGTGCGCAAGATCAGGGGCACATCAGGCCGCACGGTCGACAGCGCGCACTGAGCTTCCCCGACGACGCCCAAGGCAGCGCGCAGACCGCGTGCGCCGAAGGTCGACGGGACGAAAGCACGCACGTCCCCGTTGCCGTCGATGTGGCGGACGGCGGGCGCAGTGCTCTGCAAACCAGTTTTCGTGCCCAGGATCGAGCGTTCGTAGAAGGTCGACGGCAGCGGATCGAATCCCAGGCTGACCCACAGGCGATCGGCACGTTCGACGAGTTCGCGCGGCGATTCGGACTCCAACGCCAGGTCGAGTTCGGCGAGCGGGACGAAACCGATCCACGGCGCAATCCCGGACCAGTCCGCGCCGTCGTATTCCGGCAGCCAGTGCGCCGGAATCAAGTCGGGCACGGGCATCTCGTACAGGCGCGCCAGTTCGTAGCGCACGAAGGTGTGCAGTTGTGTCTGCAGCGGTCGCAATTCGCGCAAGATGCCGTCGATCTGGCGCTGCAGTTCCTGAACCGACAGGCCGTAGTCGCGCGCGCGGTACGAGAAATAGTCGCCGCTGCCCATCGAGCGCACCGTCTCGTTCGAGAGCCAGCGCGAGCGCACGAGCGCTTCGCGCAGGGAACGCCCCGCGCCGAAGCGACTCTCCCAGGCGGCGCGTCGCCGCGCGAGGTCGAGTTCGTCCCACAGAATACGGTCGATTTCGGCTCGCGTGACCGCGTGTTCAAGGAGGACGTAGTTCTGTGAGCGCAGTGCGTCCAGAGCCGCGGCGTTGGTCGCCAACCGTTGCTCCACGAGGTCGGACACGATGTCGGAGGATCCGGCCGCGAGATAGCTGATGCGCGCGAGTTCGCGCTGCTCGACCTCGGGCAATTCTTTGACACGCCGCAGGTAGGTACGCGAGAGTTCGATGTTCTCGATGCTGCCGACGAAGGCGGCGAACGCGAACTCGGCCTCGTTCAAGGCCTGCAGTGCACTCCGATCCGCACCACCATCCGCGAGGACGCGCCAGCGGGCAGCCTCGAGGGCGCGATGGTGCACGAGATAGCGGGCCTCGTAGCTGGAGAGGTAACGCGTGACCGCGGTCCGAAACGAAGAGTCCTGCGCATCCCCGGCGACGAGTCGTTCGGCCAAGAGGAGCGGGACTGCGAGTGTCAGGATCGTGCGCAGCAGGTTTTTTCGAATTCGCATCATGGCCGCGGCCGACGACGCCTGAAGGGCGCGGACCACGCCGTCTCTGTTACACTTTCGAAGTGCAGGAATCCCCGAAGAAAATTGAGAACTCGGCGCGCATGAAACAATCGATCTCCATCGGCATCACGACTCTGACCCTGGCCTGTCTGACGCTACCGTTCGCATTCGCCGGGGCGCAGGCGGGAGACGCTGCGTGGAACGCGGCGCAGGCGTTGAAGGCCAAGGCCGCCTACCCGCAAGCGGCTGCCGCATTCGAAGCCTGGTCAGCTGCGAATTCCGACGCGCCGCGCTTCCCCGAAGGGCTGACCGAAGCGGGCGTGTGCTGGTTCTCGGACGGCAGGTCGAAGCTCGTGCTGTTGCGCAACTCGCCCGAATCAGACGCAGCTTTCGGCAAGGCACTGGCGAACTTCGACCGCGTGCTGGCGCTCGGTGCTTCGCCCTACAGTGCGCGTGCGCAGTACATGCGCGGCTCCACCAAGTTCTTCATGGACGACATGCCGGGCGCCGAAGCCGAGTACACGCTCGTGCTCGACACCTGGAAAGCAGACCTGAAGTACGTTCCGAAGGCGCTCGAGAAGCGCGCATCGGTGTACCGCAATCGACTCGACACTCAGGCGGCGCTGGCCGATTTGCGCCGTTACGCCAAGGAGTTTCCTACCGGGCCCGAGATCGAGTCGGTCAAGACCTACACGCAGCGCGCACTGATGTTCGACAAGCCCGCGCCTCCCGTGACGGCTCTGTCTTGGATCCAGGGCAAGCCGACCTCGATCGCGGCCGAGCGCGGCGAAGTCGTGGTCCTGTACTTCTTCGCGACCTGGTGCGAAAACTGCGAGAAGATCCGCCCCTTCATCATCGACCTGCACAAGCGCTACGAACCGTTCAACGTGCGCTGGATCGGGATCGTCGACTCCAGCAAAGGGCAGACGGTCGAATCCGTGCGCTCGTTCCTCGTGCAAAACGGCATTCGCTTTCCCGTGATGATGACCGACGGATCGCCCGCGCGCACCTACGGCGCAAGCGGCATCCCCGACGCGGTTCTGATCGATCGCGCGGGGAATCTGCGCTGGAACGACAATCCGAACAACCTGATGGACTCGACGATCGAGGCCTTGCTGCTCACGGAACCGACGCCGCCGGCCGATAAGTGAGTGGATTTGCCGCGCGGGAAAGTCGCTGCTAAGGTCCGTCTCGACGGCCCTGCTACGACCTGGGTAGGAGTTTTACCGAGGGGCGTCTGTTCGATCGAAGCCGGAATCGCGTATCGGGATAGGACACGAGGCGTGCACCCAGACCCCATCTCCGCTCCCGTGCCCGCCCGGCCAGGCGCCCCAAGCCTTCCAGAACCGCAAGTCATTCGCGTCGGAGACCCCATGACCAACCCCGCAACGCCCCCCCGCCCCGTTTCGCAGGCTCATCGCGTGCTCGTCGTCGAGGACGAGGAGGCGCTGGCTTTCGGCGTCAAGGACGCCCTCGAACACGCCGGATTCCAAGTCCAGGTCGTGCACGACGGACCGACGGCGCTCGACCAGATCCGCACGGACCAACCTGAACTGATCGTGCTCGACTTGATGCTGCCGGGCATGGGCGGTCTCGAGATCCTCGGCACGCTGCGCAAGGAACGACGCGACGTGCGCGTCGTGATCTTGACGGCGCTCGCGAGCGAGTCGGACCTGATCCAGGGCTTCGAACTGGGCGCGGACGACTACATGAAGAAGCCCTTCTCGCCGCGCGAACTCGTCGCGCGCGTCGAAGCCCAGTTCCGTAGACGCGAGATGGACACGGCTCCGCCCCCGCAACTGGAACTGCCCGACGGCATCAGTGTCGACCTGGCGCGGCTCGAGGTGCATCGCGACGGCAACGTCATTCAATTGACGCCGCGTGAGGGCGACATCCTGGACTACCTCATTCGCAACCGTCATCGCGTCGTCACGCGCGACGATCTGCTGCTCGACGTGTGGCACTACAAGAGCGCCAACGTCGAGACGCGCACGGTCGACATCCACATCGTCGGCCTGCGGCGCAAGGTCGAGCCCAATCCGGCGGAGCCGACACTGATCCAAACCGTACGCGGCAAGGGCTACCGCTGGTTCAGTTGAGACCACGCGAGGACGTGTGGTTCAGCTGACTCTAGGGACCAAACGCACCGCTCTCGCGCTGTACGGCGTTTTGTTGGTATTGCCGACGCTTGTGCTCGGCGGACTGCACTGGCGTCAATTGGTCATCGACCACGAGACCATGCTCGCTGTCGTGCCGTCGGATGCACAGGACGCGACGCGTCGTCTGCGCGACGCGATCAAGTCTTCGCTGAAGGAACTCGTCGAGCGCGAGGAAGCGCGCCCGTTCTACGAGTATCGCGCCGCCTACTTTCCGCCCGGCAACATCGGCGGTGAGGTGAATTTCCTGCCCTCGCCGCTCAAGGTCGGCCCGACCCCGCGCGGCATCCTGGGCTGGTTCAGCTACACCGCCGGCGATACGACGACGGGGCGCCTGCCGCGCGTGATCCTCGGCTCGCGTCAGTCGGGTGCGAAGGAAGAGGAGATCAAGAACGCGATCACGTACGCCGCACTCGACATCCAACGCAGCGAGACGCGCATGGGCACGATGCCGTCCTTGTTCTCGCGCCTGTTCAATACGCGCGACGACTCACTGACGCTGCCCGTTCTGGCCCTGAATCTGGCCGACGAGAACGACCAAGGCTGCGTCGCGGATGAACTGCCTGTCTTGCGCCGATTGCAGCACGAGAAGCGCCCGATCTACCTGTCGAAGTTCCTGCTGCACTTCTACCGCGAGACCGACGGAACTCCGCGCCTCGTCGCATCGCGTGAAGTGACGATCGACGGCGACACGCGCCTCTCCAGCGCCTCTCTGTGCCTCGCGAAGCTGCGCAGCAACGTGCTCATCCGGCAAGGTTTCTTGATCGACCCCAACTGGCTCTTCCGCGAATTGCCGGCCGCCAAGGCCGCCAGCGTTCTGCGTCTGTCGCAACAGTTCGTGCCGATGGACGCCACCGCGGACCCACTCGCGGCGAACCTGGAGTCGTTCTCGATCCATCCGGTGCGCGACCTGGGGTTCTCCACGAAGGATCCGCGCAACGAGGTCTACGGAGAAATCAAGGTCGCCGTCAACGTCAAGGAACTGGAGTCGCGCTTCCGCACACAGAGTGTGAGATTCCTGGGCGTCGCCGCGATGCTGATCGTGTCGCTTGCGACCGGGCTGATCCTGCTCCTGCGCAGCGTGAACCGCGATCTCGAAGCCGCACGTCGCACCGAGAACTTCGTGGCCGCGGTCACGCACGAACTGCGCACTCCAGTCTCGGCGATCAAGCTCTACGGCGAAATGCTGCAAGACGGCTGGGTCGACGATCCGGACAAGCTGAAGGAGTACTACCGACGCATCGTGCGCGAAACCGGGCGGCTCGAGACGCTGGTCGAAAACGTGCTCGAGAAGAGCCAACTCGGCCAGCGCGGCACCGCGCCCGAACCGGACGATTTGAATGCGGTCGTCGAGAGCCTGGCCTCTTCCCTCTCGAGCCTCGCCCCCGACGGTGTCCTCGACATCGCGTTCGAATACGGCGATGACCTCCCGCTCGTGATGCTCATCCCCGAAGGCGTGCGCTCGATCGTTTCGAACCTCGTCGAGAACGCGCGCAAGTACGCGCGTGTTCCCACCGACGACCCGAATGCCGAACCGCTGCTGGTGAAGACGCACATGCTGGCCGGCAACGTGGTGCTCGACGTCATGGACCGCGGTCCGGGAATTCCGCACTCGGAGCGCACCAAGATCTTCGACGCTTTCTACCGCATCGGAAACGAAAAGACGCGCACGGCGCGCGGCACCGGACTGGGCCTGCACCTCGTCGCACTTCAATCCGCAGCCATGGGCGCGCGCGTGGCGGTGCTCGACCGCAAGGGCGGAGGCAGCGTGTTCCGCATCACGTTCGAGACGGCTCGACAGGGCTAGGAATACGGAGCCGGTCGTCCACCGGCGTTTCAGCACGCGGGAAATCGAAACTGCTGCCGCCAGTGGTCACCCGCGATTCCAACGGATGGCGTGGGCAGCACGTGAAAGCGTTGGAGGCGCCTGACAGAGATCCAGTCCGACATCGATCGCAGTTGGTCCACGCTCCCAGACCGGCACCGGGTCACGCCCGTCAACGCTTTGAGATCGGCATCGAACGCAACCCATCAACGCTTCAAGACCGACACCGAACCCAACCCATCAACGCTTCAAGTCCGACACCGAACGCCGCCCCGCAACACTTCGCGAGCCACACCGAACCCCAACCCTCAACGCTTCCAGACCGACACCGAACTCACCCAACCAGACCCCACCCCATTGTTGACCTCGGGAGAGGCGGTATGCGCGGAACGAAGCGCGAATCGCCTCTCCCGAGGCCGCGCTGCGAAGCACGCGTCGAATGCCGTTGCTTCCCAGTTTGCCGGGACGTTCCCATCTGCCTCGCGGGCAGTGGTGTCGCGAGGGAGATGTTCTTCGACATCCATTCAGCACTTACCGTCGAGCGCGAGTCACTGCTGAACACGCCTCACGAAGCGCGAAGCAGAAGAAGAGAACGAAGCAAGCAGAAGAGCAACGGCATTCGACGCATGCTCCGCAGTGCGGCCTCCTGGTTCGCGGTTCGCGCGGTGGCGTTCGTCCGAGTTTGACCGTACCGAGCCAGATGGGATGAGAAGGCCGGCCTCCGCGCGAGGTCGCGAAGCGCCTCAGTGGTATGGAGGAGTCTTCTTGAGACCCCAAACCACAAGGAGGCCGACCATGACTCACTCTACCGTTTCTGCGTCCCCGATCCCCACCCACGCGACCGTTCAGCTTCCGACGACGATCGGGCTGGACCTTTCCGATCGGGTTTCGCACTACCACGTCCTTCTGGGCGACGGTCGCACGCACTCGAAGGGCAAGCTGGCGAACACGCGCGAGGATCTGACGAAGCACTTCGCGATGTGGAAGGGTTGCCGGCTGGTGATCGAAGCCGGCGGTCCCTCGCACTGGATCAGCCGCCTCGCTCACGAGCAGGGCCTCGAAGTGCTGGTTGCCAATCCGCGACATGTCCCAGCGATCTCGCAGAGCAACAACAAGTCCGACAAGTCCGACGCACAGATCTTGGCGGAAGTCGGCTGCACCGATCCGAAGCGGTTGGCGCCGATCACGCACCGTTCGGCGGAAGCCCAGGCTCACCTGGCTGTTCACCGTGCTCGCAACGAGATGGTTGGAAACCGCACGAGCATGATCAATCACGTGCGCGGCGTCTTGAAAACGCACGGTCAGCGCGCCCCGCAGTGTTCACCAGAGAGCTTTGGAATACGCGCGTACGACTCCATTCCGCCCGAGCTTTCGGCCGCGCTGAAACCCTTGCTGCAAGTGATCGATGTGCTCAACAAGCAGATCAAGCAGTACGACAAGGAGATCGTGCGTCTCGGCAAGGAGCAGTACCCGGTCACGCAGATTCTGCAGCACATTCCCGGTGTCGGTCCGAATGTTTCGCTGGGTTTCGTGCTGACGGTTGACGATCCCAAGCGCTTCAAGCGCTCTCGTTCCGTGGGCGCGTACTTCGGAATTGTCCCGCGCAAGCGGGACTCCGGAAACAGCAACCCGCAATTGCCCATCACGAAATCGGGCGATCGTGAGATGCGGCGATTGCTCGTGCTTTCGGCGAACTACATCTTGGGCCACTTCGGACCGGACTGCGATCTGAAGCGATTCGGTCTTCGAATCGCGGGCGACGGAACGAACAAGGCCGCGAAGAAACGAGCACGTGTAGCCGTCGCACGCAAACTGGCGGTGTTGATGCACCACCTGTGGAAGACGGGCGAAGTCTACGACCCTTTCTACCAGGCCAAGCGCCGAGGTGAACCTGTGCCCGCCTGACCGAAGATCACCCGCGACAAGAGTCGCGCCCGCTCTCGAACAACTCGATACGTGCAAGGACCCAACTTCGAATCCGTCCGTCCGAGCAACTGCGGCCTGAGCCTAGAACCTCGAGTTCGGGAGCCAGATAGTTCAGTGCTTGGCGGATGGACCCCAACATGCACCGCCCACCCAAAGCGGAGGGCCTAGCTGAGTGCGAATGGAAGCCTGCGATTCGAAGATGGGCCTTGTGCGGATCGGGATCAAACCGACGACGAAGACCGAAACAAGAAAAACAGGACTGACTCCTTGACCACTGGGGGCCTTCTCATGGAAGGCTCATGTGGTGGGCACAACCCCGGGGGGGGTCTTCTCTTGTTTGGCTCGTGGGGTCCACCCGCGCGGGCGGGTTGGGGGGGGGGGGCGCGCTATCCCCCGCCGGCGCTTGCCCACCACATGAGCCTGGCTCCGTACGGTCAAACTCGACCAGGCGACGAAGCTGCACCAGCGAAAACGGCGGAGTGGAGCCTGTCTCCGTACACCGCGGCGAATCTGTGAACCAATGGCTCTGGCTCCGTATTCGATCAAACTCTGGACCGCTGCGGTCGCCTGGTTGTGCGAGCACGAGCATCCGGCGCTGTCAAGAGTGAACAACGCGGCTCGATCGCGACAGGAATCGTGCGCCGAACCGCGATCCGGGCGCGCAGATCGCGCACGCGCGGCGAACGTCTGGCAAGAACTTCGCGCGCTTCGTACGGTGACGCGCCACCTCGGACTCACTCCACGAAGCCAACTCGCATGTTCAAAGGATCGACCTGGGATTTCTTCCGCGGCGGCGCCCGCACCGCTGCCGCTCGCGACGCCGCCTGGCGCGCCACGGCCAAAGCCGCGCCCAAGGCACCGACCCAATCGGCCGCGCGCGCGCGCGTCCTGTGCGTGGCGAGCGGCAAGGGCGGGACCGGGAAGAGCGTGGTGGCCTCGAACATCGCCGTGTTGCGCGCCCGCGCCGGCGAGAAAGTGCTGCTGATCGACTTCGACGCGGGAATGGCGAATGCGCACCTGCTGCTCGGCGTGCAGCCGAAATTCGACCTGGGTCACGTGCTCGACGGCGAGGTCAGCGCCGCTTTCGCGGCGGTTCCGGGCCCGCACGGGCTGTACATGATCTCAGGCGGAGTCGGACGGGCGTCGCTCCTCAATCCGACGCCGCGCGAGTTGGAGCGGCTTTTCACGGCGCTCGCGCCGCTCGAAACCGAGTTCGATCTGATCATCGTCGATCACGGCGCCGGGCTGTCGTACGCGACCTTGGCGCACATGGCGGCGGCGACCGAGTTGTTGCTCGTGACGACGCACGAAGTCACCTCCCTCTCGGACGCGTACGCGCTTTACAAGCAGGCCACGGTCGTGAACCCCTCGATCCACGTGGGGGTGGTGTTGAATCGCGTGCCGGACGAGCTCGCGGCGCGCTCGGCCTGGACGCGTTTCCAGGGCGCGGCCTCGAAGTTCCTGGCGAAGACGCCCGAATTCATCGGGTGGGTGCCGCACGACGAGGCCGTGAGTCACAGCGTTCAAGCGCGTCAGCCCGTGACCTTGCGCGACCCCGAAAGCCCGGCCGGTCAAGCGATCGCCAAGATCTCGCGCTGGGACGCGATCGATCAGATCCGCCGCAACGGATCCTTCTACGACGCGGCTCGGCGCGCGCTGCGTTGAAATTCCGCGGCGAGTGGATTCTGGTTTCGCGTTCGGAATTGAAGTAGACCAACCTCGGTCGGCGCGTCTGCCGACAGGGGGGAATCTGCGATGGATGCATTGGCACTTCTGTGCACGCTGCACGCCGACGGGCCTGCGACGCTCGTTCGCTTGCGCGCCGCGGGCAGCACGACGATCGAACACGTGATGGAGATGGACAGCGAGACGCTGGGCGTTTTGCTGAGGAGCTCACACGTCGCGGCGGGGAGGTTTCAGCGCGAGGCGCGAGCCCTGGGCGAGCGCCTCACTGTGGAGGCGTCGAAGACGCCGACGGCAGTCGAGGGGAGACCCTTTGAGACTCGGTCGGCTCCTGCCCCTCTCCCCTCCGTGCCCCAACGCCCGACGTCGATGGACGAAGTCCTGGCCGCCTGGCGCGACCGCGACGCCCAAGACGCCGCCCAACGCGCCACCTCCGCTTCTCCTTCTGCCTCTTCCTCTGCTCCCTCCGCCTCCGCCCCTCCGCCCGCGATCCCGGTCGCCGCGATCGACGGCCTGAACTCCGAAACCTCGCTCGCCCTGGCCCGCGCCGGGGTCCGCGACCTCGCCACCCTCGCGACCTGCGACCCGCTCCAGCTCGCGCGCCTCTCGAACCTTTCCTATTCGAAACTCGTGCGCTTGCGCGCGCTCGCTCGGCGCGAGGTTCCGACCGGAGTCTCCGCGACGATTCTGTCCTCGCCCGCGCTCAAGCTCTCGCCCTCCGAGCGCCCGGCCATCTCTCTGGCCCCCGTCCTCCGCCCGGATCGCGATTTCATCCTCGAACCCCAATCCAACAGCGAGAGTGCGGGCGGGCCCTTCGCCTGAACGCTCCTCGGGGCGTTTTCCCCAGTCCATCCCGGCGGCACCCACCGCGATACGCTAATTTAGGGGCCCAAATACCACCGCCGCCCACCCGCCGGCGGCCCCGGAGCCCCTGTGACGCCGCCTACCACGACCCCGTTGTCGACGCCCTTTCCGACGAGCCTGATTCCTGCCGCCGCCAACCGCCCGGCCGACGACCCGATCTTCGTCCTGAATGGCGAGGCCAGGCGGCGCGCCGCGCTCGGTGAGTCGATCGTCAACGCCACCCTCGGCGCCTTGATGGAAGACGACGGGTCGCTCGCGGTGATGCCGAGTGTCGTCGAGGCGATCCAGCGCGTGCCCCCGAAAAAGGGCGCGAGCTACGCGCCGATCCTGGGCGATGCACAGTTCCTGAAAGCCGTGATCCACGACGTGTTCGACGGTCACGCGCTCGCCGGCAAGTCCGTCGCGGCGGCCACGCCCGGCGGAACGGGAGCGCTCTACCACGCGGTCACGTGCTTCCTCGAAGCCGGTCAAGCGCTGTACACGACCAGCTGGTACTGGAGTCCCTATCAGACGATCGCGACCCACGCGCAACGCGAGGTCAAGACCTTCAGCATGTTCGGCGCCGACGGGCGTTTCGATCTCGCGGCGTTCGAATCTGGCCTGACCGATCTCATCGCGCGCCAAGGTCGCGCGTTGATCGTGTTCAATTTCCCGTGTCACAACCCGACCGGGTACTCGCTCGACGAGAAGGAATGGGCCGGCGTCGCCGAAATCGTGCGCAAAGCGGGCGAGACGGCGCCCGTCACGTTTCTGATCGACCTCGCCTACGCGCGCTTCGCGCCCAAGCAGGCACAAAACTGGTGGGCGCACGCGCAGCGCATGCTCGAGACCACCACGGTGCTCGTGGCGTGGACTGTCTCCAAGGCCTTCGCACAGTACGGCGCGCGCGTCGGGGCTCTCGTCGCGGTGCACAACGACCCGGCCGAGCGTCAGCGCCTGCAGAACGCGCTCGCGTATTCCTGCCGGGGCACGTGGTCGAACTGCAACCACGTCGGCCTGCTCGCGATCTCCGAACTGCTCGACGACCCGGCCATGAAGAGCAAGGCCGACGTCGAGCGTGCGCGCCTCATCCAATTGCTCGACGACCGCGTCACCGTCTTCAACCGCGAAGCCGCGCGCGAACGCTTGCGCTATCCGCGTTACGAGGGCGGTTTCTTCGTCAGCGTCTTCACCAACGACGCCGAAAAAGTCGCCGCCGCCATGCGCGAAGAAGGCGTCTTCGTCGTGCCGATGAAGGGCGCCGTGCGCGTCGCGCTGGCTTCGACGCCCGTGCGCGACATCCCGCGCCTCGTCAAGGCGCTCAAGAACGGCTTGAACCGCACCGTTTGAAAACGCCGGCGACGCAACACCGGCGCACAGGAAACAGGGAGACATGAACGACTTCCCGAATCTCGAAATGCGCGGCACGCGTCCGGCTGATTGGGAACTCGCGCATCGCTACGGCGAGCGTGTGCACATCCTCGACAATGTGTACCTGCTGTCGGCGCTCGCGCGCATCGGCAGCCCCAAGATCGCGCACCGCGACTTGATGGCGCTGTTGCGCTCGGTCTACCAGACGCTGCTCATGACCGCCTGCGGGCGCGAATTGCCGCGCGTCTTGACCAGCGTCCCTTCGCGCATGGCGGAAACGCACGGCGATCGCGGCTTCTACCGCGGACCGATGTTCGACCCGCACACGAAGATCGTCGTCGTCGACGTCATCCGTGCCGGCATCGTGCCGAGCCAGGTCTGCTTCGAACTCCTGACGCCGGTCTTGTCCGAACAGAACGTGCGCCTCGATCACCTCACCATGGCGCGCCAATCCGACGCCCACGGTCACGTGGTCGGCGTCGATCTCTCGGGCAGCAAGATCGGCGGCCGCGTCGACGGATCGATCATGATCCTGCCCGACCCGATGGGCGCGACCGGCAAGACGACCGTGCGCGCGCTGCAGCACTATCTGTCGAACTTCGGTCGCCCGCAAAAGATGATCGCGCTGCCGATGATCGCCACCCCTGAGTATTTGCGCACCGTTCTCGAAGAATTCGAGGACCTCGTCATCTACACTGCTCGCCTCGATCGCGGCATGTCCGACAACGAAGTGTTGTCGACGATCCCGGGCACGCACTGGGATCGCGAAAAAGGACTCGACTCGAAGTCGTACATCGTGCCGGGCGCCGGCGGAATGGGTGAAGTGATCAACAACTCCTGGTGTTGATCGATCTGTTTAGAAATGCACTCGAAGAAGTACGACCTCATCGTCATCGGCAGCGGCCCGGCCGGCCAAAAAGGCGCCATTGCGGCCGCGAAACTGGGCAAATCCGTCGCGATCGTCGATCGCCGCCACCTGCTGGGCGGCGTCAGCCTCCACTCGGGCACGATCCCCAGCAAGACTCTGCGCGAAGCGATCTTGTACCTGACCGGGTTTCGCCAGCGCTCGTTCTACGGGCGCGACTATCGGCTGAAGGAAAAGATCACCATCGGCGACTTGAACGCGCGCGTGCACGCCGTCATCGAGCGCGAGATGTCCGTCATCGTGTCGCAATTGCAGCGCAACGGGGTCGAGATCCTGCACGGAGCCGCGAAGTTCGTCGATGCGCACACGCTGCGAGTCGAGAGCGACGAGGCCGACCCGATGGAGTATCACGCCGAGCACGTGCTGATCGCGTGCGGCACGCGCCCGGCGCGCAGCGCGCAAGTCGAATGTGACGGACGCATCGTGCTGGTCGCCGATCAACTGGGCGGCATCGAGGCCTTGCCGAAGGAACTCATCGTCGTCGGCGGCGGCGTGATCGGGCTCGAGTACGCGTCCATGTTCGCCGCCCTCGGCATCCCCGTCACGATCATCGATCAACGGCCGACCATCCTGGATTTCGCGGACGAAGAGATCGTGGACTCGCTGATCGTCCACATGCGCGCGAGCGGCGCGACGTTCCGTCTGGGCGAGAAGGTCACCGAGATCGTGCGCGACGGTACGGATCCGGTCGTCGCACACACCGAGAGCGGCAAGAAGATCCACGGCGACATGCTGCTCTACACCGTCGGGCGCCAGGTCAATACGGACTCGCTCGCACTCGAGAACGTGGGGATCAAGGCCGACGAACGCGGCCGCATCGCCGTGAACAAGGGCTTTCAGACCAGCGTGGAGAACATCTACGCCGCCGGCGACGTCATCGGCTTTCCTTCGCTCGCCTCCGCGGCGATGGAGCAAGGTCGGATCGCCGCGACCTGCATGTTCGACGAGGATCGCTGTCTGCTGCTCGGCAACATGCCCTACGGCATCTACACGATCCCCGAGATCTCGATGGTCGGGAAGAACGAGAAGGACCTCACCGAAGCCAAGATTCCCTACGAGAGCGGCATCGCGCGTTTCGCTGAGATCGCCAAGGGCCAGATGGTGGGGGATTCGTCGGGTGTGCTGAAGCTCCTGTTCGATCCCAAGACGCTCAAAGTCCTGGGCGTGCACGTGATCGGCGAGAGCGCCACCGAGATCATCCACATCGGGCAGGCCGTGATCGCGCTCGGCGGGACGATCGAGTATTTCCGCGACAGCGTCTTCAACTATCCGACCTTCGCCGAGGCGTACAAGGTCGCGGCGTTGAACGGACTCAATCGCCTCTGAGCAGCACTGCGCGAATTCAGGGGCGTTTCAGTGCCTCGCGATTCGGCGGCAGGTCGAAACGATCGCGCGTCGTGGCGTAGCCGAAACCGCCCATGCGACCGACGGCGCGCAGCTTGTCGGCATCGACGTGCATCCGCGCGTCGACGATTTCGTCCGAAAGGTAGATGTGCACCACGCGTCCGATCACGACGTTGCCGCCGGCGGGGTGACCTGGATTCGTGCGCACGACCTGCAGCGTCTCGCATTCGAACGCCCACGGTGAAAGCTCGACGCGCGGCGGACGCACGCGCGCGCTGGGCGCGACCGCCAGACCGACGAGGTCCCATTCGCTCTCGCCGTAGGGCAGGGCCTCGGCGCAAGCCGCGACTTCGCGCGCGTAGTTTTCGACCGCCGCGTTGACGACGAATTCGCCCGTGCCGCCTTCACTCCGCGGCTTGCAATTCCGGAGTGTGTCCTTCTCGCCGCCCTCCGAGTTGTTGGCCGGACAAAACAGCACCGTCATCGGATCGCTGCCGATGCCGTTGAAGAACGAAAACGGCGCGAGGTTCAGCCGCCCGTCGGGCGCGATCGTCGACACGAACGCGATCGGACGCGGCACGATGCAGCCGATCAGGAGCTTGTAGCGCTCGCGCGGCGCCAGGTCTTCGGGTCGCAGGTCCATGGTGCAGAGCGGGACGATACGCGACGGCGGCGGACACGTCGAACGGCCAGTGAACGCGTGCTATCTTGCAGGTCGTGGAAGCGCGCCCGGAAATGCGACGATGGCAGCGACGATCAGCGCCACCGGGAGCGTTGATCGCGGTCGCTCTGGTCTTCCTGGCCTGCGATCCGCCCAAGCCTCCGCCGCCGATCGGCGCGACCACGGTCGTCGCGACGATTCCCGATCCAGTCTTCGATCCGGCTGCGCAGAAGCTCACTCCGGCGTTGGGTCCGGCGTACGGAGCGATCAAGGCCGGACGGTTCGACGATGCGCGCAAGCTGGCCGAGGACTACATGCAGAACGGCGGCGCGGATGCGCATCGCGGCCAGGCCGAGTTCGTCATCGGGCTGGCCTTCCACCGGCAGCTCTTCTACGACTCGGCGAGCGAGCGCTTCCTGCGCGGTTTGCAACTCGAGCCCGGCTTCATCGAGACGTACTACTACGCCGGTCACGCGCTCTTCAACGTCGGACGACTCGACGAGGCGCGCGCGGCTTTCGCCGTGTTCGCCAGGCATCATCCCGACGATCCGTCGACGGCCTTCGGCCAGGGCCTCGTCGAGTTCGAGGCCGATCGCATCGACGCGGCCGAAGTGCACCTGCAGCGCGCGATCGACCTCTCGACTGCGCAACGCGCCAAGGTCGCGGATCCGCGGGCGATCGACGCTGATCTGGGCCGCTACAAGGCGCGCCTCGGCGATGTGTACATGCGGCGCGACGATGTGGCGCGCGCCAAGGAACTGTTCGCGAGCGCAACGAGTCTGCGCAGCGAATCGCCCGAGGTCTGGAGCAAGCTCGCCGTCGCGTGCGAGCGGCTCGGCGACAAGGCCGGCGCGGAGAAGGCCTGGCGCAAATTCACGGAGACCACCAACCTGCGCGCGCAGAACCCGGTTCGATCGCAATGAAATTCGCACTCTCGGCTCTAGGTCTGGCCGCCTTGGCCACCGCCTGTTCGAAAGACCATCCCGCACAGACCAACGCACCGGACATTGCGCGCATCGCGTTCACGGACGTGACGACTGATTCCGGGCTCGACTGTGTGCAGACGGCCGGTCGCACGCCCGCGACGCAGCTGCCCGAAGTGAAGGGCACGGGTCTCGCGTTGATCGATTACGACAACGACGGCGACCTCGACGTGTTCGTGCCGAACGGCGCGTACCTCGACGCTCCCGACAAGGGGCCGGGTTGCAGGATGTTCGAGAACCTGGGTAGCTTGAAGTTCCGCGACGTGACGGCAGCGCTGGGCTTGAACTATCGCGGCTGGGGCATGGGGGCCGCGGTCGGCGACGTCGACGGCGACGGTTTCGACGACATCTACATCGCCGCGTTCGGCGCCGACGTCTTGTTGCGCAACGATGCGGGCAAACGCTTCGTCGACGCGACGACGGTAGCGGGTCTGGGCAACGAGCACTGGGGCATGGCGGCGGCTTTCGGCGACATCGACGGCGACGGTGATCTGGACCTCTACGTCGTGAACTACATCCGCTTCGATGCCGCCCGGCCGTATCCGCCCGAGCGCTTTCACGGTGTGCCGGTGTTCGCAGGTCCGGTCGGAAAGCCCTGCGACGCCGATGTCCTCTACACGAACGACGGTCACGGTCGCTTCACGGATATCAGCGTCGCGTCCGGCATCACTGCACCCAAACCGTCGACCGGCCTCGGCGTGGCGATCTTCGACGTCGACGGCGACGGACGGCAGGACATCTTCGTCGGCAACGATTCGATGCCGAACTTCCTGTTCATGAACCGCGGCGAGAACAAGTTCGAGGAACTGGCCACTGCGAGCGGCATCGCGCTCAACGGCGACGGCGCGGCGCAGGCGACGATGGGCATCGCGATCGCGGACGTGAACGACGACGGCAAGCCGGACGTGTTCACGACGAATTTCGCGAACGACACGAACACGCTGCACGTCAGCGCCAAGAACGGGCTGTTTTTCTCGGACCGCACGAGTCAGTACGGGTTGGGACAGATCAGCCGGCCGTATTTGTGCTGGGCGACGGCGTTCCACGACTTCGATCTGGACGGCGACGAAGATCTGGTCGTGTTCGACGGGCACGTCTACCCCAATGCGACGCGCGAGACGATGGACTCGACGTGGGCGCAGGTGCCGTTGCTCTTCGAGCGCAAGAGCGAACGCTTCGAACGCGTCGAGGCGTCCGCCAGGAATGAGTGGCTCGGACAGGAACACGCCGATCGCAGCGCCGTGTTTGGAGATCTAGACGGCGACGGCGACGTCGACATCATCGTCGGCGGCGTCAACCAGAAGCTGCGCGTGCTCGCGAACGAAGCGCGCGGCAACTGGGTTGCGGTCGAACTGCTGGACGAGCGGCCTGCGATCGGGAACCGACACGGGCTCGGGGCAAGAGTCGTGCTGACGCAAGCGCAAGCGCGACAATCGCGCTGGATCGTCTCCGGGGCAGGCTATCAATCGGCCTCGACGACGCTCGTGCATTTCGGCTTGCAAGACGATTCGACGTGCGCGCTGGAAGTGACCTGGCCCGACGGCCACGCGCAGAAAGTCGGCGAAATCAAGCCCGGCCAGCGCTTCGTCGTGCGGCGCAGATGAGCGAGCAACACGCTTCCCGACGCCCGTGGATCACGCGCGGCGTCGTCGGGATCGTGCTCGCTACTTTCTTCAGCGATGTCGCGCACGAGGCCGCGACCGCTGTGCTGCCCTTGTATCTCGTGTCGGTCGGGCTGGGTCCGGCGGCACTGGGCGCGGTCGAGGGGTTCGCGGATCTCGTTTACAGCCTCTCGAAGCTCGGCGGCGGAATGCTCGGTGCGCGCCTCGCGCGCAAGCGGCCCGTCGTGGCGGCCGGCTACGCGTTGACGATGGTCGGCACGGCGTCGATGGCGCTGGTGCAAGGCGTCACGGCGATGATGTCGTTGCGCGCCGGCGCCTGGGTCGGTCGTGGGGTGCGTTCGCCGTTGCGCGACTACATGCTCGCGGACGAAGTCGAACCCACGCACTTCGGTCGAGCGTACGGGCTCGAGCGCGCGGCCGACATGCTGGGTGCTCTGGTCGGGCCGTTGCTGGCAATCCTTCTCGTCTACTTCGGGCTGTCGGCGCGCGAGGTCATCGGCTGGACCGTCGTGCCGGCGTTGATTCCCGTGCTCGCGATCCTGTTCCTGACGCGCGATCGACATGTGATCGTCGAGACGCGCCCGGTCGGAGCACGCACAGCATTGCCACCGGATTTCAAGCGCTTCTTGGGGCCAGTGTTGCTGTTCGGGTTGGGCGACTTCTCGCGCACGTTCCTGATCCTGCTGGCGGCGCAGGCTCTCGGCGACGCCGGGCATTCGGCGCCGGCGACGCTCTCGATCGCGGTGCTGTTGTACGCTTTGCACAACGGGGTGTCGGCGCTGGCTGCGTATCCGATCGGCAAGCTCGGCGATCGCATGCCGCGCACGCGACTCCTCTCGTGCGGCTACGCGTTGGGTGTCGTCACGAATCTAGTGCTCGCGTTCGGCTCGAATTCGATGTTCGTATTGTCGATCGCCGTGGTCATGTCGGGCGTGTACATCGCGGCCGAGGAGACTTTGGAGAAAGCCAGCTGTGCCGCGCTCCTGCCGCGCGAATCCCGCAGCCTGGGCCTCGGAATCCTGGCGAGCGCCAACGCCGTGGGGGACATGATCTCCAGCGTCGGCATCGGGCTCTTGCTCCAGGCGGGACGGCCTGCGCTGGGGTTTTCGCTGGCGGCGGGCGCCGGAGCCCTCGGAACGATGTGGATGTTCCACTTCGCACGCACACAAGCCGCCAAGGATCGAACCGCTAGCGGCGTTTGAACCGCGGAGCCGCGGCGTAGACACTGGGTCGAGTCCGCGCTCGCATCATTCTTGGAGGTCAATCATGCTCACACCGCTCCTGCTTTTCGTTCTCGCTGATCCCACACCGCTGAACTCGAAGATCGAGGATGTCACGCTCTACGGTTCCAGCGCGATGGTCCATCGCACTTCGCGTGTCAACGGCAGCGGTTCGTACGTCATCCAGGGACTGCCGACGTCGATGGACAAGAACAACGTGCGCGTGCGCTGCGCCGGCGGCGATGTGATGTCGGTCGAAGTCCGCGACCGCCAACAAGCGACCGCGCCCAGCGAGCGGCTCGAAGCTCTGCGCGCGAAGCTCAAAGTCGCCGGACGCGAGTTGCAGACGGCGCGCGACGAAGTGCGCATCGTCGAGGCCATGCAAGCGCACCTCGCGAGCCTCGCGAACCTGGACGCGAAGGACTTCAAGGCCGACGTCGACGCCAAGCGCGGCGACACCGCCAATTGGAACCTGACCTACTCGTTTCTGCAGTCGAAGCTGATGGAGAACGCTCAAAGTCTGCGCACTGCACAGTGGAAGGCGGAAGACGCCGAGCGTGCCTACAAGGAGATCGAGACCGAGATCGGCGGCCTGTCCTCGCGCGGCAACATCAACGTGCGCGATGTCGTGATCGACGTGGAAGCCGGCGGCGAGGCGGTGATCGACGTCGAATACATGGTGTCGGGCACCGGGTGGCAGCCGTACTACGACTTGCGTACGACGAGCGACCTCGCGTCGGTCGAGCTGGGCTACCGCGCGCGCATCCAGCAGCGCACGGGCGAGGACTGGAACGACGTCGCGATCTCGCTCTCGACCGCCGAGCCGCAGCGCGGCGCGCAAGGTCCCGAGCCGATCCCCGAGTGGATCTCGTTGTACGAGCCGAATCGATCGAGCGGACTCATGGAACGAGCGCCGGCCAGTGCTCCGGCGGAGTACGCGCGCAAGAGCAGGGATCGCGGGCTGTTGTCGGACGAGGAGAGCAAGGACAAGGAGAAGTCCGTCTTCGCCGTCGTGCAAAGCCAGGGCCTGTCGGTGCAATTCCAACTCGCGCGCCGCGAAACCATTCAATCGCGCGATCAACCCACCACGGTCCTCGTCGGCCGTGCTGCGCTCGCCGTCACGACGGAGCGCCACTGCACGCCCGCGCTGGATACGACGGTGTGGCTGCGCGGCAAGGCCAAGAACACCAGTGTGTGGACGCTCCTCCCCGGCGAAGCGGCCGTGTTCCTGGGCGCCGACTACCTAGGCAAGGCGCGCCTGGATGCCGTTCAACCCGGGCAGGAGTTCACGCTGCACCTGGGCGCCGATCCGATGTTCACGGTGAAGCGCACACAGACTGAGGATCTGTCCAAGGGACCCGGGTTCCTGTCGTCGCGCGCCGAGAAGATCGAAGCGTGGCGCATCCACCTCGAGAATCACGGCTCCGTCACGCAAGCGACGGACGGTGCAGTCGACGTGATCGTGCGCGAGGTCCTCCCGCGCTCGCGCGACGAGCGCATCTCCGTCGAACTCACGAAGAGCGAGCCCAAGATCTCGAAGGACGAGCGCTGGAAGCAGGATCTGGAAGAGAAAGGCATCCGCACCTGGGTCGTGCGCGTGCCGAAAAACGGCGCGACCGACATCACGTGGCAATCGACGATCACCTATCCCAAGGGCGCCGAACTGACGCGCGAATGAAGCCCCGGCCGCCCGGCGCCGCGATCCGACAGGACTCTTGCGCCGAACGACGGCGGTAGGCGTTCCAAAGTCGGCCCGCGTCGGACACACTGTCCGACATGAATCGCATCCACCGCTTCTTCGCCGCGTGTGCCTTGCTCGTCGCGGCCTGTGCGTCGCCGGTCGAGGCCGGCGACGATCGCTTGCACGTCATCGTGTTGCACACGAACGACATCCACGGCCAGGTCCTGCCGCGCAAGGCCACTTGGCTGAAACAGGATCCTGCGCCGATGGTCGGTGGACTGCCGCGCGTCGCCGCGTACGTCGAGCGCGTGCGCCACGAAGCCTTCGTCGCCGACGACATCGTGTTCGTCGTCGATGCCGGCGACTGGTATCAGGGCACGCCCGAGGGTCTGCTCGACGACGGCGCCGGATTCGTGCGCGCGCTGAACTACATCGGGTACGACGCGCTGTGCGTCGGCAATCACGACTTCGACCACGGCATTCCGAACCTCAAGGCGATCCTCAAGGAGACGAATCTCCCTGCTGTCGCCGGTAACCTCGAAGAGAAGAGCACGTCGAAGCGCGTCGATTGGGTCGCGCCGTGGCGCGTCGTCGAGCGCGGCGGTTTCACGATCGGCTTCGTCGGGCTCGTGACGCCGGTCACGCCGGAGATCACGCACCCCGACAGCAGGACGCTGAACTTCGTGGATCCGGGCCTGGCGCTCACGCGCGCGAAGGAGCACTTGAAGGGCAAGGTCGACTGGATCGTTCCGCTCACGCATCTCGGGGTGGAAGAGGACCGGGCCTTGGCGCGGGCACACCCCGAAATCGACCTGATCGTCGGCGGCCACAGTCACACGTTCTTGAGCAGCGGCGTGCGCGAAGGCTCGACCCTCATCGTCCAGGCCGGTTCCAAGGCGAGTTCCGTCGGCCGGGTCGACCTGTACTTCGACAAGGCCAGCAAGAAGCTGCTGGAATCGACGGCGAAACTCGTCGATCTGGACGCGGAACCTCCGGCGGAGATGGCGGAAAAACCGTTGTCGATCATCTGTTCCATTCTGGTCCGCCGCACGGAAGAGCGGATGAAGGAGAAGATCGGGGATCTGGTCGTGAGCGCTGAACGCGCCAAGAACCCGATTGCCTCGAGCCCGCTCGGCAACCTGGTCGCCGACGCCGTGCGCGATCATGCGCGCGCCGACGTCGGACTCATGAATCGCGGCGGAATCCGTGCGGACATGCAGGCCGGTCCTGTCACGCGTCGCGATGTGTTCGAAGTCTTGCCGTTCGAGAACAACATCGTCGTGTTGAAGATGACTGGTGCGGAGCTGACGGACATGATCAAGAGTTCAGTCGAAGGCAAGGCACACTCGGGCATCGAAGTGAGCGGCATCGTGATCGACGTCAAGGTGGACGAGAAGGGTGAGCGCACGTTGACAGGATTGCGCACCGGATCCGGCGCCGTCGACCCCGAGCACGTGTACCGCGTCGCGATGAACTCTTTCATGGCTGACGGGGGTGACGCCTACATCCGAAAGGTACAGCCAGGGGACAAACGCACCGACGACCCCGCGCTGCTGCGCGACGTGCTCGAAGCGCTGTTCGTGAACAAGAAGACCGTCACCGCTCCGACCGACAACCGCTATGCGGTGACGAAGCCATGATCACGGCACTCTTCCTGTCGGCGTTGTTGTTCGTCGGCGACGACCTCGCCGCACTGGAGAAAAAGCTGCGTTCCAGCGACGACCGCGAACGCAGTGCAGCCGTTCAGGAACTGGCGAAGCTCGGCACCAAGGACGCCTGGTCGCGCGTGATCGACGCGTTGAAGGACCCGTCGTCGATGGTGGGCGACGAGGCCGAAATGCAGCTCTCGAAGCTGAACGATCCCGACCTCGTCGAGGACCTGTGCGGCAAGCGCGGGCTCGCTTCCAGCGACGAGAAAGTCCAGTTGCGCGCGGCCGGCGCGCTGGGTGCGCTCGAAACCGGCACGCTCCCGGGCGTGAAGCTCGCCCCAGGACTCACAACGAAATCGGTCGTCGTGCGGCGCACTCTGCGCGCCAGCGTCGAGCGCCTGGCCGGCATGGGGCGCATCACGGCTCCCGATCGCGTCGTCGGTGGACTCGAAACCTGGATGAAGAGCAGCGAGGACCCCGAGGTACGCGCGGCCGGACTGTCGGCGCTCGTCCGCATTCCCGATCACATCCCGCCCTCTCCGGTCGAACTCGCGCGCGATTCGGACCCGGCGCCGCTGACGTGCGCCATCCTGCGCCTGCTCTCGGGTGCAACGGATCAAAAGAGCCGCGCGTACATCGCTGCGTGCGCCGTCAGCAACGAGCGATCCGTGCGCTCTCAAGTCGTCGAGACGATCGCCGCGCGCCCCGACGCCGACGGATTGAAGCTGCTCGTGACGATGTTCGAGAAGGAACAGAATCGGCGTGTGGCGTGGGCCATCGACGGCACGTTGGAGAAATTGTCGGGCCTCTCGGGGGGCGGCAAGGCTGAGTTCTGGCGCCGTTGGGTCGACAACTTGGGTGCCGAGTGGAAACCCGCGACCGGTGGCAAGCCGTCGTCCGAGCGCGCGGGCGAAACGACGGCGCCCAAGCTGGCCGGCTTTCCGATCATCGCCGGCGGAATCGCGATCCTGGTCGACCTCTCGGGTTCGACTTGGGAGAAGCGCAGCGACGGACAAACGCGCAAGGATCGCCTCGACGAAGAACTGCGCAAGGCGCTCGAGAGTCTGCCGCCCGACACGCTGTTCAATTTGATTCCCTACACGGCCGAGCCGATTCCGTTCGAGAAGTCGCTCATTCTCGCGACTCCGTCCAACGTCCAGCGCGCTTTGAAGTTTTTCACGAGCAACAAGTCCAGCGGCAAGGGCAACGTGTGGAGCGCGATCGATCTGGCGCTCGAGGACGAGCGCGTCGACACGATCCTCGTGCTCACAGACGGCGCACCCACCGGCGGGCTGCACTGGAACATCGACTTGATGAACGAGCGCTACAACGACCGCAATCGTTTCAGACACGTCGTGCTCGACGCGATCCTGGTCGATGCCTCCAAACGTCTGCAGGAAAAGTGGAAGCTCTGGTGCGAAGCCACGGGCGGCCGGATGATGTCGATCAGCATGAAGTAGACGGGGGCTGCTCCGTGATCGACCGCGCGCCGCGCATCTGCTAAAACGTGCGGCTCCCTCACGCGGAGCGCACGCCCATGACCAAGACACCGGTACTTTCGAAGCCCAAGGCCCTGCCCAACGGCAAGGTCACCTACTCGAGCGGCGGGGGCCTCGCGCTCCTCACGCTTACGAATCCGCCTGCGAACGGCTACAGCCACGCGATGATGCGCGACCTCGACGAGGCAATCCTCACGGCGCGCTTCGACGACAGCATCCACGTCATCGTGATCGCTGGCGCGGGCGAGAAGTTCTTCTGCGCCGGCGCCGACATCGCTATGCTCAACGACGTCACGCCGACGTTCAAGTACCAGTTTTGCCTGCACGCGAACGAGACCTTGTTGCGGCTGGAGCACACGCCCAAGCTCGTGATCGCCGCCTTGAGCGGACACTGCGTCGGCGGCGGACTCGAGATCGCACTGGCCTGCGATCTGCGCATCGCGCGCAAGGACTCCGGCAAGTGCGGCCTGCCCGAGATCGCACTCGGCGTGTTGCCCGGCACCGGCGGCACACAGCGCCTCGTGCGCGTGGTCGGCAAGAGTCGCGCGATCGAATTGATGGCGACAGGACGGCTCATGCCCTTCGACGAGGCGCTCGCCCTGGGCCTGGTCACGGAAGTGCGCACGGCTGCCAACGACGAAGCGTTCATGCAGGAAGTGCTCGCCTATGCCGCGTCGTTCTGCACCCCGGCGAAGGCGGCGTTGTCCGTCGGCTTGATCAAGCGTGCCGTTCAAACCGGAGCCGAAATCCCGCTCGAAAGCGGCCTGGCGCTCGAGCGCGAGCTGCAGGCGCGCTTGTTCAGTTCAGCCGACGCGAAGGAGGGCATCGCCGCCTTCGTCGAAAAACGCACGGCACACTTCGAAGGCCGCTGATCTCAAACGCGTCATGAAGAGCACGATGAAGGCCGTTCACGTTCCCGCGCACGGGGATTCCTCCGTCCTGCGCATCGTCGAGTTGCCGATCCCCGAGCCCGGCGAAGGCGAAGTGCTGGTGAAGATGATCGCCGTGTCGCTCAATCATCTCGACTTGTGGGTACGCCGCGGCATGCTGGGAATGAAGTTGCCGCTGCCGATGATCCCCGGATGCGACGGCATCGGCGAAATCGTGAAGTTGGGTGCCGGCGTCACGCACTTGAAGCCCGGCACGCGCGTGCTCGTCGAGCCCGGTTACAGCTCGGGCGCTTCGGCGCACGATCTGGCGGGCAACGATCATCTCTCGGACGACTACAAGATCCGCGGCGAGCACAGCGACGGACTCGACTGCGAATACGTCGCCGTCGCCGCGCGGTTCGCGCTGCCCATCCCCAAGAACCTGGATCCGATCCGCGCGGCCGCGGTTCCGCTCGTGTTCTTGACGGCGTGGGGACTGGTCGTGACACGCGCCGAGGTGCAAGCGGGCGAGACCGTGCTCGTGATCGCCGGAACCAGCGGCGTGGGATCAGCGGCGATTCAAATCGCGCGCGATCGCGGTGCGCGCGTCTTCGCGACGGCCGGTTCGCCGTCCAAAATGAATCTGGCGCGCAATCTGGGCGCGATCGACGTCGTCGACCACACGCAGCCCGACTGGCCCAGCCAGGTGCGCAAGCTCACCGCCGGACGCGGCGTCGACGTCGTGGTCGAACACGTCGGCCCAGCGACGTGGGACGGCTCGATGCGCGTGCTCGCGCGCAACGGACGGCTCGTGACCTGCGGGGGCACGACGGGTCCGACGGTACAACTCGCGCTGCCGCACATCTTCATCAAGAACCAGACGATCATGGGCTCGACCATGGGCCCGCGTAGCGCGCTGCCGACCATCCTCGATCACGTCGCGCGCGGCGTGTACACGCCCGTCGTAGACCGCGTGATGCCGTTGTCCGAAGTCGCGCGCGCACACGATCTGCTCGAGTCGCGCCAGGTCCTGGGCAAGATCGTCCTCACACCCTGACGCGTTCGCGCAGCGCAAGGAGACAACATGAAGAGCAGTGAAATCCGTACCGCCGCCGTCCTCGGCGCGGGAACCATGGGGCACGGCATCGCGCACGTGCTGGCGTCGGTCGGCATCGAAGCACGCCTGTTCGACATCGCAGCGCCCGCAGTCGAAAAAGGACTGGCCTCCGTGCGCGCCAACCTCGACAAGGGCGTCGCCAAGGGCAAGGTGACACCAGCAGATCGCGACGCCGCGTTGAAACGCCTGTCGGGTGTCACGCAGCTCGACGAGGCCGTGCGCGACGTGCAACTCGTGATCGAAGCCGTGCCCGAGAAACTCGATCTCAAGCAGTCGATCTTCCGCGACCTGGGTTCGAAACTGGGGCCTGACGTGTTGCTCGCGACGAACACCAGTTCCCTGCCGATCACGCAGATCGCGAGCGTCACGCGGCATCCCGAGCGCGTCGTCGGCATGCACTTCTTCAACCCTGTGCACATCATGAAGCTGCTCGAGGTCGTCGAAACGCCGACCAGTTCCGCCGCCGCTGTCGCGTGCGCGATGGAACTCGGTGTGCGCATGGGCAAGGAGCCGATCCGAGTCAAGGACGCGCCGGGCTTCGCCAGCTCGCGCCTCGGCATCGCGATCGGAATGGAAGCGATCCGCATGCTGGAGAGCGGCGTCGCCAGCGCGTCGGACATCGACAAGGCCATGGTGCTCGGCTACGGCTTCCCGATCGGGCCGCTCAAGCTGACGGATGTCGTAGGTCTCGACGTGCGCCTCGCGATCGCCGAGTACCTCGCGCGCGAACTGGGCGAGCGCTTCGCACCGCCCAAGCTCCTGCGCGAGATGGTCGCGCGCGGCGACCTGGGCCAAAAGAGCGGCAAAGGCTTCTATGACTGGAAGGAATGATCTGCCGGCGGCGCCGCGTTCACGCTTCGCGCTGCCGCAGACTTCCATCGGGGGTTTGCCGTCGAAGCAACGTGCACGTGCCTTGGAGTTCGTGCGCTCCTTGCTCGAATCACCTACGGCTCCGTACTTCGAGGACGGTCCGGTATCCGTCGTGCGCCGCTTCGCGCGCGAGCGTGCAGGACTTAGCCTGGCTGAAGACGAGCACGCGAACCTCATCGTGCGTTGGCCAGGCTCGAAGCGCAGCCGGGCGCCCGCACTCGCGTTCAGCGCGCATCTCGATCATCCAGGCTTCCACTATTCGGGCGTCCGAGGCGGCGTGCACACAGGGCGCTTCCATGGCGGCGTACCGGCGCGCTTCATGCCCGGAGCGCGCGTGCGGTTCCATTCAAGCAGCGGTAGCGCACATGCAACGGCGATCGTGCGCGCCGCCGAAAATCGGGGCCGCGACGGTATCGTCGCCGAGTTCCGCGACGTACGCGGCAAGCCGGCGCGCGGGTCGTTCGGTGTCTTCGATCTCACGGACGGCGTCATGCGCGGCACGCGGCTCTCGTCGCGCGTGTGCGACGACTTGATGGGCGCGGCGGCGATCCTGGCACTGCTGGATCACTGCGTGGAGACGAATTGCACACGCGCCGTGACGGGGGTATTCACACGCGCCGAGGAAACCGGATTCATCGGTTGTGTGGGACTGCTCGAGTCAGGGTTGCTGGCGGCGGACACGATCATGATCGGTTTGGAGTGTTCGCCGCGACGCGCGACAGCCGTCGTCGGAGAAGGCCCCGTGGTGCGCGTCGGAGATCGTCAGTCCGTGTTCGATCCGATGATCACGGCAGGGATCGAGGCGGCGGCGCGGCGCGTCAGCACGCGCGTCCCTGGGTTTGGCTACCAGCGTGCGCTGATGGACGGCGGCAGTTGCGAATCGACGGCCTACAACGCCTTCGGAATCCAGGCCGGGGCGATGTGTCTGGCGCTCGGGAACTACCACAATTGCGGTCCCGGAGAGACGATCGCGCCCGAGTTCGTAGACTGGAATGACTTCGAAGGGCTTGTCGCGATCATGATCGAGTGCTCGGAATCCTTCGATGCCGCGCAAATCACGCTGAATACTCGGATGCGGTTGAAGCAGATCTACGATCGCGAGTACAAGCGTCTGACCGTGTCCGGCCGCAGACTGAAGCGTCCGGCCAAACCGGGAATGAGAGGAGTTGCACGATGAGTGAATCGACCTGGGGTGAGAGTGACTCGATGCCGCCGCCCAAGAAGAAGGCGATCCCGACCTGGCTGTGGTTCTGCGGCGGTGGCTGCCTGTTGGCGGTCATCGCCGGGATCGTGGTCGTGACACTGCTCGTGTCGAGGTTCAAAGGCTCTTTCGACCCTGAAGTACAGTGGCCCAAGGTGGCGGAGGTCCTGCCCTACGACGAACGACCGAGCGAGCTCGAGCTGAAGTTCGGGATGGACCTCGGCATAAACATGTTCGTCTTCGACGACAGCCGCGGGTACGCCGCGATTCTCTTCAGCATTCCCATGCGCGACGAAAGCGAGCGCGACAAACTGATGGACCCGAATGAGTCGGGCTTCCTCGGCATGGGCCAGCGCAAAGACGCGCAGGCGAGCAAGCTGATGGTCCAGGGCCGCGAATTGGAAGTCTTGCGGTTTCATCAGATGTCCGACCGCAACAAGAGCGGGGGCCAAGGCGGCGCGCCGGAAGTCGGCGCCGGTCCGAGTGCCATGATCGAGCTGTCCAAAGACACCGATCCGGGATTCCTGTTCCTGCAATTGGTGCGACTGCACTCGACCGAGCCCGTCCCGGACGAAGCCATCCAAACATTCCTGAAGCCGTTCCATGTCGGACCCGACCGCTGAAGCCGCGCGCAGTCCCGGCGCCGCCACGATCCTCGGGATCGCGGCGGCGTTGATGGCCTGCGCAGGGATCGCCACATTCCTGATCGTTTCGCGCGGTGGCCCCGTCGATGGCGCGGCTCGGCTCGAAACCGCCTTCGGAGTGCGCGGCCTCGGCGACAGATACAAGATCGTCGAAGCGCGCGAACTCCCGACCGGAGCGCACATCGTGATGCTCGACGACCAACAGGCGCTCGACGAACCCACACGCAGCACAGTCGTCTCGGATGAGTCCGAGAAGGTCGACTGGAGTCGCGTACCGATCCCTGCGAGCCGAACTGCACCACGGCGCATCGTGTTCTTGTTCCCGACCGTTGCCAACGGACAGGCGGCGACGGACGCCTTCTTCCTGAAGTCCGAATGGAAAGACATCGCCGACCTGGGGCCGCGCGGGGGCAAGGTCGTGATCTCGGCGAAGAAGATCCCGTGGCGCAGCTACTCCGCCGATTGGGTGCACGAGCGTGTGTTCGAACCGGGCCTGACTTTTCGCGATGCGGTCAACGTCAACTTGAGCCAGGAGAAACGGCCGTGCGTGATGACCGCACTGTGGTCGCGCGGCGAGGCGGCGTCAGAAGAATCGGTGAAGGAATTGCTCACAGCGTTGGGAGCTGATCACAACGACTAGTCGACCGGAATGCGCGCCTGGAGAGTGGCGCCTATTGGTCACGCTCGACCAATAGGCGCCACTCTCAATTCATCACGCGTTTCGGTCCGCTGGGTCGATGGGGCCATGCTGCAACGCTTCGTCGAGCAACTCGGCGATGTGAGCCACGCGCACATTGAGACCTGCGCGCTTCACGCCCGCTGACCACTGCAGCTGACAACCGGGATTGCCTGTGACGAGAATCGCGGCGCGGGTGTCGGAGAGCTCCTGCAGCTTGGGTTCGAGCACGGCCGCGGCGTCGTCCGGGCGCAAGAGCGAGTAGATGCCGGCCGATCCGCAGCAACCTTCGCTGTCGCGCATCTCGACGCGCTCGATACCCGGGAGCAGATCGAGCAGCGCGCGCGGCTCGGAGCGAATCTTCTGGGCGTGACACAGGTGGCAGGGGTCGTCCCAGGTCACGCGCACCGCCTGTGCCCTGCTCGGTCGATCGCGCAAGCGTCGCTCCAGTGCGGCACGCGTGCGCGGAAGGGCGACGAACTCCGAGAAATCGACCACGCGCTCGGCGAAGCGGTGCGCCCGTTCGTGCCACGGATCGTCGGCATCGAACAGGTGCGCGTAGTCCTTCATGTGCGCGCCGCAGCCCGCGCTGTTCACGACGATCGGAGACGGGTGACCGGATGCATCGACGATGTCTTCGAAGCACACAATCGTCTTCTGCGCGAGGAACCGCGCGCCCTCGCGGTCACCGTTGTGCGCGTGCAGCGAGCCGCAACACACATGTGCGGACGGGACGCGGGACTCGAAGCCCGCTTCGGCCAGTACGGCGACCGTCGCACGGTTCACGCGTCCGAAAAGCTCGGGCATCATGCAGCCCTGCAACACTCCGACGACGCCGCGTGGTTCGCCTCGGGCCGGAGTCATCGGCTGCAGCAACGCCCGTTTGGCCGACGGCGGAATCGTCGGAGCATCGCGCAAGGCGCGAGCGAACCCGAATCTGGATACGAAGCGCGTGAGCCCCGTGCGTTGAGCGCTGCGACCGACGAAGGCCACGAGGCGCAACGCGAATCGTGACGGCAGGATCACGCGGAATCCAATCCAGCGCGCGGCGCGCGCGAAGAACGACCCGCGGCGTTCGGTTTGCAAGCCGGCGCGCGTGTGCTCCATGAGGACGCCGAATTGCACGCCGGAAGGGCAAGCGCTTTCGCAGGCGCGGCAGAGGAGGCAGAAGTCCATCTCTTCCGCGAACTCACTGTCCGGCTGCAACGTGCCCTCGGCAACCGAGCGCATGAGGTGCACGCGACCGCGCGGGCTCGACGGTTCGGCGCCGGTCAGCTTGTACGTCGGGCAGGCGTTCAAGCACAGACCGCAGTGGATGCAGTCCAGCGTCTTCGCGTAATCGACCAGCGTGGCGTCGTCCATCAGACGGCTCCCATCGCACGCGGTCCTGCAAAGCGTCGCACCGGATCCAGTGCGCGTGTGACGTCGGTCATCAACCGGCGCACAGGGGGAGCGACTCCGGCCAGCGGATCGAACGCGCCGCGCGTCGAGACCGACGCGTGCGCGAGTTCGACGCGCGCACGAGCGGCGGTCAATGCGGCTGCGTGCGCCGGCAAGGTGGGCTCAGTGGCTTCGACAGCGAGCGATGCAATCCCCGGATGAATGAACATGTGGGGCGCGTGATCGTCGTGGGCGGAGATCTCATCCACGCGTGCGAGTGCACTTTCGAGTCCACCGGGCAGGCAGGCAGCGTGCACGGAGGCTTCAGCCTCGCGGTCCCGCAATTCCTCGATCTTGGCGCGCGCGAGCTCGCCTTCGAAGCGATCGAACGTGCCGATCGCGTCACGGACCAGCCCTTCTTCCCAAACGAGCACGTCGGCGCGCCCGGCCAGCGCGATCGACAGTGTCCAGGCGGAATCCAGCGCGCCGGTGATCGCCACGCAAGTCGGCTTGACTTGCGACGCCAGCACGACGCGCGCGGACGCCAACGCCGCAGCGCGGCCGAAGAACACCGTCTGCAGCGCGATTTCGCGCTCAGGCAAGTTGAACAAGCGCAACGAGGCTTCGAGGATCACGCACAATGAGCCGCGCGAACCGGTGTACAAACGGTGCAGGTCGAAACCGGTCACGTTCTTGACGAGCTTGCCGCCCGATTTCACGACGCTGCCGTCGCCGAGCGCGACGCGCAACCCGAGCACGTGATTGCGCAGCGGTCCGTAGCGCAAGCGATCGATCCCGGAGATGCCGCTCGCGATCGTGCCGCCCAGCGTGGCGTGCGCCGCGCGCGCGACGTCGGGCGTCAGATGATTGCCGCCCGAGCGCGCGACCTGCGCCAGCGCGGCCATGGTGCTTCCGGCGCGGGCCGTGAGCGTGCCGTCGCCGCGTTCGTAGGCGGTGACTCCGGAGTAGCCGCGCAGCGAGATCGCGAAGCGCGGTTTCTCGCGCGGCACGCCGCGGTCGATCTTGGTTCCAGATCCGATGGGGGTGACGCGCCAGTTGCGGGAGGCGGCGAGCGTCAGCAATCGCACGACGTCTGCTTCGCTGTTCGCGAAGGCCACCGGGACTTCGCGCTCGTCGATCACGGCCGTGCCGACGGCGCGTGCGCCGATCTCGCTCTCCAGGACGTCGCGTGTCTCACCCATTGCGAGGCTCGTTCGGACGGACGGCGCTGCGCGTCTCCATGCACGCGCGCATCGGAAGCAGCTTGCCGGGGTTCATGCGACGTTTGGGATCGAAGGCCTCGCGCACTCTGCACATCGCCGCCAGATCGTCGTGCGAAAAGAGCCACTCCATGCCTTCGATCTTCTCGAGACCGACGCCGTGCTCGCCCGTCAGCGATCCGCCCGCCGCGAGACACACGCGCATGATCTCGTCGCCGGCGTCGAGCACGCGCGCCAGTTCGTCCTTGTCGCGCCGGTCGTAGCAGATGTTCGGATGCAGGTTGCCGTCGCCGGCGTGGAACACGTTGGCGACCTTCAAGCCGCGCTTCTCGCAAATGTCGGTCGTCGCGCGCACGAGCTCGCGCAACCGTGTGCGCGGCACGACCGCGTCGGTCACGTACAGATCCGGCGCGATCCGGCCCATGGCTCCGTAGGCGCCCTTGCGGCCGGCCCACAAGCGCGCGCGTTCGTCGGCGGCGCGAGCGCGGCGGATGTCGTACGCGCCGTGGCGCGCGAGGATCGGCTCGATATCGCGCAGCGCCGCTGCAACCTCGACGTCCGAACCCTCGCATTCGAGCAGCAACACGGCCTGCGCATTCTGCGGATACCCGGCAGCGAGCACCGAGGCCTCGATCGCATCGATCGTGTGCTTGTCGAGGATCTCGATCGCCGACATCTCGAGGCGCGCGGCGATCATGTCCGTGACGGAATCACAGGCCGAATCCAGGTCGTCGAAGATCGCGAGCAGAGTCTCGACGACCGGCGGCACGGGCAAGAGACGCACGGTGACTTCGGTCGCGATGCCGAGCAGCCCTTCCGATCCGACGAAAACACCGACCAGATCCAGGCCGAGCGGATCCACGCACGGTTCGGCGAGGTCGATGATCTCGCCGTCGATCGTGACGAAGACGAGGCCGAGCACGTGTTGCGTCGTCGATCCGTACTTGAAGCAGTGCGGCCCACCCGAATTCTCGGCCACGTTGCCGCCGATCGTGCAGGCCTTCTGGCTCGAAGGGTCGGGCGCATAAAAGAGCCCGTGGTCGGCGCACGCGTGCGTCAAGTCCACGTTCACCACGCCCGCTTGCACGCGCGCGAAGCGATTGACGGAGTCGACCTCGATCACGTCGCGCATGCGTGCCGTCGAGATCAAGACTCCACCCGCGACCGGCGTCGCCCCGCCGGAGAGTCCCGTGCCGGCGCCGCGTGGGACGATCGGGACGTTCCATTCCTTCAAGAAGCGCAGCGCCGCCGCAGTTTCGCGCGTGTCGCGCGGCATCAAGACCAGATCCGGAACTTGCCGCACGTGCGCGAGGCCGTCGGACTCGTAGGTCGCGCGTCGCGTCGCGTTCGTCGTGAGCCCGCGATCGCCGACGATGGCACGCAGGCCGTCTGCGATCTTCGGTTCCATCAGAAGTCGATGCGCGAGAGTCTCCAGCGCGCCAGCAGCAACATGATCAGGGCGAACGCGACGGAACTCCCGAGTGAGAAGAAGGCGTTGAAACGCAACGGCGAGGTCCACCCGAAGCGCTTCTCATACCACTCCACCGCTTGAAGGTCGGAGGCCCTGTCACGCTGCGGTTTGGCACCGGCCAGGAACTCGCGCAGGACGTCTGCGCGCTTCTCGTCGCGGCGCCAGAGTTCATCGCATTCGAGATCGAATGTGTAGAGCCAATCTGAAATGACGTAGAAGCCACGTTCGCGGTGGATGACCGCGCCCGCGCGCCTTTCGCTCCACTTCACCCAGTCGCGCACCAGCCGATCGGTGGTGTCCCGCGTCTTTTCGGGTTTGCCTTCCAAGTCACTGCGCGCTTCGAGTGAGCGCATGAATTCATTCACCGCCGCCGTCCCCGAGAGGCGCAGCTTGCGCACGCGCTCGCCGGTCGTGCGTTCGAACACGCGCGACTTGCGCGAAGCCGTGATCTGCGCCGTCCCATTCTCCGGCGTGGGGTTGGTCCAGACCACAGGGTCCGTGCCCATGTCGACTTGCTTGGCCGTGCTCGGGCGCTTGAGGCCCACCGGCTCGGCCACGAACGAGAGTTGCCCGATGGGATCTTCGAGCACGAATTCAGGGCCGTCGATGGCCCGCCGCAGTTGGCGTGTGAGCACGTCTCCGTCACCGGTCTTCGGCAGCACGTAGTGCAGCGTGTCGAGCGTGCCGTAGAGGAACCGCACCAGCGGATGCTCCATGCCTTCGAGGCGCGCGGCCGCTCCAGCCTCGTCCTCTTCGCTGCTCTCGCGCGCCTCGGCGACTGCGTGCTCCTTGCCGATCCAGAGCTGATTCACGCAGCCGTTGAACGCGAAGAACAGGATCGAGACGAGCAGCGCAGTCACCGAACTGCGCGTGAGGACGCCGACCAACGTCGAAAACGCGTGGATGAGAGCGAAAATGTAGACGAGCGTGAGCGCACCCCATAGAAACCCCGGATCGCTGTAGCCGGAGCGCAAGAGCAGTCCGAGATGCATGCCGAGGACGAGAATGAAGGCCAGGACGCCTACGAACAGGACGCCTGACGCATAGCGCGCTATCAGCAGCACGAATCGGCCGGTGGGCTTGGAGAACAGCGTGTCGGCCTCACCTTTCTCGAGCATGCGCGGCACGAAGAACGCCGTGGCGGCGAGCGAGAACATGATGCCGAACGTGCCGGCCAGTCCCTCGATGAAGAGCGTCTGCAGTGTCTGGATCGCCAGCACGCTCAAGTCCTGGCCCGTAGTTCCGGCGACGCTCGACAGCGGGCCGATGTCGGTGTACGCGAGCGTCTTCCACCCGAAGAGGACATCGATCTCGTTCGGTTTGAACGCGATCAGAAAGGTCGGCGCGATCAGGCAGATCGCGACGAGGACCAGGAGTCGAAAGATCTTGTTGTCGAGGACCTGGTAGAAGGCATCGAGGATGAGCGCCTTGGCAGTGTGTGAATTCATTGCCCACCCCGCTGCACGATGCCGATGAACGCCTCTTCCAGCGTCGCGCGCCGTCTGTTGATGCCGCGAATGGAGATTCCGGCCGCGCGCAGGCGGTCGATGGCCGTGTCGAGTTCCAGGTCGTCCACCGTCAGCGACACGACCTTGCCGTCGACGACCAGATCGCTGCCGACGCCAGCCAGGATGGTTTGGAGGTTCGGCGGCGCGCTCGCCAATTCGAAGCGTGCTGCGCCCGTGCGCGGCGTGAGTTCATCCATCGTCCCCTGACGAATGATCTTCCCGCGATTCATGATCACGACGCGGTCGCAGATCAACTCGACCTCCATGAGCAGGTGCGAGTTGATGAACAGCGTGACGCCGCGGCGCTTCAGCTCCACGACCATCTCTCGGATGGCCGCACGTCCGATCGGATCGACGCCGTCCGTGGGTTCGTCCAGGAACACGAGTTCGGGATCGTTGACCAGCGCCTGCGCGAGGCCGATGCGTTGCTGCATGCCCTTGCTGTACTCGCGCACCTTGCGGTCCGCAGCTTTCGTCATGTCGACGCGCTCGAGCAGCGGCCCGACGCGCTTCTTGACTTCGTCAGGCGCCGACCCGGAGAGCGCGCCGAATAATTCGAGCACTTGTCTTCCGGTCAAGTGTCCGGGCAGGCGGTGTGCTTCCGGTAGATATCCGACCTTCGAGCGCGACGACGGATCATCGGGATGCTTGCCGAACAGTCGCGCTTCGCCTTCGAAGCGGCGGACGAGCCCGAGCAGGCACTTGATCATCGTGGTCTTGCCCGCGCCGTTCGGTCCGAGCAAGCCGAACACGCTGCCGCGCCCGACGCTGAGCGAAACGCCGTCGATCGCGGCGACGCCTTTTTTCGAGAACATGCCGGCGCGGTAGACCTTGCGCAGGTCCTTGACCTCGAGGATGGAGTCCGATGTAGACATGGGGCGAGGAGGATAGCGGTTTCGAGCGCGAATCCCGCGTCAAGACAGCGCGAGTCGCGCCGCGCCGATCCAGCCGGCGTCGGACCCGAGCTGCGCCGGCAGGATGCGCACGCTCTGCAGCCGGTCGCCGTAGGAGCGGTCGCGCAGGCCGACGCGAATGCCGGCTTCCAAGACGTCGGTCGCGGCGCCGAATCCGCCGCCGATGACGTACGTGCGCAGATCGAGCAGGCACACGACCATGCCCAGGCCGCGCCCGAGGTCGCGACCGATGTCGTGGAGCAGCGCGCGCTCAGGCCCGTCCGCTTCGCGCGCGAGCCGCGAGAGCTGCACCAGGTCGCCCGGTTTCGCGCGCGGGAGGCCCTTGTCCTTGGCCCGTCGAATCGCTGCCGTCGCGGAGGCGAATTGCTCCACGCATCCGCGGCGTCCGCACCCGCACGGCGGTCCGTCCGGATCGATGCACACATGGCCGATCTCGCCCGCCATGCCGCCCGGACCGCCGTACAACTTGCCGGCGAGCACGAGCCCGCCGCCGACGCCCGTGCCCAACGTGACGAGCAACATGTCGCTCTCGCCCTTCCCGGCGCCGCACCACTGTTCGCCGAACGCGGCACAGTTGGCGTCATTTTCGAGGATCACATCGCGCTCGGCGAAGCCCAGACGACGGGCGATCTCGCGGCGCATCGGCACGCCTTGCATGGTCAACAAGTTGGGGCTCTCGAGCACGCGCCCGTTGGCGTGGTCGATCAGTCCGGGCGAGCCCACGCCGACGCGCTTGTCTGCACCCAGATCGCGCGCCAGTTGCGCCATGCGGTCGAGCACGGCCTCCGGACCATCGCCGAGGCCCGTCGGGATCGACTTCGAATCGAGGATCCGCCCGGTTTCGTCGCACGCACCCGCCTTGATGCCGGTGCCGCCGAGATCGATACCGACGAGTTTCATCGGGCCAGGCTCGTCACTCGTCTACTGCCGAACTCTTGGTGCGGCGCGTGACGCGGCGGTAGGCCTTGAGGTAGCTCTGCGCGGTCGCGGCCCAGGAGAAATCCTGCTTCATGCAGCGCATCGCGAGGGTGCGCCACTCCGCTGCTTCCTTGTAGTGCTTGCGCGCCGCATCCAACCCATCCAGCAAGCTGTCGCCGCTGTAGTTCTTGAATGTGAATCCGGTGCCGTGCCGCACGTCGCTCTCGACGTCGATGACCGTGTCCTCCAGGCCGCTGCCGGAGTAGATGATAGGTACGACGCCGTAGCGCATCCCGATCGCGCACAAGGAGTTCGAGCTGTGGAAGTGCGACGGCAGGATCAGAAAGTCGGCACCGCCCAGCAGTGCGTGCGCCGCACCGACGTTGTACTGCTCGATCAAGCGACAGCGTCCGGCGAACGTGGTCTCCATCGTGCGCACGCGCTCGAGGATCTCGCTCTTGCCCGAGCCGATGAGCACGACTTCGACGCTGCGTTCCAGGATGCGGGTCAGGACTTCAGCCAGGATGTCGAAGCCGCTGTCGGCGTCGAAGCGCCCGATGACGGCGGCCACGGCCGTACGTGCGCCGGTGTCGAGCTTCAAGGTCTTCTGCAGCGCATCCTTGCACTTGCGCTTGCCGTTCAGATCCTTGTCCTTGAGCGAGTACGTATGCGGCAACAGCGGATCGTTGCTCGGATCCCAGGCCTTGTAGTCGATGCCGTTCGTGATCCCGACGAGTTCCTTGGCGCGCCGGCGGAACGATTCTTCGAGTCCGTCCCCGCGCTTGGTCGTCTGCACGCGCTCCGCGAAGCTCGGTGAGTGCACGCCGATGATCGTGGCGAATTCGACGCCGGCCTTGAGGTAATTGACCTTGCCCTGGAGCTCGACGCCGTGCACGTTTTTGAACACGCGATGGGGGATGCCGATGTGCGGCAACACCTCGCGTTCGAACGGTCCTTGCATCGCGAGGTTGTGGATCGCGAAGAACGTGCCGGCGTGCGATGCCGGATGATCGGGGTCCTTGGCGGCGTACTCGAGTTCGCGGATGACCGGGATCAAGCCCGTCGTCCAATCCATGCAGTGGATGACATCGGGCGTGAAGTTCAAGAGCGGCAGGCTCTCGAGCACGCCGCGCGAGAACACGGCGTAGCGCCGCCAGTTGTCGGCGTACGGACCTTCTTCGTCGCCGTAGGGTGCGCGCGAGCGGAACAGCGTCGGGTGGTCGATCAACACGATCGGCAGGTCGCCGAGATGGCCGGTGTAGACGCTGAGCGTGATCTTCGAGGCGCCGTCTTTGACGCGGATGTCGCCGACCTGTTCGAGGTCCTGCAGCGGCTCCGTATTCAGGTCGCGCGTGAAGGGCAGGAACACGCGCACGTCGCTCCCTTCCTGGCGGAGCGTCCGGGGCAGGAACTCAGCGACCTCCGCCAGGCTGGTGCGGCGGACCAGAGCGTTGAGTTCCGGTGTTACGAAGGCGATTTTCAAGGACGTGCGTGGACTGCGCGTGGGGTGGACCTGCGGCCGTACCAGACTCCGAAACTGGGCTCCTCGAACGGGGATGGATTGGCGAAGAGATCGAGCGCGAGCCTCGGGTCGCGCTTGGAAGATGTCCTTGTGTGCCAAACTAGGAAACTCCCCAGGCTACTCCCAAGAGCCAATTGCAAATCAGAAGCAAGTATTTGTTTCACAAATAGTTGTGTCGACCAAGTTGCGCGCCCTTGGGCCGTCTGAGCGGGCCTTCACCGCCCGCGGGCGGGCTTGGGCGGTCCCGGCACACCTGCGCCCGCAGGGTGCCGAAAGATCTCGGGATCGCGGCGGGCAGCGCTACAATCCCGCGCCACTCATGTCCCAATCCACGCCGCTGATCGCCGACACCCTCACCCAATTCTCCGACCGCCTCGCCGCCCGCACGGCCGCGCCCGGCGGAGGCAGCATGGCGGCCTACCTGGTCGCCACGGGCAGCGCCCTGGGCGCGATGGCCTTTCGCTTCACCTCCGGGGAGAAGTACGCCGCTGTGGAGGGGGCCATGGCGCGGCGGGTCGAGGCGCTGGAGAAGATCCGGGCCCGGGCGCACGAGCTCGTGGACCTCGACTCGCGCTCGTACGAGGCGGTGACAGCCGCCTTCAAGCTGCCCAAGTCCACCGACGCCGAGAAGGCCGCGCGCACGGCTGCCATCCAGGCCGCGATGAAGGGGGCACTCGAAGTTCCGGCCGAGACCCTGCAGCACGCGCTCGCGGCGTTGCGACTCGTCGCCGAGGGCCTGCCGGACGTGAATCCGAATCTCGTCAGCGACGGCGCCACCGGTGCGACGTGTCTCTGGAGCGCGTGCGAGAGCGCTTTGTTGAACGTGCACATCAATGCGGGCTCGATCCACGACAAGGAGTGGACGAAGCAGCGCGTGCTGCATTGCTCCGCATTGTCGGAAGAAGCGCACCGCCTGCTCGCGTCCGCCAAGACCACCGCCGCGAAACTCCTCGCGCAGTAGACCTGGGTTCAGAGATGCACAAACTCGTCCTCATCCGTCACGGCGAGAGCCAGTGGAACCGCGAGAATCGCTTCACCGGGTGGCGCGACGTGCCGCTGTCGGACAAGGGCATCGTCGAGGCGCGCGAAGCCGGCAAGCGCCTGCGCGAGGCCGGTTTCGAGTTCGATGCGGCGTACACGTCGTACTTGAAGCGTGCGATCAAGACCTTGTGGATCGTGCTCGAAGAACTCGACGCGATGTGGATCCCGGTCACGCGCGATTGGCGCCTGAACGAGCGCCACTACGGCGCACTGACCGGCCTCGACAAGGCCGAGACCGCTGCGAAACACGGCGAGGAACAAGTGCTCGTCTGGCGCCGCAGCTACGACATCCCGCCGCCCGCGTACAAACCCGGCGACAAGGACAATCCCTCGATCGATCGACGCTACGCCCAACTGTCGGAGCGCGAACGCCCCGTCGCCGAATCGCTGAAGGACACGGTCGCGCGCGTCGTTCCCTACTGGGAATCCGCGATCGCGCCGCGCGTCAAGTCCGGCGAGCGCCTGATCGTCGCAGCACACGGCAATTCCCTGCGCGCGCTCGTCAAACACCTCGACAAGATCCCCGACGACAAGATCGTCTCACTCAACATCCCGACCGGCATTCCGCTCGTGTACGAACTCGACGCGAACCTCAAGCCTGTCTCGAACCGCTACCTCGCCAGCGAGTCCGAGATCGCCGCCGCGACGCACGCCGTCGCCTCGCAAGGCAAAGCCCGGCACTGAGTCACCGGAGCTTGCCCTGAGCTCATACGCCGGCGAAGCGAGCCGCTGAAACACGCTGCGGCAAAGCACGCCTGACTCCGTACCCCAAGAACAGGTCTGCCTCCGTGCTCTTCGTTGACCTCGCGGCTCGCGCCGCGCGGTACTCCGCGCAAGCGAGTCGCGAGGCGGCGCTGCGTAGCACGCCTGCGAATGCCTCCGCTCCCAGCTTCCTTCGCGCTTTCCATCTGCCGCGCGGTCCGCGAAGTCTCAAGCAGCCGCATTCATCCAGTCGTCTCCAATCCGGCGCGGGATCCTAGCCCCGGAGCGACTTCAGTCCTCGCGCTCGTCGATCCACATCATCTGGATCGCTTCCAAGATCCCTTCGTTGCTCTGCTTCGGATCGCCTACAAACCCCTCGATCTCCGTGATCCACCGATGCAGATCCGTGAAGCGCACGGTCAACGGATCGATCTCAGGCTTCGAATCAGCCAGCCGAATGGCGATCTCGCGCGTGTCCGACCAGTCGAGCTTCTGAGCCGACATCGCGCTCACACCTCTCCCAGTGACTTGCCGCGCAGCGCCTTCGAAGCGACGTTGTTCATCAACAACGCCGCGAGCGGCATCGTCGCGCGCTCGAATTCGTCACGCGCCTTCTGCAGCTGCTTGACGTCGGCTGCCTTGGCCGCGGCCTTTGCGGCAGCCATCGCATCCTCCAGGTCGAGCACGCTCTCCTTGTCGAGCCCCGCGCGCGCTGCGTTCATGTTCTTCTCCGTCGCGTGCACCATGATGCCGATCTCGGTGCGCAGATCAGCCACACGGCGCGCGTCGAAGTCCTCTTGCGCGTGCTCGTACGATTTCAGGAGCATCGTCTCGACCTCGGCGTCGGTCAGGCCGTGCATCGGCTGGATCTCGACGCGCGCCGTCGCGCCTGTCGATTGTTCGCGCGCGCCGACCGTCAACACACCGTCGGCGTTGATGTGGAACTTCACGGACACACGCGCCATGCCCGCCGGCATCGGCGGGATGCCGGTCAGCTTGAAGCGCCCGAGGCTGCGGCAATCGACCGCCAGTTCGCGCTCGCCCTGCACGATGTGGAAGTCGATGCCGGTCTGATTGTCGGCGTAGGTCGTGAAGCCCTCGGTCGCCTCGCAGGGAATGGTCGAATTGCGCTGGATGATCTTCGACACCGCGCCGCCCATCGTTTCGAGCCCGAGCGAGAGCGGCGTGACGTCCATGAGCAGCATGTCGCGCTTGCCGCCGATCAGGATGTGCGCCTGTACAGCGGCTCCAAGAGCGACGACCTCTTCGGGGTTGAGCTCGGTGTGCGGCGTCTTGCCGAAGAATTCGGCCACGCGCGCGCGCACGGCGGGAATGCGCGAGCTGCCGCCGACCAGCACGACTTCGTCGATCGTCTTCGGGTCCAGCTTTGCGTCGGATAGCGCGCGCCTGCACGCGTCCATCGCACGTTCGACCAGATCGCGCGTCAGTGCGTCGAATTCCGCGCGCGTGACGCGGCGGCGCCAATTGAGGCGCAACTCGGGCACGTGCACGTGAAAATCGGCATCGGGGTCCGTCGTGAGCGCGATCTTGGTGTGCTCGGCCGCCATGCGCACGGCTTGCTGGAAACCGGGGTCGTCGACGATCCCCGGGCCGTGCTTCGCCGCGACGTCGGCGCGCGCGAGGCTCGCGAGCTTCTGGTCGAAATCGTCGCCGCCGAGGTGCGTGTCGCCGGCCGTCGAGAGCACGCGGAAGACCGAGTCCTCGATCGAGAGCACGGTCACGTCGAACGTGCCGCCGCCGAGGTCGAAGACGACGACGTTGCCCTTGTCGCGCTGATCGAGTCCGTAAGCGAGACTCGCGGCGGTCGGTTCATTGATGATGCGCAGCACGTCGAGTCCCGCGAGCCGCGCCGCATCGCGCGTCGCCTGGCGCTGCGTGTCGTCGAAATACGCGGGCACCGTGATGACGACGTTCGTCGTTTCGAGCCCGCCGAGCGCCTTGCAGGCGACGTCGTGCACTTTCATCAGGATCAAGGCCGACAGTTCCTCGGGCGTGTACTTCTTGCCGTGGATCTCCAGTTGGATCAGGCCGCGCTCCGTCTCGGTCGCGCTGTAGGGGAGCGACGCCAACTCCTGCGCCACGTCCTTCAGCCCGCGGCCCATGAAGCGCTTGATGCTGAACACCGTGTGCTTCGGATCGACGACGGCGTGGTCGCGCGCCTCGCGGCCGACGATGGGTGCGCCGTCGCGCGGGAAGTGGATCACCGACGGGATCAGGGCGCTCTTGCCCTCCGGCCGCAACACCGTGGGACGACCGTCGCGCCACACCGCGGCCAGCGAATTAGTCGTGCCCAGGTCGATGCCGAGCGCGAGTTGCGAGGCGCTGTTGTTGAGGACGTTGAGTTCGATGTAGGCCATGGGTGTGTCAGCGCACGCTGGCGCGCGCGAGTCGGAGCGCTTCGATTTCGGCGAGAGCGCGGTCCACGTAGCGGATGGAATTGAGTTCCTGGCGCACGCGCACGAGGTTGGGTGATCCCCGTGGCGGCATCGGCGTGAGCAGGGCGCCGATCGACGCGATCGCCTGTCCGCGTCGCTCGCTGAGTTCGGAAGCCAGCGGCTCGAGGCGCGGGTCGAGCGCTTCGGTGCGCGAACGCGCTTCCTCCAGGATCTCGTTCCAGTCGAGCACCTCCATCAGGAATTCTCGCGGCATCGCGCGCTCCTCCTGTTCGTCGGGGCCGCCCAGATCGCGCACGATCCAGTCCGCGCGTTCGGCGTCGTCGGACAGGATCTCGAACGCCTTGTTCACGCGCGCGCTGTTCTTCTCGGCCAGCTCACGCACGCCCGGCGCCGACGTGCCGAAGAAATCCGGGTGGATGTCGCGGCTGACCTTGAGCACGCGCTTGCGCAGGTCCTTGACGTCGACTGCAAAGCGGTGCTCGAGGCCGAGCAGGTCGAACAGACTCGCGTCTTCAGGAACTTCCAGCGGCACCTTGCAGTGCGGGCAGCCCGCCGGCGATTCGAGCTCGGCGGCGCAGTGCGGACAGACGGTCACGACGGACTAGACCGAGAACGACTCGCCGCAACCGCAGCTCTTGGCGGCGTTGGGGTTGCCGAACTTGAAGCCGCGGCCCATCAAGTTGTCCTCGAAATCGATCTGCGTGCCGTTCAAGTACAGGAAGCTCTTCGGGTCGCACACGACCTTTACGCCCTCGATCTCGTTCAATTGATCGACTTCGCTGAACTGGTCGTCGAATCCCAGCGTGTACGAGAAACCCGAACAGCCGCCGCCCTTGACGCCCACGCGCAGCGCGGTTTGTTCCGGCAGCTTCTGCTCGCTGATGATGCGCCGGATCTCGTGCACGGCGCGTTCGGTCAGTGCGATCATGATTTCTTGGTCTCCGCGAGCGGCGCACCTGCGCCCTGCTTGGCCTTGTAGTCCATCACAGCGGATTTGATGGCGTCTTCCGCCAGCACGCTGCAGTGGATCTTGACCGGCGGGAGCGAGAGTTCCTCGACGATCTGGGTGTTCTTGATCTGCATCGCTTCGTCGAGCGTCTTGCCCTTGATCCACTCGGTGGCGAGCGACGAACTCGCGATCGCCGAGCCGCAGCCGAAGGTCTTGAACTTGGCGTCGACGATGCGGTCGCCCTCGACCTCGATCTGGAGCTTCATGACGTCGCCGCATTCCGGGGCGCCGACGACGCCCGTTCCGACGGTCGCCTTCGCCTTGTCGAGCGAGCCGACGTTGCGCGGGTTGTTGTAGTGATCGATGACTTTGTTGCTGTAGGCCATGGTTCTTTCCTCTTCTGCTCCAGTTGATTTCGCCCTAGTGCGTTCCGCCGCCCTGCCAGTTCACCGTCGAGAGATCGATGCCTTCTTGCACCATCTCGTAGAGCGGTGAGAGTTCTCGCAAGCGCTTGACCGCCGCGACGACGTGTTCGACGGCGAAATCGACTTGTTCCTTGGTCGTGAAGCGCCCGAATCCGAAGCGGATCGAGCTGTGCGCCAGTTCGTCGCCGACGCCCATCGCGCGCAGCACGTGGCTGGGCTCGAGGCTGGCGGAAGTGCACGCTGATCCGGACGACACGGCGATGTCCTTGATGCCCATGATCATCGACTCGCCCTCGACGTACTTGAACGAGAGGTTCGAGTTGGTGGGCAGACGATGGTCCTTGTCGCCGTTCAGGTGCACGTGGTCGAGCGCGGCGAAGATCTTCGACTCGAAGTAGTCGCGCAGTTCGCTCGCGTGCTTCGCGTCCTTTTCCAGGTCCGTGCGCGCCAACTCACAGGCCTTGCCGAGTCCGACGATGCCCGGGACGTTCAAGGTACCCGAGCGCATGCCGCGTTCGTGTCCGCCGCCGTCGATCTGCGCGACGAGGCGCACGCGCGGGTTCTTGCGGCGCACGTAGAGGCAACCGACGCCCTTCGGCCCGTAGATCTTGTGACCCGAGAGGCACAAGAGATCGACGTGATCGGCTTCGACATCGACCGGCACCTTGCCGACCGCTTGCGTCGCGTCGCTGAAGAACAGGACGCCTTTTTCGTGGCACAAAGCGCCGATCTCGCGCACCGGATTGAGCGTGCCGATCTCGTTGTTGGCCCACATCAACGCGACCAGGATCGTGTCGTCGCGCAGCGCGGCCTTGACCGCTTCGAGCGTGATGCGACCGGTCTTCTCGGGCGTGAGGTAGGTGACCTCGTAACCGTTCTTCTCGAGGTGCTTGCACGTGTCGAGCACGGCCTTGTGCTCGACGAGGCTCGTGACGATGTGCTTGCCTTTCTCGGCGTACATCTCGGCCACGCCTTTGATGGCCAGGTTGATCGCTTCGGTCGAGCCCGACGTGAACACGATCTCCTTGGGATTCGCGCCGATCGCGGCCGCGATTTGCGCGCGCGCGTTCTCGACGGCTTCCTCGGCCTTCCAGCCGAACGCGTGGCTGCGGCTGGCGGCGTTGCCGAAGACTTCCGTGAAGTAGGGGAGCATCGCATCGAGGACGCGCGGGTCCATCGGTGTCGTGGCTTGATAGTCGAAGTAGATCGGGAGCTTCATGGTTCTGATTCAGGCGGTCAGCGATCCGCCTTCGTTCGGGTTCGCGCTCAAGATCGGCGCGCGCAAGGGAACGGGGATGGAAGTACGGGTCAAAGAGCGCAGCGTCGTGCGCTCCATCAGCCCCCAGATGCCTTCGCGGATCTTGTGCAGCGGTGAGCGGATGCGGCACAGAGGCGCGATGTCGCACGCGTCGTGACCATCGGGATCGTGGCCCTCGCAATTGGTCAGCGCGGGTTGGCCTTCGAGCGAAGTCACGATCTCGGCCAGCGTGATCGACTCCGGCGTGCGCACGAGCGAGTAGCCGCCGTTGGCGCCACGCTGCGATTCGACCAGACCGGCGTGGTTCAGGTCCTTCAAGACCTCGGCCATCAGGCGTTTGGGCACCGGATAGTGCTCACCGATCTCGCGCACGCTGACGACACGGCCCTGGTTGTCGGCCATGTGCACCAGGGCGATCAGCCCGTATTCGGTTCGCTTGGTGAGTTGGAGCATCGGAAAGCGCACTGATTCAGTGCTATTTACCGCAGTGTAGGCCCCTCAGGAGCGCTCCGCCAGGGGGTACTGCCGTAATCTACCGTGAACGGGAGACTGTCCGTTCTATCGACCCGGCTCCCCCCGATTCTGAGGCTCCAGTTGCGCCCCTGCGCCGGTCGATAGGTGCTGTTCATGGCTCAATCATCGAATCCCGTTTGCATCACCTGCGGCCTCCAGACCGGAGACGGCACGCAGCTGAATCGGATGCAGAACGGTCAGATCTGTCCGACGTGCCGCGAGCGCGTCCTCGATTCCATCCCTTCCGCGCTTCCGTGCCAACCGTGGCGCACCAGCGTCGAGCCGCACTTCGAGGCGGAGGCCGTGCGCGAGAGCCATGTCGACCTGCAGTCGCGCCCCTGGCCGCCGCACGGCTACGGGCCGTCTCGCCCGGGCTAGTCTGGCCTGCAAAGCCCACGACCGAAATGTACAGAGTCAGGCTCCATTCCGCCGTTTTCGCCGCTGCGGCGACGGTGGCTGGTTGAGTTTGACCGTACGGAGCCAGGCTCTTGTGGTGGGCAAAAACCCGCGCCCCCGGGGCCCCGGGCGCGACCACCCGCGCCGGCGCCGGGGGGCGAGCAAATCCCGGGGGGGGGGGGGCAGCCCACCCCACCCCCCCCCGCCGCGGCCCCGCCCCACGCGGCCCCGGGGGCC
>JAEUIA010000081.1 GCA_016795245.1 Planctomycetota bacterium | reverse complement strand
GCCGGCGCGCGGCTCTACGCCGGCGAAGATGCACCACACGAGCCTGGCTCGGTACGGTCAAACTCGGACGAACGCCACTGCGCAAATCGCGAACCAGGAGGTCAACAATGGGGTGGGGTCTCGCTGGGTGTGTTCGGTGTCGGACTGGAAGCGTTGAGGGGCGGGGTTCGGTGTCGGTCTTGAAACGTTGTGGGGTGAGTTCGGTGTCGGTCTTGAAACGTTGCGGGGTTCGTTCGATGTCGGTCTTGAAGCGTTGAGGGTCCGGGTGTCGGACTTGAAGCGCAAAGGGGTTGGGTTTGAAGCCGGCCTGGACTCGTCGAGCCCCGCAACAGCCGATCGTGGCCCACGACACGTCCGCAAAACGCAGCGTGCCGCGTGTCGCGCGCAGCGACACACGGCACACCGTGCACTTCTCTGCTGCAGGCCTAGAACCTGAAGTAGTTCCTCAAGTCCTTGAGCAGCACGACCTGCACGCCTTGCGCCACCGCTTCCTTGTACAGCGGCAGGTCGCTGGGCTGGATCGGCGTTTCGACCGGTTGCATGTTCTCGTCGACGTACATCTCCGAGCCCACGATCATGAAGTCGGTCGAAGCGTCGAGCTTGCGCGTCACGGTGATGCCCATTCCGCTCATCAGGTTCTTGAGTTGGTCTTCGCCGTACTGCCCCGAGAACGCGCCCACGAGCATCGCGATGCGCTCGCCGCGCGGGTCGTAGACCGGGTTGTAGACGACGTCACCGGTGGCGGGCGGGTCGAAGGGATCGCGCTGATCGGAGAACGCGACTTCGGCCATGTTGCCTTCGACGCGTGTCACTTCGGCCATCGCCTTGACGCGCGACGAACCCTGGAGGCCCGAGACCACCGTGAAGCGCGCGCCGCGCGGCAGGCGGTTCTTGGCGCCCAGGTCGATCCAGCCGAGGTTCAGGTCCTTCGAGACGGCGAGAACCTTGCCGTCGGCCGCCTGCGGTTCCTTGACGATCGGGTTGAGCTTGCGGCCCATCTCGTTCATGCGGGTGAGGTAGGACTGCGACTCGTTGCGGTAGCCCTGCAGGTTGGCTTCGATCGTGCTGCGCGCTTCAGCCAACGTCGCGTTCGACGACTTGATGCTCTCGCGCAGGTCGGCGACCTGCTTCTCGTAGCCCTGCTGCATGTTGCTGGCCGAGGCCTGGGCGTCGGCGACCTGACGGTGGAGATCGGCGATCTCCTTTTCCTTTGCGTCGACCGTGCTGCGCAGGGAACTCTGCAGGCCGTCGACTTCATCCGACTTGACCTTGACCTGGTTCTGGAGCTCGGCGATCCGATCGCGACCGTTCTTGATCGAGGTCTGCAGCATCGGCAGCGCGGCCTGGATCGTGTTGGTGGTCGGCGGGAGGACGTCCGGCAGGTCCTTCTTGAGATCGTCGAAGGCCTTCTTGGCGACTTCCAGATCAGTGCGGTTGGAACGCGTCGGATCCACGAAGCCGAGGAACTCGGTCATGCCGATGATCGCCGCCGAGTCGCTCGAGTTCTTGGAGGAGAGCTCGGTGACCTTGGCCTTGCTCGCGTCGAGTTCCTTCTTGACGATCTCCAACTCGCCGTTGACGAGGAAGAAGGCCACGATGGCGACCAGGAAGGCGACCAACACCACGATGGTCCAAATCACGCTGACCTTGGCCATGCCACGAACGGAAGTCTTCATCATCAGTCCTTCGATGCGCGCGGGACGCATGGGCGCTCTGGGGGTGAACGCGGGGATTCGAGACGGGTGGGGGGAGAATCGGTCCGAGGGGCGGGCGGAGTCCTTCCGCGCTGCCTCGGGGCGCAAGTTCATACCCGAACCTGACGCGCCGCGGCAAGCGATTTTCGCATCTGCTTGAACAGCCCTTCGCACGACGTAACCTGTGTCTGCAACGCGCTCAACGCATGTGGAGCGCGTCTCGAGAAACGGAGCGGCGACCGACCCACCCGCGGTACGCCCTGCGAAAAGCGCATCGGGTGGGCCGGTCGGTCCATTCTCCAGACGCCGGGATCTACCCGGGCCTTGGGTGGCGGTTTCGCCGCCATCCACGATCTCACACCACAATTCAGGACCCGGCCAGGCCGGAGCTAGAGCGAGCACATGAACTCCCAGAATTCGGACCGGGTTCCCCAAACGGGCCGCTCGACGGTCTACGGGATCTTGGGTGGGATCGCCTCGGGCAAGTCGGCCGTCGCCCGGCTCCTGGCGGGCAAGCGCGGCGTCGTGATCGACGCCGACCGCATCGCGGGTGAATTGCTCGAGACCACCGACCTGCAACGCGAGATCGCCGCCGCCTTCGGCCCCGGGGTGATGCAGCGCGACGGCCGGGTCGATCGGGAGGCGCTGGGAAGGCTGGTTTTCGGCTCGAGCGAGGCGCGAGAGCTCCTGGAGAGCTTTACCCACCCGCGCATCCGTGCCAAGATAGCTGCCGCCCTGGCCGCCGCGCGCGAGCGAGCCGTCGAGCGCATCGTCCTGGACGTGCCGCTCCTGCTCGAGAACGATGCGCAGCACCACCTGCGGGACGAGTGCGACGTCCTCGTGTTCGTCGACACCGCTGCCGCCGAGCGCGACGCCCGCGCCGTGATCGCACGCGGGTGGAAGCCCGGCGAAGTCGCACGCCGCGAACAGGTGCAGCTCGCGCCGGACGAGAAGCGCGCGGCCGCCGACCACATCATCCAGAACAACGGGACCACGGCTGAACTCGAAGCCGCCGTCGCCGCGCTGCTGCGCGCGCCTCGGCCTGCGCGACGCTGAACGGCGCCGCGATCGATTCGGGCCGCGACCTGCGACCTCCATTTTCCGAGCGAGTTTTCGCTCCCCCACTCCCCACGACGGCTTCGTTCCGACGAGGCCCCCCAACGCCACGTGAAGAAACGCTTCAAGCACAAGTTCCAAAAGCACGGCCAACACCAGCAGCACTCCGGCGGCGGCGGCGGCCATCGTCAGCACCGACAAGGCGGCGGCGCGACAGCGACCCTCGAAGTCCCGCCGATCGACGTCGCCGGCCTGCCCGCGGACCTGAACGCCGACGAGATGGCGGCGCTGCTCGAGTCCCTCGCTCCCGCTGCCAAACGCAAGAAGCAGGACCCGGTCAGCCTGGCCGAGTTGCAAGCGATGAATCTGGCTGAACTCCATCGCGTCGCCGAGGAAGAGAAGATCGAGGCCAACGACATCCGCAATCGGCGCGATCTGATCTGGGAGATCACGGCGCAGCGACTGCGCGCGCACGTCCCGGTGATCGCCGAGGGTGTGTACACGACGCAGGACGGGCACGGATTCCTGCGCGCCTCCGAGTACGACTATTTGCCGGCGGCCGACGACGTCGTCATCCCGCAGTCGATCGTGCAGCAGTACGCGCTGCAACAAGGCATGACGCTCAAGGGTCGTCTGCGCGCACCGCGCGAGGGCGAGCGCTACTTCGCGCTGACTGACGTCGAAACGATCGACGTGCACCCGCCCGAGAACGCGCGCACGCGTGCGCCGTTCAAGGAACTCGTCCCGCTCTACCCCGAGAAGCGCATCCTGCTCGAAGGGACGGCCGAGAATCCGCTCGAGATGCGCATCGTGGATCTGATCACCCCGATCGGACGCGGGCAGCGCGGTCTGATCGTGGCCCCCCCCCGCACGGGCAAGACGATCCTCCTGCAGATGCTGGCGAAATCGATCGTCAAGAACGCGCCGGACGCGCACCTGATCATCCTGCTCGTCGACGAGCGACCGGAAGAGGTCACGGATTTCGAGCGCATGCTGCCCGAGGGCAAGCGCGAGATCGTCAGCTCGACCTTCGACGAGCCGGCCGCGCGCCACTTGCAGGTGGCCGAGATGGTCATGCACAAGGCCAAGTGCCTGGTCGAAGCCGGCGAGGACGTCGTGATCCTGTTGGACTCGATCACGCGTCTCGCGCGCGCCGCGAACATCGAAGCGCCCAGCAACGGCAAGCTGCTTTCGGGCGGCATGGAGGCGAGCGCCCTGCAGTTCCCGAAGAAGTTCTTCGGCGCCGCGCGCAACACCGAGGACGGCGGTTCGCTGACGGTACTCGCGACTGCGCTGATCGAGACCGGATCGAAGATGGACGAATTGATCTTCGAAGAGTTCAAGGGCACCGGCAACATGGAATTGGTGCTCGATCGCCGCCTCTCCGACCGCCGGATTTTCCCGGCGATCGACATCAATCGCTCGGGCACGCGCAAGGAAGAACTGCTCTTCACCTCGGAAGAGATCAAGCGCGTGTGGATGCTGCGCAAGGTCCTGAACGAGATGGACCCGGTCGAAGCGATGGAGATGCTGATCCAGAAGATGAAGAAGACGCGCGTCAACGGCGAATTCTTGATGTCGATCGGCTGAGCCTGCGCGCCCGAGCCTCGGCGTGACGAATCGCCGATGGTCGCGGCCCCCTGTCACGAACCACGCAACCGAAACCCGGAGATACTCATGAAGATCTTCCCTCTGTCCTTGTCCTCCTTGTGCGTCGCCTGCGCCTTCGTCGCAGTCCTGTTCCTCGCCATGAGCCAGAAGCCCGCGGCGGCGACGGCGACCTTCGAGTACAAGATCGGCGTCGACCTCGACGACGGCGACATCAAGAAGCTCGCGAGCGAGGGCTGGGAGTACGTGGGCTACCTCGGCACGAGTCCGCGCGGCGCGAGCACGGACGAGACGCACTGGAAGCGTCCGGCGAAGTAGAGACGCGAATCACACGTTGTCGGGTCCATCGGATTCGATCCGCATGGGCTGTAGATCCGCCGCCGGCCCTCAGTGCATGAACGCCCCGCCGTTCAGGTCGAGTCCCTGCCCGGTCATCCCGCGCGCGTCCTCCGACACGAGCCACGCGACGAGTCCCGCGACTTCTTCGGGCTGGCTCATCCGGCCGGCCGGCACGGCCGCCATCGCGTTGCGCAGCGCCGTGTCGAAATCCACGCCAGTCGCCTCGGCGATGCCCTTCAGACCTGCGCGCGCCATCTCCGTATCGACCCAACCGGGACAGACTGCATTCACTTGCACGCCCTTCGGCGCGAGTTCCGCAGCGAGTGCGCGCACGAGCCCCATCAGCGCGGCTTTCGACGCGCAGTAACCCGTGTAGCCGGGCACGCCGATGCGCGCGAGCACGGAGGCGATGACGACCTGGTGTCGCAATCCAGGGCCCGGCTCCAGGTGTCGCTCGGCCGCGCGCAGACACGAGTAGGTACCCGTGAGGTTGACCGCCACGATCTCGTCGAAGCGATCCCCCTCGCCCGGCTCGTTCGCGCCGCCGATGCCTGAGTTCGCGACCAGCGCGTACAAGCGACCGTGCGCGGCCGCCGCGCGATCGAAAGCTGCGTCGACAGCGGGACGATCCACGATGTCGCACGCGACCACGAGCGGTCGCTCGCCGCCTTGGGCTGTGATCGCCGCGGCGGTCTGTTCGAGGCGCTGCCTGTCGCGCGCAAGGAGCGAGAGGCGCGCACCCTCGCGCGCGAGTCTGAGTGCGATCGCCCTTCCGATGCCGGTGCCGGCACCCGTGACCACGATGTGACGGTCCAAGAAGCGCTTGGAAAGTTTTTTCATGCAGCGCTTCTTATCACGATCCGCCGCCGCAATGCCCCCGCCCGGGTGCACTTCTTCCTTACGCGCCCAATTGCAAACTCCTTCAAGCCGCCTCTCCGCAGGAACCGAATGGTGCGCTTGGCAGAGAAGTTCGCGTCGGGGAGAGGTCATGGCAGAGAACGAAACGTCACGCGCACGCCGCGTGTTCCGGGGCCGCGAGCGAGCACGCACGCGCCACAACCGGCAGGGCATCACCATGCTGGAGGTGAGTCTCGCTTTGACGATTCTCGTCATCGCATTGGTGGCCACGACCGCATCCAACATGCGGATGCACTCGTTGCAGCGCTCGAATCGCGACCGCGTCGTCGCGCAGAACGCGGTGCAGGCCATCGCCGAAACCGTCCAAGCCATCGCACGCAAGGGCGTGACGGCCCCGAACGGATTCGGCAATTACGTCGTCACGGCGCTGGCGGCCGGCGGTGAGTTGGGTCCGGCCTTCGACGTGCCCGAATTGAATCCGGTCGCCGGCGAGACGCGCGTCGGATCCGTCGTCGTCATCACGGATGAAACGAGCAGCGACGGAACACTGGGCGCAGCGCTGGGTCTGCCGCGCGACTTGAACGGCGACGGCGATGCGCTCGACACGAACGTCACCGCGTCCGCGCACCTGCTGCCGGTGGTGATCACTTTGCGCTGGCGCAACCAGGCGGGTGATCAGCGGATCGTCCACCCCTTCTACGTGTTCGGGTACTGATCATGAACACGCGCCAACGAAGACTCCGCGCCGGATTCACGCTCGTCGAGACGGCCATCGCAGCGACCCTGTTCGGCGTCGTGGTGCTCGGCATCCTGATGGTGTCCGCGCGCGACGACCAGCGGTCGAAGGCCGGCCTGACGATCGGCGTCGCCGAGATGCGCGCGCAGCAGATGCTCGCGGCGCTCCAAGAGGAATTCGTCCACGCGCGCGGGGCCGCCCCGCGGGCCGTGTTGACCCAGGCACTGTCGAGCAACGACACGGCCGGGATCACAGTGGATTCGACGTTGGGATTCCCTGACTCCGGCCTGCTCTTGATCGACCGCGGCAACGGATCGATCGAGCGCGTGCGCTACGCGCAGTTGGACGCCACGCGCACGCGCTTCCTGGGACTCACGCGCGGCGAACAATGCACGACCGCGAATTCGCACTCCTCCGGCGCCGACGTGCTGTGGGTCGGGCTGGCCGAGCCGATCCTGTTGCAATCGAGTCCGCCCGCTGCACTGTTCGACGGGCGCGCGCGCTCGAGCACGGGGCCGGTGTTCTTCCGCGGCGACGGCGCCGGGTTCAGCTATCGCGTGCCGGTCGATCCGGCCGGAGGTGCCGACTACCTCGCTGCGGGCAACGTGCGTTGGGGCGCCAACGTCGCCCATGTCGGCTTGGAGGCGGGCTGGGCAGCAGTCGTCTTCGTGCCGCGTTTCACGTACGAGGAATCCACGCTCGGCTTCGATCTGAACGCTGACGGCGACACGCTCGACGTCTTCGACATCGGACAACTGCAGCGCCGTACCTGGGACACGAGCGATCCGACGGCACCGCCGAGCGAACTGGGTTTGGGTCCCACCGTGATCGTCCAAGAGCGCTGCAATTGGGGCGGCGATCTGAACGGCGACGGTTTCGACGATCCGATGTTCCTGTGGAACGCGGACACGCGGCGCCTGCACGTGAAGATCCATGTGCTGGGCCAGAGTTCATCGAACGCGCCGATCATGCGCGCGGTCGAGACGACGATATTCCTCCGGAACGTTCCGGAGAGTTGAGGGGCCTCGCGCGAATTGGGGAACGCGCGCGGCGGAAGATCGGGGAGATGAAGAGAGCAGGGCAGGCAGATGAAATTCACGTATTCGAAGACGGCTGATTCCAAGCACGAGGAGCGCGGTGCCGCGCTCATTCCGGCGCTCATGGTGGTGTCCATGCTGGCGATGCTCGGGTTGTCGATGTTGTCGGCGGGACTGAGCGGCTCGCGCGTGGTCACGGGCCAGAGCGACGAGTTTCGCTTGACCAGCGCCGTCGAAAGCGTCGGCGCGCTGACCGCGGACCACCTGTGGTCGGGGTACCTGCGCTCGCAAGGCGGAGCCGCAGGCACGATCGCGACGTTCCGCGCGTACTTGACGACGGTGGGGATCACGAACGGCGGTGCGCACGCGGCCCACGGTGCGCTCGACGGCACGGATATGCTCCATGCGGTCCCGCTGGCTGGAGCCGGTGGAGGCGAATTCGACGAGGTGGACGTCGATCAACTGCGCGTCGTGCGCCAGGACGACGCCGATGCCACGCGCTTGTTCGTGACGGTATCGGCCACGACGAAGCGCGGCAAACTGCTGGTTTCCAAGCCCTTGTCGCGGGCCGTGCAACTGGTCTACACGGTCAAGCCGGCACCCTTCGAAGGCTTCGACTACGGCATCTTGACGAAGAACGTCAATTGCGTTTTCTGTCACACCGTCGTCGATTCGGCGGATCGCTACTACAACCAGGATCCGTCGAAGTACGGCACTTTCGACAAGGTCAAGGTCGGCACGCTCGAGAGCCTCATGCTGCGCATCAATCTGCGCGGCGGCATCGGCGACTGGGAGGCCGACTCCACGATCGCCGGCTCGCTGTACGTGCGCGGGCATGCGACGAACCAGAACGGTCTGCCGCTCACGAACTGGGGCAATCCGTTGTCGATGCACTCGTCGAGCTTCGACGCGTACGGCAACATCATCCAAGACGGCTACGGCGCGATGACGTCGGTCGCGTTCTCGCCTGCGGGCACGCCGCCGCAACCGGGTGAGAATCTGTACCTGAATTACCCGACCAACTACGCGGACATGACGGACGGCAAGCTGCCGGAATCGTTCCCGCCGCCTTTCCCCGACGACGGCGGGATCGACCCTACGAGCGGCGCATTGACGCCGGCGGGTGCCGGCAACAAGCGCGTCGATCCGAACGAGTTCTACGCAGCCACGCAGACAGCCGAAGGCACGATCTCGGGCGGCGTCTTGACGTTGGTGAACGGTTCGCAGCCGATCACGACCGCGACTGGCGTGACGCAGGCGCTGCAGACGGGCAACATCACGAGCCTTCCGTCCGTGACCAACGGCAACCTGGTCTTGACGGGCACGGCTGACAATCCGATCCGGATCAACGGCACGGTCGCGATCGACGGAGACGTGGTGATCAACGGCTACGTTCAAGGTACGGGCGTGCTGCTCGTTTCCGGCAACATCTACGTGCCCACGAATCTGCAGTACCTCGACGGACGCAGCTACCTGGACGGCGATGCGCCGGGCTCGCCGACGGGGCCGATCACCTTCGGCGTGGCGCAAGACGGTACGCAGAACGCGCTCGGTCTCGCGTGCGGCGGCAACATGATGCTGGGTGACTACCTGGCTCCCTCGGGCAGCGTGAGCGCCGAGCAGAATGCCATCGTCACCGGCGGCGTCGGCGGCGGCTTCAACTTCTCGCTGGCGGAGATCTCACTCTTCAACCGCACGGAGTGGGCGCACACTCAGCAGTACTTGCCGGGTCCCGGTCAGGACAAGTTGGACCCTTCGACCTGGACGGTGGTCAACCCGTCCTACATCGCGAACTACGTACCGCGCTACTACCACTTCGGACCGGGTGACGAGATCCCGATCTACAACCTGGGCAACCTGTACTTCGATCCGACCACGGGCACGTGGCACGGCGATGCGGAAGTGCCGTTGTCGTGGGATACGACCAAGCTCACGTTGCTCGATCCGAACGATCTCTCGAATCCTGCGCTCTACGATCCCGTGACGGGCGCGCCGCGTGCCACGGTGTTGTCGCTCGCGCCGGACGGCGATTGGATCTCGGAACAGATGCTCGAGACCCTGATCGAAAACCTGAGTGTGAACCACGTGTACGGCACACCGATGCAGATCGACGGGCTTTTGTACACCAACAACGCGATCTTCGGCGTCGTGCCGCGCGCCGGGCCGATGAAAGGCCAGATGGTCGTCAACGGATCCCTGGTGTGCGCGGACCTGGGGCTGCTCGTCCCCGGCTATCACTCGCCGAGCACGGCAGGCACGTCGAAGAACGTCGTCAACTCGCCCTTCGCCGTCGGATTGCGCCTGAACTACGACAAGCGCACGAAGACGATGCTGAACGTGACCAATCCCTACAGCGTGACGATTTCGCGCACGCTGTGGAATCCGATCGCGAACGTACAGTAGCGGCGAATTGCGGGAACGAGGCCACCACGAGCGTCACCTCGAAGCGAGGGAGGCTCAGTGGTGGTCTTGTGCTTCCAGCCAGCGCTCGGCGTCGATCGCGGCCATGCAACCCGATCCGGCGGCGGTCACGGCTTGACGGTAGGTCTTGTCCTGGACGTCTCCGCACGCGAACACGCCGGGAACGTTGGTGTAGGTGCTGCCCGCGCGCACTTTGATGTAGCCGGTCTCGTCGGTGTCGATCTGACCCGCGAAGATCTCGGAGTTCGGGCGGTGGCCGATCGCGATGAAAATGCCGTCGCAGGCCACTTCGCTGGTCTCGCCGCTCTGCGTGTCCTCGACGACGACGGCGCGCACCTTCTTCTTGTCCTTGTGCGAGAGGATGTCCTTCACTTCCTTGAACAGCATCCAGTCGATCTTCTTGTTGGCGCGCGCGCGCTCCAACATGATCTTGCTCGCGCGGAATTCATCGCGGCGGTGCACGACCGTGACGCGCGCAGCGTGGCGCGTCAGGAAATTCGCCTCTTCCATCGCCGTGTCACCGCCGCCGACGATGAGCACGTGCTTCTCCTTGAAGAAAGCGCCGTCGCACGTGGCGCAGGCTGAGACGCCGTGCCCCATGAGTTCGGTCTCGCTGGGCAGGCCGAGCAGTTTGGCCGTCGCGCCGGTCGAGATGATCACGCTTTGCGCTTGAAATGCGTCGAACTCGGTCTTGATCTGGAACGGCCGCTTCTTGAAGTCGACTTCGACGACCTGCTCGAAGCGGATGTCCGTGCCGAAGCGCGCCGCCTGAGCCTGGAAATCTTCCATCATCTTCGGGCCGAGCACGCCTTCGGGATAACCGGGATAGTTCTCGACGTCCGTCGTGATCGTGAGCTGCCCGCCGGGCTGCAGACCCTGGAAAAGCAGCGGCTTCAGATTCGCACGGGCCGCGTAGATGGCGGCGGTGTAACCCGCCGGACCGGAGCCGATGATGATGACGTCGTGAACTGCACTCATGGTTGCTTCTGATTCGCTGTGGGAAATGAGGGCGGCAAGTGTAGTACGTGATGCTCGGCCTTTCCCCCACGAGTTGAATAGAGCAGCATTTTGGGCCCCGTCGGCCGCCCCCCCCCTGTCCCCTTCGATCAAGAACCAGCCCGCGTGAGCTCCACACTTTCCATCACCCAGTGGGTCCACGGCCCTCTGCACGAACTCGCAGGCGAATTGCGTGACGCAGCGCGCGGCGCGCTGCTGAAGGCGATTGCTGCCGGCACGATGGACGAATTGGCGCGCGTGCATTCGATCGGCGAAGGCGACGTCACCTACGGGATCGACGTCCCGACGGAGGCCGTGCTCGACCGTTGGCTCTCCCGCGTCGCGCGCGACGAAGCTGTTTCGCTGCTCACGGAGGACGCGGGCTGGCGTCACCGCGGTCCGAACGGACGCGGCGGTTCGCGCGAACTCAGTGACTTCGACCACGGCGGACCGCGCATCGTCGTCGACCCGATCGACGGCACGCGCAATCTGATGGCGGACTTGCGCTCGGCCTGGAGCGTGATCGCGATCGCGGGACCGGGTGATTCCGAGCCGCGCATGAGCGAGGTCGAGGGCGGTGTGCTGGCCGAGATTCCCGATTCACGCGGCAAGGAAGCGCGCATATTGCGCGCGACCGGGGACGGACGCCTGCGCTTTTCCAGCGAACTCGTCGACGGCTCGGGCGCGCGTCTCGACGGCATCTGGCACTGCGACGACGACGATCGCGCCGACAACGGCTACTTCCCGTTCTTCCGCTACTCGCACGACATGCGCCCGACGATCGCGCGTGTCGAGGCCGATTTTTTCGAGCGCCTCGAGCGGCTCGAAGGTGCCGAGATCCGCACCTGCTACGACGATCAGTACATCAGCAACGGTGGTCAACTCGCGCTCGTCACGCTCGGCACCTACAGGATGATCGCGGACCTGCGCGCCTATCTCGCCGACCTGCGCGGCGTGCCGACGTTGACCTGCAAACCCTACGACTGCGCCGGCGCGATCCTGGTCGCCCGCGCGGCGGGCTGCATCGTCACCGCTCCCGGCGGCGAGGATCTCGATTTTCCGCTCGACGTGTCCACACCGGTGAGCTTCGTCGCCTGGACGAACAGCGCGACGCGCCGGCGTCTAGAGCCGCACTTGAACGCGGTTCTCCCGCGCTGAAGCACGCTCACACGGGCCGGTCGCGCGCGACGTCGAAGCGCTTCAGCATCCGTCCGCCGAGCCAGATCAGCGCGATGTCGACGATGAAAAGCCCGATCCACGCAACGCTTCCGGCGGCCCACCAGGCCGTGACGCTGCTCTTCGTAGTGCTCTCCACGACGTAGTAAACGAGCGCCGCGGGTGCGCCGGCCGCGACGAGGACCGCGACTCCCAGTCCCGCGCGCAAGATCATGAGCAACATCGAGCGGCCCATGTTCTGCAAGGCACCCTCTTCACCGGGGGTGTAGCGAATGGGTGAGAACAAGAACACGGCGTTGTCGAGCGACACCCACGTGAGGGTCAGGAGCGGCTGGAAGGCGAGCACACCGACCAGCCCGGGATGGAATTGCCCGAGCCACACGGAGCGACCGACGACCGCCAGGCACAAGATGGCCGAAACGAGCAGGACTTCGGGCAAGATCGTGGCCGTGAACAAGAGCGAAGGCCTCAACGGCCAGGTCTTGATGCGGTCCATGATGTCGAGGTCGGCGCGGAAATCGAATCGCAAGCCGGCGCACATGTAGATCGTGCCGATGCCCGCGATCAGCGCCGAGCCGGCGACCAGGAACTTGTCGTCGTCGCCATTCACGACGAATGTCGAGAGGATCGTGAGGAACAAGACGATCAGCGCCGACACGATCAGGGTGCCGCGCGACTTGCGTACGATCGAGGCCGATTTCTGCCACGCGACGGCGCCGAAAGCGCCGCGTCCGAACAGCCACGGTACACGCCAACCGATCGTCGCGCGCGTGACGTTGCCGCGCGTCGCGTCGAACTTGCCCTTGCGCATGCGGCTGATCCGCCGCGCCACGTCGGCTGACGTCGCCAGGGAGAGCTCGCGGTAGTCGATGCGAATGCGGGCCACGGTTTCGAACAAGAACAGCCACAGGGCGACGGCGAACACGAAGTACGGCGCGAATTGGCCGAAACTCTGCGCGGTGACCATGTTCGCCCACGGTGTGAACGGCCACAGCACGGCGCGCACGACCGGGTGCGCGGCGATGCGGTCCAACGACCAGGTGTCGTGTCCGTCGACGGCGGGGAAGAGCTCCGCATCGGCGCCGTCCGACTGCACGAACCAGACCACGAGCACGATGAACGCGACCAGCAGCACGCGCGTGATCACGCGACTCGGAACGTGCTTCGCGAGGCGTCCGATGCGGCTCTCGGCGCCGCCGAGGACGAGTGCCGTGCCTTGACCGACGAGCGGGATGGTGAGCATCGCCGTGAACACGCCCAGGAACGCGTACACGCTGCCGCCCACGCGCATCGACGCAACGATGCCGAACAACAGCCCGGCGATGAGCGACTTCATCAGACTGACGAACAAGCGGTATCGCACGAGGTCGCTGCGCGTGAGCGGCGAAGAGAACCCCATCTCGATCTCGTCCTTGGGGAGGTACAGCCCGCGATAGCTGAACGCACCGATCACGGTCAGCGAGAACAGGACGAGCATCGACACTTGCGCGATCAACAGCGTGTGCGGCCCGAGTTGCGGCTCGTGCCGACCGGAGATCGAATTGAAGAGCACGGCGAAGACCCACGATCCCGCCGCGAGCCCGCCGAGGATCAAGAAGACCCAGTGTTTGGGTTGCTTGAGGCGGCGCACCTGCTTGCGAATCCCGCCCCTGAACTTCAGACGCAGCAGCAGGCGCAGCGCAGGATTGCCGAAGAAACCGCCCACGTCGTGCTTCACGGATCCTTGGTCTCGGTGATCTCGAGGAAGATCTCTTCCAGCGAACCACCGCCGGCGCCGCGGAAGGCCGTGCGCAGTTCGACGAGCGTGCCGGCGAACACTTTTTCGCCGCGGTGCACGATCAATAGCTTGTGCGCGAGTTCCTCGATCAGCTCGAGCAGGTGCGACGAGAGGATGACCGCGCTGCCTTCGCGCGCGAGGCGGGCGATCGCGTCCTTGGCCGAACGGATGCCGCGCGGATCCAGTCCCGACAGCGGTTCATCCATCAGGACGACACCCGGCTTGTGCAGCCACGCTGAACAGAACGCGAGTTTCTGGCGCATCCCGCGCGACAATTCGCCGCCCAGCGCTTGCCGCTTCTCGGTCAGCTCGAAGGTCTTGAGCAATTCGTCCGCGCGCTCGCGCCATTCCTCGACACCGTAGAGCGCGGCAGTGAATTGCAGGTGCTCGTCGACGGTCAAGTTGTCGAACGGCTGCGGGTCGTCGGGGATCCATGCCAGTTCGCGCTTCGCGCTCAATTCGTCCGCGACGAGATCGTGACCGCAGATGTGTACGCGACCGGCCTGCAAGGGCAGGATCCCGGCGATCGAGCGCAACGTCGTCGTCTTGCCCGCGCCGTTCGCGCCGACCAGTCCGAGGATCTCGCCTTCCTCGACCTGGAAGTCGAGGTCCTTGACGGCGGCCTGGCCTTCGTAGGTCTTCGAAAAGGCCTCGACGCGCAAGGCGACGCGGCGCGCCACCGGCGGGGAAGACACGGGCGTCGCGGCAGGCGCGCCTTCCGGTGCACCGTGGAACGGAGAGTCTTGATTCATGCGTCAGGGGGCTTGCGGTCGTGCTGCGCGTACTCTGCCTGTCGCGCGCGCTCTTTTCTCGTGCCGGGTCATGACATGGCGCAGGTTTCGTCCAATACTAGTGTCCAGAACCCCAGACAACAGACCCGAGGAGACCGTGTTCCATGGCAACCCCCGCACAAGCATCCACGACCGGCCCGTTCACGCTTCCGCCGCTCCCCTACAAGGACGACGCGCTCGCGCCCTTCATCACGCCCAACACCCTGTCGTTCCACTACGGCAAGCACCACAAGGCGTACGTCGACAACCTGAACAAGATGAGCGACGGCAAGCCCTACGCCAAGATGAGCCTCGAGGAGGTCGTCAAGGCGAGCGCCAAGGAAGCGGCGGACGCGGGCATCTTCAACAACTCCGCCCAGGTCTGGAACCACACGTTCTACTGGAACAGCATGAAGCCGAATGGCGGCGGCGCGCCGACGGGCAAGCTGCTCGAAAAGATCGCTGCGGATTTCGGCAGCGTCGATGCGCTCAAGACGCAATTCGCCGAGGCCGCCAAGACTCAATTCGGCAGCGGCTGGGCCTGGCTCGTGCTCGACGGCGGCAAGCTCAAGGTCACGAAGACCGGCAATGCCGATTCGCCGATCGCGCACGGTCAGAAGCCGCTGCTCACGTGCGACGTGTGGGAGCACGCCTACTACCTCGACTTCCAGAACCGTCGCCCCGACTACGTCGCGGCCTTCGTCGACAAGCTCATCAACTGGGAGTTCGCAGCCGCGAACCTCGGTCGCTGAGAGCACTACGGTACACGGCTGTTTTCGCCCCGATCCACCGGCCTGAGACCCGCGCGTCGGCGCGCAGTTCTGCTCCGGCGAATCGTGGAGAAAACAGCCGTGTACCGTACGAGGATTTGATCCAGTCACGGTAGCGCTGTACTCGCCGGCGCGTATCGCGCGACCGTGGCGGGCGACTAGAGCGCGCCGGAGCTCTTGGCGAGGGCGGTCACGACCTTCGCCATGCCCACGGTGACGCGCGCCATCTTGGGATAGTCGACGATACGATCGGGCGTGTCGAACAGAGTACCGGCGTTCTCGAAGCGCCATTTCCCGGTGTCCGTCACGACGATCGCCGGATACCCGAAGCGAATGAACCCGGCGTGGTCACCGTTGCTCCAACCGGGAACGATCCCGGGCAGCGCCAGCCCGTGGCAGGGAAAGCGCGCATTGCGGCGGAACTCGCCGACCGTGTTGCGCACGATCTCGCGCGCGGAAAGGTCACCGGCGATCAACAGGAAGTTGCCGGTGCCGGGATATGCGGCCCCCATCGGAAACGGGATCGACTGTGAGCCCGGCGTGTCCTTGTAATTCCCCAGGCAGTTGAAGTTGAGCATCGTGACGATCTTGTCGCCGCGCTTCTGTGCTTCGCGCGCGTAGATCCACGAGCCTGATTTTTCCTCGCCCGCGAAATCGCCGGCGCCGTTTCCGAAGAAGACGAAACGCACGGTGCGCTCGTTCGCGGAATCGCCGAGCAGCCGCGCGATCTCGAGCAGCACCGCACAGCCCGAGGCGTTGTCCTCGGCGCCTGGTGATTTCAGGTCCGAATCGTAGTTCGCGCCGAGCAAGAGGATCTCATCCTTCTTGCGCGTGCCTTGCAACGTCGCTTCGATGTTGCGCGCTTGCAGTCCCTTCGACTCGAAGGGGATCTCGCGCACCTGCAGCCCGGCGCGCTTCAGCATCGTGCCGATGTAGGACGCCGCGTCCGCGTATTTGCCGGGCGCTCCTGGACCGCGCGCGCCGATCTCGCGTGCCAGGGAATCGACGTGATTCGTCAGCCGGTCGGCGACGGTCGTCTCGTCCTCGGTCATCGCGCCCGAGGCACTCAGCGCCGGCTGGCCGGGCATCTGCGTCATGAACATCATGGCGCCCGCAAAGAAGAGGCCGGCCACGATGATCCAAAATAGAAATACTTTCACGGTCGGGATCCCTTCGTTTGGTGCTTCTTCGAACGCAGGGCACAGGGAACTTGACCGGAAATGAACGTGCACCTACCGTCCGGATCATTTCATGAAGCCCGAACTCGTCGCCCACCGGGGGTACGCGCTGCGCTATCCCGAGAACACGCTCAGCGCCATGGAAGCCGCGATCGCCGCCGGCGCGCGCTACGTCGAGTGTGACGTGCAACTCTCGAGCGACGGTTTTCCGGTGCTGATGCACGACCGGACCCTCGAGCGTATGTGCGGCGTCAAAGCGCCGGTGCACGAGCTTGCCCTGGCGGACTTGCGCGCGCTGTCGTGCGGCGAGCGCGCGAAATTCGGATCGAAATTCGCGAAAGAAGGCATCGCCAGCCTGGGCGGCTTCGTGCAACTCCTGCGGCGTCATCCGCACGTCACGGCGTTCGTCGAAATCAAGCGCGTGGCGATCGAGCGCTTCGGCCGCGAGCGCATCCTCGAACGGGTGTTGCCTGTACTGGACCCCGCCGTACACCAATGTGCGCTCATCAGCTTCAGCCTGGAATTCCTGTCCGCGGCGCGCGCGGCGCATCCATTGCCCTTGGGCGCCGTGATCGACAAGTGGTCGGAGCGCACGCACAAACTCATCGACGAGATCGACCCTGAATACCTGTTTTGCGACGTCGACGGCCTGCCCGCTACCGGGCCGCTGGCGCAGGGTCGGGCGCGAATCGCGGTCTACGAAGTCGCCGACCCGGCACTCGCACGTGCGCTGGCGGCACGCGGCGTCGGCCTGGTCGAGACCTTCGAGATCGCCGAGATGATCGCGCAACTCGGCGAGTAGCGCTGGGTGCGCAGCCGCACGAGCATTCCTCTCTCAGGCCGTCCGGAGTCAGACTCCACTCCGTACACGGTCGGACGATCGTCGCGAGCGAACCTGGCGGAGGACTGCTAGTGCGACTCGAGTTCCGACCGCAGCCGCTCGTGGCGCTCGCGCAGTGCGTCGTCCGGAAGCGGCAGGAACTCGCGCGCTTGCGGCGCAGCGAAGTTCGCCGACTCGTGCACGAGCCACGCGAGGCCACGAGCTGTGGCTTCGGGATCGTCGGCGCGCGTGACCGGCACGCCCGACAGATTCGCGAGACGCTGACACAATCCGTCGAGCTGCGCGAGACCGCCGCCGACCTGGATGCAGTTCGGCGCCGGCAGCACGAGTTCCATCTCGTCCAGGATCGCGCGCACGAGGAACACGACACTCTCCACCACCGCGACGAGCTTCGCCTCGCGTGTGCCCTCACCCACGAAGCGCGACTCCAGATCCGGAATCCAATACGGAGCCGCCAGACCCGAGACGCCGTTCACGAACAGCGGTGGGTCGAGTTCACGCGCGAGCCACGCTTCCAGGTCTGGTGCACTTTCTGAGAGCCCGAGTTCATCCACGGCGTATTGCAGTGCACTCCCCGCACCATTCACCGTGCCCTCCAGCACGGAAGTGACGCGCGTGTCGTCTGCGAAGACCACGCTCTTCAGCAGGCGCGGTGCTAGAAGCGTGCGATCCGTGAACGCGCGCTGCACGAAGGCGCCCGTGCCGAAGTTCACATAGGCGCGGTCCAAAGCCGGTTCTCCGCCGACGAACAGCGCCGCCGATTGGTCGCCCGTGATGACGTGCATGGGGAGCTTGCGTGCTCCGACGTCGAGCGAACCGTGGTCGGCGCGCGTGGGAACGCACTTCGGCAAAGCACCGATGGGCACACCGAACAAGTCGCACAAGGCGGGATCGAACACGCGTGTCGCGACGTTCCAGAGCAACGTGCGCGAAGCGTTGGCGGGATCGGCGACGAAAGGGCGCTCGTCGAGCAAGCGGAAGGCGAGGAACGAAGACAGGGGCCCGAATGCCAGTCGTCCTTCGCGCAGCGCGGCCGCCACCGGCATGGATTCAGCCAGCATCCAGGCGAGCTTCGACGCTCCGTAGTGCGGAGACAAGCGCAGCCCGGTCGTCGTGCGCACGAATTCCTGGTGGGCTTGGACTGCGTCGATGCGGTCTTGCGCGCGCCGGTCCTGCCACGAGATCACCGGCGTCAATGCGCCGCCGGTCGTCTTGTCCCAGGCGACGACGCTCGAGCGTTGCGTGGCCAGTCCGGCTGCGCGCAGCTCGACGCCGCGCTTGCCCAGGAATTTCATGGCGTCCTTCACGGCGCGCCGCAGTGAACGCACGATCTCCTCGGGATCCTGTTCGACGCGGTCGTCCGCGGGCCGCGACTCGCCGACCGCGTGGTGTGCACGCGCGAGCGCGCGACCGCCGGCATCGAAGACGATCGCACGCGAGCCGTGCCCGCCCTGGTCGAGCGCGAGGACCAGCGGCTCACCCATGCGTCAACTCCGTGGAGCGATCCCTACACGAACACGCCCTCCCGCGAAGCGCGCGGCAGGACGTGTTCACCAGGTCAAGGGCCTGGGCCGCCGCGCGAAGCGGCGTGGAAGCATGGGCGCGCCGGTCGCAGCGGCGCTCGTTCGCAGTCGTGTTCGTTGTGTCTCGAACACTCCTTTCATCGGCAACGATCCGCTCAGCCTTGAGCACGATTCGCACCTGTCTCTCCGACGACTGGAATTCGTTCGCCGGAACTCGCGACGCGCGCTGCGTACGCCGCGGAAAGGCGCCGCGTGACAGCGCCCATTTCCGTACTGATCACGCGTCCATCGATCTCGCGCACCCAGGTCAAGGCACCCAGGGTGCCGGTGGTGAACACTTCGTCGGCCGTGTAGAAATCCGCGCTGGTCAGGCGCCGCTCGCTGCACGCGAGGCCCGTCTCCGCGCACAACTCCAGTACGAGCGCGCGCGTCAGACCCGGCAGGCAGTGGTCCGCGAAAGGCGTGCTCACGGCGCCTTTCTGTACCAGGAACAGATTGGCCGCGTTCGTCTCGGCGACGAAACCCTCGATGTCGAGCATCACGGCATCGTCGGCGCCGGCGACGTTGGCCTCGATCTTGGCCAGGATGTTGTTCAAGAGGCTCGCGTGGTGGATGCGCGAGTCCAGGCACATCGGCGGATTGCGCCGCACGGAAGACGTCACGAGGCGCAGGCCGCGCTCGGGTTGAACGGGCGCTTTCCATTCGGCCAGCACGATGAGACACGGCGGCGTGCGATTGAACGCCGGGTTCATGCCAGACGTCACCTTCTCGCCGCGCGTGAGGGTCAGGCGCACGTGCGCGCCGTCGCGCATGCCGTTGGCGCTCAGAGTCTCGAACACGGCGCGCTCGACGGCCGCGTGCGACGGTGGATCGACGAAGGCCAATGCCTTGGCGGAGGCGAGCAGGCGCTCGATGTGCTCGCGCAGTTGGAACACGCGACCCGCGTAGACGCGCAATCCCTCCCACACGGCGTCACCGCCCTGCACGGAGCTGTCGAAGACCGAGACCCGCGCCGCACTGCGCGGAACCAATCGCCCACCGACATGAACCAGGATGTCGGAGTTGCGCGGATCGGGGGTTGCCGGATGCATGCCCGACACGATGGCGAACCGACGCTCGCTGCGGAAGGGCGAATCCGATCGTTGCAGTCGAACGGGGCTTGCGACGGAGTCCCGCAGTGCGGATCCTCTGCGCATGAAGCTCCAAACGTCTGCCCTTCTCGCAACGCTGCTCCTCGCGGCCTGCTCTTCGACGCCCGTCGATCACAATCCTCCCAGTCCCGGTTTCGACGCGGGACGCTCGGATGCGCGCGCGATCGAGATCGCTGATCAGGTCATGGTCGCCATGGGCGGGAGGCGCGCGTGGGACAAGACGCGCTGCATCCAGTGGAACTTCGCCGACAAGCGCCGGCACCTGTGGGACAAGCACACGGGTGACCTGCGCCTGGACGACGGGCTGCGCACGGTCTTGATGAATCTGAACTCGGGCCAGGGCCGCGTGTTCGAGGCCGGCGAAGAGATCGTGCGCGATACCGACAAGAAGCGCGACATGCTCGAGCGCGCGTACAAGCTGTGGGTCAACGGTTCGTACTGGCTCATCGCCCCCTACAAGATGAAGGACACCGGCACGCGCCTCACGTGGCGCCGCGAAGAGGCACTGCCGGACGGTCGGATGGCCGACGTCGTGCGCTTGGAGTTCGACGGCGTGGGCGTCACTCCCGAGAACGCGTACGACTTGTGGGTGGCGCGCGACACGCATCTGGTCGAGCGCTGGGCCTATTTCAAATGGCGCGGTGATTCTCAACCGGCGATGGACAATCCTTGGCGCGACTGGCGGCGTTACGGCTCGATCTTGCTGGCCTCGGATCACGGCACGGGTCCGGCCACCAAGGACATCAAGATCTACGACCAGCCGCCGCCGCGCCTGTTCGACCCGAAGCTGGAATAGGGTCAGCCCTCGCTGCGCAGTGCGCGCGCCGAGAGTTCTCTGAAATGCGGTCTGCACTCGTCCAAGAGCGGGCGCAGTCGCGCTGGGAAAGGCTCGCGCTTCGGCGCGTACGGCTGGAATCCGGTCGAAGCGTGCACGCTCGCGTACCAATGCGGCGCCCACACGCCGTCGAAGGCACGCGGACCGCGCGGCCAGGTGAGCATGGCCGGATCGAAATCCAGTCCGACACGCGCACACAACTGCCGCAGCACGCCGCGCGGGTCGCCGAGCAAGTCACTCGCGACGATCACCGCCGGGTCCTGACCCGCCGCGACGAGATCGCGCAGGATCGCGGTCTGCGCGGCGTAGCCCGTGTCGCGCAGACTCGGGTCGGGGACATTGCGCACGAGGGACGGCAACATGTCCAGCGGATCGCGCGTGAGCAGCACGTTCGTCGTGCGACTCAAGAACTCGTGGTCCAAATCGATCAAGTGATGCGCCATCTGCTTCAGGAACAGCACCGGACGATCACAAGGCCCGAGGATCACCTCCCGCACGACACGCGCGCCGTCCTGCTGCTGCGCGGCGAGGACCGCTTCGCGCCCGGGATGATCGACGCCGGTCCGCGCCAGGTAGTGCGCGTAGAGCGGCTCGTCGATCACGCGCGTGTCGCCGCGCTCGGCAAACGCGTACATAAGCGCGGTGGACACGTTGCGCGGCCCGGACCAGACGTTCAGGCGCAGAACGGGATTCATCTCGCGCACCTATACTCGTTGCGCGGCCCCTTGTCGCCTCGCGTCTGGATCCGGGACACGGCAAGGGGTAGAAGGTCCGACGAGGGAGCGCACACATGATCGAAAGACCGAGTTGGGGGCTGGTGTTCATCCGAGTCGTCATCGGATTCTTGTTGTTGATCGCCGGTTGGGGCAATTTGCCGAAAGGAGAACCGGCATCGCTCTTCGAGCGCGGCAATCAGGCCTTCGCCGCCAGCCCCGAGATCGTCCACCGCCTGAGCGACAATATCGTGCTCAAGAACCCGTGGTTCTTGGAACGCACGGTGGTCATCGCCGAGATCGTCTGCGGGATGCTGCTCTTCCTCGGACTCCTGACGCGGCCGGCCGGCTTCATCGCCGGAGCCCTGTTCACGTACGGGTTCTTCGTCGTACCGGAGTCGCAGCGCACGCTGTGCATCATCCTGGCTGTGTGCTGCTTTGCGTGCGGCATCTCGCGCGCCGGACGGCGCTCGGGTGCGGATGTGTTCCTGGAGGATCGGCTGCCGAGCTGGCTCACCTGGACGCGCGCGCCCGTCGCAGCCGAAGGCGACTGATCAGCGCGCCATCTTCAAGAGCGCAGCAACGGCTATGTCGATGCCGGCTGCGACTTCCGCGATGCGCGCATCGCACATGTAGGCCGGCGTCGAGACGATGCGATGGACATCGTCAGTGCGCGCTTCGTCGACAGGACAGGTCACGTGTTTCGCCCCCATCGCCTGGAGCGCCGAAGCCGTCGCCGGATCCGAGCCGATTGTGAGCTTCAACCCGGCCTTTTCGTCGCGCAACGCCGCGGCCACGGTTGCGGGAGCGATGCACCACGCACCGATCGGCTTCTTGGCGTGGAAGGCCTCGCGCAGGAAGCGCGCGACCGCAGGTTCGACTTCGGCCGCGGCACCCTTGACGGCGAAGTTGCACAGGTTCTTCGCTGCGCCGTAACCGCCGGGCAGCACGACGGCGTCGAAATCCGCGGCCTTGGCGCGCGCGACATCGGCGATCTTGCCGCGCGCGATGCGCGCCGACTCGACGAGCACGTTGCGCTTCTCGTTCGCCGGTTCCTTGTTCACGTGATCGATGACACTGCTTTGCGCGACGTCGGGCGCGAGACACGTGACCACGGCTCCGGCCCGGTCCAGCGCCAGCAGCGTCAGGACCGATTCGTGAATTTCGCTTCCGTCCAGGTACCCGCAACCCGACAGCACGACGGCGACTTTGACCATGGTTGGCTCCTACAACGGCTTCACGGCGCAATCACCGCGGATCTCGAGTTGACAGCCGAGGCGCGCGCCCTTGACTTCGGTGCACATCTCGAGCGTGTCGGATTCGTCGGTCGTAAGCGGATTGACCTGGTCCGCGCCGGCGACGAGCGTCAGTACACACGTGCCGCAGCTTCCGACCTGACAGCCGAAGTCATGCAAGCCCGGATGGTCGTCGCAGAATTCCAGAAAGCGCGTGCCCACCGGCACATCGAAGGTCTGATTGGATCGAACGAACGTCAACTTCGGCATCGTGCAACACTCCTGAGTCTGAATCGCGAGCCCGAAGACTGTACGGGGGGCGACTGAAACCGCAAGCACAGCGCGCGACACACGTGTACCCGCGTGTTAGTTTTCGCCGATGCGCCGCCCCATCCCCGCCCCTGAAATTCCCGACGATCCGCGCGCTCCGCGCCCGCCGGCGGCGCCTTCGACGGGCACGCCCGCGCGCATCTGGCTCGTCCGTCACGCGGAAGTGCACGACGACTGGCAAGACCGTGCCTATGGCGGCCTGGACGTGCCGCTGTCGGAAGACGGGGTGGCGCAGACGATCGAACTCGCGGCGCGCTTCGGCGAATTGCCGATCGCGAGCGTCGCCTCTTCGCACCTGATGCGCGCACTGCTCATGGGGCGCACCATCGCCGAGAACACGCGCGCTCCGCTCGCTATCGAGCCGCGCCTGCGTGAAGTCTCGCGCGGTGAGTGGCAAGGGCTCCCCACCGCCGAATTCCGCGCGCGCTGGGCCGCCGACGCGGAGAACTTCCTCGCGGACCCGTGGATCTGGAAGGGCCACGGCGGCGAGAGCAGCGCGGACATGTTCGAGCGCGCCTGGCCCGTCGTGCGCACGCTCGCGGCACACGCCCGCGGGCGCGACGTCGTGCTGACGAGCCATTTCAATTTGATCCGGTCCATCGTGACGGGCGCGCTGGGGCTGTCTGGGCACGCGAGCTTCGCGTTTCGGATCGACACCGCTCACGCGTGCCTGCTCGTCGATGACGGTCGCTCCTGGTCGGTGCCGGTGCAGAACGTCACCGATCCACGCCAGTTCCGCGCTACTTGATCGGCGGGCCCAGCAAGCCGCGCTTCACCAGGTCGTCGATCAGCGCACCCGATTCGACGGCACTCGCGGCCGTCGGACGGTGCAGCAGTGCGCGCGCGTCGTCGACGGCGGCAAACCAATCCGAACACGCGCGCGACAGCCGATCCGTGGCCGAAGCATCGGGCGAACTGCCCTCGACGTGGCCGGGTCCGCTCGCCGACTCGCGGTCGTGCAGGAACAGCCGCGCCTCGCCGCGATGGTCTAGAGTGTCGCCGTACCACGAACGCACCACCTGTGGGTCGAGTGCTTCGCCGGGCCAGCTTTCTTCGAAACAGTAGCGTGTGTCGAGCGCGAGGCGCCCGCGCTGCAGTCCGCCCGACGCAAAGGCGATGCCGCGGACCGGCGTGGACAATCCGCGCACGGCGTCGAGCAGCGAAACGCCCTGCATCGCGCGCGACACGGGAATCGCGTGCATCTCGAGCAGTGTGGGAGCGATGTCCAGCGTGCTCACGAGGATCGTGCTGCGGTGTCCGCGCGGCGCATCGAACTTGAGCGGCGGACGGATGATGAGCGGCACGTGCAGGTCCGTGTCCGAGAGCGTGCCCGAGTCCGCATACAAGCCTGATTCACCGAGCGACACACCGTGCGTCCCGACGATGACGATGGTCGTGTTCTCGAGCCAGCCGCGTCGACGCATGTTGTCGAAGAGGCGCGCGAGTTTCGTGTCCATCTGGCGCAGCGCGCCGTCATAACGCGCCTCGTACTCTCCCAGCGACAGAGTTCCGCCCGACCAGCGGCCGCGCGGAACGGCGAAGAACACGTGATCGCCGTCGGCGACGGCCGGAACATGCGCGAGTTCGGGGCGCGGCTCGAAGAACGTGTCCCAATGCGGGTCGGTCTCGACGCGCTGCCACAGGCGTTCGAGATCGCCGACGTGGACGTACGCGAACCAGCTGCGCGCCGGCGGGTGCGCATTCAGCCAGTTCATGAACCGCGCTGCGACGCCTTCGAAACCGATCTGGGCTTGCGGCGCAGCATCGCTGCCGCTCAATCCCACGAGTTGTTGGAAGCCCTTCGCGAATCCGTGCACGGGCGACAACGCAGCGTGATCGACGAAGGCGGCGGTCTCGAAACCCTGCGCCAGGAATTGTTGCGACAGTCGCGGCAGCGCATCGGGGACGTACCACGACGCGAGTTCGCTCTCGCGGCCCGTGACCTTCACGCTCGGGCGCTGCGCGAGTCGCGGATCACAACCGGTCAGGATCGCGGCGTGCGCCGGAACGACATCGGGTGCGGCGCTCCAGGCCGACGAAAAGGTCACGCCCTGCGCCGCGAGATTGTCGAGCACCGGAGTCGTTTTGCGGTCGTAACCGAGTCCGCTCATGTGGTCGGCTCGCAGCGCGTCGATCGCGATGACGAGCACGCCGCGCCCCTTCATCTCGCCGGTCGGTTTCGGACCGCAAGCGGCGCAGAGGAGAGCCAGTGAGACGAACAATGCGCTCGACGATTTCATCGACGAGAACCATCGCACAACCAGGCCGCTGCGCACAAGATCGAGTGCCGATCGATTCGCTGCCTCTCAGCGCGCCAGCGGGAACACGCTGCGCTTTTGAACCCAGCCCTCGAGTCCGCCTTCCAGGCGCACCTTGGTCCAGTCGGGCAGCTCGTCGACGTGCTCGACGACAGCGGCCGCGCTCAGCTCGGAGGTGACGGCGGCCGAGGCGCGCGGTTCGCTGCGCACCGAGGCGCCGTCGGGTTGGATGACCATCAGCGTCTGCGAACCGTCGCGGACGGAGTGATCCAGCCAGGGGATGCACATGACGCACGCCGTGAGCGCCGCCAGCACGGCCGTCCAGCGCGCGTATCGTCCGCCGCGCACGGCTTCGAACGCGAGTGCCGCGGCGAGTAGGAGCAGGCCTGACAACGCCAGCCAGCCTGCCTCAGCGCCCGTCAGCGAACGCACGACGCGCTTCAACGTGCTCGACAAGTCTCCGCGGTAGGCGGGTTCGAGCTTGGAGCGACTGCGCGCTTCCTCGAGGTTGGCCCACGTATCGGCGTCGCGCGGACGCAAACGCAGCGACGCGGTGTACCAGGCGACGGCCTCGAGCGTCCGGCCTTCGCGGAACGACACGTTGCCGAGATCGTAGAGGATGCGCGCGCGTTCCGCGCCTTGCGGCGCCCGGCCATCGGCGTCGAGGAGCGCGGTCCATTCGGTGCGGGCTGTCGCCATGTCGCCGCGCCGATACGCCGCGATCGCCGCAGCGTCGTCCGCCTGCACTTGCGCGCTGACCGCGGTCAAGGCGATTCCCGCCAACAAGATGCGCGTGAGCATGTTCACAGCCCTCCCTCGATCAGCTTGTCCGCGATGCCGGTGATCGTCTCGGACCCCAGCCTCTCGTCGTTTCCGTTCCAGGTTTGCGCATCCAGTCGCTCCATGACGCGCTGGAGTTCGGACAGGACCGCAGGGCTCACGGGTTGGGCCGCGCTGTCGCGCGTGCGCCGGAGTTGCCACGCATGCAGATCTCGCCCCACCCAGGCTTCGTCGGGTTCGCCGCTGCGCGCGGCGAGGAACCGACGCAGGGCGCGCGCCTCGTCACTGGCGGTGCGGGCCTCGCTCAGCGAGCGCCGCAACACCTTGCGGGCGCGCCTGCGCTCGCGCGCTGCCGGAGCAGCGGGATCGCCGCGCCTCCGCACGGCACGGCGCAAGACCAACCAGCCGGCGATCACGAACGTGCCTGTCGCCCCCAGCACGCCTGAACCTGGCCCTGATCCGCCTTCACCGCCTAGAGCCTTCGTCTGAATGTCGCGGATGTCGACCACGACGTCGCGACCGGCCGAATCCTCCGTCAGAGCCGACGCGTTCTTGAGCGGCGCGACGCTGATCGGGATCGGCTGCGTGTGAATCGTCTTGTAGGTCTTGGTTTTCAGATCGAACACCGACAGCGGCACCGACGGAATCTCCTTCACGTCCGCCGAGAGCGGCGCGATGTCGTAGGTCACTGAACGGCGCTCGAAGCTCTTGCGATCGTTCGAACCGTAAGCGCGAAAACCACTGAAGGCGGGCAGGCGTGAAACGTCGGGCGGCACCAGGAATTCGAGGTTCCCCTCGCCGGTCCAGTCCACCGTGAGCTTGATCGAATCACCGGCGTCGACCTGGCGCCGATCGGCGGTTGCGGAAACCTGGAAGTTGCCGACGCCGCCCGAGAAATCGAGCGGCTGCCCTTCGGTCGGGAGCTTCGTCACGGCGATCTTCGGCGCGGGCGAGCGCTTGTAGTACGAGACGCCCGGCTCGGCGCGCGAGAAGAACGAGTCCTGTGCCACGCGCCCGAATTCGAAATCACTGGTGGGCAATTCGAGCGTGGTCGCACGCGTCGCGATGAAGCGCTTGCGCACGCGCAGCACCAGGAACGAGCGGCCCGCGATCTTCTGCTCGCCCAGATTCTCGGCGGTGATGCGCGTGCGTTCGTTGAGGATCAGTTGCGTCGTCTGCACGCCGCCCGGGATCGGCGGCGGATCGAGTTCGAGCAGGCCGCCCATGCCGCCCAGCCACGGCACGGACAGTTTGGCGTAGTTGATCTGCCGGGTGAGCGAAGAGTCCCATCCGAAGCGCATCTCGAGCGTGAAAGGCTGGCCTTCCACGACCTCCTGGGGCGCATCGATCTCGAACAGGCCGAACTCGTCGCCCTGGATGTCCTCGACGGCCTTGAACGACAGCTCGCGCGTCAGGAGGCGGCGGCCGTCGACGTCGACGGCGATCTGCGGAATCGTGTATTCGCCCTTCGCCAAGGGCTGCACCGCGATGACCCAACTGAGTGAACGTGATTGCGTCTGGCGCCCGTTCACGATCGAGATGAATTGCTGTACCGAGGGCTGACCGATCGCGCCGAAACGCACGTTGGGCAGTTCGGGCAACGCGACGATCGAGGCGGTTCCGGCATTCTCGACCTCGATCACGAGCTTCGTGTCGCCGCCCAACTTGACGGCGGTCGCCGAAAGGCGCGCGTTCACGCTTGCACTTTGCGCCTGCGCCTCCGGCGCGATGAGCGTCAACACCGACGCGACGAGCAGCACAATGACAACGATTCGGTTCATCACCAGTCCTTCTTGACCTTGCCGCGGCGCGCTGCCTTGAGCTGCGCCTGGATCTTCGCGTGTTCCTCTTCGAGTTGCTTCAAGCGGTCGAGGAGTTGCGTCATCTCCTCGCGGCTCATCTGCGCTTCCTTCGGATCGGGCGGAGGTTTGGGTTTCTCTTCAGGCTTCTTCTCGTCTTCCTTGGGAGTCTCAGGCTGCTGTTCTTCGGGCTGCTTCTCCTCAGGCTTGGGATCTTCCTGCTGGTCGCCCGGCTTGGGGTCTTCCTTGGAGTCCTGCTTGTCGGGCTTCTGGTCCTGCTTCTGGTCCTGCTTGTTCGGATCCTGTTGCTTCTGCTCTTCCTGCTTCTTCTGCTCCTCCTCGCGCTGCCTCTCGATCTCGTCGAGTTCGCGCAAGCGCTTGAGGCACAGTTCGACGTTGGCCTGTGTGTCGGCGTCGTCCCACGCGCTCTTCAAGCGTTCGACGAAGTGCTCGCGCGCACGCAAGTAGGCGGCGCGAGCGACTTCGATCGGATCGGGCGGTTCCGTGGGCGCGGCTCCGGCGGCACTCGGCGGCGCCGGTACCGGTGCGGGCGGGGCGGGAGGCCGGCCCGAGACCTCGGGGATCGTCGCGCGCACTTCTTCGCCGGTTTCGAGCGCGAGCACACCCAGGTCGTAGATGGCATCGTGACGTAGAGAACGGTCGCGCGCCAGCCCGCGCACGCGCTCGAAATCGGCTGCGGCGGCGTCGCGCGACTTCTCCAGCGAGTTCACGACGCCGCGCGCATACGTGACTTCGGCGCGCGCGGAGGGCGGCAAACCGTTCAGTGCGAATTCGTCCAACACAGGGTCGACGACACCGACGAGCGTCGCGCGCCAACCGCCGCGCGCGGCAAAGTCGGCCTTCCAGCGCAGGAAGTCCGTCGGCGCCAACAGTTGATCCGCGATCGCGCGCGCCGATTCGAACTGCTGCGCGGCCGCGTGCTCGCGCAGGCGCGTGAAGCCCTCTTCGAAGCTCCCCTTCCAGGCCTGGACGAGCGGTTCCGGGGCAGGTGCCGTGACTGTCGTCTCCGGTTTGGGCACGATCGACGGCGGCGTGGGCGGCTGTTGCGTGAGCGGCGTCCACAAGGCGAGCGCTACGAAGGAAACGATCATGCGGCCTCCTTGGTGTGCACGGAACGCAGTGCGGCGGGTACGTCGCGGCCGCGCCTCTCGCGCAGGCCCGTCTCGACGAGCATGCACAGCGCCGCCAGTGCGAGCGGCCATTGGAAACGATCGTGCGGGATGCGCTCCTTGCCGGCGAACAACTGCCGACCTTCGAGCTTCGAGATGCGCTTCTCGTGCAGTTCCTCGAGCGGTGTCGGCGACGAATCGGCGGTGATGAACACTCCGCCTGTCGCGTCGGCGATCGCGGAGAGACTCTCGCGCCCGAGCTTGCTCACGACTTCTTGTCCGGCTTCGTCGCGCACGAATCCGCGCGCGCCGTCGGGGATCTTGCCGCCGGGTTCGGTCGCCATGCCGACGATGTAGATGCGGATACCGCGCTCCTTGGCGGTCTGTGCGATCTCCAGCCCCTGGCCTTCGAGGTCCTCGCCGTCGGTCAACAGCACGATGGCTTCGTGCGCGCCGGTACGTCCGTCGAACAGGTCGAGCGCGCGCCGGAGGACGGCCCCGATGTCCGTGCCGCCGCGCATGTTGTCCTCGGGGCTGAGCGTGTCGACGAAGATCTCGAGCGTCTTGCGGTCATGGGTCAGCGGCGCCACGTCGCGCACGTCCCCCGAGAAGGCCAGGATCGCGGCGCGGTCCCCTTGCAGTTTGCCGAGCAGTCCCACGACTTCGCGTCGCGCACGCGTCAGACGATCGGGCTTGAGGTCCTGGACGAGCATCGAGCGCGAAGTGTCGACGCACAGCACGAGGTCAAGTCCCTTGCGCTGCACATCGCGCAGCGAGAATCCCGACACAGGTCCGAGCAGCGCGATCGCGATCAAAACGGTCGCGCTGCACGCGAGCAGCACGCGCGCCAACGCACGGTTCTTGGAGTAGCCGCCCAGCACACGCGGCTGCAGATGTGCCGCGATGAGTCGCTCGCGGTCCCGCGTGCGCGCGCGCCAGCCCCACAAGGTCACCGCGAACACGAACGGCGCGAGTGCAATCCACCACACGGCCTGCGGATACAGGATTTCGACGCCGAAGAGGTGCACGGAATTCACACGAGCCTCCGCGCCCAGGTCGAGCTCAAGATCCAGGACAGCACGTAGCAGATGAGCCCGATCAGCAGGAACCTCGGATACAGGTCGAAAGTCTCCGTGAACCGCCGCGTCTCGCGTTTCGTCCGCTCGAGGTTTTCGATCTCAGCGTAGACGTTCTCCAATTCGCGCGCGTCCTTGGCGCGGAAGAAGCGGCCGCCGGTCAGGCGTGCGATCGCTTCGAGCTCGCTCGTGTCGATCACTTCCTCGGCGCGCTGCGTGAAGATGCTCCCGTTGAACGCGAAACGCCCGGCGAAGACGGTGTAGACCTTGATCTTCTCCTTGGCCGCCAGGTCCGCGGCGTCCTCGGGTCGGATGGTGTAGACGTTGTTTTCGCCGTCGGTCAGCAAGACGACGACCTTGGACTTCGCCTCGGTGCCCTTCAGCACGGCGACCGCTTTCGCGAGACCGACGCCGATGGCCGTGCCGTCCTCGGCCTGGCGATTCTTGACGATCTCAAGCGAATCGATGAAGCCCGTCATCGCATCGACGTCGAGCGTAAACGGACACACGAGCTTCGGATAGTGCGCGAAGGTGAGCAGCGCGATGTTGTCGGCCGCGCCCTCGCGGTCCGTCATGCGTCGCACGGCGAAGGCACGCACGACTTCCTTGACGACCTGCAACCGCGTCTTCTTCGGGTCGAGGTCGTTGTATTCCATCGAAGAACTGATGTCGATCGCGAGCGCGATGTCGACGCCTTCGCTCTCGGAGCGTGTCTCGACACTGCCGCGCAGGGGTCGCGCGAGTGCGATCGCGACTAGCGTTAGCGCCGCGAATTGGAGCACGAGCGGCAACCACACCAGGTTCTGGACCAGCGAACGGCGCGCTGCGGTCGTCGCCAGCGAACCTACGCGCGCTTTGGCTCGTCCGAAGCGCATGCGGCCGTAGACGATCGCCGCGAGCGCGAGCGGAATCATGATCAGGAACCACGGATCAGCCAGCGAGTAGGCGCCGAAGAGCTTGAAGGTCTCTTCGGCCGCGCTCTTCTGAGCGTCGTCCACCGGTGCCTGCAGCAGCGCCAAGAACAGCTTCATGCGGCCTCCTGCGCGCTCGTCGCGAGCGCCGCCAAGGCGCTGCGGACTTGATGGAAGGAGTCGCGCAAACCGAGCACCGAAGGCGTGTCGCCGGCGTATTTCACGCTCTCGGCGTTCGACAGCAAGGCGACCGCGATCCGGCGGGCTTCGCCGGGTACGCGCTCGTCGGCGGAGATCGCCCGGACCCAGTCCGCGTCGATCATCGCGGCGCGAGATTCTCCGGCGTGTTCGTCGATCGTGGAGCGCAAGAGCGCGGTCAACGCATAGGTCACGGCACGCGCGCTCTCCGGCTCGGCCTCGGCGCGGCGTTCGAGTTCCGCCAGGCGCTCGGCGGGTGCGATGCGCGGTGCGGGTGCAGGCCGACGGCGGCGGCGCACGAACCAGGCCGTGATCAACAGCGCGGGCAAGCCTACAGCCAACAACAGGACGAGCGCCGAGGGCCAGACACTGATGCCTACCGTCGGCGTGTCGCGGAAGCCACGCGCGGGACGCGGAGCATCTTCGCCGTCGTGCAACGCGTGATCGATCGCGACCTTCGGGCCCTCGGCGCGCAAGATCTCCGCGAGTCCGCCTGTGTCGAGTTGCACGTCCAACGGCGGCAGCGCGATCTCTCCGCCCTCCAAGGCCATGACGCGCCAGGTCGCACGCGTGATCGTCGTGCTCGGATCGATCGTGTCGATCTGCCGTCGCGTTCCGAGATCGTCGATGAACGCGAACGAGCGCGGCAGCGCCGTCGGCTCGGGGAGCTTGACCTTGGCGGCCGTCGGATGCTCGACGACGATCGTGAGTTCGAACGGCTGCCCGATCTGCGCAGCCGTCGGCTGTGATTCCAGGTGCGCGCGCGAACCGCCGGCGGCGGCGAACACCAGACACAGCGCCGTGGAGAGACCCATCACGCTCCTCCGTGGCGCTTGGCGCGCCGCGCAAAGAAGGACAGGATCGGTTCGCCGAGGTCCTTGGATGTGTCGAGGTCCAAGATGTCGACGCCGGCGCGCGAGAGCAGGGCCGTCTGTTCCGTGCGCCGCGCCGCCGCGCGCTCGCGCCACGCATCGCGCACCGCTTTCGAACGTGTGTCGACCTCGACGACGCGGCCGGATTCGCCTTCGACGAGTTCGACCAGCCCCGCGGCGGGCAATTCGAGTTCGAACGGATCGGTGACGCGCACGGCGATCACGTCGTGGCGGCGCGACAATTCACGCAAGCGCTCGAGCCAGTCCTTCTCACCGGGCACCGGCGCGGATTGCGCGAGGAAATCGCTGACCAGGAACAGCACACAGCGCCGGCGCATGACGCGCGACACGGTTTCGAGCGCCGGTCCGAATCCGCTGCCGCCGGCTTCGGGCGGCGCCGCGATCACCTCGCGCACGACGCGCAAGACGTAGGAGCCTTTCTTCTTGGCCGGCAAGTGCAATCCAGGGCGTGCACCGAAGAGCGTCAACCCGACGCGATCCTGGTGACGCAGAGCGACGAAGCTCATCAGCGCGCAGAACTGCGCCGCCGTCTCGCGCTTCGTGCGCACACGCGATCCGAAATCCATCGACAGACTCGTGTCGACGACGAACTGGATCGTGAGTTCGCGCTCTTCCGCGTAGGTCTTGATGTACGGATGTCCCGAGCGCGCCGTCACGTTCCAATCGATGCGACGCACGTCGTCGCCCGGCTGGTAGGCGCGCACCTCCGAAAACTCGAGTCCCGAGCCGCGAAAGGTGCTGCGGTAGCCGCCCGAGAGCGACGTGTTCACCAGTCGATGCGTGCGAATCTGGATCTGGCGCACGCGCGCCATCAACTCGGGCGCGAGCAACGGACCATGCGACGCGGACGGACGCGCGGTCTCCGCGTCCGCGCGTGCGGGCTGCCGCGCGGCGGCGGGCTTCCGGTTGAAAATCGTGCTCGACATGAGCGCAAGGCCGGCTGTCAGGGGACCGGCACGGTCTCCAGCACGCGCTCGACGAGGGCGTCGGAGGTCAGACCTTCGGCTTCGGCTTCGTAGGTCGTCGCGATGCGGTGGCGCATCACTTCGATCGCGACGTGCTTGATGTCCGCCGGCGTCACGTACGCGCGTCCGTGCAGGAACGCGTGCGCGCGGGCGCACAACGCGAGCCAGATCGTGGCGCGCGGCGAAGCGCCGTACTGGATGCGGTGCTCGAGGTCCGCGAGGCCGGCTTTCTTCGGCTCGCGCGTCGCGGAGACGATCGAAACGATGTACTCGGCGAGGCGCTTGTCGAGCGTGATGCCGTCGATCACGGCGCGCGCCTGCAGCACCTGCTCGAGCGACACGACGGCCCTGGCCTCGGTCTTGGGCTTCGTGCTGGCCATGCGCGACAGGATCTCGAGTTCCTCTTCGCGCTTGGGATAGGTCACGTGCACCTTGAGCGCGAAACGATCGAGTTGCGCCTCGGGTAGCGGGTACGTGCCCTCTTGTTCGAGCGGGTTCTGCGTCGCCAGCACGAGGAAAGGCTGCGGCAGCGGATAGGTCGTGCCGCCGATCGACACCTGCCGCTCCTGCATCGCTTCGAGCAAGGCCGATTGGACTTTGGACGGCGCGCGGTTGACCTCGTCGGCCAGGATGAAGTTGGCGAAGATCGGACCCTTGCGCACGGCGAACGTGCCCTCGCGCGCGTTGTAGATTTCGGTGCCGACGAGATCGCTGGGCAACAGGTCGGGCGTGAACTGCAGGCGCGCGAACGAGCCGCGCACGGTGCGCGCGAGACTCGACACGGCCAGCGTCTTCGCCAGTCCGGGGACGCCTTCGAGCAGCACGTGACCGCCGGTCAAGAGCCCGATAAGCAAGCTCTGCATCAACTCGTCCTGGCCGACGACGACTTCGCGCAAGGCGGCGCGCATGTCGCCCACCCAGACGGAAGCGCGCTCGACCTCGGCGCTGGTTTGCTTCGAGACGGTTTCTTGGCTCATGGGGATTCTTCGAGGGGCCTCGGGGTTCGAGGCGAGTCTACGGACGCGGGGAGGCGGCGTTGGCGGGGCAGGAGGATATCCCGCCTCCCCCGCCGCGCGGTGTTCCGCTCGCGCAAAAGAGCCTGGAATCAGCGACCTTCGAGGCAGAGACATGGCCCTGTCGGGACACCAGTTCCAAGCGGGCGCCGCCGACGAGTGGGTGCGCACGCGCTGCGCGACCGGGGCGCGCGGAAGTCGGAAACGGCGACGAGCGGTTCAGAAACCGCCTTCGCTCGCCGCCAACGACGCGCCTTCGACGATCACACCTCGGCGGCGAAAGCGATCGGCGAAATCGAGCACTTCCTGCGCGTAGGTCAGCGTGGGGCTGTCGTTCTTTCGGTGGTGAGTTTCGCGCCAGTTCGACCAGCCGCCGGATTCCTTGAGCCAGCGCGCCAGCGTTCCGCGCCCGGCGTTGTAGGCGACGAGCACGCGTTCCATGTCCGGCCCTTCGTGCCGATACAGCCACGCGAGGTGCGACGCAGCGAGGCGCGCGTTCAGCAACGTGTCGGTCAGCAGTTGCTCGCGCGTCGGTTCCTTCAGGCGCAGGCGCTTCGCGGAGTCCGACGCGGCTGCCGGCATCAATTGAAACAGCCCGAGCGCGCCCTTCGGCGAAACCGCCGCCGGATTGCCGCGACTCTCGACGTACATGATTCCGGCCAGCAGCGAAGGATCCAGTCCGCTCTCGGCCGCAGCCGCGCACACGACTCCGGCGTGAGACTCGACCTTCTTGACGCCGACCATGCTCCAGACTTGACGCGCGACTCCGGGGCCTTCGACGACTCCCGTGAAGGTGAACAACGCCCCCGCGACGAGCAACAAGAGCAGCGCGAGCCGCCGTTCACCGCCCCCGCCGGCGCGCTGCTTCCTGGATCGCTTTGCCGGGCTCATCCGCGCGAGTCGTCCTTGGCGGCCGCCTCCCGCAGGTCTCGGAGCCACGCGTCGCGGTCGCGCCCGACCGACGGCAATTCGCCCAGGTTGCGACCGGTCATGCGCGAATATTCGCGCCGCGCGCGCTCGACCAGCCAAGGTTCACTGCGCGACATCACGGACACGAGGAACAGGCGTCCTTGCACCGTGCCGGCACCTTCGAACGCCCCCGGCGGAGGCGGAGCGATGCCCGCGCGTTCGAGCGCCGCGCGGAACCACGCGGAAGAATCGTCGTGCCGCACGCCGTCCCACCACGCCCACCACGACCGCGCCGGATCCACTTGCCCGCGCAGATCGACGCAGGTCAACACGGTCAGTTCGGTCGCGACACGCGCGTCCTTGGGGTTCGCCGTGAGGATCGAGATCAGCGCGGACACGGCATCCGGATGGCATTGTTCGGAGAGGATCAAAGCCGCTTCGCGCCGAATGCGACCGGCCGGCTGATTGACGACGCGCACGAGTTCGTGCCACGCCGGTCGCCCGATCGCCACCAGACCGGCGCGCGCGGCATCGAACAGTTCGGTGTCGCTGACTTCCGCCAGCGCCGAGATGAGCACCTGCGCAGCCGCCGGATCGCCGAGCAGTGCCAGACCCTGGGCCGCGGCGATGTGCACGACTCGGTCGCGGTCGTTGACACCCTGGATCAGGGCCTCGAGCACGAATTCGCCGCCCAGCATGCCGATCGCCCGGAGTGCTGCGGCGCGCACCGGCGGGAAGCCGACGCGTGCACGCACGAGCAATTCGGTGCGCGCAGCTTCGACCTTGTGCTCGCCCAGCGCCGTGACCGCGGCGGTCTCGACGCTCAGGTCCTTGTCGCTGAGCAGCTTGATCAAGATCGCGAGGTCTTCAGGACTCGGATCGACCGCCAAAGTCTTGGCCGCGACCGCGCGCAGGATCGGACGCTCGTCGGCTGCGATCTGTCGCACGAACTCGCGTCGGACTGATTGGAATTGCTCGGCCAGCGCATCGATCGCGTTCGTGCCGAACAAGCGTGTGTACGCACCGGCGAGCGCCAATGCCGGCGCATCGGGCACGAATCCGTCCGAACCCATCTTGCGGCCGGCCGCCAGCGCCAGGCGCGCGAGCCGCGACGCACGCGTCCCTTGCAACTGCTCTTCGTCGAGCAGCGCCAGGAATGCGTCGAAATCGGCGGCGTTCGGTCCGTCCGGAAGCGCGTACAAGCGCTCGATTTCCTCGACGGCGATCTCGCGCTTCGCGGGCGACGCACCCTGCATCGAGTTCAACGCCAACTGCTTCAGGCGTTCGTTGCGCTCGAGATCCGTGTGCGGCGTGCTCCACCAGCTCGCTTCGGCTTGCCACAACGCGTACGCGTCCTGACCGTCGCGTCCGGCAGGAAAGCGTTGCCAGCGGTTTTGATCGCGCACGGCTCGACACGCCTCGGCCGCGCGCTCGAACCAGGTCTCCTTCAGATCCGGGCCCAGCGTGAACGCTTTGGCACGCGCGCCGACCTGGATTTCGAGCGTACGCTCGCCGCGACCGCGCGCACCGCGCAGCCCGGGCAGGATTTCCGCGCCCAACAGACCTTCGCGGTTCAGCACGGCGATCAGGTCGGTGATCTGATCTTGCGTGAGGTAGAAGATCTCCCCTGAAGTCACGCGCGTCAGCGCCGTCGAGGCGAGCTCGGGTCCGACCAGCGTGAAACCTTCGGGATTCTCAGCCGTGCTCTCGAAGCGCACGAGCGTCGACGCCGCTTCGCCGGGCTGGATCGTGAGCGTCGCACGCCGCGCGCGGAAGCCCTCGCGTGCGGTGATCCACCAGTCGACCCAGCGCGGTCCGTCGGTCGCGATCGACTGTCCCGAAACCATGCGCAGGCGCCGCAGGGCGCCGGGCGTGATCGACGACAGGTCGTCGTGAAACTCCCGTCCTGACACGGTCATGATCAGGCGATCGATCACCGGTCGGTCCAGCCATTCGTCGACTTGTGCGCTGCTGCTCCTGAAACCGATCCCCGCCAGTGCGGCCGCCGCGGCACCGGAGACGAGCGTGTCGCGCTTGTCCAATGCGGCGAGCAACGGCTCGATGTGTGCGGCGGCGAGGATGGGTTGCAGGCGCAAGTCCTCGCGTTCGATGATCGCGAGCAAGGCGTAGGCGCCGCGCCGCAACAGCCAGCGGTCCTTGAAGGCGATGGAGAGCAGACGCGCATCCAATGCCGGCTCCTCACGCAATGCCAATCCGTCGACCGCCGCCTTGGCGACGCGCGACGAAACGTCATCGAGGTGCGTGAGCAGCAGCTCGGTCGCGCGCGCGTCGCGCACGCCCGATGCCAGTTCGATCGCGGCCACGCGTGTGTCGACGCGCTTGTCCGCCGCGCAGCGCTCGAGGTGCGGGATCAACAGCTCTCCCTCGACCGTGGCGAGGTTGCGCTGCGCCGCCTGGCGCACGAAGCCCTGGCTGTGTTCGAGCAGACTCGCCAGCCACTCAGGCCCGGAGCGCACGGGGTCGCGAGCCGCCATTTCATCGACGAGAAACGGCACGACCAAAGCCGGCAGCTTCGCCCGCATGCGCGCGCGCACCAGTTCCAGGTCGGCCTCGTTCCCCGCGCGCAACAGCGTGCGAACAGCGACGAGGAGCCGATGTGCGTCCTCGGATACGGTTTCGAGTCGCGCCGCGGCCAGTCCTGCTTCGCCCGCGGCGACGAGGCTCGTGACTGCACTCGCGAGCAGCGGATCGGAGACGCTGCGCGCGCGCTTCAGATCGTCGAACACCGCCAGAGCGAGCGTGCGCTCCGCGGCGCCAACGGGCGCGGCCTGCGCAGGTGCGCTGGGAACAGGACCGGGTCGCGGCGCGGCTCCGGCGCCCGCGGCGTCGGGCAGTTTCAACGTGCCTCGGGCGCGCCCCGATCCGTCGCCGAGTCCGGGCTCCGTGTTCACGCCGGACTGGTGCGCGGTGTCGCGCTTGCACGTGGCGCACCACACGAGGTCGTGGCCGGACTCGTCCTTGCGGCCGTCGACGTGCGCGGTGTACGTGCGCGAGTTGCAGACCAGGCACGTCATGTACGGAGCGATGCCCCCGCCTCTCTCCGCGGCCGGTCCTTCGGCCGGGCGTCGCGGGAGCTTCAATTGAGCGTGAGCGACCGGCACGGAGACGATCGCCGCGAGGGCCAGGACGAGAAGGCGGCGTAGGGTCGTGTGCAACATGATCGGTCAGCTCGCGCGGGTTCGATTCGGGGCGGTTCGGGCTACCGCCCAAGCGGCGTGAGGATACGGGATCTTTCGCATCCGGGGCCATTCGGACTGTGTTCCGGCTGCGTGTGCAGTGTTAGGGTGCCTCTGGAGGGATCGATGATGCATGTGTTCGCGTTCGTGAACCAAAAAGGCGGCTGCGGCAAGACGACGACGGCTGTAAATCTCGCGGGGGCACTGGCCGCCCGCGGGTCGCGTGTGCTGCTCGTGGATCTGGATCCGCAAGCGCACGCGACGATGGCGCTCGGCCATGCGGTACTCGACGAGATCACCGTGCGCGAAGTGCTCGAGCGCGGCGCTCCGCTCGAGAGCGGCATCGTCGAAGCCGAAGGCGGCGTCGCGCTGCTACCGGCCGATGCGCGCCTCGTCGAATTCGAAGAGACTTCGGCGCGCGCGCTGCATCCGGAATCGAAACTCGCGCTCGCGTTGCAAGGCTGCACGCGCCCGTTCGATGTCGTCGTGCTCGACTGTCCGCCGCGCACGGAGGGCGTGCTGGCTGCCAATGCCTTGCGCGCGGCCGACACGGCGGTGCTCGTCGTCGAGGCCGGCGCGTTCGCGCTGCAAGGTGCCCTGAAAGCGCGCGCGCTGCTCGAAGAGAAGGCCCTCTTGCGCGCCGAGCCGTTTTCACTGCGCGCCGTCGGCACCCTGTTCGACCGCCGCTCGCGCATCGCGCGCGATCTCCTGATCGGCATCCACGCGCGCTTCGGCGAGATCCTGTTCGACACGGTGATCCATTCCAGCGCGAAACTGCGCGAGGCCGCCGCGGTCGGCCGTCCGATTCATGCACTCGATCCGCGCTCGAGCGCGGCGCTCGATTTCCAGGCCTTGGCCGACGAGATCGAACTGCACGCACAGGAACGGCGTGCGGCCACCGAGGCGGCGCTGCAAGAGACCTGAGCTGCGACGCTTCGCCCGGGAGAAATCGATCGCCTACTTCCGCGCGGCCAGCCACTCGCGGTAGCGCTTGTGCAGCGTGTGCGCCGAGTGAAACATCGAGTGCGGCGACAGGAAGTGCGAGTACTCGAAGGTGATGAGCTTGTTGGCCCCCGACGCGAGCGCTGCGTCCATTTTCGAGCGGAGCTTCGGCCAGGCGATCGGCATGTATTCGATCTTGGCGTCGCGGTCCAGCGACTCGACATTCACCCACGCTTCGAGACCATGCGCTCGCGCGAGGCGCGACGTGAGCGCAAGATACTCAGGCAGTTCCGCCGACGGCACACCGCGCTCCTGCAACAGCACGACGGCGGCCATGGATTCGAGCCGCTCGAAAGTCTCCGACCAGGCACTCTCGTGTTCCTGCCAGCCGGACTTGCCCGCCAGGAGTTTCGTCCGGTCGAGTCGCGGCGACACCAGCACCGGCAGCGCGGACAGACTCTTCAAGTGCTTGGAGAGCGCCTGCAGAGCGACGAGTTCCTTTTCATTGGCCGTGTCGATTCGCGTACCCACGTACCAACCCCGAAACGCGCGCGACCGACCGTAGCGTTCCCAGACTTCGTCGACGAACGCGAGATTGACGTTCACGTCCAACGTCTCCGACTCGCCGCTGGTGTGGTAAGTGCCGATCCACAGCTGCATGTCGTGCAATTCCGCTAGCGACAGGAAAACGGCGACGAGATCTTCCTGCACGATCAGGTTGGGGTGCAGCTTGCGCAACGACAGCGCGTCGAAGGTCGCGCGATCGCCCTGACCGCCGCGCGCCAACACGACGGTGTCGATGCCGTCCGATTTCATGGCGGCAAAATCGCGCGCCCACTCTTCGGGCCCCCAATTCGCCGAGGGAATGTCGATGTTGATCTCGTCCAGGAAGGTCGCGGTGATCATGGGGTCCTCCGCGCACAAGCTTAGGGCTTGAGGCTGTCCCCGGCACATGAGTTTCGCTCAGTCCAGCCGGGTGTGCCTCAATTCGACCGGCAAGCTCTTGCGACGCAGGCGGATATTGAGCATCTCGACCACCAGCGAGAACGCCATCGCGAAGTAAATGTAGCCCTTGTTGACGTGCTGATCGAAGCCCTCGGCGACGAGCATCACGCCGATCAGGATCAGGAACGACAGGGCCAGGATCTTGATCGTCGGTCGGCGCTCGACGAATTCGCTGATCGCGCCCGCGAAGACCATCATGACGATGACGGCGATGACGACGGCGGTGATCATGATCTCGACGTGCTTCGACATGCCCACGGCGGTGATCACCGAATCGAGCGAGAAGACCAGGTCGAGCAGCATGACTTGAACGATGATCGATGCGAAATTCGCGTGCGTAGGCTTGCCGTCCGCGCCGTGCTCGTGGCCTTCGAGTTTGTCGTGGATCTCCCAGGTCGACTTGCCGATGAGGAACATGCCGCCCACGATCAGGATCAGATCACGCCCTGAGATGGCCTGATCCAAGGCGGTGAAAAGCGTGGCGGTGAGCTTCATCACCCACGTGAGCGCGAGCAACAGAGCGATGCGCATCAACATCGCGCCCGCGAGTCCGATCCGCCGTCCGCGCGCGCGCTGCTCGGGGGGCAGCTTCCCGGTCAGGATCGACAGGAAGATGATGTTGTCGATGCCGAGCACGATCTCGAGTGCCGTCAAGGTCAGGAGCGCGATCAGATTTTCAGAGGTGAGGAGTTCGAGCATATGCGTCCGCCGTGGTGAGCTCCGACGCGACGCGCAGGGTGCGCGCCTGTGCGAGGCCGGGCGATTCTCCTACAGGCCGAGGAGCGTGCGCCGCAAGGAGGCGCGGCGCCCGCCGCAGCCCCGCTGGCGCCCCCTGCGGCCCCCGGTCGGCGAGGTCGGCGCATTTTCATGCACTTTTTGATTGAATAGACGCCTACAAATGGCGATACAGGGCATCATCATGCCCGGGACGCGCACATCCATGCACGCCGATCGCCGCCGCCTGGTCCTCGAAATCGTGGGCTCGGAGCGCATCAAGAGCCAGTACGAGCTCCAGGACAACCTCGCGGCGCGCGGCATCAGCGTGAATCAAGCGACCCTCTCGCGCGACATCCGCGCGCTCGGTCTCTTGAAGGGCAAGGACGGCTACGAGCTGCCGAGCGCGAGCGGCGGTCCGGCCGACGACGCGCTGCTCTCGCTCTACTCCGTGGTGCACGCCTGGCTGACTTCCGCCCAGACCGCGTCGGCGCTCGTCGTCGCCAAGACGCCGCCCGGCGGCGCGACTCCGCTGGCGATCGCCATCGAGCGCGCCGGCTGGCCCGAGGTCGCGGGCACGATCGCCGGGGACGACACGGTGTTCGTCGCCACGCGCGGATCGGCCGAAGCGCGGCGCGTCGCGGCGAGCTTGAACGACATCAAGGACAAGAAGCGACTCGCATGAAGCGCGTCGCTGTCATCGGCGCTTCCGGCTACACGGGCCGGGAGCTCGGGCGCCTCTTGCGCGGACATCCGTCGCTGCGGGTCGAAGGGCTCTTCGGCGGCCGCGAGGGCGTGGCGCCGGACGCGCCGGAACTGCCGGTCGACGATGTCCTCGAAAGGCTCGACTGGTCGCGCATCGCGCGTTGCGACGGAGTCTTCCTGTGCACGCCGCACGCGACGTCGGCCGAACTGGCCGTGCGCGCACTCGACGCCGGCACGAAAGTGGTCGATTTGTCGGCGGATTTCCGCCTGATCGACCCTGAGCAGTACCGCGTCGTGTACCAGCACACGCACCCTGCGCCCGAGCTCTTGAAGGAAGCGGTGTACGGCTTGACCGAGCACGCGCGCGGCGCCGTGGCCAAGGCGCGCCTCGTCGCCAATCCCGGTTGCTACCCGACCTCGATCCTGCTGGCGCTGCGCCCGCTCATCGACGCGCAGCTCGTCGACATGAATGCGCCGCTCGTCTGCGACGCGAAGAGCGGCGTTTCGGGCGCAGGCAAGAACCCGTCCGGGCGCACGCACTTCGGCGCGAGTCACGAGAACTTCCTGGCCTACGGCGTCGGCACACACCGGCACGCGCCGGAGATTCGACTGCACGCCGGAACCGAACGCATCGTGTTCGTCCCCCACCTGCTGCCCGTGTTCCGCGGCATCCTCTCGACGATCTACGTCCCGCCGGCGGCGGGCGTCAACGCACGGAATGTCGCTGCGTGTTTGAGCGAGCGCTACCGAGACGAGCGCTTCGTGCGGGTCTACGAACGCGGCATGCCCGAATTGAATCGCGTGCAGATGACGAACGAATGTCACATCGGCGTCGCCGACTGCGGCCCGTTCGTCGTCGTCGTGTCCGCCATCGACAACCTGTTGAAAGGCGCTTCGGGGCAGGCGCTGCAGAACATGAACCTGATGCTCGGGCTCGACGAAAGCGCCGGACTCTCATGAGGATCCTGGCCAAGATCGGCGGCGCACAGTTGGAGCAACCCTCGGCTCGGGCGGCGTTGTGCGCTTCGGTCGCAGCGGCGCGCGCGGCCGGACACGAGGTCATCGTCGTGCACGGCGGCGGCAACCAGATCCGCACGTTGGTCGATCGACTGGGTCTGGAGCAGCGCTACCACTCAGGTCTGCGCATCACGGATGCCCCCACCGCCGACGTCGTGTTGATGGTGCTCGCGGGCCTCGTCAACAAGGAACTCGTGCACGCGCTCCAGACGGCCGGCGTGCGCGCGGCCGGGATGTCGGGCGCGGACGGCGCGACCTTTCATGCGCGGAAACTGCGCGCCGAGGTCGACCTCGGCTACGTCGGTTCGGTCGCCAAGGTCAACGCGCACCTGGTCGAGACCTTGATCGACGGCGATTTCACGCCGGTCATCGCCACCGCGGCACCGCTCGCGCGCGGCGAGGATGCGGCCGACGATCATTTCTACAACATCAACGCCGACATGGCCGCCGGCCCGCTGGCGCGCGCGCTCGATTGCGACGCGCTGCTCTTCCTGACCGACGTCGTCGGTGTGCTCGACGGCGACCGCGAGCGGATCGAGTCGCTCTCCCCCGAACGTTGCGCCAAGCTCGTCTCGGGCGGCGTCATCACCGGCGGCATGATCCCGAAAGTCGACGCTGCAGTCGCCGCGTGGCGCGAGAACAAGGACGCACTGGTCAAGATCGCGCCGGCGGCGGCACCGAATTGCGTGCTCGCGGCGCTCGAACCCGCGGTCGGAACACGCTTCGAGGAGACCTTGTGATGGACGAACACGTTCTGCACACCTACCAGCGCGCCGAGGAGGTCTTCGTGTCCGGCAACGGCGCCGAAATCGTCGACGCGAGCGGCAAGCAGTACCTGGATTTCCTGGGTGGGATCGCGGTTTCGGCGCTCGGGCATGCACACCCGGGATTGACCGCGGCCCTGCGCGATCAAGTCGGGAAGGTCGTGCACGTCTCGAACCTCTTCCGCCACCCCTACACCGAAGAAGTCGCGACGCGCCTCGCGCGCCTCAGCGGTTTGGAAGCGGTGTTCTTCACGAACAGCGGCGCGGAAGCCAACGAGGCGGCGCTCAAGATCGCGCGCAAATTCCACAAGAACGCCGGAAACCCTGAGCGCACCGGTTTCATTGCGATCGAAGGAGGCTTCCACGGCCGGACACTGGGCGCGTTGTCGCTCACGCACAACGCGAAGTACCGCGCGCCGTTCGAGCCGCTCGTGCCGGGCTGTTCGTGGGTGCCGGCCAATGACGTGGCAGCACTCGAATCCGCGCTGCGGCGCGAACGGCCGGCGGCCCTCGTGCTCGAGCCGATCCAAGGCGAAGCCGGCGTGCGCGAATTGACGCGTGAATTCCTGCGCGCCGCGCGCCGCACGTGCGACGCCACGGGCACGCTGCTCGTGCACGACGAAGTGCAAGGCGGCTGCGGACGCACGGGTCAGTTCCTCGCCGGCGACGCTGCGTCGGTGAAGCCCGACATCGTGACGCTCGCGAAGCCGATCGCCGCCGGCCTGCCGATGGGCGCGTGCGTCGTGTCGAAGGGGCTCGTCGACACGCTGCAACCGGGCGACCACGGCTCGACCTTCGCCGGCGGGCCGCTGGTCTGCCGCGCGGCGCTCGTGTTCCTGCGCGAGCTCGAAGAGGGCGGCTTGATGCAACAGGTCGCCGAACGCGGCACACAGTTGCGCGCGGGTCTCGAAGGACTGCAGCGAGAAATCCCGCTGATTTCCGAGCTGCGCGGCCGCGGTTTGATCCAAGGCGTGCGCCTCGCGCGTGGCGCCGAAGACGCGCAGCGCGAGCTGTACCGCGCCGGCCTGATCACGAACCGCACCGGCGGCGACGTCATCCGGCTGCTGCCTCCGTACGTCATCACGCCGGCGCAAATCGCGCGCGGCCTCGACATCCTGCGCGAGGTGTTGCGAGCGCTCTGACACCCGCCGAAACACTCCGGGAGATTTTCTCGAATGGCGCGACCGCGAACGGCGTAACGCAACTCGAGAGCGGCGGTCTCCCGGAAGTTGAAAAGACTTTCAGGAACCGCCGCCCTGCGTTGATCGCCCTGTTTTCTTCTCCTCCGGCCAAGAGGCCACACAGCCATGACCACCACTTCGTTTGGAACGCTTCCGTGCAAGGACCTGCTCTCCATCGCCCAGCTGGGCGCCGGAGACATCGAGACGATCTTCGACACCGCTTCGGCGTTGAAGGCCGACCGCAATGCGTACACGCAGGTCCTCGCGAACAAGCGCCTGGGCATGATCTTCGAGAAGGACTCGCTGCGTACGCGCTTCACTTTCGACGTCGGCATGCAGGACCTGGGCGGCAGCGCCGTGTTCATGGATCACCGCGACGCGAAGCTCGGTTCGCGCGAGTCGATCAAGGACATGGCGCGCAATCTGGAGCGTTGGGTGCACTGCATCGTGGCGCGCACCTACAAGCATCGCGCGTTGGAAGAACTGGCTGCGAACTGCAACATCCCGGTCATCAACGGCCTGTCGGATCACCTGCACCCCTGCCAGGGCCTGTCCGACATCTTCACGCTGCACGAGCGCTGGGGCTCGGTGAAGGGCAAGAAGCTCGTGTACGTCGGCGACGGCAACAACACCTGCCATTCGCTCGTGCACGCTTGCGCCTTGCTTGGCGCGCACATCACCGTCTGCACGCCGGAGGGTTTCGAGCCCAACTCGCGCGTGATCAGCGAGAGCATGCTGATGGCGCGCGAATCCGGCAGCGACATCCAGATCACGAACGACCCGGAGAAGTCCGTAGCCAACGCCGACGCCGTCTACACCGACGTGTGGGCTTCGATGGGCCAGGAAGACGAGATCGAAGAGCGCGCCGCGATCTTCGAGAACTACCGCATCGACGAGGAACTGATGGCGCTCGCGCGTCCAGAGGCGTTCTTCATGCATTGCCTCCCTGCGCACCGCGGACAAGAGGTTACGTCGCCCGTCATCGACGGGCCGAACTCGATCGTTTATGACATTGCCGAAAATCGCCTGCACGTGCAGAAGGCCGTGCTCGTGCTCTTGATGGGCTGATCACGGACCGCACGGACTCACGAAGGACTCACTCACATGGCAGACAAAGTTGTGCTCGCGTACTCGGGCGGCCTGGACACCTCGATCATCATCCCGTGGCTGAAGGAGAACTACAGCCTGGAAGTGCACGCGGTGTGCGGCGATGTCGGGCAAGGCGCAGAGGAATTGGCCGGGCTCGAAGCCAAGGCCAAGAAGACCGGTGCGCGCTCGTGCAAGGTCGTCGACCAGCGGCGCGAGTTCCTGGTCGACTACGTGTGGCCGAACTTGCGCGCGATGAGCGTGTACGAAGGCCGCTACCTGCTCGGCACCAGCATGGCGCGTCCGATCCTGGCCAAGGCGCAGGTCGACTACGCGCGCGAAATCGGCGCGAAGTACGTCGCGCACGGCTGCACGGGCAAGGGCAACGACCAGGTGCGGTTCGAACTCACCTACTCGGCGCTCGCGCCGGATCTCGAGATCATCGCGCCGTGGCGTGAATGGTCGATTCGCTCACGCGAGGACGCGATCGATTACGCCGAGGCGCGCAAGATCCCGATCACGGCGTCGCGCACGAAGATCTACTCGCGCGACCGCAACCTGTGGCACATCAGCCACGAGGGGGGTGCCCTCGAAAGCCCGGCGAATCCGCCGCCGGACGACGTGTGGATGCTGACCACGAACCCAGAGAAGGCGCCCGACAAGGCCCAGGTCGTGACCGTCGGTTACGAACACGGCGTGCCTGTGTCCGTCGACGGCAAGCAGATGGCGCCCGAAGCGCTGGTCGCGCACTTGAACACGCTCGGCGGCCGTCACGGCGTCGGTCGCATCGACATCACCGAGAATCGCCTGGTGGGCATGAAATCGCGCGGCGTGTACGAGACGCCGGGCGGCACCATCGTGCTCGAAGGCTTGCGCACGCTGCGGTCGTTGACGCTCGATCGCGACACCATGCGCCAGTGCGAAAAGCTGATGCCGGAGTACTGCGACCTCGTCTACACGGGTCGGTGGTTCGCGCCGCTGCGCGAGGCGCTCGACGCGTTCTTCTACAAGGCGACCGAGACCGTCACCGGCTCGGTGCAGGTCAAGCTGTACAAGGGCACGGCGACTGCGATCTCCGCCACGAGTCCGTTCTCGCTCTACAGTGAGACGCTCGCGACCTTCGGCGAGAGCGCCGCCTTCGATCACGCCGACTCGAAGGGCTTCGTGAAGCTTTACGGCCTGCCCGGCATGGTCGCGAACAGCGTGCGGCGCGCGAATGCGTCGAAGAAGACCGTGAAAGTCAAGGCAGCGCGCCCCAAGGTCGGCGCCGGAAAGTCGCGCGCGTGACGAAGCTCTGGGGTGGCCGCTTCGAAGGCGGAACCGATCCGCGCTTCGAAGCGTTCAACCGCAGTCTGCCGTTCGATCGGCGACTCGTGGTCGAGGACGTCGTCGGCAGCGCCGCCTGGGCGCGCGCCCTCCAGAAGGTCGGCGTGCTGACCGTGACCGAAGCCATGTCCCTGATCGCGGCCCTGGCCGAGATCGAAGTCGAGGTCGTGCGCGATCCGTCGCTCGCGGCTCAGTCCGATGCCGAGGACGTGCACGCGTTCGTCGAGTCGCGCTTGAAGAGCAAGGTCGGCGATCTCGCGCGCAAGCTGCACACCGGCCGCTCGCGCAACGATCAGGTCGCCACCGATCTGCGCCTGTGGATGAAACGCGCTGCTGCCGAGATCGATGCCGGCTTGATCGAAGCTTGCGGTGCGCTGGTCGCGTTGGCCGAACCGAACGCGGCCATGCCGATGCCGGGATACACGCACCTGCAGCGCGCGCAGGCGGTGACGGTCGGTCACACCTTGCTCGCCTACGTCGAGATGCTCGCGCGCGATCGCACGCGCCTCGCCGATTGCGTCGCGCGCTTCGACGCGTGCCCGCTCGGGAGCGGCGCCCTCGCGGGCACGGCCTACGCCATCGACCGCGAAGCGCTGGCCCGCGATCTGGGCTTCGCGCGCGCGACGCGCAACAGCTTGGACGCCGTCAGCGACCGCGACCACGTCAGCGAACTGATGTTCACGTGCGCCGTGATCGGCGTGCACCTCTCGCGCCTGGCCGAGGATTGGATCTTCTTCGCGACCACCGAAGCCGGCTTCCTCGAGCTGTCCGACGCCGTCGCCACCGGTTCGTCGTTGATGCCGCAGAAGAAGAACCCCGACAGCCTCGAATTGCTGCGCGGCAAGGCCGGCCGCTCCATCGGGCGCCTGACGGGTTTCCTGGCGACGCAGAAGAGCCTGCCGCTCGCGTACGACAAGGACCTGCAAGAGGACAAGGAAGCCCTGTTCGACGCGGTCGACACGGCGCGCGATTCGCTCGCGGTCGCGGCGATCGTGGTGAAGAACGCGCGCTTCCGCGCCGATCGCTGCCGCAGCGAAGCGTCGAAGGGCTATCTCAACGCCACCGATCTCGCCGACCTGCTGGTCGAGCACGGCGTGTCGTTCCGCGATGCGCACGAGAAGGCCGGCATCGCCGTGCGCACCGCCATCGAACACGGGATCGAGCTCGAACAATTGAGCGACGCCGATCGCGCGCGCCTCCTGCCCGAACTCGCACGCGTCTCACGCGCCGATTTCGCGGCCGCCCTCTCTGTCGAAGCCTCTCTCGCTCGTCGCAGTGCGCTCGGCGGCACGTCCCCCGTCCGCGTCGCGGAAGAAGTCGAAGCCTGGAAGAAGAAGATCAGCACATGGAACAACCGATCCTGACCCGCACACGCGTGAGCGACTCGCGCCCCGTTCTTCCGGCGGGCTTCAAAGCCTCCGCGCTGCACTGCGGCATCCGCGTGCGCCGCAGCAAGCTCGATCTCGGGCTCGTGGTCGCCGACGAGGCGTTTCCGGCATCCGCGATCTTTACCAAGAATCAGCTCCTCGGTGCGCACGTCATCGTGTGCCGCGAGAGTTTGAAGAAATCCAAGGGCAAGGTGCGCGCCCTGCTCGTGAATTCCGGCAACGCGAACTGCTCGACGGGTGAAGAAGGCCTGCAGGATGCGCGCACGATCCAAGGTGCTCTGGCCGAGTTGATCGGATGTCCGCTCGAACAAGTGCTGTTCATGAGCACGGGCGTGATCGGCGTGCGCTTGCCGGTGGAAAAGATCCTCAATTCGCTCGCGACGCTGACGACGACGGCGCACGAACGCGGTCTGGGTGATTTCGCGCAGGCGATCATGACGACCGATCTGGTGCCGAAAGTGCGCACGGTCGCCGTCGAAGACCGCTCTGGTCCGCCTTTCCGCGTCACGGGCGTCGCCAAGGGTTCGGGCATGATCCATCCGAACATGGCGACGATGCTCGCGTACTTGTTCACCGACGGCCCGATGGCGAAGGACGCGCAAGCGCTGTTGCGCGCGACGGCCGCGAAGAGCTTCCACCGCTTGACGGTCGACGGCGACACTTCTCCGAATGACGCCGTGCTCCTGTGGAGCTCGCGCGCTGCGAACGCAGACGCCCCCGCGAGCGAGGAATTGCTGGCGCAGTCGATGATCGACGTGAGCCAGGAATTGTGCCGCGCGATCGCCGCCGACGGCGAAGGCGCGACGCGACTCATGACGGTGCAGGTGCTGGGTGCTCCGACTGAAGAAGCCGCAGCCGAGTGCGCGCGCACGATCGCCACCAGTCCGCTGACGAAAACCGCGGTGCACGGTCGCGATCCGAACTGGGGCCGCATCTTGGCCGCTGCCGGTCGATCCGGTGTCACTTTCGACGCTGCGAAAGCGCGCGTTTGGATCGGCGACGCCGACGTCTACTCGAACGGCAAGCCGCACCCCGAGAACGAAACGGAAGCGCACCTGCACCTGCTGAATCAGCACGAAGTGATCCTGGGTGTCGACCTCGCCGCCGGCAGCGCGAGCGCCGAAGCGTGGACTTGCGACTTCAGCACGGACTACGTGCGCATCAATGCGGACTATCGGTCGTAGACGTTCGGTTCGCTGCACGGCGTAGGCGCGCCTTCCCTGCCTCGAGCGCACCATGGATCGCCTGCACCCTGGACCGCGAGTGTACGGCCAGGGCGACGGGTGCAATCGCAGAGGCCACATGTGAGAATCGGCGCGCACGGATTTCGATCCGCATCTGTTTCAGCACGAGAGGACACGATGGCGAAGAAGCGCGCAAGGAGCACTCGCAAGGCCGCGACAGTCGACGGCACCAAAGGTTTCACGATCGTCTACGTGCACGGCATCGGCAACAAGCCGGAGGAGTCGGTGTTGCGTTGTCAGTGGGACCACGCGCTCATGGGCTTCGGATTGGGCGAGCGCAGCCGCATGGCGTACTGGTGCCAGACCGATCGGCACGGTCCGCCGGAGAAAGCGAAGTGCGGCGATGCGGACGCGACCTTGTTGCGTTCGCTCAGCACGGGTGCTTTCGATGCGCGAGCGTTTTCCGCGACGCGCAAGGGTGGAGCGGCGCTGGGTGTCCTGGTCGATGAACTGACCGACGACGCGAAGGAACGCGCCGCGTTGAAGCGCCTCATCGATCAGATGGGTGTCCCTGCGGCAGCGCCGGCCGGCACCAGGCACGCCGAAGCGATCGGCGACATCAACTTCCCGGACTTCCTCACGCGACTCGTCACCGGCATCTTCCTCAAGGACGTCTGCGACTTCTTCTTCGATCGCCGGCGTCGCGAGCGCATGAAAGCGAGCCTCGTCGCGCGTCTCTCGGCCGGCAACGGGCCCTTCGTCGTCGTCGCCCACAGTCAGGGCAGCATGATCGCGTACTCCGTGCTCCAAGATCTGGGTGCGAGCGTCGACGTCCCGCTGTTCCTGACGATCGGTTCGCCGCTCGGGCTCGCGGAGGTCCGCGACCAACTGCGCGACATCCACCGTTTGCGCAAGGGCAAGCTGCCCACCCCCGCCGGCGTGCGGCGTTGGGTGAACGTCTACGACGATAAAGATCCGGTCGCGCGCAAGGAGGACCTCGCGCCGCATTACACCGGCAACGCAGCCCCGGCGGATTCCAAGGTCAAGAACGCCGAGCGCTCTCGCGATCCCCACTCGGCCACCGGGTATCTCAAATTGGGTCCGGTGCAGAACTTCGTGCGCGAGCACATCGATCTGGCTCGCTTTCAACGCCTGGCTCCGTTCGTGCTCGCGGCCGATGTCACCGCCGACTACGAGCGCTCCGGGCACGGCGAGCGGCGTCCGTTGCTCATCGAGCTCACGGACCCGACCTGGGCCGCGCGCAAGGTCACTGCGTTGCCGACCAAGGCGCGCACACAGACGCTGCCGGAGGACCGCGCCGGCATGGCCGCGCACGTCGTCGAACTGATCGAGAAAGTGACCGAGCGCAAGGCCGCCGATCCGGAACTCAAACTCCAGCGGCTGGAACGCTACGTGTCGGTGCAGCTCACCGAGATCGAAGCCCAGCGACTCTCCTCCCACGAAGAACTCGCGCGCCTGGGACTCGCCTTGCCGCCCATGTACCGCGTGTGGCGCAACGCCCGCAAAGTCGCGCTGCTCGACAAGTCTGTCCACGCCATTCAGGCTTCGCCCGCGCACCAGGCCTACCGGGCGACGGGCCGCGGAATCGTGTGGGCCGTGCTCGACTCCGGTTGCACGCCGCACCCGCACTTCGACACGCACGAGACGATCGTCGCGCGTTGGGACTGCACCCAGGTCAGCGACAAGCCGATCGCGGATGACGGTCGCAAGCCCGCGAAGCGCAAGGGCAAGCAAGGATCGACGCACGACCACTACGGTCATGGAACACACGTCGCCGGCATCATCGCGGGCGGGCTCGAGCTCGAAGCGGGACGGACGCAGATCACCGGGATCGCCCCGCACGCCAAGCTGCACATCTACAAGGTCCTCGACGACCGCGGCGAAGGCGACGATGGATGGATAATCAAGGCGCTCGATCACATCGCGTCGATCAACGACAAGGCCGGCGGCCCGGAGATCGCCGGCGTGAACCTCAGCCTGGGCGGAGAATTCGAACAGGCCGTGTTCGGGTGCGGGCACACGCCGTTGTGCGACGAATTGCGCCGACTCTGGCGCCAGGGCGTCGTCGTCGTCTTGGCGGCGGGCAACGAAGGCTACCGACGACTGCTGTCGACCGACGGCGAGTTCGGCGCGAACATCCCCTGCTCGATCGGCGATCCTGCCAACCTGGACGAAGCCATCGCCGTCGGCGCGGTGCACAAAGAGAAACCGCACACCTACGGCGTGTCGCACTTCTCCTCGCGCGGCCCGACCGCCGACGGACGCAGCAAGCCCGACTGTGTCGCGCCGGGTGAGCAGATCCTGTCGTGTCGCCACGATCGACCCGCGCCACGCAAGGGCAAGTCGCTGACGAGCTCCGAACTCTACTACAAGCTCGACGGCACGAGCATGGCCGCGCCGCACGTCTCGGGATTGATCGCGTGCTACCTCTCGGTCAAGCGTGAGTTCATCGGACAACCCGAGCGCGTGAAGAAGATCCTGCTCGAGAACTGCACGGACTTGGGTCGCGACCGAGCGTTGCAAGGAGCGGGACTGCCGAATCTGGTGAAGATGCTCGTCGAGTCGTAGCCGAGCCGCTCAGCTGGAACGAGACCGGCGTAGCGAGAGGACACCCTGGCGCAATTCACGATGGACGCCCTGCGCCGCGGCGCGCAGACTGTAGAGCGTCACGCGAGCCTCGTGCTCGCCAGGAGTCGACCCGCCTTGAAAACCAACCTCACGTTCTTGCCCGCACTGCTCGCCCTCTCGGCGCTCGCTTGTCGCACCGACCGTCCGCACGAGGGCACTGCGCAAGACACCCCGCGCGATTCGCGGACGATTGCCGCGACGCCACTCATTCCGCTGAAATCCGGTGCACAGGACTCATCCGCCGAGGCCGTGCCGGCTGTGCCGATCCTCCCGCCGAAGTCCGGCACTGCGCCCGTCGACGCGCAGAAGTCGGGCACGCGGGCGGAACGCTTGAGCGCGATCCAGGCCGAACACGAGCAGGCGCTGGACGCGTACTACGATCTCTTCCGCAAAGCCCAGAGCGATGAAGAGCGACAGAAACTTGCCGAGACGACGGCGCGACCTGATGTCCGGGCGCTGCAAGCACGCGTGCGTGCGCTCCTCTCCGAAGACGCGACCGACATGACGGCGTTCCAGGCGCTGAAGTGGTTGCTGCGCAACTCCGACGGCCAGGACATGCTGACCCGCGATGTCGCGCTCCTCGAAAGCCACCACTTCCAGCGGCCCGAGATGACTGACGTGCTCGCGTCGTTGCAGTACTCCACGGACCCGGCGTGCAAGCTGCTGCTGCAGAACCTGGCCACAGGCAGTCCGCACCGAAACGTGCGCGGCCGCGCGTTGATGTCGCAAGCGGAAGCTCTCAAATCCGAAGCGGAGTTGAGCGCCACCGTGCGTGCGCTGCCTGCAGGCAGGGATCGCGAGGAATACGTCAAGTTCCTGGGCCAGGCGGAATTCGACCGACTCGCAGAGCTCGATTCCAAGGCCGGCGAAGAGCGCACGATCGCACTGTACGAGCAAGTCGTGCGCGCGTACGCCGACGTCCCCGCCTCGCGCCGGGGCACGATCGGCGATCAAGCCCAGGCCGCGATCCACGAACTGCAAAACCTCGTGGTCGGCAAGACCGCACCCGACATCAGCGGCGAGGACATCGACGGTGTCGCCTTCAAGCTCAGCGACTACCGCGGCAAGGTCGTGCTGCTCGACTTCTGGGGCCACTGGTGAGGCCCTTGCCGGGCCATGTACCCGCACGAGCGGTCGCTCGTGAAACGCCTCGCCAACAAGCCCTTCGCCATCATCGGTGTGAACAGCGACTCGGATCGTGAAGCGCTCAAGCAGGTGCTGGTGAAAGAGAACATCACCTGGCGCTCGTTCTGGAACGGCGGCGACACCAGCGGCCCGATCTCGACGGCGTGGAATGTGCGCGGCTGGCCGACACTCTACCTGCTCGATCACGAAGGCGTGATCCACTACAAGGGCCACGGCGAGGACGAAGCCGCATTCGACGCGCGTATCGACACACTGGTGGAAGCGGCGGAGAAGGCGCGCATGCGTTGAACGTCCGCGACGTTCGAGCTGCGAAGGGAGTTTTTGGCGTCGACACGCGTGCGATCCGCCGCTTTCGACACGCGGCGGAGAGTGGTGCACAATGATCCGGCGATGACTCCCTCGCCGAATCTGCCGGGGCTCCTGGAGCGCAGTCGCAGCGGCGACAGCGCAGCGCGCGACCAATTGCTGCCGCTCGTCTACGACGAGTTGCGCGCGTTAGCCGCGCTGCAACTGGCGCACGAACGACGCGGCCACACCCTTCAGGCTACGGCGCTCGTGCACGAGGCGTGGATCAAGCTGTCGGGGATGGATGTGGCGCAGGTCCACGAGCACGGGCATTTCCTCGCGCTGGCGGCGACGGCGATGCGCCGCGTCCTGGTGAACCACGCGGAAGCACGCAACGCTCTGAAACGCGGCGGTGATCGCGGCCGCGTGACCCTGTTCGAAGCGGCGAGCGTGTTCGAAGAAGAGGCCGACGACATCATCGATCTAGACACCGCACTGACGCGGCTCGCCCAGGCCGAACCGGAAAAGGCGCGCATCGTCGAGCTGCGCTTCTTCGCCGGCTTGTCGAACGAGGAGACCGCACGGGCGCTGTCGCTGTCGACGCGCTCGGTCGAACGCGGCTGGCGTTTCGCCCGCGCCTGGCTCGCCCGCGAACTGGGCGCACAGGAAGCGTGAGACTGTGAAGGATTCCGAGCGCGCCCGCGTGGAGGATCTGTTCCACAGGGCCTTGGAACTCGATTCCACACGGCGCGCGGAATTCCTGGACGCCGCCTGTCGCGACGCGCCGGGTTTGCGGAACGAGGTCGAATCGCTCCTGGCCGGCGACGCGCGCGCCGACCGCATGTTCGCCCGCGTCACGCCGGCCATCCAAGCCGCCATCGACGCGCAACCACGGCGACTCGCGCCCGGCACGAAGCTCGGCCCCTACGTCCTGGTCGACGAGATCGCCTCGGGCGGGATGGGCACGGTCTGGCGCGCGGAACGCGACGATCGCGAGTACGAACGCGTCGTCGCGATCAAGGTGCTGCGCCCGACGCTGGACTCGGGTTCGCTGTTGAAGCGCTTCGAACACGAACGCCGCACCATGGCGCGCCTCGAGCATCCGAACATCGCGCAGCTGTACGACGCCGGCGAGACGCCCGACGCACTGCCCTACCTCGTGATGGAACTCGTCGACGGCGTCCCGATCGATGCGTACTGCGATGAACAGCGCCTCTCCGTGCGTGAACGACTGGCGCTCGTTCACACCGTGGCGCTGGCCGTGCACGCTGCGCACGAACGCTTCGTCGTACACCGCGATCTGAAGCCGGAGAACATCCTGGTGACGCGCGACGGGACGCCCAAGCTCGTCGACTTCGGCATCGCGAAGCTGCTCGAGTCCGAAGGGACGCGAGCGGTGCTCACGCGCACGGGTGTGCGTCCGATGACGCCGCGCTACGCCAGTCCGGAGCAAGTGCGCGGCGACGTGATCACCACCGCCAGCGACGTGTACTCGCTGGGAGTCGTTCTGTACGAACTCCTGTGCGGAAGTGCGCCCTATTCCATCGCTGCGGAGACCGACCACGAGATCGAGACCGCGATCTTGAATTCCGCACCCGAACGACCGAGCACCTCCGTCGCACACGGCGACGCCGCGATCGCCGGACGTCGACGCACCACCACGCAGCGCCTGGCGCGCGCCCTGCGCGGCGATCTCGACGCGATCGTGCTCACCGCGCTGCGCAAGGAGCCGGAGCGGCGCTACCGCTCAGCTTTGGCATTCGCTCTGGACATAGAGAATTGGTTGAACGGGCAGCCGGTCACCGCGCGCCCGGACACACTCGCGTACAAGACCGCGAAGTTCATCGGGCGACACAGGATCGGCACTGCGCTAGCCCTGCTCGCCGTCATCGGACTGGCCAGCGCGTTGTTCCTCTTCTTGCGCTCGGCGTCGCTCGCGGAGAAGCGACTGGGCGAGGTGCTGCGCCTGTCGGACCTCGCGCGTCTGGACGATTTCGCCGCCGAAGCCGACGCACTCTGGCCGGCGGATCCCGCTCACGTGCCCGCGCTGGAGGCGTGGTTGGCTCGTGGCCACGCACTGGCCGCAAATCTCGACCGACACCGCGCCACTCTGGCCGCGTTGCGCAACCGTGCGCGGCTGGACGGCGACAAGTACGTGTTCGACGATGTCGAGACGACATGGCAGCACGACAAGACGGCCGAACTCGTGACGCGCCTGGAAGTCTTCGCCAGACCCGACACGGGGCTCGTCGCCTCCGTGACGCAGCGCCTCGAGCTCGCGCGCAACTTGCAGCGTCTCTCGATCGACGAGCACGCGCGCGAGTGGGAATCCGCCTGCCGTTCGATCGCGGACGAACGTGAGTGCCCGTCCTATCGCGGACTCGCACTCACGCCGCAGCTCGGTCTGGTTCCGATCGGTCGCGACCGCGCGTCAGCGCTGTGGGAGTTCGCGCACATCGCGAGCGGTGCGATCCCCGAGCGCGGTGCCGACGGACAACTCGCGATCGACGGCGAGAGCGCCATCGTGCTCGTGCTCATCCCCGGTGGGCGCTTCCGCATGGGCGCCGAAACACCCGCGCCCGGCCGCGCTCCCGACGCGCCCAACGTCGACGCGCAAGCCGCGGATCGAGAACGCCCCGTGCACGAGGTCGCACTCGACGCCTTCTTCCTGTCCAAGTTCGAGATGACGCAGGGCCAATGGTTGCGCGCCACCGGCTCGAATCCGAGCCGCATTCGTCCCGGCGAAGTGCACGGCGGCGTGACGACGAGCCTCGCGCACCCGGTCGAGTACGTCTCGTGGATCGAAGCCGCACGAGTGACCGCGCAGCTCGCGCTGGCGCTGCCAACCGAAGCACAATGGGAGTACGCCGCGCGCGCCGGAACGACGACACCGTGGTGGACGGGCGGTGACCGCGAGTCGCTGCGCGGCGCAGCCAACATCGCCGACCAGAGCGCCGCGCGCGCCGGAGCGCCGTGGGTCGCGATCCGCGATTGGCCCGAGTTCGACGACGGCCACGTCGTGCACGCGCCGGTCGATGCGCTGCGCCCCAATCCCTTCGGACTGCACCACGTGCACGGCAACGTGTGGGAGTGGTGCGCCGATCGCTTCATCAACTACACGCGCTCCCCGCGCGCGGGCGACGGCTTCCGCGACTTCGAAGGCCCGGCGCCGCAGATGGGGCGCGGCGGCGCCTTCACGATGACCGCGGGCATCGCACGCGTCACGAACCGCGGTCCCGGGCCGCCCACGCACCGCGACGAGACGATCGGATTGCGACCGTCTCGCGCGGTTTCGCGCTGATCGCTACCAGATGAGCGTCACCGCGTTCGACATGTTGTAGGCCGCAGCCGGGTCGCAGAAGGCGAGCGGATTGTTGCGGAACCACAACTGGTAATGGCGCGCTCCAGCGCCGCCCGCGTGCACGACGGGGAACAGGGTCGCACCGTTCTGCGAGAATGCCACGCCCAAGCGCGTGATCGTGCCGCCGACGCACAGGAGTCCGTCGCCGAACACGACACCCGCGCCTCCGGCGACGGTGGCCGTGCCGCTGAAGAGCTGTCCAGGCACCATCGCTGCGGGCGGGAAGTTCGTCGCCAGGATGTTCACCGTTCCGCCGCCTCCGCCGTTGGGAGCGAAGTTCTGGGCGGTCAAGGCCACTCCCCCTGTGCCCTCCGACGTGTTGCAACCGTGATTCGGGAGCCCGACATTGCCACACGGACAGGCCGTGCCACCTCCGTTTCCGAAGCAGTACCGAACACCCGCTCCGAACGGCACGACGACGCGCACGGCGCCCAGCGCGAAGTCGCTGTTCCCGCACACATCCGCGGCGGAAAAGATCACGTTCGTCGTGATCCCCGGAGAAACGTCACCCGGGAATGTCGGGGGCAGATTGAAGTTCAGCGTCGCCGCCGAACAAGCGTCCACCGCCGTCGCAGCATTGGCCCAGGCCTGTACGGCGGCCAGGCTCGAGTTCACGTAGCCTACCGTGCTGTTGAGCCCGAGTTGCGGCGGCACGGTGATCACCGGGGCGTCGAAATCGACGATCGCGATGTTCTGCACGCACGTGTTGATGTTCCCGGCCTTGTCGGTCGAACTCCAGATGCGCTGGATCGACGAGATCACCGTGCTCGGCGGGCAATTGCCGGCGACGGGCAGATCGACGTAGCTCACGCTGGGATTCAAATCGCAGTTGTCGGTGGCGGTCGCGAAACCGGTCTGCTGCGGATGCGTGGAGGCGTTGCAACCGACGCTGGTGTGCGGCGGACACACGATCACGGGCGGCGTGAAATCCCCGCCGAGTTCAGGATCGCGATCGTAGAAGATGTCGCTGAAGCCCCCGCCGCACGTGGCGTCATCGGGCCAGACCATGTGTGCCGTGCATTCGCCGAACGCGACGCCGTTGTACTCACCGATCCGCAGAGTCTGCGGCGCGAGCGGCGCGCACTGTCCGGCGGTGCAGCAGAAGCGACAGTTGGTCGACAGGCCCGGATCAAAGGTGTCGTCGTTGATCTTGACGGAAGGCAGCCACGAATTCCCGCCGTCCCAACTCGCGCGCGCGCGCAGGTCGAGGAGCAGATCCCCGCTTGGGCCGGTGATCCCGGAGCGCGCTTCGAACCACGTCACGACGATCGCGCCCTCGTTGGGATCGATGGCTGCCGTCGGAAAGAAGGTGAAACCGGTCCCCGGCGCATCGTCGATCTTCGTCGGCGTCGTCCAGGTCGCGCCGAAATCGTTCGAGCGCGAGAACACGACGTCGGCGTAATCGCCCGCGTTGATGTCGTTGTCGGGATCGTCGGCGCACACGACGTAGAGGCGGCCCGTCACGACCGGGTCGGCCATGATCCACGGTTGCGTGCAACCGAGCGTCCAGTACGAGGCCTTGGGAACCACGCCCAGCCCCTTGTCCTGACGGTTGTAGGTCATGTCCGCTTCGCTGAAGCTCGAGCCGTCGGCGTCGAAGGGGTTCGTCGCCGTCTTCGTGTAGGTGCCGCCGCCGTTCGTCGAGCGGAACACGTACACGACTCCGCTCACTCCGTCGGGCACGTCGTAATCCGGTGCGCCGTCGAAGAATCCGCCTTGAGCGTGGTACGCGAGGTAGACGTCGTGGTTCGGCGCGACCGTGTTGTGCACGGGCCAAACATGGCGGCCTTGACCTGGGACGGAGATCTGCTGAGCCACACTCCACGTCGCGCCCTGGTCCGTCGAGAACGTCGTCCAGATCTGCCACGGCTCCTGGTCGATGTCGGACCAGGCCACGTACAGGCGATCGGTGTAGAGCGAGCTGCCCGGATACGAGTCGACCGCGAGCCACTCCTTGTCCGCGTTGTGCGGCGCGCCGTGTCCCGACAGCGCCGTGACGTTCACCGGCCCGATGAACTGGACGAAGTTGTTGCCGACCCGATTCCAGCCGGTGATGAACACATCGCGACCCGCGTTGCATCCGGTCGCCGCCGGGCAACCCGCGCACCCCGAGGCCGAGCTCAAACGCGTTCCCAAGTACGTGAGGAACAGCCGTCCTTGACTGTCGAATCCCAGACTCGGATCGCCGCCCGAGCACCAGCCCGGATCGCTGGGTGTGGGACCGGGAACGATCGCGTTGAGCGTCTGCGTGAAGTTGTCGCCGCTGTCGAACGAGACCTGCACGGTCGTACTTTGCGCGACCGCGACGATCCGCGGGTTGCGACGATCGACGGCGATGGTCGGCTCCCAGGTCATCCCCAGGCACCGATCCGTTCCGGGAGTAGGCGCGGGCGGCGGGAGTGCGGCCGGGAGATCTTCGACATCCGGAGGATTGGTGCGCAGGTCCTGCGCCCAGGCGTGCGACGTCGAGAACGCAGTCGATACGAGGGCGATCGCCAGGAGGCTCGAACGCGACGACCAGATGGCCCGCGCGACGCGATGAAATTGGAATGCAAGCACGACGGTTCCTCGTTTCGTTGGGAGGTCTTCGATGGGAAGCGGGCGGACGTGCGCACTTCTGCCGGCACACGACGCTCCATCTCTACAGGCAGGAACCGCGCGCGCGAGCCGACAGGAATTCCGGGATTTCGCAGCTGGATTCCTCGGAGCCCGGTGAATAGGTCGCAGCGCGAGCACGCGATCAGCGCCGACGGCGCACACACGCCGGGAAAGGTGCCGCGGGCGCGCACGCACGACCTTCAGCTCCGAGGTAGACTGCAAGACATGCGCTTCCAGGACATGGGGATTCGCGGCGCGAGCGTCATCCTCCTGACGCTCGTCGGCTGCTCGCATCGCGGCTCATCTTCGAGTTCGTCCACGGTGTTCGTCGCACCCGGAGCGCGCGGAAACGGCGACGGATTCTCGTGGGAGAACTCGTTGGGCTCGCTCCAGGCCGCGCTGCAGCGGGCGCAGCCTGGACAAGAGATCTGGGTCGAGTCGGGCACGTACCGTCCCGCTCCGCCGGCCGGCAGTCGCACCGCGACGTTCGTGTTGCCCGAAGGCGTCGTCGTGCGCGGCGGATTCCGCGGTGACGAGACCAGCCTCGCACAGCGCGCTCCGCACAATCCGCCCTCGATCCTCGACGGTGATCTGAACGGCGACGATGCGCCGAACTTCCAGAACCGCGCGGACAACTCCTTTCACGTCATCACCGTGCACGACGTGCACCACACCGTGCTCGAAAATTTCACCGTGCGCGGCGGCTACGCCGACGGACCCGGCCTGGGCGCGCACGTCGAAAGCTACGACCAGGGCAGCGGCATGCAGGTGTTTCACGCGCACCCGCACGTGATGAATTGCAGGTTCACGGACAACTGGTCGTCGAACCACGGCACGATCAACGATCACGGCGGCGGCGTCTTCGAAGACTGCTTGTTCTTGGCGAACTACGCCGGCAACCATGGAGGGGGCTTGTACTTTCACGGCGACGTCGAAGCGCACGCCTACCGCTGCCGCTTCCTCGCCAACACCACGCCCGGCCAGGGCGGCGGCGCATACAGCCGCAGTTCGCGCGGATCCACGTTCGAAGACTGCGTGTTCATCGACAATCGCGCCGGCGAAGGCGCCGGCCTGTATATGAGCCTCGACAGCGACACCGCGCTCAGCGGCAGCTACTTCGAGGCCAACATCGCGCAGTTGGGCGGCGGTGGATTGTTCATCGAACGCGCCACCGGTCGCGTTCAAGGCTGCACGTTCCTCGGCAACGAAGCCGGACACGACATCGTCGACGGCGGCGGTGGCGCAGGCGGCAGCGGCGGAGGCGGGATCTGGATCGGCGGCGGCGCGCCGACGGTCGAGGACTGCCTGTTTGATTCGAACAGTGCTTCGCTGGGCGGTGGTGTCTATCACAACGACGAGAGCACGGCAGTCGTCAGGCGCTGTACCTTCGTGCGCGGACTCGCGTACGAAGCCGGCGGACTGTACGCGCTGCAATCAGCGGTCACCGTCGAAGACTGTGTATTCAGCGACAATACGGCCACGGGCGGCACGTTCTCCGTCGGCGGCGGCTTGAGCTTGTATTACGCGGACGCGGAGGTCCGGCGTTGCGAATTCAAGCGCAACTCCGCGCTCTTGGGCGGCGGCGGCGCGTACGCGGAGGGCGGCGAGCCGCGGTTGGACGCGTGCCGTTTCGAGGACAACGAGTCGCTGGAGGGGTCGCAGGGCTGGGGCGGCGGATTGATGGCGGGGTTCTTCACCGAACTGCGCCTAGCCAACTGCGCGTTCGAGGGCAATCGCGCGCGACGCGGCGGCGCCGTGTTCGCGATCGTCTTCGCGGATCCGACGATCGTGAATTCGACCTTCGTCGCGAACCGCGCGACGATCGACGGCGGCGGACTCGCGCTCCTGGCGTCGACGGACGTGCAGCTCTCGAACTCGATCGTGTGGGGCAACTTTCCCGACCAGATCGCGGGCACTGCGCCCACGCTGGAGTTCGTCTGCATCCAAGGCGGCGCAACGGGAGCGGGCAACATCGACCTCGATCCGCAGTTTGTCGCGCCGCCCGGGCCTGGGCCAGACGGCGTGTTCGCCACGCATGACGACGTGCGCGGTGATCTGCGCCTCGCCGTCGGATCACCCTGTCGCGACGCGGGCTCGAACCTGCGGCTGCTCGCTGATGAAACTGAAGACCTGGACCGGCTGACGCGTCGTACGGACGACCCGTTCACGCCGGACACGGGCGTCGGTGAGGCTCCGGTCGTCGATCTGGGCGCGTTCGAATCCGGCGCGCCCCGCTAGCGCGCTGCGGCTCTGGGAAAGGGCTCGCAGTACGGCATCGAACCCGACTCTGCAGCGCTTCCAGGCCGACACCGAACCCCGCCCCGCAACCGGTTCAAGACTGACGCCGAACCCAACCCCTCAACGCCTCGAGTCCGGCACCGAACCTGAGCCCCTCAACGTTTCCAGTCCGAAACCGAACCCCGCAACGCAACGCTTCCAGACCGACACCGAACACACCCCTCAGCGTTTCAAGCCCGACACCGAACCTGAGCCCCTCAACGCTTCCAGTCCGACGCCGAACACACCCAACCAGACCCCACCCCATTGTTGACCTCGGGGTTCGCGATTTGCGCGGTACTCCGCGCGAACCGCGAACGCCGAGGCCGCGCTGCGAAGCACGCGTCGAATGCCGTTGCTCTCCAGTTTGCCGGGATCGTCTCTTCTGCCTCTCGGGCAGTGGTGTCGCGTGGGAGATGTTCTCCGACATCCATTCAGCACTCACTGTCGAGCGAGAGTCACAGTTGGACAGGACTCACGAAGCGCGAAGCAGAAGAAAAGAGCGAAGCAAGCAGAAGAGCCAAGGCATTCGACGCATGCTCCGCAGTGCGGCCTCCTGGTTCGCGGTTCGCGCGGTGGCTTTCGTCCGAGTTTGACCGTACCGAGCCAGGCTCGTGTGGTGCATCTTCGCCGGCGTAGAGCCGCGCGCCGGCGCGCGGCTCTACTGCGGCGAAG